>JAHBWC010000147.1 GCA_019637225.1 Labilithrix sp.
GGAGGCATCGCGCCTTGCGGAGGCATCCCGCCTTGCGGGGGCATCCCGCCTTGCGGGGGCATCCCGCCGGGAGGGAACATGTAGGGAGGTTGCCCGGTCGGGAACGGCGGCGCCGCCGTCGGAGACTGCGGCCCGCCGCGGACCTGCGCCGGCGGCGGGGGCTGGCGCATCGGCGACTCGAAGCCGTTGGGCGGCTCGGCGTGGTTCGGCGACGCTGGAGGCGGCGCGCCCATCGCGGAGCCGCCGCGCTGGAGCTGACCCGACGTGATCGTGCTCCTCCCGGCGGGACCCTCGGGCATCCCTCCGGCGCTCGCGCCCGCGCTCCCGCGATCTCCGATCGCCGTCACGTTCGGCTCGGGGCGCGCTCGGCCACGCCCGAGGCAAGTCGTCCCGACCGCGAGCGCGCCACCCGTGCTCGCGACCATCACGATGATGAGATTCCGGAGAATCGCGCGGTCCTTCGGCGGCATTCCGCCCGGCCAGGTGCATCGGCTGTGCCTCGCCGCTGGCCTCGCCCGGCGTCGTTCCCGTCGCGCTTTCGCGGCCTCTCCGCGGGGACCCGCCGTGGCGTCGGACGGAGCCGACGCGATGCCGAGATTGACGCAAAGGGCCAGGCCCCTATATGTCGAGGATCACCGATGAACCCGACCGCAATGCTCATCTTGATCGTCGCCGCTCACGTGGTGTTCGCCTGGTCGGCGATCCGGCGGTGGCAGCTCCTGCGCCTCGGGCGGTTCACGAACCGCTTCGATCGCATCCCCGAACGTCTCGCGGCGGTGTTCCGCTACGCGTTCGCGCAGGAGAAGATGAACTACTACCAACCCACGGGTTGGGCTCACAAGCTCATCTTCGTCGGGTTCCTCGTCCTCACGATGCGCACGCTCGTGCTGTGGGGGCGTGGCTTCGACTCGTCGTGGAACCTCTTCGTCCTCGGACCGACGCAGCCTCTCGGCAAGGTCTACGAGTTCGCGAAGGACATCGTGGCGGTGCTCGTCGTCACGGGCGTCTCGGTCTTCGTCTACTACCGCGTGATCCGGCCGCAGAAGCGGATGACCCTCCACTGGGAGGGCCTGCTCATCCTCGGGATCATCGGGACGATGATGATCACGGACGTCCTCTACGACGGCGCGGCGCTCACGCTCGTCCACAAGCACGCCGAGCTCTGCGCGCCGGGCCTCCCCGCGAACGTCGCGGCCGGCCCCCAGCTCTGCGCGAGCATGGCGAACGTCATCGCGCCGCTGCCGCCGGTGAGCGAGGTGCACGCGGAGTTCTCGGCGTTCCCCGCGCCTGCCGGCTCGGCGATGTCGACGCTCTTGCGGAAGCTCCACGCGAGCCCGTCGTTGCTCGTGACGCTCGCGCACGTCGGGTTCTGGACTCACTCGACGCTCGTCCTCGTCTTCTTGAACCTGCTCCCGCACTCGAAGCACTTCCACGTCATCACGGCGATCCCGAACGTCTTCTTCAAGGACCTCGAGCCGCGCGGTCGTCTCCGGCCGATCGCCGAGAACTTCGAGAAGCTGACCGAGAAGATGATGGAGGCGTCCGAGATGCCCGATCCGACGATGGCCGACATCGGCGTCGCGAAGATCGAGCACCTCTCGTGGAAGGACGTCCTCGACTTCTACACCTGCACCGAGTGCGGCCGCTGCTCGGACAACTGCCCGGCCCACAAGACCGGCAAGATCCTTTCTCCGAAGCACCTCACGCTCGCCTTGCGCGATCACATGTACGACCACGAGAAGGAGCTCGTGGAGCGCGAGATGCGCTGGGGCCCCGGGCTCGACGGCGCCGCCGCGGCCGCGGAGGGCGCGGTCGACGACGAGCTGCTCGCCAACGAGCGCGAGGGCGCGACGCGGCCGGTCACGTACACGCCGATCAACCTCGCGCCCGAGGTCGTCCACCCCGACGTCCTCTGGGCCTGCACCACCTGCCGCGCCTGCGAGGAGCAGTGCCCGGTGCTCATCTCCTACGTCGACAAGATCGTCGACATGCGCCGAAACCTCGTGATGATCCGGAACGAGTTCCCGCACGAGCTCCAGAAGCCGTTCCAGGCGCTCGAGGTCAACGGCAACCCGTGGAACCTCTCGCGCATGGATCGCTCGGCGTGGTCGGACGGCCTCGGCATCAAGACGTTCGCCGAAAAGCCCGACGCCGAGGTCCTCTACTGGGTCGGCTGCGCGGCCAGCTACGACGACCGCGCGAAGAAGATCGCGCGGGCGACGGCGCGCTTGCTTCAGCAAGCCGGCGTCGACTTCGCGATCCTCGGCCAGGAGGAGTCGTGCACGGGCGATCCGGCGCGTCGCGCGGGCGCCGAGCACATCTTCGCGATGCTCGCCGAGTCGAACGCCGCGGTGCTCAACACGTACAAGGAGCAGGGCGGCATGAAGACCGTCGTGACGGCCTGCCCGCACTGCTTCAACACGATCAAGAACGAGTACCCCGACTTCGGCGTGAAGCTCGAGGTCGTCCACCACACCGACTACCTCTGCGGCCTGCTCGCGGAGCGGCGGCTCGTCCCGAAGAAGCCCGTCGTCGGCCGCGTCACGTACCACGACAGCTGCTACCTCGGCCGCTACAACGACGTCTACGACTCGCCCCGCGAGATCTTGAAGGCGATCCCGGGCGTCGAGCTCGTCGAGCCGGAGTACTGGACGAAGACGCGCGGCCTCTGCTGCGGCGCCGGCGGCGCGCAGATGTGGATGGAGGAGCAGAACCAGAACCGCGTGAACGTGAAGCGCACGCTGCAGCTCGTCGACACCGGCGCCAAGACGGTGGCGAGCGCCTGTCCGTTCTGCATGACGATGCTCACCGACGGCCTCAAGAGCCAGAGCCTCGAGGACAAGATCAAGCAGCTCGACGTCGCCGAGCTCCTCGAGCAGAGCTGCGTCGTCGAGGAGAAGACGAGCGCGGTCGTCGCGACGGCTCCGGCCGCCGAGGTCGCCGAGGCCGTCCCCGCCGAGTGATCGGCGCGGCGCGCCGGCTCTTCACTCCTCGCGCATCGCCTTGTAGATGACGCGCGAGGCGTCGGCGAGCGCGATACGCGCGACGTTGTCCTGCGTCGGACGGAGGTCGCGCGAGCCCTTGCTGAGGAGCGCGACGGCGTAGGCCCCGCGCTCGGTGGCGACGATGCCGGCGTCGTTGACGACGCCTCGGATCGAGCCGGTCTTGTGGAAGAGGCGCGCCGGCGTCCGATCGCGGAAGCGCGACTCGGGCAGGCCGCGTCGGATCGAGCTCGCGGTCTGCGTCTTCTGGAGGATCTCGAGGAGCGCGTCGCACGCGGGCGCGGGCAGACCGTCGCGGCGGTAGACGCGGCCGAGGAGCTCCACGAGCTCACGCGCGGTGACCGGAGAGCGCTCACCGCGTCCGTCGTCGCCGTCGCCCGCGGGCGACGCCGAAGCGCCGAAGTCCTCGGTCGCAGGCGGCCCGCTCTTCGTCTCGTGCACGAGGATCTTCCCGGACAGGCGCGTCTTCTTCAGCCCGAGCGCCGAGAGGCGGGCGTTGACGGAGAAGCTGCCGACGCGCTCGATGAGCAGGTTCGCCGCCGTGTTGTCGCTGATCGCCATCGCGAGGTAGACGAGATCGCCCACGGTCGGGGAGATGCCCTCCGCGAGCTCCGCCAGCACGCCCGCGCCGATGACCTTGTCGGAGGTCTTCAATGCGACGCGCTCGCCGAGCGCCAGCGCGCCCTCCTCGACCTGGCAGAACACCTCGAGCGCGAGCGCGATCTTGATGACGCTCGCCGCGGGGAACACCTCGTCTCCGCCGACCTCGAGGACGGCATCCGGAGCGTCGATGCGCGCGGAGCAGAGACCGAGCGTGCCCTCGAAGCGCCGCGCGATCGTCTCGAGCTCGAGCCGCTCCTCTTTGTACGTCGACGTCTCTCTCTTGTCGGGCTCGGTCAACTCTGCTCCTTCGCGGGGTGCGCGGCGCCCCTGGCAGGGCTCGAGCGCATCGCCCCTGCGGGTCCATCGTCCCCGCCGCGGCGCGGTCTCGTCAACATTTGGGGCGTGTGCCCGGTGCCGTTCGCGGGCGGAGTCGCGGCGCCGCGTGCTATGAGGCCGGGCATGGCGAGGTGTCCGATCTGCGACAAGAAGGTCGAGCCCCGATCCGTCAACGCGAGCTTTCCGTTCTGCACGGCGCGCTGCAAGACGATCGACCTCGGGAAGTGGATGAACGAGGAGTACCGCATCCCGGTGCCCGACGCGGAGCTCGACGACGACGAGGTCGACGGCTTGTCGGATGCCGACGCGAAAGCGGGCGGGGATGTGCGACACTGACCAAGATGCGCCGTCTCCACGGTCTCTTCGTCTGCGCTTCGGTCCTCGCCCTCTGTCGGACCGCCTCGGCGCAAGACCTCGCGCCTCCGCCGCCGATCAACCCGGGCGCGCCGGGCGGGCCGGGTTCCCCGACGATCGAGCAGCAGCAGCAGGGCGAGACGACGCGGAGGCTCGACGAGGCCGAGCAGAAGGACAGCGGCCGAAACTTCGAGCTCTTCTGGCTCGACGGCTCGATCGGCGGCTCGTACATCAACATGTCGCAGTTCTCGTCGGAGTCGCTCCAGATCGAGAAGACGAGCGCGGGAGGCCCGGCGTTCTCGGTCGGCGCGGGCGTCCGCTTCGTGATCCTCGTCCTCGGCGCGCGCCTCCGCCACAACGCGCTCTCCACGTTCAACATGTGGCAGATCAACGCCGAGGCGGGGCTCAAGATCCCGGTGAGTTCGTTCGACATCCTGTTCGGTCTTCACGGCGGCTATTCCTTCGTCGGGCGCCTCGGCGACGCGGGCCTCGCGACGAACACCGAGACGCCGGCGAGCACCGACGCCGTCTCGATCCGCGGCTTCAACGGCGGCGTCGACGTCGCGTTCGACTACTACGTCTCGCCGCTCTTCTCCGTCGGCGCGGGGCTCCTCGGCGATTTCCTCTTCCTCAACCGGCCGCCGGTCGCCAAGCCCGGCAACTTCGCGACGCTCACGCCGGACCAGCAGGCCGCGATCGAGAACGATCCGGTCTACGCGAAGTCCGGCACGAGCGCCGGTCTCCAGCTCGCCGGCGGTCTCCGGCTCGGGCTGCACTTCGGGCTCTGACGGCGCGGCCATGACGCCGGGGGAGGAGCTCGCCGCGTACCTGGGCGCGCGGCCCTCCGAGCTCGACGGGAGGCGCGTCGTGCCGATGCTCTGCGAGCGCGCCGAGGCCGACGCGACGGTCCTCGCGCGGCCGGGCTGGCTCTTCGAGCTCAAGCTCGACGGCGTCCGCATCATCGCCGACAAGAGGGGCGACGACGTCGCGCTCTCGTACCGCAAGCTGCGCGACGCGACCGACAGCTACGCCGAGATCGCCGGCGCGGTCCGCTCGCTCGCCGACCCGCGTCTCGTCCTCGACGGCGAGATCGTGGCCTTCGACGAGGAGGGGAGACCCGACTTCCAGCGGCTCGGCCGTCGCATCCAGGCGGGCATGGGCAACCGCGCCGCGAGCCGGGCCGCGCGCGCGGCGGCGTCCGTGCCGGTCGTGTACGTCGTCTTCGACGTGCTCGCGATCGGGGCCTACGACGTCCGCGCGTTCCCGCTCGAAGCGCGCAAGGAGATCCTCGAGCGCGTCATCCCGGCCGAGGGCGCCGCGGGCGGGCTCGTTCGCCGGCACCCCACGTTCGCCGACGGCGTCGAGCTCTTCCGCCTCTGCCGGGAGCGTCGCCTCGAAGGGGTCGTCGCGAAGAAGCTCGGCTCGCCGTACCGGAGCGGCGAGCGCACGTTCGACTGGCTGAAGATCAAGGCCGAGCTCGACGCGGAGTTCGTCGTCATCGGTTGGACCGAGGGCGAGCGCGATCGCGCGCGCCTCGGCGCCCTCGACCTCGGAGCCTACGAGGGCGATCGGCTCGTCTTCCGCGGGCGCGTCGGCAGCGGCCTCGACGCGACCACGATCGACATGCTCCTCGAGCGGCTGCTGCCGATCGAGGTCGCCGAGCCCGTCGCCGAGGGGAAGTACCCTCCGAAGGCGAAGCGTCATCACTGCCTGCCCGAGCTCGTCGTCTCGGTGCGCTACGGCGGCTTCTCGCTCGATCCGAGCGGCCTCAGGCTCTTGCGGTTTCCGGTGTTCCGCGGCGTGAGGCCGGACGTGATCCCGACGGACTGTACGGCCGCGCCCGACGATGGCGTCGCCGTGCCGGACGCGTCGCCGCCGGTCGCGACGCCCGAGGCGCGACCGGTCGCGACGCGCGCGGCGCGGCGGATCCATGTCACCGCGCCCGCTCGTCCGATCCTCCTCGACGGGACGACGAAAGATGCGCTCTGCACGTATTTCGAGGCCGTCGCGCCCGCGCTGCTCCGGCACACGGCCGGGCGAGCGTGCGCGCTCCGTGCGCCCGACGGCGCCGCCTTGTGGCCGCCGCCGAAGTGGACGCCGGCGTTCGTGCGGACGAAGACGATCGGCGCGGGCGCGCGCGAGGTGCGCGGGTACCTGGTCGACTCGCTCGACGTCCTCCTCTTCGCCGTCGAGGCGGGCGCGCCGTCCGTCGAGCGTCCGCCGTTCGCCGCGGACCGCCCCGACGTCGCCGACCTCGTCGCGGTGCGCGTCCGCGCCGAGCCCGGAGCGCCGGCCGGAGCGGTCGGGGCCGCCGCGCGCGGCGTCCGAGCGCTGGCGACGCAGATCGGCCTGCCGGCGGCGGTGATGTCCGCCGGCCCGAGCGCCGTCGTGGTGCTCGTCGGGATCGGGCCGGCGCCTGCGGCCGCGGCGGCGCCGCTCGCGTCGCTCCTCGCGCAGCTCGCCGGCGAAGCCGCGCCTCCGGGCGTGCAGCTCGACGCCGTCGACGCGGTGACCGCGCCCTTCTCGCCGTGTCCGGGGCGCGCGGGCGAGCCGGTCGTCGTCGCGGTCCCGCTCGAGTGGGCCGAGCTCGACCGTGTCGACCTCGCGTCGCTCGGGCTCGCGGAGGCGGCGCGGCGCGCGGCCGGCGCCGCTCGCTCGGACGCGCTCGATCCGCTCACGGACGCGGCGATCGACGTCGCGTCGGCGGCGACGGCGCTCGAGCGTGTCGTCGCCGCGCGCGGCTCGCGCTAAGCTCACGCCGTGTTTGCGTGGATGCGCTGGATCGGGCCGTCGCTCGTCCCCGCGCTTCTCCTTCTGCTCGTCGTCTTCCTGTCCGATCGGCGTCGCGAGCCGCTCTGGCTGGTGCTCCTCGTCTTCGTCCTGGGCGGGGCGGGCAAGGCGGGCACGGCCTTGATCGAGGGCCGCGCGGCGGTGTGGACAGGCCTCGACATGCACGCGCAGGTCACGGGCGGCGCGGGCAGCATGCTCTTCCTCTTCGGGTTCGCCGCGCCCATCCGCGAGGCGTCGAAGGTGGCCGCGATGTGGCCGGCGTTCCGGTCGAAGCACTTCGACGAGCCGATGGACGGCCTCGTCTACGCCTCGGCGGCCGCGCTCGGCTTCGCGACGATCGAGAACGCGCTCACGCTGCGCGATCACGCGTTCGGATGGATCTGGATCGCGCGCACGGCCGTCGCCCTGCCGGCGCACGTGTTCTTCGCGTGCACCTGGGGCTACGCGCTCGGCCGCGCGAAGCGGATCAAGCGCCCCGGCGCGATCTTCCCCGGCGCGTGGATCGTCGCGACCGTCGCGCACGGCATCTACGCGCACCTCGTCTACGGCCGCGGGCCGGGCGCGCTCGTCGGGACGCTCCCGCTCTTGCTGGCGATGGTCGTGCCGACCATCTTCGCGATCCGCGACCTGCGCGCGCGGGAAGACGCGCTCATCGCCGAGCGCGGCTCGCGCACGTCGGTCCTCCTCGAGCGGGTCTCGTCGCTCTACGTGGTCTCGAGCCCGCCGAGCCTCCGCTCGGTGCGCGAGGCGATGCGGCGCGAGGGGCAGCCGATCACGCTTCGCTGGATCGTCTTCGGCGCGCTCGTCACGGTCGGCGTGATGACGGTGGGGCTGGCGCTCTCGGTCGCGTTCGGCCACTGGGCGCATGTCGACTTCTCCATCGTCGACGAGCACGACGTCAGCACGACCGCGCCGGTCGCGCTGCTCGGATCGGGCCTCTTGCTGGCGTTCCCGGTCAGCGGTTACCTGATCGCCCGGGCGTCGAACCTCCCGACGTTGCTCGAGCCGGCGCTGGCGTCGGGCCTGGCCATCCTCCTCACGCTCGTCCTGCTCGGGCTCGCGGCTCCGGTGGCGCTGATCTTTGCGCTCGCCTTCTCGCCCATCGCCTGGGCGCTCGCCTGCGCCGGAGCCTGGGTCGGCCGGCCGGCCCGGTAGGGCCCTTTGGGGATGGCTGAAAGAATCGTGATGACCTACGGTTGCGCGTCAGCCTGGCCCCCGCCTCGCGCCGCCCGAAGGGGCGCTCGAAGCCACGCAAGGCCGCCGACCAGCTTGACTTTCCTGGCCCCGCCCGTAAAGTGCGCCCTCCCTAGGCCCCAGACGGGCCATTTTGTTCGAGGATCCTGAAACGTGGCCAATCATCCCTCCGCCGAGAAGCGCAACCGCCAGCGTATCGTCAAGACCGCGCGTAACCGCGCCATCAACAGCTCGGTTCGCACGCTCGTGAAGCGGGTTCGCACGGCTCTGCACGCGAAGGACAAGGGCGCGGCGGACGTCGCGCTCAAGGCCGCGACCAAGGCGCTCGACAAGGCTGCCACCAAGGGCGCCGTCCACGTGAAGGCCGCGTCGCGCACGATCGCGCGTCTCTCCGCCCAGGTTCACGCCTTGGCGGGCCTCGCCAAGTAGTCGCCGGCCGGGCCGCGGGCCTTCCGCGGGTCGAGGTCGAGCAAGGGTCGAGCCTAACCGCTCGTCCTGATAGGCTTCACAGCGTCCATCGGGACGCGGCGGATGAGCGAGCTCGACGAAGCTTCAGTGAGTAGCGGGCGCGCTGGGGAACAAGAGCGCGCGCGGGCCGTTCGTGAGGCGTTGATCGGCAAGTCGATCGCCGGTCGCTACGTCCTCCGCGCGCTCGTCGGTCACGGCGGCATGGGCGCCGTCTACGAGGCGGAGCACCTCGGCCTCGGCAAGCGCGTCGCGATCAAGTTCATCGATCAGGAGTTCGCGACCGACGAGCGGATCGTCGCGCGCTTCGCCCGCGAGGCGCGCGCGATGAGCGCCATCGAGAGCGCGCACATCGTCACGGTGTTCGACGCGGGCACCGAGGACGGCCGGCCGTACCTCGTGATGGAGCTGCTCCGCGGTGAGGACCTCGGGCAGCGCCTCCGCCGGACGCGGACGGTGCCCGTCCCCGAGGCGATGCACGTCGTCGCGCAGGTGCTGAAGGGCCTCGCGAAGGCGCACGCCGCCGGCATCGTCCACCGCGATCTCAAGCCCGACAACGTCTTCCTCGTGAAGAGCGACACCGACCCGCTCTTCGCGAAGATCGTCGACTTCGGCGTCTCGAAGATCGAGCGCCCGCGCGACAAGACCTCGCCGCTCGCGCTCACGGGACGCGGCACGGTCCTCGGCACGCCGTTCTACATGTGCCCCGAGCAAGCGCAGGCGATGCCGGACGTCGACGCGCGCGCGGACATCTACAGCGTCGGCGCGATCCTCTTCGAGTGCCTCTCCGGTCGTCCGCCGCACACCGGCGAGACGTACGAGCAGATCATCCTGTCGATCTGCATGCGCGACGCGCCGGATCTTCGCGCGATCGATCCGAGCCTCGCGCCCGAGGTCGCCGCGTTCGTGGCGCGCGCGCTCTCGCGCGATCGGGGAGAGCGCTTCGCGTCGGCCGAGCGGATGCTCGCGGCGCTCCACGAGCTCGCGCCGATCGAGAAGACGCGCGTGCCGCTCGACCCCGGTGCGCCCGAGACGCTCATGTCGCCGGGCGTCCTCTTCCCCGCGCCGTCCGGGGCACGACGCCCGACCTCGTCGGAGCCGGCGCTCGGCGAGACGCGCATTGCGGGCTCGGCGGGATCCGATCCGGGCGCGGCGCCGGTGCTCGCGCGCGCGTCGGGGGCGGTGAGCGCGCCTGGGGGCGCG
>JAHBWC010000148.1 GCA_019637225.1 Labilithrix sp.
ATGGAGGCCGCGGCGGCGCTCGAGAAGGAGAAGATCTCGGTCGAGATCGTCGATCTGCGCTCGCTCCGCCCGCTCGACGAGGACGCGATCGCCGCGTCCGTCCAGAAGACCCACCGCTGCGTCGTCGTGCACGAGGGCTGGCCGTACGGCGGCGTCGGGGCCGAGGTCGCCGACCGCGTGCAGCGCCTCGCGTTCGACTGGCTCGAGGCGCCCGTGCTCCGCGTCACCACCCTCGACGTCCCGATGCCGTACAACGCCAAGCTCGAGCAGCTCTGCATGCCGCAGCCGGAGCGCGTCGTCGCGGCGGTCGAGCGCGTGGTGAACCGCGGGCGCGGTCAGGGCTAGCTCGACGCGCTCCCCGAACGGGGGGCGGCTCGAGCCGACGAAGCGAAGTGAACCGAGAAACGCGAAGAGAACAGCAGATCATGGCGAAGATCCTCGACATGCCGAAGCTCTCCCCGACCATGGAGGAGGGCGTCCTCGCCACCTGGCACAAGAAGGAGGGCGACTCCGTCGAGGTCGACGATCTCCTCGCCGAGGTCGAGACCGACAAGGCGACGATGGAGTTTCGCGCCTTCGACAAGGGCACGCTCCTCAAGCTGCTCGTCGAGGCGGGCGCCGAGGTCAAGCTCGGCCAGCCCGTGGCCATCCTCGGTAACGAGGGCGAGGACATCTCGAGCCTCGTGGCCGAGGCGGGCGGCGGAGCCGCCGAGAAGACGCCGGCCGCCAAGAAGAAGGACGCGAAGCGCGACGAGCCAGAGGCGGAAGAGGAAGAGCCGGAAGAGGAAGACGAGCCGGAAGGCGACGAGGACGAGGACGCCGACGACGAGGAGCCGGCCGAGACGCCGCGCTCGCCCCGCGCCGGCGCGCCGAAGAAGAAGGCCGCCGCGGCCCCCAAGAAGAAGGCCGCGCGCGCCGCCGCGCCGCAGACGATGCGGCCGTCCGCGCCGGTCGACAAGGGCAACGTCCTGACGCGCACCGAGCGCGACGTCGCGACCCCCGCGCGCGGCGGCGCCAACGGCGAGCGCGTCCTCGCCTCGCCGTACGTCCGCAAGGTCGCGCGCGAGCGCGGCATCGATCTCGCCGGCGCGCAGGGCAGCGGCGAGCACGGGCGCATCGTCCCCGCCGACCTCGACGCCCTCGGCAAGGGCGAGCCCCGCGAGAAGGCGCCCGCGCCGCTCGCTCGCGCCGGTCAGCCGGGGCAGACGGGGCTCCTCGCGCTCGCTCCGCCGGAGGTCCGCCCGCTCTCGCCGATGCGCAAGACGATCGCGCGTCGCCTCACGCAGTCGAAGCAGACCGTCCCGCACTTCTACCTGACGATCGACGTCGACGCCGAGGAGCTCGTCGCGCTCCGCGAGCAGATCAACGCCGACCTCGCCGCGGGCGCGAAGCCGTCCGGAGGCAAGCCGAACGGCGAGGCGCCGAAAGCCGACAAGATCAGCATCAACGACCTACTGATCAAGGCGTGCGCGGCCGCGCTCCGCCGCGTCCCGGAGACGAACGCGTCGTTCACCGACGAGGCGATCCTCGTGCACGATCGCGTCGACGTCTCGGTCGCCGTCGCGATCCCCGACGGCCTCGTCACGCCGGTCGTGCGCGACGCCGACCGGAAGTCCGTCGTCGCGATCGCCCGCGAGGTGCGCGACCTCGCCTCCCGCGCGCGCGCCAAGAAGCTCAAGCCCGAAGAGATGAGCGACGGGACGTTCTCGATCTCGAACCTCGGCATGTTCGGGATCGACGAGTTCGCTGCCGTCATCAACCCGCCGGAGGGCGCCATCCTCGCCGTGGGTCAGGTGCGCGACGAGCCGGTCGTCAAGAACGGCGCCGTCGCGCCGGGCAAGAAGCTCGCGGTGACGCTGTCGTGCGATCACCGCGTCGTCGACGGCGCCGTGGGCGCCGCGTTCCTCGCGGAGCTGCGCGATCTCCTCGAGCGGCCGATGCGCATCCTCACGGGGTGACCGAGATGAGCGGCGCTGCCTTCGGCCTCTTCGCGACGCTCTACCTCGTCAGCCCCGACCTTGGGACCTCGGGGCCGTTCGCCGGGCTCGAGCGCGCGCGGAGGCCGCCGCGCGTCGAGTCGTTGTGGCACGGCCTCTCGCAACCCACCGAGCGCGCCGCGACCGCCTCGGGCGTCGTCGCGCTGCGCCGCCCGCACGATCGACGCGTGCGCATCGCCGGCGGCCGCTTCGTGATGGGCTCGACGCCGCAGGAGATGCAGGAGGCCCTCCAGCTCTGCGCGCGCGAGCCGTTCGGCCCGCTGTGCCAGAGGACCGAGCGCGTGTGGGACGTCGCGTTCGCGGTCCGCGCCGAAGGTCACGCCCACGAGGTGACGCTCAGCGACTTCGAGCTCGACGTCACCGAGGTCACCGTCGAGAAATACGGCCGCTGCGTCGCGGCGTCCGCGTGCTCGCCGCCGTCGTTCGACCCCGGCGATCCGCGCTACGACGTCCCGAGCTACCCCGTGACGCACGTGACCTGGGACGACGCGTCGAGCTACTGCGTCTGGGCGGGCGGGCGCCTGCCCACCGAGGCCGAGTGGGAGCTCGCCGCGCGCGGCCACGCCAACAACACGTTCCCGTGGGGCAAGGTCTACAGCCCTCGGCTCGCGAATCACGGCGCCTACGCCGACGATCCCACCGACGGGCGCGACGGCTTCGTCGGGCTCGCGCCGGTCGGCTCCTTCCCCGACGGCGCCACGCCGACGGGGCTCTTCGACATGGCCGGCAACGTCGCCGAGTGGGTCGCCGACTGGTACGACCGCGACGAGCAGCAGTTCGGCTACCGCCGCGGCGCGCAGGTCAACCCGACGGGTCCTTCGTTCGGCGTCCTCGGCCACGTGATCCGCGGCGGCTCCTACCGCGACGGCGCGCACTGGCTGCGCGCGGCGGCGCGACGCGCCTCGACCTTCGCCGAGCGCGAGGTCGGCTTCCGCTGCGCGAAGAGCCTCTGACGTCGCCGCGCCGATCGCGGCGCGCAAACTGGGGCGCGGGCGCGAAAGGCACGCTAAGGTCTCCCCGCGGGCGCGCGCTCTCGCGCTCCCCTCCCCCGAACCCAGCTCAGCATCATGCGTGTCGCGCACTTCTCCGATCTCCACGTCCTCGCGCTCGACGGCGTCGGCCGAAGCCGCTTCCTGAACAAGCGCTTCACCGGCCTCGTGAACCTGCGCCTGAAGCGGGAGCACAAGCATCGTCCCGGCCACGTCCGCGCGGTCGCGCGCGCGATCGCCGAGGCGAAGGTCGATCACGTCGTCATCACCGGCGACCTCACGAACCTCGCGCTCGAGCAGGAGTTCGAGGCGGTCAAGCGCCTCATCGAGACGGACCTCGGCGTCGCGGCGGACGACGTCACGATCGTCCCCGGCAACCATGACCTCTACACGCGCGGCGCGATGCGCGCGCAGCGCTTCACGCGCTTCTTCGCGCCTTACCTCGAGAGCGATCTGCCCGACCTCGCGGCGGACATCGAGCTCGGCCGCTTTCCGGTCGTGAAGCTCCGCGGGCCCCTCGCGCTGATCGGGCTCTCGAGCGCCGTGCCGCGTCCGCCGCTCGTCGCGTCCGGATCGCTCGGCCGAAAGCAGCTCGAGGCGCTCGCGCGCATCCTCGCCCACGACGAGGTGAAGCGCCGCACGCCGATCCTCGCGCTGCATCACCCGATCCACAACCCGCCGTCGCGCCTCAAGACGCTCGTCGAGGGCCTCGTCGACGCGGGCGATCTCGGAGACGTGATCGCCGGGCTCGGGAGCGGCCTCCTCCTGCACGGCCACCTGCACAACCGGATGCAGCGCGACTTCCGGACGAGCGCGGGGAGCCTGCTCGCCGTCGGCGCGACGAGCGCCTCGCTCCACCACGCCGACGAGCACCGGATGGCGGGCTTCAACCTCTACGAGTTCGACGGCGCCGGCGCCCTCCAGGAGATCGAGGCTCACGTGTTCGAGCCGTCGACCGAGGCGTTCCGGATCGCGCGCGTCCCGGCCTGGCACTGACGCCGGGTCGACGGCCGCGCGCCTCTCGCGCGTCCTCGACGCCGAGCCCTTAACGGCAAAACGCCTGCTCCGGATCGGAGCAGGCGCCTGTCGTGTCGACTACCTTCACCAGGAGCTGGCGAAGTCCCCCCTCGGCGGGATGTGGAGCCGACGACTTCTCGTCAGGCCATCGCCGCAGCGCCGTCCTGGCGCACGACGTTGATCGCCTGGAGCCCCTTCGGGCCCTCCTTGATCTCGAACTCCACCATCTCGTCCTCGAAGAGGCGGCGGCGGCCATCGCCCGAGATCTGCGAGTAGTGCACGAAGACGTCGGGGCCGTTGTCCTGCTTGATGAAGCCCCAGCCCTTTTCGTCGTTGAACCACTTCACCTTGCCCACTGCCATCGGGATGCCTCCACTTCCACTGTTACGAACTGCAACTGCAACTGCAACTGCTGCCTTGAATCCCGGTCGCCTGGATCACGATCCACGCGGCCCTCTCATCGAGGTGGCGCGTACGCTACGAGAGGTCGGCTCCGGGCGTCAACTTGGATTCTGCAATCTTCTGGACACCCCCGCGCGCACCTTCGTGCGTCACACGAGAGGTGCATGGCAACTCGCGGAAGGTGCACGATTAAACGTGTTCGTGATCACCCCAAACGAGCGCCCGAAACGAGCGCTCCGGGAGCGATCTTCGAGCGTCCGACGAGCACGCCGGCGAGGCGCATACGGCGACGCCGCCGCACCCCATCGAGCAGGCGCGCGGCGCCGCGACGAGGCGAATCGTCGGCGCCGACCGACGCGCGATCGGCGGTCGTCGCGCGGCGATCAGCGCTTCGGTTTCGGCGCGCTGGACGGAGTCGGCTCCCCGCCCCCGCTCTGCTTCTCGAGCGCGTCGAGCTCCTCGAGGTTCGCCTTCACGCGCGGATCGGTCGGATCGATGCCGCCCGCCGTCTTCAGCGCCTGGCGTGCCTCGCCGCGCGTCTTCGGGTCCCGCGCGAGCGCGGTCGCGAGGTTGATCCACGCGCTCGCGAGCTTCGGGTCGAGGCGAAGCGCCTCCCTGTACTCGACGATCGCGTCCGCCACCCTGCCCTGGAGCTGCAGGGCGTACCCGAGGTTCGAGCGGAAGGTCGCCCGCTTCGGCTCGAGCTCGATCGCCCGACGGAGCTCGGGGATCGCGCGGGTGAAGTCGCTCTCGGCGAGCAGCGCGGTCCCGAGATCGGAGTGCGCGCGCGCGTCGTCGGGGGCGAGGCGCGCCTCGACCTCGTACTCCTTGATCGCGTCGCGCACGCGGCCGCGCATGAAGAGGACCGTGCCGAGGTTCCCGCGCCGCGCCGCGCTCCCCGGATCGAGCTCCTTCGCCTTCGTCAGCTCGACGAGCGCCTCCTCGGTCTTGCCGGTCGCGAGCAGCGCGATGCCGAGCGCGGAGTGCGCCTCGGCCTCCTCGGGGACCAGCTTGGCTCCCTTGCGGAGCGCCGCCTCCGCCTCGGCGGCGCTGCCGAGCAGGAGGAGCGCCCGGCCGTGCTCGACGTGCGCCGGCCCATACCCCGGCTCGAGATCGGCGGCGCGCTTCAGGTCCTTGGCGGCGGCGATCACGTCGGCGTTCTTCTCGGCGGCGGCGAAGCCGAGCGCCGGGCTCGCCTTGGTGACCTTGACGCGCGCGGCGCCCACGATCGGCCCCGCCCGCCGCGGCGCGGCCTTCTTCGCGGCCTCGTAACCCGCGAGGGCGGCGGCGAGATCGCCGGCCTCGAACGCCTTGTCGGCCTCCGCGAGCTGCGCGTCGAGCGCCGCGTCGCCGGTCCGCGCGAGCGAGAGTGTCGTCGGCTTCGGCGGCGGGAGCGCCTCGGCGGGAGGCGCGCTCGCGACCGGCGCGGACGCGCTCGGCGCCGGCCCCGACCGCGCGGGCTCGGGCGTCGCGGCGGGCTGCGGAGGCGTCGTCACCGTCTCCGGCCCTGCGGCCGGCGGCGGGTTCGTGCATCCGGCGAGCAGAGCGAAGGCGACGGCGGCGCGGGCGGCGTGGTTCATCGGGGCCCGCGGAGTCTAGTGCATCGATTCTCTCGAATCGATGCACGTGGAGAGAGGAAGAGCACCGAGTCGATGCGCGAGGGCGGCGGTCGCGTCAGTCGAGATCCAGCGTGCGGCGCGAACCGCGCAGACCGCGACGCTGGTGACTTCCTCCACCGGATCGTCGACAGATCAACAGCTTCGGCGAAGATCATGGGGCACCGCGTCCTCTCCGCGCGGCGCGACCGCAGAAAATGGCGCGATCCGCGAGATGCGACGAAGCGCGCAGGGCCGGCATCGCGGTTGCACGATGTAGGTCCGTGGTCTCTTCCCGCACCGCCTGCCTCCTCTTCGCGTCCCTCGCAGCGCTCACCGTCGGTTGCCGCAATCGCGGCGATCTCGCCGCCTCGTCGCGCACCTCGGTGACGCCGGCCCCGGTCCAGCTGACCGCCGCGCAGATCGCGACCGCGGAGGTCGCCCACGCCCAGCCCGCGCCCCAGGCGCCCCCGGCCGCGCCGCAGGCGATGCCCATGTTCGCGGCGGCGCCTTCGGGCGAGCGCACGATCGACACCGCGGTCGGCCCCGCGTATGCGCCGTCGGACGCTCCCGTCCTGACGACCCACAACCTCAAGACCTCGAAGGTCCGAACCGTCTCCGACGAGCGCCTCCCGAAGTGGGTCCCCGTGAAGGGTCGCCTCACCGTCGTCGACTCGTCCGATCTCGCCGAGAACCTCGGCCTCGTGCCGAAGGGCACGACGAAGAACACGGACGAGCGCATCTCCGTCGCCGACAAGCTCGCCGAGGAGAGCGCCGCGCGCGCCAAGGCCGACCCGATGACGCAGGGCTCCTCGTGGAGCTACGCCAAGGCCGGCCGCGTCCGCAATCGCCGCTGAGCACCGTCCGTCGCGCGTCACGCCTTGGTGACGCGCACGCGAACACCGCCGCGTCACCCTTCATGATGCGCGCGCAATGACCGCCGCGACGCGCGGGCGTCAGCTCGGCTCGCCGCCGCGCTTCACGACCGCGTACGCGTGCGCGACGACGTCACGGACCGCCTCGAGGACGCGCTCGTCGGCGCTCGCCGTTCGAATCGCGACGAGCGCGCCGCCGGGGAGCGGCGTCTCGACGAGGATCGCGCACGCTTCGCGGACGCGCTCCGGGACGGTGCCCGAGGCGTCGCCCCTCAGCGCGAGCAAGTGATCCATGTACGAGCGGCCCCACGCGTCGTCCGGCACGACGATGAGCGCACCGTTCAGCGCCATCCCCGCCGCGCGCCTCGCGCCCGCGAGCCCGGCGCGGGCGTTCTTCTTCCGGTACGCCTCCTCCGCGCGACGGAGCTCGCCCATCGCCGCGCGGATCCACTCGTCCGGCGAGAGCTTGAACAGCCAGTGCGCTTCGTCACGAACGAACGCCATCGCGTCTCCGGTCCGGTCCGACGGTGCCCGGAGCGCGCGCGCAGAGCACCTGCGCCGCTCCGAGCGGGACGCCGCTATGGCCTCATGTGCCGCGTCGAGTGCTCGCGCCCGTCGAAGCGGATCATGACCTGTTTGCCCTCGACGATCGTGAGGAGGTTCACCGGCCGCTTCCACACCCGCACGAGGCTCTTCATGCACTCGCGCGCGTAGTCGGCCTTGAGGTCGAGCCCCTGATGATCGTGGCGGATGAGGAGCTCGCCGCGGTTGTCGTAGTTCGCGTCCTCGACGTAGAGAAACGGGTTACCCGCGTTCGTGAGCTGGAAGAGGAGCTTCTCTTTGACCTGCTTGAACTCGCGCGTCTCGATCTCGTAGCGCTCGTTGCGGTTCGACCACGAGAAGCTGAAGAGCTTCTGGTCGCGGCAGAAGTCGGCGGTGAGAAACTCGTCGATGAACGTGACGTCGTTGTAGAGCGAGCGCACTTCGAAGATCTTCTTCTTTCCGAGGCCGAGGCGAAGGTTCCAGTGCTTCTTCGCGTCGAGGTCGTCGCACTCCTCCCACTCCTTGCCGAACTGCCCCCTGTCCCAGCGCTCCTCGATGTTGCGATAGAGCTCGACGCCGAGCTTGTACGGGTTCAGCCGGCCGCCGCTCGTCGCGAGCACCCCGGCGTTGTTATCGGCGTAGTCGATGATCTCCGACGCATCGAGGATCTTCGTCGTCATCAGCTTCGAGTGCCAGTAGCTCGCCCACCCTTCGTTCATCACCTTCGTCTGCATCTGCGGGACGAAGTAGAGGGCCTCCTCGCGGATGATCTCGAGGACGTCGCGCTCCCAGCGCTCGAGCGGCGCGTTCTCGAGCAAGAACTTGAGGACGTCGCGCTCCGGGTGGACCGGGAACTTCTTCTCGCGCTCCTTCTCGGCCTGGATCTTCTGGCGCTGCTCCTCGAGGTACTCCTCGGGGTTGATGAACGACTCCATGTAGTCCTTCGACTTGAGTCGCGGGATCTCGGTCGCCTTCTCCTCCGCGTCCGGGTCCTTGCGCGGGCGGCGGCCGTGAAAGGCGGCGTGCGGGTCGATCAGGTTCTCGAGGCTGAGACACTGGTCGATGAAGTCCTCGACCTTGTTGATGCCGAGGCGCGCGACGTGGCGCCGGACGCGCGCGCCGTGGTTCGCCATCTTGTCGATCCACCGGCGGTTCGGGTCGTAGTTCTTCGGGCGCGAGGCGGGGTCGACGGTGCGGCCGCCCGTGTCGAGGTCGGTCGAGCGGAAGCAGAAGTTGTTCTTGAAGAAGTCGACGTGGCCGTACACGTGGGCCATGACGAGCTTCTGATCCGTCAGCGAGTTTCCCTCGAGGAGGTACGCGTACGACGGGTTGTTGTTGATGACCATCTCGTAGATCTTCGAGAGGCCGTACTCGTAGCTCTTCGCCAGGCGCTCGTACTCCATGCCGTAGCGCCAGTGCGGGAAGCGGTTCGGGAAGCCGCCATACGCCGCGATCTCGTTCATCTGGTCGTAGGTGAGGATCTCGAAGACCGTCGGGAAGAAGTCGAGACCCTCGGCGGCTGCGATCTTCTCGATCTTCTCCTGCTCCTTGACGAGGTACTGCGGGAGCGCCGTCTTAAGCGCGAACTCGCTCATAACGACGAGAGTACCGAAATTCGCGCGAGCGCGTGCCTTCTCGTCGCGCCGGCGAGCCGAGGCGCCGCGCGGTCCTCTCCGAGGCGGCCCGGCGAGCCGAGGCGCGGACGCGCGCGAAGGAGCTCGACCGTGATTGTCGCCGTGACGTCGCACGCGCTCCCCACACGCGCCGCGATCGGCGTGCATCCTCGCGCGCATGTCCGACTCCCTCCTCGACCAAGCCCTTCGGTTCTGCCACGTGGCGCTGCTCGAGATGTGCGACACCCCCGCGCGCCGTCACCTCAGGGCGCGGCTCGGCGTGCTCGAGCGCGCCGCCTGGGCGATCCCCCTCGTACCGGCGACGGCCGAGCAGGTCGTCAGCATCGTCAAGCTGGTCCTCGACCTCCGCGACGACGTCGTCCGCGCGCAGGCCGAAGACGACGCCTCCACGCGGACGCGCGCTCCCCTGTTCGGCGGCGACGCCGGCGCGGCCCTCGCCCAGCCGGTCTAGAGCGCGCCACCCGTTCCTGTCGCGATTGAGCCGAGACAAGATCGGGCACGGGCACGGGCACGGGCACGGGCACGTGGGAGACGAGAGGGGAGCTCGACGACCGCCGCGTAGTTGCGCAGTGTCTTGCCTGGATCGCGTGCCATGTGCACAGCAAGCCCGCCGCC
>JAHBWC010000149.1 GCA_019637225.1 Labilithrix sp.
GGCCTCCACATCGCGGGCTGTGCCGGACGTCGAGCGCCGGCTTCGTCATCGCGGGGCGCGGGCGTCGAGCGCCCGGCCGCCCCGGAGTCCGCTCAGTGCTTGCCCGGCTCGACGATGATCTCGACGCGCCGGTTGTTCGCGCGGCCCTCGGGCGTCTTGTTGTCGGCGACCGGGCGATCCGGCCCGACGCCCACGGACTTGATCCGGTCCGCCGCGACGCCACGCGCCACGAGCTGGTCGCGCACCGCGTCCGCCCGCTTCTTGCCGAGCTCGACGTTGTAGTCGCGCTTGCCCTGCGAGTCGGTGTGGCCCTCGACCGTGATGTTCGAGTCGGGGTTGCCCTTGATCAGCGCGTCCGCGACGTCGTTGAGCTTCACCATCGCCGCGGGCAAAAGCGTCGACTCGTTCGACGCGAAGAGCACCGAGCCCGAGAGCGTGATGACCATGCCGCGCGACTCTTGCTTCACCGCGGCGATCTTCTGGAGGTCGGCGAGCGCCTGGGCGGCCTTCTTCTCGGCGGCCTCGCGCGCGACCTTCTCGGCGGCGAGCTGGTCTTGCGTCTTCTCGAGGCTCTGCTTCGTGCTCGAGAGCTCTTTCTGCGCGCTGCGGAGCTGGTCCGTCGTCAGGTTGGAGGCCTCGCGATCGGCCGCCTCCTTGTCCTTCTGCGCGAGGAGCGTGCCCGCCGAGGCCTCGGCGAGTTGCGCCTTGCGGATCGCGATGTAGGCGTAGTCCTTCGTCTGCGGGGTGTCGCCGTCGTCGTTGAACGAGCGCTCCGCCTGGTCGAGCGACTGCTTCGCGACGTGGAGCTCGGCGGGCGCCTGCTGCGCGGCCGCGCCCTTCGAGGCGGACTGGTAGGCCGCGCGTGCGTCGACGAGCTCCTTCGGGGGGAGCGTGCTCCCGCAGCCGACGGCGGCGGTGAGCAGCGAGACGGAGACGAGAGAGAGTGCGGTTCGGACGCTCATGGAGCTCTTCACTTTCCAGCCTTGAGGTTCTTGACCTTCCCCTGCGCCTCGTCGGCGGACGCCTTCGCCGTGTTCTGCTTCGCGAGCATCACGGAGAGCTCCGCGTCGGAGTTGGCGCGCTGGAGGATGAGGTCTGCACGTTTGTTGTCGCCGTCCGCCATCAGCTTCTTGGCCTGGTCGATCTGCTCGGAGGCGAGCTTCAGGTGGAGCTGCGCCTTCGGCTCCTTGTCGGCGCCGAGCTCGCGCGCGCTCCGCGCCGCGGCCTCGGCGCTCGCGAGACGATCGGACGGGGGCGGCAGGCTGCTGCCACAGGCAGCGAGGACGAGAGCAGCAGCGATGATGGGCGTTCGCATCGGATTCCTCACAAGGCCAGGCAGCATACCAAACTGCGTTGCGACGGAAAGGTCCCCCGATCGCCGGTGACTCACCGCGCGAGAGAGCGTGCTCCTCGCGCCGCCCCAGCGCCGGCTCGTCGCCGCCGGGCGACGGCTCGTCAGCGCTGGGTGAGCAGCTTGTCGATCAGGCCCTTCGAGTAGGCCGAGAGCTCGCGGAAGACGACGCCCATTCCGGTGTTCGGCCCGTCCTTCTCGACGCGGACGACCTCGCCGACCCCTTCGATCGTCTCCATGTCGTCCATGATGACGGTGAAGCGGAGGTTCACCTGCGTGCCGACCGGAAGCGGGCTCTGCGCGCGGATGAAGACGCCGGTGCGCGAGATGTTCGTGACGTACTCCTGGATGAAGGCGTCGAACGACTCGAACTCCTTGTTGATCGTGATCCGCTCGTCGGCGCGCTTGCTATCGCTCATCGCCCGACGAGCATATCCGAACGCGCGCGCGCTGCGAGGGCCGTCGGAGGTCGACCTCGTCCGCGCGCGATCGGGCGCACCAAGGCCGCCGCGCGCCGGGTTGGGCGCATCGGAGCGCCGCGGCGCGCCTCCCGTCCCTCGAGCTACTTGCCCTGAAGGTCGAACTGCTCGAGGTGGTATTCCTTGCGCGGAACCACCATGATTTTCCGCATGAAGCGGTTCTCCGCGTCCTGAACGGCGGCCTTCTCCGGGCCGTTGAGGACGTCGGCGACGGCCGGGTGCGCGTTGACGACCACGGAGTAGCCGGGGAGGTTCGAGCGCTTGCGCCGGATCTCGCGGAGGATCTCGTACGCGATGGTGTCCTTCGACTGGAGCTGGCCCGTGCCGTCGCAATAGAAGCACGGCTCGTGGAGCAGGCGCCCGAGGCTCTCGCGCGTGCGCTTGCGCGTCATCTCGATGAGACCGAGGTCCGAGATGCGGTTGAGCGTCGTCTTCGCCTTGTCCTTGTGGAGCAGCTCCTCGAGGGTGCGGCGCACCTTCTCGCGGTTCTTGTGCTGCTCCATGTCGATGAGGTCGAGGATGATGAGCCCGCCGATGTTGCGGAAGCGGAGCTGGTAGGCGATCTCGTTGACGGCCTCGAGGTTCGTCTTGAGGATCGTCTCCTCCATGTCCTTCGAGCCCTTGCCGACGAACCGACCCGTGTTGACGTCGATCGCCGTGAGCGCCTCGGCCTGATCGATGATCAGGTAGCCGCCGCTCGGGAGGGGGACCTTGCGCGAGAGGGCGCGCTGGATCTCGTCCTCGATGCCGTACTCGTCGAAGATCGGCTCCTCTTCGTCGTAGAGCTTCACGTCCTTGATGCGGTCGGGCGCGAACATCTCGACGAAGCGGCAGAGGCGCTCGTACTGCTGCTTGTCGTCGATGACGACCTCGTCGACCTCGTCGGTGAAGAGGTCGCGCGCGACCTTGAGCACGAGGTCGAGCTCGCTCGAGAGCATGTACGGCGAGCGGGCGCCCTCACGCTTCTTCGCGATCTCGCCCCAGAGGCGGACGAGGTAGCCGACGTCCTGCTTGAGGCCCTTCTTCGTGAGGCCCTCGGCGACGGTGCGCACGATGAGGCCGCCGCTCGGAGGCTTCATCGCCTCGATCGCCTCGCGCAGGCGCGCGCGCTCCTTGTCGTTGCCGATGCGCTTCGAGATGCCGACGTGATCGACGGTCGGCAGGTAGACGACGTAGCGGCCGGGCAGCGAGATGTGGCTCGAGCAGCGCGCGCCCTTCGTGCCGATCGGATCCTTCGTCACCTGGACGATGATCTCCTGGCCCTCCTTGACGACCTCGCGGATCGGCGTCGACTTGGAGAGGCGGCCGGGCAGGCCCTGCCCGCCGCGTCCGCCGCTGCGCCCGCCGTCGCGGCCACCCTCGCGCCCGCCGCGTCCGCCGCGTCCGCCTTCGCGTCCACGCAGCGTCCGCCGCGCGCGTCGGCCTGGGCGTCCGGGGCCGCCGCCGCCGCCGCCCGGAGAGCGCGGCTCGTTGCGACCGCGACCGCGACGCCGACGCCAAACTGCCGCGCTCGCCACGCTCGCGATCGCCGACCGCGCCCGCCGTGCGGGGAGCCGGAGCGCGCGGCACCGGCTCGCCGGGCTCGGAGATCGTGAAGCCGGGGAGATCGCCGTCGTCGAGGAGATCGTCGTCGTCCTCGAGGTCCGTCGCCGTCTGCGCGCCGCGATCGGCCGTGACCGCGGCGGGGCGATCGGAGTCGGAGCCGTCCTGGGGGAGCTCGTCGAGCGTGGGCTGCGAGTGGAACGAGTGCGTCGACGGCGCGGCCGCGTCGACGAGGTCGTCGTCGTCCCCGTCCTCGTCACCCAGCTCTTCCTCGTCGTCGTCTTCTTCGTCGTCGACGAGCGAGCGCGACGAGGGCGCGAGCACGAGCGCGGAGGACTCAGGCGAAGGGGTGGGCGCGATCAGCTGCTCGCTCGGCGCGGCGCTCTCGGCCGAAGCCGGCTCGGTCTCGGTCGACGGCGGCTCGCTCGAGGGCGGCGGCTCGCTCGAGGGCGCGCCGTCGAGCGCGCGGCGCGCGGTCGACGTGCCGTTCTGCGAGCGCCTCGCCTCGCGCATGCGCGCGGGCGGCTCCGGCCAGTTCGGATACGAGACGGTCGCCTCGAGATCGTCGCCGCGCACGGGGAGGACGACGGCCGGGGTGCCCTCGGACTGGGCGGCAGGCTCGACGCCGCCGCCGGCGTCCTCGGCTCCGCCTCGAGCGGCGACCGCGATGATCTCGGTGCCCGACTCCAGCGGAGCCTCCGGCACGCCGCCGTGGGCTTCGACGATCGCCGCGGGCGCGTCGGCGTCGGCGGGAGCCGCCTCGTCGGCCTCGTCCGCGTCGTCCGCCTCTTCGGCGGAGGCCGGGCCTTCTTCGCCGCGGGCGAGCTTGCGGCCGCCGGCGAGGTACTCGTCGAAGTCGTCCGGACGGATCAGGTCCTCGACGTGGAGGAAGGCGGCGCGCTCCTGGCCGATGTCGATGAACGCGGCCTGCAGGCCGGGCAGGACGCGGGTGACCTTGCCCAGGTAGACGTTGCCGACGGTGCCGGACTGCCGGCCTTTTCGCTCGATGTGGAGCTCGGCGATGATGCCGTTCTCGATCAGCGCGGCTCGCGTCTCGCGGTAATCACAGGAGATGACGAGGATGTTCTTGGCCATGGAGGGAAAGTGCTTTCCCGCCCAGAAGCGCTAGCGCTCGGGGAGCGTGGACTCCCTCGGTCGGCGCGCGAGACCGGTCGTGGCCGCCGCGAACGAGACCGGTCCCCTTGCTCTCGTCGTGGACGAGAGGGAAGCCGGGGCGCGCCTGGCGCGCATCTCTAGACGGGGGGCGTGACTCGGTCCTCATGGCGACGACCACCACCTGAGCACAAGCCAAGGTGGACAAACGCGTTGCGCCTTCGGGCGCCGGCGACGAACGACTGCTCGTTCGAAGCCGTCAGAGGTTCGGGGGGCGGAAGACCCCCAAAAACGGACATGAATTCGGGAGGTCCAGCAGAGCTGGACCGAAAAAACCTGCGGAGACGGGGAGCTAACGCTTCTCGTGCCCTACCGAGGTTCGTACCGGAATCCGTCGTCGCGCGCCACACAGAAACTGGCTCCGCGCGGTCGACCGCCGCGTCCTCTGGCGCCGGGAGCTCTGCCCGTCTAGGCCTGCTGCCGCTCCGCCGCGACCAAGTGGCCGAAAGTCCAGGGACAAAATAGGAAAGGCCCTGTCACACCCTTCCGCGCTACCGTTGCTCCCTCTCGGGCCTGGCGGGGTTCACGTTTCCGAGTCGACAGGGCCACACGCAAGATCACGGCCTCCGGACTGGCTGGGTTCCGGCGACCGACATCGAGGCTGCCAAGGGGACGTAAGGCCTTCTCGTCAGCGCGTCGAGTCTTTTCTGTGCGGTCGATGGAGATGTTCGCGGCGCGCGGCCCCGCGTTTGGGATGCGTTCGAGACCCACTCGGAGAGTGGCGTCATTTCAACATGTTGCAAGCACATCTGTCTCGGCGGTCGGTTCCGCGAGTTGACCTGCCCGACGTGAATGACAGATACCGCCCACGCGCTCGCGACGGTTCTGGTGGGTGACGCACTCGAGTGAGTGAGCGAGCGCGCGTCGCTGTCTGGGAGGACACCATGCGATCGATCTTTGGGCGGGCCTCGATCCCGTTCGGTGCGCTGCTTCTCGTCTCTCTCTCCGCGAGCACGGCGCACGCCGACGCGAGCGCCGTCATCGAGCGAAACGGCGCTCCGTGGATCCGTCTCGGCGGCGTGTACGCCGGCGCGAAGACGGACAGCGCCGAGACGCGCGCGCGCGCGACGGTCCTCGCTCACGCGAAGGTGGCGGGCTCGGCCCTCGTCGCGAGCGGCGTCGATCGCTTCGGCGACGGCGAGACGATCGTTCGCTTCGCGCAGGCGCATCGCGGGCTGCCGGTGATCGGACGCGGGGCCTCCGTTCGCCTCTCCGCCGCCGGCCAGCCGATCGCGACGGTGCTCGATCTCGAGTCCGACCTGCCGTCGCGCGTCGACGCCGTCGTCACGCCAGCCGGCGCCGCGAGCGTCACCTCGGGGCGCTCGGTCCTCGGCGCGCGCGCCAGGGACGCGCACCTCGTCGTCTGGCCGACGCTCGATCGCGGCGCCCGGCTCGCCTACGCCGTCCTGCCGGAGGTCCCGGCGGGGATCCCGATGCGTCCGCGCGTCATCGTCGACGCCGAGACGAGCGAGATCCTCGAGGCGCGCGACATGACCACGTTCGCGAAGGCGAACATGTTCACGTTCAACCCGACGAAGACCCCGAACGCGTCGCTCCAGGAGCTCGCGATGTCGACGTCGGGCCCGACGTTGTCGAACGCCTTCATCGAGGCGACCAACTGCATCGACAACAAGACGGTGAAGCCGGTCGACATGTTCGGGTTCAACCTGAACGTGCACATCTGCGACCTGCTCCAGACCGCTGCGCCCAACGACGACGGCGACTTCGTCTACACACCCTCCGACGTCGCGGGGAGCAAGGAGGCGCGCTCGGACGTGTTCTCGGAGGTGTCGATCTACTTCCACGCCGCGAAGGCCTACGCGTTCTTCCGCGCGCTCTCGGGGGAGCCGGAGGCGCAGGTCGTCGTCGACAAGCCGCTCAAGCTGGTGGCGAACCTCCAGGTCCCGGCGGGGATGACGAGCGGCGACATGTCGAAGGCCGGCAACCCCGACATCCCGCTCGAGACCTTCCAGAACGCGTTCTTCTCTCCGGCGGGCGGCGGGCTCGGCCAGCTCTTCCAGCAGCTCTACGGCTTCGACTCGGGCGCGCTCTGGTTCGGGCAGGGCCCGAAGCGCGACTACGCGTACGACGGCGACGTCGTCTACCACGAGTTCGGCCACGCGGTCGTCGAGGCCACGCTCAAGCTCGGCCAGTGGCACGTCGACGCGCGCGGCGCGATCGACTCGCCCGGCGCGATGAACGAGGGGCTCTCCGACTACTTCTCGTCGGCGATCACCGGTGACCCGGACGTCGGCGAGTACGCCGCCGTCGACATGGGCGCGGCCGCCGGCAGCGTCATCCGCACGCTCGCGAACAAGGACGCCTGTCCCACGGCGATCACCGGCGCGGTCCACTACGACTCGACGCTCTTCTCGGGCGGGCTCTGGCAGGCGCGGCAGACGCTCCCCGAGCGCGACCGCGCGAAGTTCGACGCCGCCCTCTACAAGGCGATGCGCGCCCATACGGGCAACGGCGACCTCGGCTTCGACGATCTCACCAAGCTGTTTCTCTCGACGCTGAAGACCGATCTGCCGGCGGGCGCGACGGCGCTCGAGAAGGCGATGACCGAGCGCGGCGTGCTCCCCTCGTGCGAGCGCATCCTGTCCTTCGACAAGGCGAAGATCGCGTCGCCCGACAAGCGCATCGGCTTCGTCGCGCCCGGAAAGCAGCTCGTCAACGTCAAGGGGACTGCGCCCGGCATCATCCAGGTGCGCGCGGCGCTGCCGCCGAACACGGCCGCGGTGAAGGTCTCGTTCACCGCGCGCTCCGGCGGCGGGGGCGGGCAGAACCCGTTCGGCGGCAACGCGAAGCCTTTCGCGCCGGTCGTCCTCGCGAAGCTCGGCGCGCCGATCACGTGGGACCCGAAGTCGACGGCCGGGCACGACGCCGACGCGAAGGCCGCGGCCGACTCGGCGAGCGGGAGCACCTCCGCGACGATCGCGATCCCGGAGGGGGCGACCGCCGACGCGATTTATGTGCAGATCGCAAGCACCGGCGACGACAGCGGCGCGTACGACGACGTCTCGCTGACGTTCAGTGCGCGCGAGCCGACGGACGAGGAGGCGCCGCCGCCCGAGGGCGCCGTGACCACCACCACGACCGAGACCGGCTGCAGCGCGTCGCCGAGCCAAGCGAGCGCGGCCGTCGTTCCGGCGGTCTTCGCCGCCCTTGCCGCGTTGGCGGCCCGGCGCCGCCGCCGTTCTACCGCTCGATAGCGCCGATCCTTCCCTCGGCACGGCCGAGATCGGTCGCGCGCGGTGCTCTCCGGCGACCCGCGCGCGGCGCGTCGGGCGACCGTCGCGCGGGCACCTCGAACGAGGACGAAAACCGGCGCGCCGCCGCGCGCCGGGGTTTGCCTCGCGGGCGCGGCCGTTCTACCGTTCCCGCGGATGCGCGGGCGGAGGTCGAGTGTGACGCTCCACGCCGCGGGGCCGCAGGCCGGCCGGAGGAGCGAGCTTTGAATCCGTTCGTCGAGACCCGCTACATCTTCCAGCGCGAGCTTCGAAAGAGCTTCCGGAGCATCAAGGGCATCATCCTCTCGGTGCTCACCATCGCAGGTGGCGGCGGCCTCGCGCTCCTCTTCGCGCAGTCGGACGACATCCGCGAGCGTCGCCTTCACGAGAAGGAGATCTCCCCGGAGATGCTCGTCGAGGCGAAGAAGAAGCTCTTCGGCTGGTGGTTCATGGATCAGCCGACGGGCGATCACGTGGGCAACGCGCCCGGCCTGCTCTTCTTCCTGTTCGCGGTATCGCTGGTGCTGATGCCGGCGGTCGTCCTCATCCTCGGCTTCGACTCCGTCTCGGCCGAGCGGCAGCACAAGACGGTGCGCTACTGGACGGTCCGATCGCGTCGGAGCTCGTACATCATCGGCAAGTGGCTCGGCCTCTGGGCCACCTGCGCGATCGTCGCGTTCGGCATGCACGCGCTCATCTGGATCGTGTGCACCATTCGCGGAGAAGCGCCGTTCGCCGCGATCCTGAGCTGGGGCTTCCGGTTCTGGCTCGCGTCGATGCCGATCCTCGGCATGTGGTGCGCGGTCTCGGTCTTCATCAGCTCGCTGCTCCGCATCCCGATCCTCGCGCTGCTCACGACGGGCGGCATCTTCTTCGTCTGGTGGCTCGTCTACTTCCCGTTCTGGATCGGGGCGCACGGCGATCCCGAGCTCGGCGCGACCGCGCCGACGCCGATCCTCTACATCTTCCCGAACTTCTACGACCGCTTCATCCTCTCGCCGCAGGTCGGTCCGTTCCTCACGGGGCTCGCGGTCTGCTTCGGGTTCGCGGCGGCGCTGCTCGCCGCCAGCAGCGCGCTCTTCGCCAAGAGGGACGTCTGATGTCGGAAGAGAACGTCACGACCGAGGCGAAGCCCGCGTCGACTCCGCCCGCGCCC
>JAHBWC010000015.1 GCA_019637225.1 Labilithrix sp.
CCTCTTCCTCGGGCTCCTCGCTCTCGCGGCTCGCGCCGAGCGCGGTGGGCGGCGCGAGCTCCGCGCCCTCGGAGCCCGGCGAGCCGTCGCCAGGAAAGCGCTGGGTGGGAGGCTGATCGTTCAACGCCAGCGTCCCCGGACGCGCGGGGATGCGCGGCGCCGACGGAGGCGCACCCGCGGCGCGCGCGGGGGGCTGCCCGGGCGCGAGGGGCTGCCCGGGCACGGGGGGCAGGCCGGGTACGGCGGGCGCGGCGGGCGCGGCGGGCGCGGCGGGTACGCGAGGCGAGCTCGGTCCACGCAACGACGACGGGAGCGGCGGAGCGCCGGCCGCGGCTCGCGGCCCGTCGAGCTTCGGCATCACCGCGCCGATCGGCATCGTCTTGTCCATTCGCGCGGTCCCCGGCGTCTTCGCGGGGAGATGCGGGGCCGGCGCCATCCCGGCCTGCGTGCTCCGGGCGACCGGCGGAACGTGCATCGCGAGCGGCGGCGTCTCCTTCGCGGCCTGCGCGTGCTTCTGCTCGCTCGCCGCGCTGGCGGCGATCGCGAGCGCTTGCCAGAGCTCGCCCACGCTCTGCCAGCGCTCGCGCGGATCGAGCTTCGTCGCGCGCGCGAAGATCTGCTCGACCTCGTCCGGCACGTCGAGGCCGAGCGACCGCGGGGTCGGCCGCCGCGCGGGATCGATCGCCTTGTGCGCGAACTCGCCGAGGTGCTGGCCTTCGTTCACGCAGCGGTCGCGGAGCGCCTCGAGGAGGACCAGCGCGAAGGCGTAGACGTCGGAGGCGGCGCCGACCTGACCGATGCCGTCGTCGAACTGCTCCGGCGCTCCGTATGCAGGCGCGAAGATCCGGATCTGCCCCACGGTCTGCGTCCGCGCGATGTCGAGCGTCGAGTCGTCGAGGATCTTCGCGACGCCGAAGTCGAGCACCTTCATCTTGGTGCCCTGCGGACTGGACGCGAGGAACAGGTTGCCCGGGTTGAGGTCGCGATGGATGACGCCCTGCGAGTGCGCGTGGCCGAGGCCGTCCGCCGCGGAGGCGAAGAGCTTCACGACCTCCTCGAGCGACCGGCCTCCTTGCCCGGCGTTGCGGCGGAGCGTGAACTCGTTCGCGAGCGAGCGCCCCTCCATCCACTCGAGGATCATGAACGGAACGACGAGGCCCGTCGGCGCCTGCCAGGTCCCGGCGGCGATGCTGCGGACGACGTTCAGGTTGCCCTGCGAGAGGCGGTAGAGGATGCGACTCTCGTCGCGGAAGCGCTTCGCGAACTCGTCGACGAGCGCCGGCGAGAGCGCCGGCGGCAGCTTCAGGCACTTGATCGCGATCGGCTCGTCGAGCCCGAGGTGATGGCCGCGGTAGACCGCGCTGAACCCGCCCTCCCCGACGAGGCGGTCGACGCGGAACTGCGCGTCGAGCACCTGCCCCACGATCCCGAACGGATCGACCGCGTGATTCTGCACGGAGGCACCATATCAGCTGCCAGCAGCGGTGCCGATCGGTAGCTGTTTTCCCCCGCGAATGCGGCCGCGGCCCTCGAGGAGCAGCAGCGTCGCGGCGCCGAGCTCGAGCGGGCCGTGGAAGACCGCGAGCCGCAGGTACCCGTCGCGCGCAGCGGCGAGCTCGAAGCACGCCCACGCCGCGAGCCCGACCCCCACGACGCCGGTCGCCGCGACGACGGGGCGCCCGAGGTCGGCGACGAGCGCGCGCAGGCTGCTCGCGAAGGAGCGCAGGCCGGGGCGCGGGCGATCGTCCTCCGGGACGAGCCGCACCCAGACCGCGTAGTGGACCGACTGCGCGAAGGCGAACGCCAGGACCGCGCGGACCGCCATCACGGGATCGCCGAGCGGGGCCAGCGCGCCGACGAGGGCGTCGGCGGCGGGGAGGTCGATTCCAAAGAGGCGCGAGCCGGGAGCGCCGTCGAGGACGAGGCGCGAGTCGAGCGCGCCGAGCCCGATCGCGACGACGCCGAGGACGAAGCCGAGCACGACGAGCCCGTGGAGACGCGAGCGTCGCCGTGACCAGAGCGCGAAGAGCGCGACGGCGATCGCGTTGTGCGCGTGCGCGAGCGCGACGTCGGCGACGCGGCCGAGCCGGAAGCACGCGGCGACCATCAGCGCGCCGGCGAGCGCGACCACGAGCCGGTGGCCGCGAGGTGCACGCGCGACGAGCGCCGCGCCCGCGATCGCCGACATGGAGACCCACGCGTGCGGGTGGAGAAACGAGAGGCACGCCGGCGCGGCGACGAAGAGCCAGAAGCCCGCGCGGCGATGCAGGCCGGGCCGAGCGACGAGGTAGCGCACGTCCGCCGCGAGGTGCGGGACGCCGAGGACGAGCGGCCCCACCATGAGGAGGGCCATCGGCGCGGCGACCGTCAGCGCGAAGGCCGCCGCGATCGCGACGAGGCCGTACGCCACGACGCGCCGCTCGCGATCGCCGAGCAGGCGGGGCGCGAGCGGCGCGACGAGCCGGAGCGTGCGCGCGCGGAGCGCGTCGAGCGTCGCGACCGGGCCGCCGGCAGCCGCGCGTGCGTGCTCAGCGATCGAGCGCAACGCCGCTGCCGTACCAGACGACGCGGAGGCCGGTGGTCGCCCAGTGGCGCTCGGCCGAGGGCGCGCGGATCGCGTTGTACTCGACGTAGGGCCCGAGCGCGGCGTGGCCGCCGAGGAGGCGCGCGAGGCGCCACTCGTGGTGGATCCCGATCCCGAGGAAGGACTGCGAGCCGTCGGCGCTGGGGTACGGCCCCTTCGCCCGGAGCTCGGTGATCCCGAAGCCGAGCTGCCCGTAGATCGCGGCGTCCGCGAGGGCCGGGACGAGCTTCACGAGCGGGAACACCTCGCCGCGGAAGCCGGCGCCCCACCCGGTCGACTTCCATTGCTCGCTCTCGAACGTCGCGATCGTGACCATCGGGCCGAAGCTCACGTAGTCGTTGAACGCGCCCATGAGGAAGTACGAGGACGACCAGCCAACGAGCAGCGGGCTCGACGAGTAGAAGTCGGGGTTGCCGAAGAACCGCGCGCTGTTCGGGTAGCCGCTCGCGCCCGCGAACGCGATGCCTCCCGACGCGCCGAGCGTGAGGCCGTTGCGCCGCTCGGGCTTGACGTCGCGCTGGGTCGACGCGTCCGCGCCGGTCTTGCCGGTCTCGAGCTCCGCCCTCGCGTCGGCCGCGACGAGCGCGAGAGATCCCCCGAGCAGCAACGAGGTGAGGGCGCGACACTTCACGGGTCGCACCTTACCGCATGAGGCGGCGCCCCGTCGACGCAGAGCCGCGGAGCCGAGCGCGCGGCGGGCGCGCGCGACCGATCCGGGCCCGAGACGGCGGCCCGGCCGCAACCGAGCAGACGGACCCGACCACGTCGTGGTAATCCGCTGGCATGCCGGAAAGAGATCTCGCCCAGGTCGACGCGGAGATTGCCAAGCTCATCGACGAGGAGAACCGCCGCGAGCACGAGTCGATGCGGCTCATCGCGAGCGAGAACTACGCCTCGCGCGCGGTGATGGAGGCGACCGGTTCGTGCCTCACGAACAAGTACTCCGAGGGCTACGCGAAGAAGCGCTACTACGAGGGCCAGGCCGTCGTCGATCAGGTCGAGGAGCTCGCGATCTCGCGCCTTCGGAAGCTCTTCGCGAAGACGGCGAGCGCCGGCGAAGACGACATCCACGTCAACGTGCAGCCTTACTCGGGCAGCCCGGCGAACCTCGCCGTCTACCTCGCGTTCTGCCAGCCCGGCGACGTCGTGATGGGCCTCGGCCTCCCCGCCGGCGGTCACCTGACGCACGGCCACACGGTCTCGATCACGGGCAAGTACTTCAAGAGCGTCCCCTACGGCGTGCGCCGCGAAGACCACCGCATCGACATGGACGAGGTGCGGAAGCTCGCGAAGGAGCACAAGCCGAAGCTCCTCTGGGCCGGCACCACGGCGTACCCGCGTACGCTCGACTTCGCGGCGTTCCGCGAGATCGCCGACGAGGTCGGCGCGATCCTCGCGGCCGACGTCGCGCACATCGCGGGCCTCGTCGCCGCCGGCGTCCATCCGTCGCCGATCGGCATCGCGGACGTGGTGACGTCGACGACCCACAAGACGTTCCGCGGTCCGCGCGGCGGCATGATCTTCTGCAAGAAGGCCCACGCGGCGGCGATCGATCGCGCGGTCTTCCCCGGCCTCCAGGGCGGCCCGCACAACCACACCACGGCGGGCATCGCGGTCGCGGCGCTCGAGGCGTCGCAGCCGGGGTTCGTCGATTACGCGAAGGCGATCGTCGAGAACGCGCGCGTGCTCGCGCAGGCGCTCGTCGAGCGCGGCTTCGGCGTGACGACGGGCGGCACCGACAACCACCTCATGCTGGTCGATCTGACGAGCAAGAACGTCGCCGGAAAGCCGGCCGCGCAGGCGCTCGACCGCGCAGGCATCGTCGCCAACTACAACGCGGTGCCGTTCGACCCGCGCAAGCCCTTCGATCCCTCGGGCCTCCGGATCGGGACGCCGGCGGTCACGTCGCGCGGCATGGGCAAGGCGGAGATGGAGAAGCTCGCGCAGTGGATCGACCGCGTCGTCGCGAACCCCACCGACGAGGCGCTCCTCGCGAAGATCGCGGGCGAGGTGAAGGAGCTCTGCGACGGCTTCCCCGCGCCCGGCCTCCGCGTGTGACCGAGGTCCGCGCGCCGCGGGAGAGCTTCTTCACGCGGACCCTCGGAGATCGTTGACGATCCAACGAATCGATGGATGGGTGGAGGTGCGCACACCTCCGACATGGAGCGCGCGCGCGCTCGACGAAGTCGCCTTGAGACGCTCTTGGGAGGCCGGCTCGCGCCGGTCCGAAACTACGGTGCGCGCCCATGCAGCACCTTCTTTGGGGGGCCGTCGGCGCCCCCGTGTCCCCCAAAGACGTCGCGACGGTCCCGTCGGCGGCGCGTCGCGCCTTCGTGTTCGCATCGCTGGTCGCGCTCACAGCGTGCGCGCCGCGCGCGAGCGAAGCGCCGCCCGTGAAGACCGCGCCGCCGGTCTCCGTCGCGGCGGCCTCGCTCGAGTCGACCGCGCCCGTCGCGGCGCCCGACGCGACCGACGCGCCCGACGTCGCGATGGCGAAGCACTGGCAGGGCTTCGGCGTCTCGAAGTGCTCTTACCTCGCGCCGAGCGAAGACTTCATCGGCGACGATGGCGGCGTCGACGTCGTCTTCCATTTCCACGCCGGCCAGATGTCCGAGCGCGAGATGCGCGAGAGCGGCGTCCGCGGCGTCTTCGTCTCGTGCGGCTACGGCGTCGGCAGCGGCGGCTACGCGCGCGCATTCGAGGACGAGGGGCGCTTCGGCGTCATGATGAAGCGCCTCACGAGGGCCATCGGGACGTCGGCGAAGCGGAGCGACGTCCACCTGCGCCGCCTCACGCTCGCGTCGTGGAGCGCGGGCTTCGCGGCGGTGAGCCGGATCCTCGCCGTGCCCGAGTGGTACGAGGCGACGGACACGGTCGTCCTCCTCGACAGCCTCCACGCGCAATACGTCGACGGCGAAGGGCCCGCGCGCGGCGCCGATCACGTCGACGTCAAGATGCTGAAGCGCTTCGTCCGCTTCGCGACGGACGCGGCCGCGGGCAACAAAACGATGGTGATCACGCACTCGGCGATCGTCCCGCCCGACTACGCGAGCACGACGGAGGCGACCGAGGCGCTGCTGTTCGAGGTCGGCGTCGTCCCCGTCGCCGCGAGCGAGAAGAACGCGCGCGGGATGACCCCGTCGATCGAGGCCGACGAAGGGGGGCTCCACGTGCGCGGTTTCCGCGGCATGGGCCCACGGGACCACTTCGATCACCTGCACATGATCGGCAGCGTGCTCCGGACGTGGGTCGTCCCGCGCTGGTACGCGCCCGCGCCGCTCTGACGTCGATCGCCTGCCCTTCGAGCGACGCGCGGGCGCTCGACGCCGCCGCGGCCTCGAACCGCCCTCGCGCTCGGCACCTCATCGCCCCCGCACGTCGCCGCGTCGCCGGCGCCGCCGCGATCGGTCGCACCTGAAACCGTCGGCGCGGCGATCCCCCGCCCACGCGGGATTGCGCTGTATACTCCCGCCGTGAGCGACCCTGAGAACGGTGGGGCGAAGTCACCGGGCATCGCCGAGCTTCCCGGCAATGCCGACGACGCGAGCGGCGCGCCGTCATCCGGAGCGGCGCCCCTCACGGCGACCCCGCCCCCTGTCTCCGCCGCGCCCCCGACGGCGAAGGAGCGCGTGGACGTCTCCGCCACGCAGGCGTCGGCGGTCAACCCGCTGCACACGCCCGAGGGCAAGGCGCGCGCCGCTGCGATGAAGCGGCTCGGCCAGACCGCGATCGGCATCGCGCCGCCGGCGCTCGGGAGCCACGGACCGCCCGACGCGAAGGCGCCCGCGCCGACGAACGCCGCGCCCAGGCCGGTGAGCGTGCCGCCCGCGCCGCGCGCCGACGCGCGCGCGAGTGAGCGGCCGCCTGCCCCGAGCGGGCCTCCCCCGCCGAGCGCGCCGCCGCCCGCGTTCGCGAACGCCTCGCCTGCCGCGTTCACCGACACGCTGGTCGCGGTCGCCCCTCCTCCTCTGGTCAAGCTCGGTGCGACTGCTGACCACCCGCTCGCGGCGACGACGAAGAGCGCCAGCATCGCGCCGGCCGACGGAGCCAAGATCGGGAGCACGACGCTGATCGGCACGGCGCCGCCGCCCGCGGCGGTCCCCGTTCAGCCCGCGCCGATCGTCCCGCGGCGGCGGACGCCGTCGAAGGGTATCCCCGCGGCCGCGCCGGTCGGAGACGTCGCCGCTTTCTCGCCGAAGGTGACGCCGCTGGCCGGCACGGCGATCCCGAAGATCACGCCCGCGGCCGGGACGCCGCCCGGCCCCGAGCCCGTCGTCGTGAAGGTGAAGGAGAAGGAGCCCGGGCTCTCGGTCCCGCCGCCGATCATCCGCATCCCGCAGGGCGGGCTCCTCGGCGGGTCGACGTCGGCGACGATGAAGCACGCCGGGACGCTCATCTGCGAGATCCTCGTGAAGAACGGGGCGGTCACCGAGGAGATGGTCGACAAGGCCCTCGCGCTCCAGGAGGAGCGCGGCGGGCAGATCGGACGCATCCTCGTCTCGCTCGGAGCGTGCACCGAGGAGGCGATCGCGCGGGCGCTCATCGAGCAGCTCAAGGTCCGCAAGGACGAAGGACACCTCAGCGACATCTCGACGGCCGCGCGCGAACAGAAGGACGTCGTCGGCCTCAAGGTCCTCACGCGCCCGACGCGCACCGTCGCGACGCTGCTCGCCACCGACGTGTTCTCGCTCCTCCTCGCGGCGCTCCTCGCGACGAGCGTGCACTGGTTCCGGACCTACTCGGAGCTCGGCGAGATCGACTGGACCGCGTGGCTCGTCGTCGGCCCCTCGGTCGCGCTGTGCATGCTCACGTTCCTCGGGCTCGAGCTCTACTCGCCGATGGCGAAGAGCACGCCGGACGAGATCCGCGACATCACGTTCGCCGCGTCGCTCGTGCACCTCGGAGCGTCGCTCCTCTCGACGCTCGGCGATCTCCCGATCGTCAAATGGGGGATCTTCGTCCGCGGCGTGTGGTGGGCGGCGACGCTCTTCCTCGTCCCGGTCATCCGCGCGGTCGTGCGCGGCTACCTCTCCGTGCAGCCGTGGTGGGGGATCCCCGTGTGCGTCCTCGGCGCGGCCAAGACCGGCCGCCTCGTCGTGCGCACGCTGAAGGCGCAGCCGCGCTCGGGCCTCAAGCCCGTCATGTTGCTCGACGACGACATCTCGAAGCACGGAACGCTGCGCGCGAGCTTCACCAACGAGGTGATGGACGTCTACTCCGTGAACGTCTCGGCGGCGCACTTCCTCACCGAGTCGCAACGCGCGGAGCTCGCGAGCGACATCTTCGGCGACGACGCCGAGCGGGCGAGCCAGCCGATCAGCTCCGACCACATCCCGATCGCCCCTCAGACGAAGGTCGAGGTCACGGGCACGCCCGGCTCGCAGAGGCCGGAGCCGAAGAAGCCGGACGGCCGGAGCAGCGAGGCCGACTTCTTCAACCCGGACAGCCAGCGGATCTCGCGCTCGCCGATCACGAAGGACGCCTCGCAGTTCCCGCGCGGCAAGTTCGCCGAGGTCGACGGCGTGCCGCTCGTCGGCGATCTGTCGCTCGCGCCGATCCTCGCCGCCCGCCTCAAGATCCCTTACGCGGTCCTGGCGATGCCCGGCGTCGACTCGACGAAGCTCCTGCAGATCGTCGAGCGCATCGGGGGCAAGTTCACCCACCTGCTCATCATCCCCGACCTCTTCGGCTTCGCGACGATGGGCGTCCCGGCCAAGAGCCTGGGCGGCATCCTGGGCGTCGAGGTCAGGCAGCAGCTCCTCCTCCCCGGCCCGCGCCTCGCGAAGCGCATCATGGACGTCGCGCTCACGTGCTTCGGCGCGGTGTTCGTCCTGCCGTTCCTCCTCCTCATCGCCGCGCTCATCAAGCTCGACTCGAAGGGGCCCGTCTTCTACACGCAGAAGCGGCTCGGCAAGGACGGCTCCTACTTCTCCGCCTACAAGTTTCGCACGATGCACGGCGACGGCGAGGCGCGGCTCAAGGCGATCCTCGACGCGGATCCCGCGCTTCGCGCCGAGTACGACATCTATCACAAGCTTCGGAAGGACCCGCGCGTCACCCGGATCGGTCGCGTGCTCCGGAAGTTCAGCCTCGACGAGTTCCCGCAGCTCTTGAACGTCATCAAGGGCGACATGAGCCTCGTCGGTCCGCGCCCGTACATCGAGCGCGAGCTCACGGAGATGAGCGGCCAGGAGAAGATCATCCTCCGCGCGCCGCCCGGAATGACCGGCATGTGGCAGGTCTCGGATCGCAACGCGACGTCGTTCGCGCAGCGCGTGCAGATCGACGTCTACTACGTGCGCAACTGGTCGCCCTGGCTCGACATCCACATCCTCGCGAAGACGTTCGGCGTCGTGATCAAGGGCTCCGGCGTCTGACCGGGCTCGTCACGGCGTCGGGACGATCGACACGTCGTCGATGAAGACGCCGTAGTCCGCGTGGTCCCATCCGAAACAACCCCCGGTGGTCTGGACGCACGGCGCGCCCACCGCGACGCCGAGCGAGCTCGGGCTCCTCGTCCGCCTCGAGGTCATCTCGAGGACGCTCACCGGCCCGTCGTCCACCTGGATCGTCGCGCGACGCGGCCTCACGGAGACGTCGTTGGTGACCACCACGTGATGCCACTTCGGGACGAACGTCGCGGCCGCGTCGAGGACGGTGACGCTGTCGAAATCGACCGGACCGCAGCCAGGGTTCGTGTCGTCGTCGTAGGTGCCGACGTCGGCCCGCAGCCCCCCGCGGGTCAGCGAGAGCTGCCACGTGAAGTCCCAGTCGCACGCGCGTCCCCAGAGCAGGTGCGCGAGCCGGATCGTGTAGTCCGGCGTCGGCGCCGAGGCGGCGTAGAACCAGAGCGAGAGCGTGATGCGGGGCGGAGGCCTGAGGTTCTTCTCGAGGAACGGCGACTCCACGTCGCGCTTGAGCACAGCGGAGAGGCTCCGCGTTCCCGAGTGGGCCTGCGCGGTGGTGATCGTGACGTTGCCGCCCATCCGCTCGAACGAGCCGAGTACGTCGTCGCGCTCGAAGTCGTCGCAGAGAAGCGCGTCCGCGGGGCACGTGAAGGGCGGCGCGCTGTTTCCCGACGGGCCGTCCGTCGACGCGTCGACGCCGCCGTCGGTCTCGGCGATGACCGGGGCGGCGTCGACCTCGGCGGAGGTCTCGCCTCGCCAGACGTCGTCGGACGGGCCGAAGAGGAGGCTACAGCCGGCGAGCGACGCGGCGAGCGCTGCGGAGAGCGCGCTGGCGAGGCCACACCGAAGCCGCATGGTCTCAGTTTGCCAGACCTTTCGAGAATGCAAAGCCCCGCGGTGATCGCCTCGGGCGGCCGTATCCCGCGGGCGGCCTCGCGGCTGCTACCATCGTCACCGATGGGCCTCCTCAGGAAGATCGCCGCCGACGCCTTCGAGCTCGCACGAGCACTCCGGAGCGAACGATCGGACGAGGCCGCGGGCGCGCGCCCGTCGACGAAGGACGCGGTGCGCGCGGCCCTCACGCAGGACGGGTACAAGGTCCTCCTCATGAGCCGCGTCCGCGAGACCGCGCGGCGCTGGCACGTCCCCGGAGTCAACCACGCGCTCCGACTCGTGACGACGGTGCTCTACAGCATCGAGATCGGCAACGACATCGAGCTCGGCGAGGGCATCAACTTCACGCACACGCTGGGCACGGTCATCGGCGGCACTTCGAAGGTGGGCTCGCGCGTGAAGTTCATGGGCAACAACACGATCGGCACGGCCAAGGACAACGGCTGCCCGGTGATCGAAGACGACGTCGTCATCGGCTGCGGCGCGCGGGTGCTCGGACCGATCCGCATCGGGCGCGGCGCGTTCATCGGCGCGAACGCGGTCGTGCTCACCGACGTGCCTCCCGGCGCGATCGCGACGGGGATCCCCGCGAAGGTCCACGAGCGTGGCAACGGCGCGGCGGGCGCCGCCAAGAGCGGCACCTCGACGAACGGCGCGGACTGACGGGCGCGCCCGTCGCGAGGCGAGCGAGCGCCAACGCGTGACGCGTGAGCGCGACCGCGCGACGTGAGCGCCGCCACGCGACGCGTGAGCGCGAGCGACGCCGCGCGACGTGAGCGACGCCGCGCGACGTGAGCGACGTGTGAGCGCGACCGTCGCGATGTGAGCGCGACCGTCGCGACGTGAGCGCGACCGCGCGACGTGAGAGGCGTCTCATGCTCGAGCTCACCGCGCGTGGTGACGCGCGACGCGGCACGGCGGTCGCGCGCGCGAGCACCGCACGCGTCCGCGCGGTGACAGCTCTGATCGATGTCGGCGTTCGCCACAGACCGAAGCACGAAACCACGGCAGAAGCGGCCGGCTCGGCCACGTGGAGATGCGGTACGCGTCCTGCTTGAGCCTCGGCCTACAGGCGGAGCGCGTCGATGTCGAGTCTCTCACTCGATCGAGCGGCGCTCCTTGTCTTCCCCTCTTCGGATCCGGAGCGAACGATGAAACGCATTCTGCCGCTGCTGCTCGTCCTCACGCTTGGCGCCACGGCGTTCGGCTGCAAGGGCAAGTCGAAGGACGACGACAAGAACCCCGGCGATCCGGCCAACCCAGGCGGAGAGCAGCCGGGCGCGAACGAGCCCGGCGCCCCGACCGCCGAAGATCGCACGACGAACCCGATCGAAGGGATCGAGCCGCCCACCGCGATCCTCGAGGCGGGCGCGTTCACCGACGGCCCCGCCTGGCACGCTGGAAAGGGCGTCCTCTACTTCTCGACGCCGCTCGGCGACGGCGCGCTCTTTCACATGTTGCCCGACGGCCGCGTCCTCAAGGACCGCGACGGCGTGAGCGCGCAAGGCACGCAGCCCATCGGCAATACGGTCAACGCCGCAGGCGAGCTCGTCACCGTCGAGGCCAAGCGCGTCGTGCGCCAGGCGGCCGAGGGCGGCAACCTCGACGTCATCGCGATCAACTACTCGAACGCGCCGGCGCCGGCGCCGGCGCCGGGCGACGCGGGCGCGCCGGCCAGCGGCGACGGTCAGTTCGACACGCTCAACGACGTCGTCGCGCGCAAGGACGGCACGCTCTACGTGACCGATCCGGGCTACTTCGCGACGCCGACGGCGAACCGCATCTACCGCATCGATCCGGCGGGCAAGGTCCAGGTCGTCGAGGCGTTCGACTCCATCCCGCGCCCGAACGGCATCGCGCTGTCGCCCGACGAAAAGACGCTCTACGTCGGCTTCACCGCCCCCCTCGCGGGCACGCTCCCGTTCGTCCGCAAGTACATCGTCAACGAGGACGGGACGCTCGGCGAGTGGACGAAGTTCGTCGACGTCGGACCGGAGAACTCGGAGCCGGACGGCCTCGCGGTCGACAAGGTCGGCAACGTGTACGTCGCCACGAAGGCGGGCGTCGAGGTCTACAAGCCGGACGGCAACCCTTGGGGCACCGTCCCGATCCCCGAGAAGCCGACGGGGCTCGCCTTCGGCGGTGAAGACCTCAAGACCCTCTACATCACCACCGGCGGCGAGAAGATCTGGCAGCTGAAGACGAAGCTCGCCGGCATCGCGCAGTAGCGATCGCCCGACGCCTCGCCGAGTCGCTCGGCTCGCGCGAGGCGCCGGATCAGAAGGACGCGAAGAAATCCCAGGTCGCCTTCGGGCCGCCCTCGGGCCACACGGAGTGACCAAGGCCCGGGATCTCGCAGTAGACGACGGGGCGATCCTGGGCGCACGACGCCAGCGAGACGCACGGCGACGGCTCGCGCGGCACGCCTCCCCCGGTGGCGCAGCCGTTCACCCGGCGCCAGTGCTCGCGGGACTTCTTCGCCTCGTCGAGCGCCACCTCGGCGTCGTCGGCGCCGTGCGCGATGAGCGCCGCGATGGGCCGCTCGGGACAGCGGAGCCGGCCGTCCGCGTCGTACTCGCCGCTGTCGCCGAACGGGCCTCCTCCCGCGTGCGACGCGATCGCGCGGAGGACGCTCCCGCGGCGGCACGCGAGCTGGTTCGCGAAGTAGCCTCCGGCGGAGTACCCCGTCGCGAAGACGCGCTTTCGATCGACGCAGTGGCTGACCGAGAGCGCCTCGAGGATCGCGTCGAACAGCAGGATGTCGATGTTGCTGTCGGCGTCGCGCTCGAGATCCCACGTCCCGGTCGCGTCGTCGGCGTTCGGATAGACGAAGATCGCCTGGCCGCGCGCCTCGAGCTCCAGGTTGTAGACGCCGCGGAGCCCGGCGCCGTCGCCGCCGCTGCCGTGGAACATGAACACCAGCGGGAGCGGCGTCGTGCCGTCATGCGCGTCGGGAATGATCGCGTGGTACGTAATGATCGCGTGGTACGTGCGGAGGTTGTTTTTGACCGTCACGGGCTGATTGCCGAGCACCCCCTTCGGCGCGCCGTCCTTGCCGCACCCTTGCGAAGACTCGCTCCGCACGCGGCTCGTCGGCTCGGGCGCGGGCGAATCGTCGCTGCAGCCGAGGCCCGAGCCGAGCGCGCCGAGGACGAGCGACGTGGCGAGGACGAGGGACGCCTGAACCGGGCGCGAGCGCGGGTCGACCGAGGGCATGGCGCGCGAGACTACGCGAGCCGCGCGCGCGAAGTCGTGTCACGGCCGGGATACTCGAAGCCCCCTGGGACGTGTCGTCCCGGGGCGCCGCGTCACTCAACGACGATGACGTCGCCGCCCTGGAGCGTGAACGCGATGCTCTTCGGATCCGCCGAGCGAAGGTCCTGGTAGCGGAAGCGGACGCGCTGAGGGAGCGACTTGCGGACGACGAAGACCTTGTCCGCGTCCGCGTAGTCGGAGAGCCCGCCGGCCGCGGCGAGCGCGTGGAGCACGTTGGCGCCGTGATCGAGCTGGAAGACCCCGGCGTTCTTGACCTCGCCGAGGACGGAGACCTTGAGCTCGGCGCCGGCGTCGAGCGTCACGGTGACCGAGGGCGCGACCACGACCGACTTCAGCCGGTCCTGGATCTCGGAGGCGAGCTGGGCGGGTCGCTTCCCGCGCGCCATCACCTCACCGATGACGGGCATCGAGATCTTGCCGTCGGAGCGAACCCTCTCGTGGGTCGAGAGCGGCTCCTGGTTGAAGACGCGGACGTTCACGGTGTCGCCGTCCTGGATGATCACGCCCTCGGTCGAGCCGGTCGCCGACGGGGGCAGGCTGTCGGCCCAGACGAAGGGGCCCGTCGCGGCGCACGCGGCGACCGACGTGAAGGCCATGACGAAGACGCAAGGACGGACCCATCCGGAGATCATGTCGGGGCCATGATACACAAATCGCCTCGCGCCGTTCGAGGCCTCGTCGCCCGGCGTGGCGCGGGCCTCGGCGATGGTGTCGACGCGACTCCACAGTCGATCCAACCGCCCGCTCCGCCGCCGCGGCGCCACCGCTGGAACAGGCCGAAAACCGCGAGGCGCACCATGTAACCAAGCGGCACGCTCGCTGCAGTTCACCACTCCCATCAAGACGCAACGCGCGGCGCTCGAAGCGAGCGTCGCCACGAAAGGAGATGGGAATCATGAGTCGCAAGTGGGTGGTGCTCGGCGCAGCGGTGACGACGATGATGGCGACCCTGATCGGCTGCGCGCCGCCGGACGAGGGCGACGAGGAGATGGGCGCGTCGAGCGACGCCGTCACCGAGACGCCGGTCGGCCAGTGCTCGGGCGACGGCAACCTCCGCGAAGCGCCGAGCACGAGCTCGGCGATCGCGGCCAGCGTCGGCGGCTCGAAGGTCAACGTCTACTGCCAGACGCGCGGCCAAGCTCCACAGCCCGGATGGTCGGAAACGTGGATCGGCGTGAACCTGAGGCAGGGCTACGCGCTCCGCTACATGCACGTCAGCACGCTCGCGTGCGGCGGCGACGTCGACCTCCAGGGGCTCCGCGACTGCTCGACACCCACGGACGATGCCTCGACGTCGAACGGCAGCGCCCCCACGGGCTCGGCTCCGGCCGCGACCACCACGCTCCACGACACGAAGAGCGCGCCCGGCGGCGCCTTCTCGGCCAGCGTCCACGTCGGCCGCACCGCGCCCGGAACGGTCAGCGTCTCGGGCCAGTGGACCGCCTACGACGCGAGCGGCCGAGTGGTCGGCCGTAACGTCTGCACGGCGGCGCCGGCCCTCTACCGCGACTCGTTCACCGGCCCGTTCTCGTGTCACGGCGACGCCTTCGGCGCGACGCGCTTCGAGATCACGTACACGGCGACGTCGCCCGGCACGCTCTCGCGCTGACGGTTCGAGCCGGCGCCGGTCCGCGCCTGAGCTCATCGCTCTCCGCATCCCCGCGGCCCGCTCGACATCGCGGTGGGGATGCGCCGGCGCGACGGCCCTTCCCTGCCGACCGGACTCATGCGAAGACGGAGGCATGAGGCAACGTTCGCCGGGCTGCCGTGTGTGAGCCTCGCCCGTGTGAGCCTCGCCGCGTGAGAGGTGCCCGCTGCGACCGGCCGAAGCCCTGAAGTCCGCGAGCTTCGCGCTGACGATCTTCGTCGGCGCGAAGCTCCTCTTCGCGTGCCAGCCCATGGTCGCGCGGATGATCGTCCCGTCGCTCGGCGGCGCGCCTGCGGTGTGGATCGTCTGCTCGCTCTGCTTCCAGGCGCTCCTGCTCGCCGGATACGGCTACGCGCACGTCCTCGCGACGCGACTGCCGCTCCGCGCCCAGCTCGTCGTCCACCTCGTGGCGATCGGCTCCGCCTTCCTCGTGCTGCCGATCGCGATCGACGATCGAACCGTCGAGCGCCTCACGTCCGGACACCCGACGATCGGCCTGCTCGTCGTCCTCATCCGCGCGGTGGGCCTTCCGTTCTTCGTCCTCTCGACCACGTCGCCGCTGCTGCAGCGCTGGTGCGCCGAGCTCGGCGATCGCGATCCGTATCACCTGTACGCGGCGAGCAACGCGGGCAGCATGCTCGCGCTCCTCGGCTACCCCCTGCTCGTCGAGCCCTCGCTCGCGGTGAAGGAGCAGAGCCGCGCGCTCCAGGGCGGCTTCGTCGCGTACGCCGTGCTCGTCGCGCTCTCGGCGGCCTTCACCGCGCGCGGGCGCCGCGTGCCCGCCGCTGTCGACGCGCCGGCGGACGACGTCGGGCCGCCGGCACGCGGCGAGAGCAAGTGGCGCGAGCGCCTCGTCTGGGGCGGTCTCGCGTTCGTCCCGTCGACGCTCCTGCTCGGCGCGACCGAGTACATCACCACCGACATCGCGAGCGTCCCGTTGCTCTGGGTGCTCCCGCTCGCGCTCTACCTCCTCTCGTTCATCGTCGCGTTCGCCAAGCGGCAGGTCGTGCCGCCGCGCGTCGCCTCGCGCGCGACCGCGCTCGTCGCCGCGCTCGTCGTCGCGCTGACGCTCGCGAACGTGGCGGGGCCCGCGTGGCTCGTGGTCGGCGCGCACGTGCTCCTACTGTTCGTCGGGAGCGTCGTCTGTCACCGCGCGCTCGCCGAGCGCCGCCCGCCCGCGGCGCGGTTGACGGAGCTCTACCTCTCGATCTCGATCGGCGGCGTGCTCGGCGGCGTGGTGAACGGGCTCGTGGCTCCGTTCGTGTTCGACGATCTCTTCGAGTACCCCGTCGCCATCGGCCTCGTGTGCCTCGCGCGCGCCGCGCTCGAGCGGGCACCGGCCCCCGCGACGCGGCGGGAGATCGGCCGCGACGTCGGGCTCGGCGCGGCGCTCGGCGGCGTCACCTGGGGTCTGGTCAAGATCGGCGCGGCGCTGAAAGCCGATCCGCAGTCGTCCTTCGTGTGGATGTTCGGCGCGCCGCTGGTCGTGGCGTACGTGTGGTCGAAGCGCCCCGTTCGTTACGCGGTCGCGATCGCGGGGCTCCTCCTCGCCGGCATGAGCCACGGCGGCTTCCGCGGGACGACCCTCTGGTCGCACCGCGGCTTCTTCGGCGTCCTCCAGGTGACGCGCGAGCGCGAGGGCCGCTTCGAGCTGCTCGTCTCGGGACGCACGATGCACGGCAAGCAGGCGCTCGCTCCCGACGCCCGGCACGTGCCGCTCGCGTACTACCACCCGACCGGCCCGGCCGGCGACTTCCTCGGCCCGTTGCCGACGCCGACGCCGACGCCGGCGCCGACGCCGTCGCTCGCCCCGCGCCGCGTCGGCGTCATCGGGCTCGGCGCCGGCGCCCTCGCGGCGTACGCGCGGCCGGGCGACGCGTGGACGTTCTTCGAGATCGATCCCGCCGTCGTGGAGGTCGCGCGGACCCGCTTCGGCTTCTTGCAGCGCGCCGAGGCGCACGCGACCGTCGCCGTCGAGACGGGCGACGCGCGCCTCCGGCTCCGTCAGGGTGAGGCGGCGCGCTTCGACGTGCTCGTGCTCGACGCGTTCAGCTCGGACGCCGTGCCGGTCCACCTCGTCACGCGCGAGGCGCTCGCCGTCTACCGCCGCGCCCTCGCGCCGGGGGGAGCGCTGCTCGTGCACGTGTCGAACAACCACGTGCGCCTCGCGCCGGTGTTCGCGGCGCTCGCGCGCGACGCCGGCCTCGTCGCGATCGGGCGGAACGACGCCGACGTCGACGCCGCAGAGAGGACGGCCGGCAAAGAAGCGTCGGAGTGGCTCGTCCTCACCGCCTCGCGCGAGGAGATCGATCTCCTTCTCCGGACGAAGAAGGGCTGGGGCCCGCTCGCTCCGCCGGCACGCGCGCGCGTCTGGACCGACGACTACGCCGACGTGCTCGGCGCGCTCCAGTTCTGATCGGCGCTCCTCGCGTCGGCGCGGTCAGCCGCGCGGCCGCACCGGCGCGCGCGCGCCGACGTGCGGCACGGGCGCCTCGACGATCGAGCGCGGCGGGACGCTCTGCGACAGGACGCACCCCGCCATGATCTTCGTCCCCTCCCCGACCACGATCGGGCCGTAGAGCGTCGCGCCGATCCCGACGTGGACGCTCTTGTCGAGGAGCGGCGCGCCGGCCTGCTTCGTCACCGGATCCGGTCCGTACCCGAGGGTGACGTTCTGGAACAGGATGCACCCGTGGCGCGCGCGCGCGGCGTAGCTGATGGCGAGGCCGAAGCCGTGCACGATCATGATGCCCGGCTCGAGGTCCGCGTCCCAGTGGACGTCGGAGGCGAACGCATGCCGGATCGTCCGCGACATGAACTGCGCCCCGAGCTCGAGGCCCGACGCGCGGAAGAAGCGCATGACGCGGTAGGCGATCATCAGCTGGAAGCCGATCTTCTTCACCGCGTCGCTCGCGAGCGCGGCGCCGCCGGGAGCCGCGAACGCGTCCACGCCGCCTCCGGACTCGACGCGATCGTCGTACTTTTCGCCGTAGAAGCGGAGGACGCGGTGGTCCTCGCGCACGGCCTCGCGGAACGCGCGGAACGCGCCGGCGTCGCCGCGCTCGCCGCGCCGGAGGAGCGAGACGCCGCGCTCGAACTCGCGGTACTCGCGGCGCACGACGTCGTAGCCGCCGACCTCCTTGCGGACGCCGCGGTAGTACTGGATGCCGTAGACAAACGTCATGCCGGCGAGCGCGACGGGCTCGAGGCCGACCTTGTCGAAGACCGACGCGGTGCGGATCGCCGCGCCGGCGACGACACTCGCCGCGGTCGGCGACGCGAGGCCGAGCGTCATGAACGGGCGCTTCAGCGGGTTCGCCACCGGCAAGAAGCGCCAGGGGCTCGACTCGGGCATGTCCGGGTGCTTTCGCGCGAGCTTCGCCTGGTAGACGCCGTCGCGGAACGCGCGATCCATCCACTTCTTCATCGACGTCCAGTCGGAGCCGTGGACGCTCTCGGCCTCGTTCGCGAACGCGAAGCGCGCGCCGGCCTTCTCGAGGCGCACGCCGAGCTCTTCGTCCTCGAGCGCGCGGAACGCCGGATCGAAGCCTCCCGCGCGGACGAACAGCTCGCGGGGCATGCTGACGTTGCCCGTGTAGATGTTGTGCCCGCGCACCGGACGCGCGCCCGAGGCGAGCTCGTCGCCCTGGCTCGCCATGACGCGCGCGTAGTAGCGCTCGAAGAGCGGCATGTCGGCGAGCTTCGCGTCGGGGCGGAGGCGTCCGAGCACGACCGAGTCCGTCGCGTCGCCGATCTCGAGGTGCCGCGCGACGTGCTTCGCGAGAAAATCCGGCCTCACCTGCATGTCGTCGTCGAGGAACACGACGATCTTGCCGCGCGCGAGGTCGACGCCGCGCTGGCGCGCCGCCGCGGCCCCGGCGTTGTCCTGGCGCTCGATGCGGTGCGCGTAGCGGGTCTCGACGCCGGCGAGCGCCGCGCGCGTGTCGTCCTTCGAGCCGTCGTCGACGGCGATCACCTCGAAGCGCGACGGCTCGAGCGTCTGCGCGTCGAGGTCCCGGAGCAGGCGTCGCAGGAGCTCCTGCCGATCGTACGTCGCGATGACGACGCTCAGCCAGAGGCCGGCGCCGAGGTCCACGTGGCTCGAAGGGCTCGTCATGGCTCCTGGACGAACGGCATCCATCGCGGCGGCCGTCAGCGGTTCAGCACGAAGTTTGTCACGAAGCTCCTCGGGTGGCGCGCGAAATGGCGCACCCACTCGGCCGCGTCGACGAGGGCCGGCATCCGATCGTCGCGATCGCGCACGGCGTCGGTCGCGGAGCTCCGGTGCGCCGCGTACCAGGCCCGCCAGCGGCGCACCTCGGCGCGCGTCATCTGTCCGGACAGGCCCTGGAGGCCGAGGACGAGATCGAGCATCGTCTTGTGACAGTAGACCTCGTCGCCGCGCGGCCTCCAGTCCGCCGCGCGCGCGACCTCCGCGCGCACGCGCTGGTGCTCGCCGCGCGCCGAGTGGTAGACGAGCATCGGCAGCGGGAGGCCACGCGCGACGTCGAAGCCCATCTGACTGTAGAAGCGCGGGTTGAAGTCGATGAGGAGCCGCCGCTCGCCAAGGACGATGAACTCGGCCTCGAAGGCGCCGTGGTAGCCGACGTCCTTGCAGAGCGCCGCGAGCTTGTCGACGAGCGCGGGCTCCGGCGTGCGGCCCTCGAAGCAGAGCCCGATACCGACCTTCCGCGGGCGCTGGAGCACCTTCGTCGCCGAGCGCGCGACGATCGCGCCGTCCGCGTCGACGAAGCCGGAGATGCTCGCGATGTTCGTCTCCGCCGCCGGCAGGTACTCCTGCAGCATCGGCTCGGCGATGTCCGGGTGGCGCCCGGCGAGGATCGGATCGAAGACGACGAGCTGGCGGAACCGCGCGAGCTCCGCGTCGAGCTCGGCGCGGTCGTGCGCGATGAAGCCCTTGATCCCGCCGGTGAGGTAGACCTGCGTGCGCGGCTTGAGCAACACCGGCAGCGGGACGTCGCGCCCCGCGGCGGCGTCCGCGGCGTCGAGCGTCTCGGGCACGTCGATGCCGACGCGCGAGCACACCGCGTGGAGGCGCTTCTTGTCGAGCAGCGCGAAGACGGCGTCTTCGCCCGGCGAGAACATCGCGAACGCCTTCGAGAGCCGCTCGCGCTCGGCCGCGAAGAGCCACGCGAGGTGATCGTTCGGCGGGTAGAGGACCGTGCCGGGGTTGTTCTTCCCCCACGCGACGAGCCAGTCGACGAGCTCCGCCGGACGCGAGAGCGGGGGGTGAACGAGCTTGTCGGCGACGTGCCGCGACCAGAGCGCGCGCGCGCGGCGGCGCTCGTCCGCCATCGTGACCTTCAGCCCGGCCTTGCCGTACACACGCGCCGCGGCGAGCGTGCCGTAGTAGTCCGCACCGAGGAGAAGGACGCCCATTTTTCGCGCCATTGTACGCGCGGCCCGTCTCGAGAGCGACGCCTCTCTCGCGCGCCTCCGCTAGCTTAGCGGCGCGGCGCGGCCTCCCCGTAGCTCGCGACCATCACGCCGAGCGCGTCGTGAACCGTGCGCATCGTCGCGGCGCCGAGCCGTTGCTCGAGCTCTCGCTCGAGCTCCTTCAGCACCGCGAGGCCCTCGAAGAGCCCGGCCCGGCCCCTCCTCGTGAACCGCACGAGCTTCGCGCGCGCGTCGGCGGGATCGGCGGCCCGCTCGAGCACCCCCATCTCGACCAGCTCGTCGACGAGCTGACCGACGGCCTGCTTCGACACGCCGAGCCGGCGCGCGAGCTCCGTGAGGCGTGTGCCCTCGAGGTCGATGTGCGGGAGCAGGGTGGTGTGCGCCGCGCGGACCGGCACCTTCGTAAGGCGGCGAAGGCGCTCGACGGCGCGCTCGTTGAGCAGGCGCGCGGCCTTGAAGAGGAGCTGCAGCGTCGAGCTCGCCTTCGCGGCCTCGAGCTCCGTCGCGTACGCATCGCGTCCCACGGGCCTCAGTTCAGCAGCCGCGAGCCACATGGTCAAGGCGGCTTGACGATATCGTCAAGCGTGCTTGACTATACGCCGCCCGCGCGACGCACGCGCGCGCGAGGAGGATCGATGCTGAAGCGAATCGCAGACGGGGTCTGGTCCCACGACAGCGTGGTCGCGATGGGCCCGGGCGGAATGATGCGCATGCCTTGCCGCGCGACCGTCGTGCGCCTCCCGGACGGCGGGCTCGTCGTCCACTCGCCGGTCGCGCTCGACGATCGGGCCGCGAGCGAGCTCGACGCGCTCGGCGACGTGCGCGCCCTCGTCGCGCCGAACTTCATGCACTGGTTGTTCGTGAAGGCGGCGAAGACCCGCTACCCGAAGGCGCGCGTGCTCGCGGCGCCCCGCCTGTCGAAGAAGCTCGCGGGCCTGTCCTTCGAGCCGCTCCCCGAGCGCGGCGCCCTCGACGGCCTCGAGGGGCTACACGTCGAGCGCGTCCAGGGGGCGCCGGGCATCGACGAGCACGTCTTCCTCCACGAGGCCTCGCGCTCGCTCCTCATCTCCGAGCTGCTCTTCAACGTCCACGCCTGCGAGAGCTTCTGGATGCGCGTCCTTTTCCGCCTCGGAGGCACGTGGAGGAAGACCGCGCAGAGCCGCGTGTGGCGGATGCTCGTCGACGATCGCGCCGCGGCGGCGCAGAGCGCGACCGCCATCCTGAGCCTGGACTTCGAGCGCATCGTGCCCGCGCACGGCGACCCGATCGAGGACGACGCAGCGGCGCGCGCGCGGCACGCCCTCCGCTGGATGACCGCCGGCGCACGGCCGCTCCTCCGAGACGGCTCGTTGCCGGCGTGACGCCGTCGTCCGCCCCGACGGCGCCGATCAGTCGTGGAACTTGCCCTTCAACTTGAGGAAGGGGCTCTCGAAGAACTTGAAGCTCAGCGACGCGAGCACCCAGATGAGAACGAGGCCGACGACGATGAACGCGCCCGAGATGCCCATCTGGACGAGCGTCGACTGCCCCTCTTGCCACTTCATCAGGTACGGCACGCCGAGGACCACCAGCGGCCAGTGGAAGATGTACATGCCGTAGCTCACCTTCCCGCACGAGACGAGCGGTCCCCACGAGAGGAGGCGCCGCGCGCGCTCGCCGATGACGTGGTCGGCACACAGCGACACGCCGCTCGCGAAGAAAAGCGCGAGGGTCACGTAGCCGATGCCGATGACGCGCCGGTCGTAGTCGTTCAGGCCCGTCGCCCAGACGTAAAGGCCGAGCAGCGCGATGGCCGTCCCGACGAAGAGCGGCAGCCGGAGCCGGCGCCACACCTGCGACGCCGGGTGCCGGACCTCGCGCTGCGTGACCGCGACGAACGCGCCGAGCAACAGGCCGTCGGCGCGCGTGAACGTCATGCGGTAGACGAGCTTCGCGATGCCGTGCTCGAGGCCGCCCGGCTCGTCGGCGAACCAGCGCTGGAAGAGGCCGATGTCCTGGCCCTTGAACGTGAGCCCCGCGCGGAGGGCCACGGTGAAGAAGACGAGCGCGAGGATCAGCGGGATGAGGCGGCGGCGCGGGACCGTCAGCGCGACGATCGGCCAGACGAAGTAGAACTGCTCCTCGATCGCGAGCGACCAGAAGTGCGCCGTCCAGCGCATCACCTCGTGGTCGAACGCGAGGGTGTAGTTCTGCATGTAGAGCCAGTACGGCAGCCCCGGCACCCACGATGCCCCGAAGGCGAGCGTCACGATCGTGCCGACGATGATGAGCGCGTAGTACAGCGGGAAGATGCGGAGGACGCGGCGCATCCAGAACATCTTCATGCGCGTGCCGAGCGCCCGCTTCGAGTCGGTCACGAGGCCGCGCGTGATGAGGTAGCCCGAGAGGACGAAGAAGAGATCGACGCCCGTCCAGCCCGACCACATGAAGGCGTGGAGCTGCACGGCGACCTTGTCGACGAAGCCCGCGGCTGCCGACGGATCGTCGCCGGGGAACGTCCAGGCGAAGTGGAAGACGAGGACGAGGACGACGGCGATCCCGCGCATGCCGTCGAGCGTGGGGATCGCGCGCGCGTCCGCGCCGCCGAGCGCGGCCTTCTGGCCCTCGTCGAGATCGATCGGCTCCGCCGGCGCCTCCGGCGAGAGCTCCGCGAACGACTCGCCGTCCTTCGCGATCTTGCGCGCCGCTCCGGCGATGACGAGCCCGAAGACGAGGAGCACGAGGAAGTCCGTCACGCCGACGGCGGCGGGAAGCGTCTTGCCGAGCTCGCCGAGCGCCGCGGCGAGCGTGGCTCCGTCCTCCATCTCCTCGCCGATGAGGTCGCGCCGGGCGACCGCGGCGTCGCGACGGAGGCGCATGCCGTTCTTGAGCTCCTCGAACCCGAGGCCCTTCATGTACTGCTCGTCGGCGTCGTTCACGTCGACGGCCTCGACGACGAGCTTGGCGTCGCGCTGCCCGAGGCTGTAGCCGTAGTCCCACTTGTCGTGGCCCGGCGAGAAGACGCCTCGCGGCGCGAGCTTCGCGACGTGGCGATCGTTCTTGCCGAGGAGGTCCTCGGTCGGCCGCTGCGCGAAGTACGGCGTCGCGCCTGCCGCTGCGACCGCGATGCGGAAGTCGGGCGTGGTGTTCGCCTGGATGAGCAGGCCGAGCCGCGTGTAGCGCGCCTCGTCCGCGTACTGCGCGGCGTTCTGCGCCGCCCAGCGCCCGAGCGGGAGCAGATGGGACGGCAACCAGACGAGCGCCGCGACGACCAGCGCGGCCCGCGCCGCCGTTCGCTGGCTCTCGAGACGACGGCGCAGCGCGCCGAGCCCCTCTACGAGGCCGGTCCGCGCGTCCTTCATCCGGAGGAGGAGCCCCGTGAGCACCATCGCGCCGCCGGCCGCGAAGGGCGTCTTGCTGAAGACGATCGTGGCGGCGATGCCCTCCTCGGGGAACATCCGCGCGACGAGGTTCAGCGCGACGAGGAGGAGCCCCGACGCGGCGAGGCCGTAGGCGAAGCGCCTCACGAAGACGGCGCGCTCGTCGTCCTCGGCGCGTCCCTCCGCCTCGGGCGCGGCGCCGGCGCCGATCGCGCGCTGCATCAGCACGGCGACGAGCAGGATGAGCGCCGGCATGCCGACGCACATGTAGCGGTTGGCGTAGAGCATCCACTCCCAGGCGTCGCCGCCGACGTACGTCGCGTAGGCGACCTGCGCGGCGAAGATCGCACCGAGGAGGACGAGGCGCCGCGCGGAGCGGTCGAGGTAGACCTCCTTCACCCACGCGATCGACGGCTTCACGCCTGGCAGGCTCGCGAGCACGATCGAGATCGGCACCGCGAGGTGGAGCGCGAGGACCTCGAGCGCCACGAAGGCGCCGCGCTTCACGCGCGCGAACGTCGAGATCTTGTAGAGCTTGAGGAAGTACGTGTTCGGCAGCGACTCGTGAAAATACGCCTTGCGGAACATCGTCTGCCCGCCGACGGCGCCGCCGGCGAAGGCGCCGATGATCGCGGCGAACACCCAGCGCCGGGAGCACGTCAGAAAGCCGTAGAGCGAGATCAGCCCCACCGGGACGACCGAGTCGCTCCGGATGAGGAGCGCCATGCTCGTGAGCGCCCCCATCGCGATCGTCCGCGGGAGCGAGAACTCCTCCTCGTTCTCGAGCGCGAGCCAGAGGAGCGTGTAGACCGCGAGCGTGAGGGCGCCGACCTCCATGCCGCGCAGCGTCCAGAAGACGAGCGGGTAGTCGAAGAGCGTCGCCGCGAGGACACAGAGCGGCACCCACGGCGCGGACGTGAGCTTCCGCGCGATCTTCGAGGTGACGAGGCCGGTCGCGAGCAGGATCGCCACGCCCGAGAGCATGATGAAGAGCGAGATCTTCGACTCGGCGAGCCCGAGCGCGTGGGCGACGCTCATCCAGAGCACCCAGAGCAGGTTCGTGAAGCCCTCGATCGGCGCCTCGCCGATGTTCCACACGAGGCCGTGCCCGTCCGCGAGGTGACGGGCGTAGCGCATCGAGATCATCGCGTCTTCGAAGAGGACGAAGTAGCGCGTCCCGCCGATGGTGAAGCTCGTGCGGAAGACGAAGACCGCGTAGAACGCCAGCGCCGCGAGCCCGATCCACGCGCGCGCGCGGTGGCTGGTCGAGCCTCCCGTGGCCGTGACGCCCTCACCGCGATAAGGAGACGAGCCGCCGGGTCCCGGCGGGCCGGCCTCGTTCGTCGCTCCGTCGCCCCGCGCACCCATTCCGTCCGCGCTCATCGTCTACATGCCTTCCGAAGCGAGCCTCGCGAGGTCATCGAGCATTTCCTGGGCCTTCGCGTACCTCTCGGCCGGCCGCCGCCGGAGCGCCCGCGTGACCACCCGCTCGAAGCCCTTGGCCATCGGGTCGGGGCGGTTGGTCATGAGCGGGCGCGCCTCCTGCTGCAGCTTCTCGCGGAGGCTCTCGCGCGTGTCGAAGGGCAGCGCGCCGGAGACCGCGCGATAGAGGATCGCCCCGACCGAATAGACGTCGGAGGCCTCGGTGACGCGCCGCGCGTCGAGCAGCTGCTCGGGCGACATGTACGGCACGGTGCCGATCGCCGCGTGCATCGACGTCAGGCTGCTCGCCTTGCCCTTCGCGTCCTTCACGCGCGAGAGGTTGAAGTCGAAGATGACCGCGTGCCAGCCGCTGTCGTTCGGCCGCAGGATCACGTTCTCCGGCTTGATGTCACGGTGAATGATGCCCATCGACTGCATTTCCGCCACGCCGGCGAGGATGCCGATCCCGAGCCCCATCGCGTCTTCGACGGCGAACTGTGCCCGCTTGAAGACGTCGGAGAGGAGCTCGCCCTCGATGTATTCCATGACCAGTGCCATCTCGACCGGCGGGCCGACGAGCAGCTCGTGCATGCGGGCGATGTGGGGGCTGGTCAGGCGCGACAGCGCCCACGCCTCCCTCCGGAAACGCTCGACGCTCTCTCTTGAAACTGCGGCTTCGGGGTGAAGGACCTTGATCGCGACCCGCTCGCCGGTATCCGTCCGGTGTGCGAGCCAGACGACTCCGAAAGCTCCCGACCCCAGTAGCGACTCGAGTACATAGACCCCGATCTGAGAACCGGGCTGAAGCTGCACGGGTCCATCGTACGCAACCTTCCCACCCCGAGCGACCCATAAAACGAGGACACATCCCTCGCGCATCTCATCCGGTCCGCATCTCGGGGCCGCATCTGGACCCGCATCTGGGTCCGCATCTGGGCCCGCATCGGGGTCCACATCCGGGGCGTCGCATCCAACGCTGCTCCCGCCGCGCGTCCCGGTCTTGTAGCGTAGGAGCGCCATGCCGAACGAACCCGCGGTGAGCGAGCCCGTCGCCGAAGCGGACGCGACGCCGCAGGACGAAGCGCCGCCGCGGCCTCCCGCGCACGACTCCGTGGCCGCTCCGCACCAGGCCGGGGGCGAAGGCGTGACGGCGCTCCGGAACGCGCTCCGGCTCGGCGTCTCGCTCGTGCTGACGTGGGGCGTCGCGCTCGTCATCACGTTCAAGCTCCCGAAGTACCTCGGACCGCTCTCCTGGGGCTTCTACAAGTACGGCTTCGAGTACGCGGCCACGCTCGCCGTGTTCGTCGGCTTCGGCGTCGACACGTACATCTCGCGCGAGGTCGCGGTCCGCCCGAAGCACGCGAGCGACTTCTTCGGCGGCGTCCTCGTCGTCCGGACGCTCGCCGTCCTCCCGCTCCTCGCGTACGGCTACTACCACCTCGGTCACAAGCTCCACGAGGAGCGCCTCGCCGCCGCGATGTTCGGCGTGACGCAGGTGTTCATCGTGATGAACCAGACGTTCCAGCAGACCTTGCAGGCGGCGTCGCGGGTCGGCGGCCTCGCCGTCGCGAACGTCGTCGCGAAGCTGCTCTGGGGCGGCGGGACCTTCGCCGCCGTCACCCTCGGCGCGCCCTTCTGGTTCTTGCCGCTGCCCATGCTCGCCTCCGAGGTGCTGAAGGCCGCGTTCCTCTACTGGGCGACGCGCGAGGCGGTCGGCCTCCGGATCGTGCTGGACTTCGCGGCGACGAGGACCGTCCTCCGCGTCGCCTTCCCCTTCTTCATCGCCAACGCCGCGGTGACGCTCGGCTCGACGATCGACGTGGTCGTCCTCCGAGAGCTCGTGCCGGAGGGCTCGCGCGAGGTCGGCTGGTACAGCGCCGCGCGCGAGATCGCGCGTCTGTCGGCGCTCATGTCTCCGGTGCTCTCGGGCGTGCTCGTCCCGATGATGAGCCGCGCCAAGCACCGGAGCGACGACGAGTTCTTCGCGATCCTCCGGCGCGGAATCGAAGGCGTCGGCGTCGTCTCGATCCCGCTGACCCTCATGCTCGCGCTCAGCGCCGAGCTCGTGATCGGCGTCGCGCTGAAGGGCGAGTTCCTCCCGGCGGCGGAGAGCCTCCGGTGGCTCGCGCCCACGTTCGTGCTCGCCTACTTCAACGTCCTCTTGTGGATCGCGCTGATGATCCTCGACCGCTCCTGGACGATCACGATCATCTCCTTCGTCGGGCTGGCGCTGCTCCCAGCCTTCATCCTCGGCGTCGTCCCGCTCACGCGCGGGCTCGGGCCCGGAGCCACGGGCATGGGCGTCGCGATGGCGCTCTCGGCGCGCGAGCTCGTGATCGCGATCGTGTTCTTCGCGTTCCTCGGCAAGCGCGCGATCGATCGACGCAACGCGCTCGCGATCGTGAAGTCGCTCGCGATCTGCGGCGTGGTGGTGGCCACGCACGTCACGCTCGCCGGCATCGGCCACGCCCGCCTCCTCGTCGACATGGCGGTCTACGGCGCGCTGATGCTCGCCGGCGGCGTGGTCCGCCCGCGCGACATCAAGGACGTCCTCCGGATGATCAAGGACCGGAAGAAGATTCAGGCCGAGGCCGCGGGGTGAGCGATCGCTCGTCCGCCCGCGCGGCGGCGAGCACGCCCCTCAGAAGCGCGCCGGGAGCGGCACCCACGAGAGGCCGCCGTAGACGGTGAGCTGCGTCAGCTCGTTGAAGCGCACGGCGTTGTTGAAGTCCTGGTAACCGGCGCGGAGCCCCGCGTCGACCGAGAAGGTCGGCGTGATGCGGTACTGGATGCCCGCGTCGCCGAGGACGATCTGATACTCGGCGACCGAGCGCGGCGTGGCGAGGACGCGCGCATGGGAGAGAGCGCCACGCACGGTGACGCGGTCGATCGAGTAGTTCGCCGCGAGCGACACGACGGCGCGCTGCTCGAGGTCGCCGGAGAAGAGATCGATCCAGGGCTGGACCTTCGCGACCGCGCCGAGCTGGAGGCGACGTCCTCGACCTCCGAAGACGCCGTAGGGCGCGGCCCCCGGCGGGATGCGGGCCTGCCCCCACGAGTCCCAGAGGAGGGCGGCGTGGCCGAGCGTGAACATCGTGAAGCCGTTGATCTGGTCGCCGCCGATCGCGGCGCCGCCCATGACCTCGCTCGACAGGTTGTTGCTGTAGTAGTGGCGCCACGTCTGGGTCGCCTCGGTGCGGATGATGACGACACCTTCGCGGTCGTCCTGGAACGTCGTCGTGACGCGACCGGCGCCCACCGAGCTGATGAGGCGATCGCTCCGCGTCGCCGCATGGTCGAGCGCGAGGCTCGCGCCGGGCCCCTGCGTGAGCGCGATGACGCCACGCGAGCTGCGATCCGCCCCACCGAAGGCGTTGTAGGTGGCCCCCGGAATCAGCGCCGTCCGCTCGCTCAGCTTGATCGGGACGAACAGCTGCGTCTGCACGAACAGGAGGCGGAAGCGCGCCCCGATGATCGCCGGGATGATCGGGTTGGGATCGGGCGGCAGCGCCACGCCATTCCACGGTGCCTGTACGAGGAGCGCGGTGGTGGAGATCGGCCCGTAGGCGAGGAACTGGTAGAGCGACAGCCGCCAGCGCGGGCGGACCACCTCGTAGCCCACGCCGCCGTTGTGGAGCGCGGAGAGCGGCGTCGCGTTCGGGTCGGCGAGGTTCAGCGTCTCGGGGTTGATCAGGTTCGGGTCCGGCAGGGTCCGGTCCCAGGACGTCGTGTGGATGAACCGCGGGTTGTAGATCGCAACGAAGTGGTTCTGCCCGCCGCGCCAGATGAGGTCGTAACGGACGAGCGGGTTCAGCTCGGTCTCGGCGGCATTGATGTCGCTCCCGGACTTCACGCGCTCCTCGACGCGCGCCTGGACGTACCCCTGCTGCGCCACGTCCATCGGCATGACAGCAGTGAACGGGAGCATCAGCGCGGTTCGGTCCTTCGGTCCGTCGTGGGGCCCGTGGGGAGCCCGGCGCGGCGGCTCGTCTTCGAGCGCCGCGAGCGTCCTACGTATATCGGCTGAGGGCCCACGCGAACAAGACCGTCTCGTGACAACCTGCCCGTCCGACGGCACGCGGCACACGGCTTGCGAACGCGCTCGCACCCGACCTCGTCGGGGTCCTGGGAGGCGCCAAACCTATTGGGCGCGTCGACAAGGAGCAGACACATGGCTAGGGGACAAGCGACGACGAAGGTCACTACGAACCGCGAAGAGATCCGCCGCTGGGTGGAGTCGAAGGGGGGCTGGCCGGCCCGCGTGAAAGGCACCGAACGCGGCAACGATCCTGGGCTTCTCCGCATCGACTTCCCGGGCTTCGGCGGGATCGAGGCGCTCGCGAAGATGTCGTGGGACGACTGGTTCAAGTGGTTCGACAAGAAGCGGCTCGCGCTCGTGCACCAGCCGAGCACCCGCTTCTCGAAGCTCATCGCGCGCGACACCGCGACCGCCAAGGCGGGCATCCGCGCCACGCCCCGCCGGGCGACCGGGGCGAAGCGCGCCACCGCCGCGCGCGGCGCCGCCAAGCGGGCCACCACCAAGCGGGCCACCACCAAGCGCACGACGACGGCCAAGCGCACGACGGCGAAGCTGTCTCGCGTCGGGAAGAAGCCGGCCGCCGTGGGCACGACCCGGCGCGGCGCGACCGCCGGTCGCGCGAGCGCCAAGCGCGCGACCACGCGCGCGACCACGTCGAAGCGCACCGGCGCCAAGCGCACGAAGCGCGGCGCGGCCAAGCGCAGCACCGCGAAGCGCGCGTCCCGCTAGGCCGGGGGGAGACGGCGAGAGGATCCCGGCGGAGCGCGGCTCCGACGCGGGTCTTCTCGCCTCCCCGCGCGTGCGCGGCTCGGCTACGAGAACGTCGCGAAGACGGGCAACCCGAGGCGATCGCGCACGTCGCGCGGCTCGAAGAAGATGCCCGAGAAGCGGTCGGCGAGCGCCGCCACCGCGAGCACCGCGGCGATCGTGGAGAGGACGCCGATGGCGATCGCGATGAGCCCCACCGGACGCTTCGGACCGTTGGGCACCTCCGCGGGGTGCACGACCTTGTAGCGGTTCTTGAACGCCGCCTCGGCGGTCTTCATCTCGATGCGCGCCGCGTCGAGCTGGGTGACGAGCTCGCTGTACTTCCGGGTGACGGTGTCGAACTGCACCTGCGCGTCCTGGAGGCTCTTGGTCGCGCCGGCCTGGGGCGTCTCGACGGCGGGCGCCGGGACGGCGACGCGGGGCGCGGTCGGCTTCGGCTCGTTGGCGCGAGCCTCCGCGGCGGCGCGCTGCTTGGCGGCGATCTCGTTCAGGATCTCTCGCTCCTCCGCGCGCAGCTTCGCGAGCTGCGGCGGATCGGCGCGCGTGGCGTCGAGCGTCTGCTTGAGCGCGATGACCTCGGGGTGGCCCTCCGCGAGCGTCTGACGCTTCTGGATCAGCTCCTGGTTCAGCTCCGCCTCGCGACGGAGCTTCGCCTCCTGGAGCACCGCGATCTGCTGGCGAACGGTGTCGAGGCGGGCCTTCAGCGCCGGATCGGCGGCCTCGTCGACGCGCCCGCGATCGTTGACCCCCTGCGGCAGGTTGGGGATCACGATGTTCACGCGCTCGCGCGGGTTGGCGAGCTTCTGCTGACGAACGAGCTCGGAGGCGGAGACCTCGAGGTCCTTGTGCGCCTGCGCGACGCTCGCCTCGTAAATCTTGAGGCGCTCGGGGATGACGCCGACCTCGGACTGGAAGCGCGCCTCGAGGAAGTTCTTCACCGCCGCGTCGACGATGTCGCGCGCGGCCTCGGGCTCCGACCACTCGAGCTTAACGGTCACGGTCGTCGCGTCGACCCAGACCTTCAGGCGATGCTGGATGTTCGTGACGAGCGCCTCGTACTTCTCGTCGTCCGACGCCGGCGCCTTGCCGAGCTTGCGGTTGATCTTGTCGATCAAGCGGCGGTGCGGCTGGCGCATGTCGTCCCAGCGCGAGACGAGGTTCTTCTGGCGGACGATGGCGATGATGTTGTCCTTCGCCATCACCTGCTCTTCGTACTCCTTCGCCACGTTGCGCATCTCTTCGGGAGAGAGCTGCTGCGTCATCCCGCCGGTGATCGCCTGGGTGCGCTGCACGAGCACGCGCGCCTCGACCTCGTAGTTGCGCGGAGCGAAGATCGCACCGAGCACGGTGAGGGCGCCGCAGATCATCACGACGACGAAGGAGAGGCCCTTGCGCCGCTTCGCCGACCGCGCCGCCTCCGCCACGCGCTCCTTGACGGCGATGTTCGGCCCGTCGTCGTCGTCGTCACCTCGGCCGCCGCCGCCGCCGCGTCCACCTCCGCCGCCGCCGCCGCTGCGCGAGGCGGTAGGGTACTGGAGCTTCGGATCGGGTCGAAAGAGTGTCGCTTCTTCGATTCGAGCCATCGCGATGAGCCTTCTCTGACAGCTTAGCCGGAGTTCATTTCGGCATCCGGAGAATGTGCGACGAGCTGCGCTACGCCGCGCGACGCCGCTAGTCGGGAGTGCCGAACGGGTCCGGCGGTAGGACCGTGGGTACGGGCGGCGGTTCCTCCGCCGGCGCGACGGAGGGGTCGCCCGTCGGGACCGCGGGCGCCGTCGGCGCGGGTGGGGTGGTTCGCGGAGCTCGCACGACCGCAGGACGCGCTGCATGCCCCGTGCGCACCGCCGGCGTCGTCGCCGACGCCTTCAGCGGCGACTCGGCAGAAGCGGACGCGTCCTTGATGAGCTCCTTCGCGTCGATCTCGATCGTCGGCGTCTGCGGCGGATCGGGCGCGGGCACCGGCTCGTCGACCCCAGTGGCGATCGGCGCCGCGGCGGACGTGAGCGGCGCTTCCGACGACGTCGCGCCCGACGTCGCGGCCCGTGCGTCACCGCCGGGCGGGCGCTGGACCGCGAGGAAGGCGACCCCACCGACCGCTGCGACCAGGAGGAGGGCCGCCGCGAGCCACACACCGGCGCCGGAGCGGCGCGAGCCGACCTGCGCCAGGAGCCTCTCGTTCCGATCGGGCTCGAGCGTGCTGCCGACCGCAGGATAGCTTCCCTCGGTCTGACCGTCGGGACGGGAGCCGAGCGACGCGCGCACGACCGCCGCGGGGTGCACGGCGGGTTGCCGAGGGGGCACGTAGCCGAGGTCGGGCGAGCTCGGCGATGCCAGAGGGATGTGCGGGACCGTCTTCGGAGCCTCCTCCGGCTCGGACGCGTCGGCGTCGCCGAGACCCCCGATGCCGATGAAGGTCCCGCCCGGCCCCTCGGAGAGCTTCCGCTTCGGTCCCTCGCCCGGGAGAGGCGGCGGCTTCGCGATGTTCACGGCGGGCTCGCCCGCGGCGAGGTGCGCCGCGTCGAGGTCGCCGTCGAGCCAGCCCGGCGGCGGGACGGTCGTGGGTCTCCCGAGGCCGAGCATGACCCGCGCTTCGCGGAACGCGCGACGGAACGCGTCGACCGTCTGCCAGCGGTCCTCCATCTTGAAGCGGAGCGAGGTGTCGATCGCGGCGGCGATGGGCGCGGGCAGATCCTGCTTCACCAGCGCGATCGACCGCGCCTGCACCGTCGCGGCGGCGAGCAGCTTCGCCTGGACGTGAGGCCCGAGGTGGACGGTCTGCCCGGTGATCGCCGTGAAGATCGTCGCTCCGAGCGACCAGACGTCGGAGCGATGGTCGACCTTCTCGCGCGCCCCGAGGGCCTGCTCGGGCGACATGAACGACGGCGTCCCGAGGACGAGGCCGAACATCGACAGCTTGCTCCGGGCGCTGCTGTCGAAGACGCGCGCGACGCCGAAATCGAGGAGCTTGACCGAGCCGTCGTCGCAGACGAAGACGTTCTGAGGCTTGAGGTCTCGATGGATGATGCCGGCCGCGTGAACGGCCTGGAGCACATCCATGAGCTTGTCGGAGATGTCGAGGATCTCGACGAGCTCGATCTGACCGCCGCGGTCCTGGCGGAACGCCTCGAGCGTCTTGCCCTCGAGCAGGTCCATCACGAGGAAGACGCAGCCGTCGTCGGTGATGCCGTCGTCGAGGACCCGGACGATGCCCGCGTGCTTCACCGAGTTGGTGAGGTAGCCCTCGCCGAGGAAGCGCTCGCAAACGCTCTCGTCCGTGCAGAGCGTCGGGTGCAGGATCTTGAGCGCGGCGCGAGCGCCGTTGCGGTGCGTCACGGCGTAGACGGCCGCCATCGACCCGGAGCCCAGGAGCGAGTCCACGCGCCATTTGCCGGCGATCACTGTTCCGAGGCGCCGTTCGGCCGGGTCACCACTCATAGCCTAGGCTCCCACGTTAGCACGACTGATGCCGGGCCCCGCCGCGGCTCCGTGCCGCTAGGGCCGGGGTGCGGCGCGGCCGGGCTCGTTCGCGACCGCCGGCCGGGTCACGGATGAGCTCGACCGAACGCGCGGTCGGGGGGCGCCGGAGAGCTCAAGCCCCCCGCACGGCGAGGCGGGATGCCACGGCGAACGCCACACCGAACGTGACGAGCGTCGCGTAGCTGCTGAAGCCCTGATCGCCCCAGATCTGGACGACGCAGACCGCGACGGCGCCGAGCGACGCGAGCGCGGCGGACCTCTCGACCGGCGTCTCGGCGGCGCGGTAGCCGCGCACCGCGAGCGTCCCCGCCAGCGGGTAGACGAACCAGAGGAGGGTGAACCCGACCACGCCCGCGAGCGACCAGAGCCAGAGCACGCCGTTGTGCGCGATGAGCCGGTAGTTCTGGAAGACCTCGCTGAGGTCGACCGGCGGGTTGTTCGGCGAGAACGCGTACTCGTGGCCGAAGCCCTGCGTGACGACGGGGCTCTCGTGGAGCGTGTAGATGAGGTTCTCGTTCTCGATGTCGCGCGAGATCGACGAGGTGTCGCGCTGGTCGAGCACCGAGGCGACGCTCTTCGCCGGCTTGAAGAGCGGCGAGTCCGACGCGGCCTCGGCCCCGACGAGCACGTAGCCGACGAGCAGCGGCACGGCGATCGCCAGCGCCATCGTCACCCGCCGCTTGCGCTTGCTCGGATCGAGCGCGAGGTAGATGACGAGGGGCGCGATCGCCAGGCTGACGAAGGCGAGCCGGCGGTTGTTGAGCGCGATGCCGAGGAAGATCACGGCGCCGAGCCCGAGGGCGCGCACGATCGTCTTGGTCTTCCGCTGCTCGAGCGCGTGGGCGAACAGGATCACGAGCGCGCTCACGAAGAGGACCGTGTCCGAGTGGGTCGTGCACCACTCCGGCTTCCCAGGCAGCGCCGTGATGCCCTGAGGGACGCAGACGCCGACGTAGACGTAGACGACGAGCAGGCTCCGCGCGACCGCGGCGAGGACGTACGCCGTGCCGACCGCGGCGAGATCGTTCGGCACGCGGAGCGCGTAGAGAAAGAGGAGGCCGACGAGCGGCAGCTGGAGCAAGTGGAAGGTCTGGCGGAACGTCCAGTCGACCTGCCCGCCACGCGCGAGGCCGAGCAACGAGAGGCCGATGACCGCGGCGAGGAAGACGAGGAGCGCATTGCGCGCGAAGCGCGGCGGCGGCGATGGGACCGCGCGCCTCTTCGAGGGCCAGACGGCCCGGCAGACGAGGCCGACCGTGGCGAAGAAGAACACCGGGAGCGACGCGCCCGGCAGCCCGGAGAGCTCCTTGATCGTGCCGAAGTAGGCGACCGCCGCCGGCCACATGACCGAGTCCCAGTAACCTCCCTCCCCTTTCGCCACGAACATCGTCTCGCTGAACGACTCGATGAAGAGCGCGAGGACGAGGTAGGTCCGGACGCTGCGAAACAGCTTCTGTCGCGCGAGCGCCCAGTAGAGGAGCGGGCCCCAGACGACGATGAAGACCGTGTCGAGGCGGAACGAGCTCGCCCACTCGCCGGGCCCGTTCCACGACGGTTGTGAGGCGAACGCGAGGAACGCCGACGCGAGGAAGACGCCCGCCATGAGCCAGGTCGCCTCGCGCCGGTGGTCGTCGAGGAGGACCTCGCGATCGTTCGGCGCGTCGTCGACCGCGCGCACGCCGAACGCCCCGTAGGTCTCGTTGACACGCTCCGAGAGCTCGTCGAGATCCGCCGGCGTCCCGAGCCGCCGAGGCAGCGCGCCGCTCGGGGCCGGCTCCGCGACCGCGTCTGTTCGAGGCTCACGCTCGTCCGTCTCGGCGTCGTCGATCGTCATCGTGGCTCGTGAGGGCAGGACCCGACGCGGTCGAGGCGGAACGCCCCGCGCCCGCGACGGGCGCTACCTCACCAGCACGTTTTGGACCGAACGGCGCCGACGAGCTGCCTCGCCATGATGCGGTGGACTTCGAGGTTCGGGTGATAGTCGCAGCCGAGCCCGTAGCGGAATCCCTGCTCGACGAGGTCCATCTGATAGACCTTTCGATCGCCCGCGCGCTCTTGCTCCGCGACGATGCGAAGGAGCGCGTCGCGGATGTTGCGGCGCGCGTTGTCGAGCGGAAACTGATCGGTGACCATCGGCGGCACCGCGAGGAAGATGTGCGCGTCGGGCCGACGCTGCCGGACCTTCTTCACGAGCGCGAGGTACTTCTCGAAGAACTGCTCGCGCTCGGCGGGATCGTTCATGTCGCCGTCGGGGATGTTGTCGCCCGAGAGCTTCGTCGGATCGGTGGCCTGCGGCAGGGTATCGCGCGCGAAGTCGTTGGTGCCGAGGCTGATGAAGACGACCTGCGGGACCTCCTCCGGCTTCTCCTGCGAGAAGTCCCACTTGAAGCCCTCGAAGTCGTTGCCGACCGTGCGCGTCTCCCAGAGGTCCGGGACGGTGGTCGTCGTGTCGTCGTCGGGAACGATCTGATTCGTCTTCGGGTCACGCTTGAAGCGCTCTTTGTAGTTCTTGTAGACGCCCTTGCCGGACCAGCAGATCGTGACCGCGTCGGCGTCGAGCTCGCGCGCGGCGAGCGACGTGAACGAGAGATACTGGTTCTCCGTGAGCGGGACGGTCACGGCGATCGGGTTGCCGGCGGCGTCCTTGATCGGGTTGCCCTGCGCGTCCTTCGCGTCGCGGACCTTGATCTCGAACGGACACGTCGCGTTCTTCCCCTCGTTGCCGTAGCCGCACACGATCGAGTCGCCGATGAACTCCATCCGACGCGCGCGTCGCGTCGGCGGAAGGAGCGTCCCGCCGTTGAGGTCGAAGCCCTTGAACACGATCGAGCCCTTCTGGGCCTCGGTGTTCTTGTAGATCGTCACCTCGTGCGGCTTGTTCGGGTCGAGGCTGACGATGTCGTACTCGACTTGCGGTTCGAGCGTCGGGTTGCCGGCGGCGTCGTTCTTCACCGTGATCTGGCGCGACGCCGGCGGCAGATCGTCGACGGCGAACGTGAACATCTGGTCCTGCGGGACCGCGCCCGTGAGCTCGAGCTTCACGGTGAGCTTGCTCGTTCCCTGGAACCGCACCGTGATGTAGTTGCCCGACCAGTCGAACAGCGGCGTCGTCGGCGAGGCCTCCGGGAACGCGAACCGACCGACGAGCTTGGGCGCCGCGTCGCCGCCCGGCGCGCCGTTGGGTAGCGGCCTCAGCGCGGAGCAGTCCGCCGGGGCGCCGGTGACACCGCCGTTCTCTTTCGGCGAGTTGCGGTCGGCGAGGCGGACGACGCAGGCCGGCAGCATGACCAGCGTCACGCAGGCGAGGGTCCGGAAGCGAAAGAGCGTCGACATGGTCAGAGGGACGGTCGGCCGCGAGGCGGGAACGCGGTCTCTGGTTCTAGCATGCGACAGGGGCGTCGAGGGCGGGTCCGAGACGTCGAGCCTGCGGCATGGGCCTTGTTTGAGGCAAGCGACATGCGCAGGGCGCCCACCGCTTCGCCGGCCACCGTGAAGCCGGCACCCGTTCGCCGGTGGGGCGATCGTCCCCGAGGTGCATTCCCGCGACGGCCCGGACCGCTCGAGCACGAGACCGCGACCGGAGCGTCCTGTCGAAGTACACCCGCGAACAATCGAGCTTTTCGGAGGTAGGTTTTGGATATACTGGAACGCACCGACTCTCGCCGAGGAGCTTCGCCGCACAAAGACGGTGCCGAGCCTCGCGAGGAGCCTCCGAACGAACGATCCGGCGAACGATCACCCCCCATGTCACAAGGTACGAATCCGCTCGCGGGGTTTGACGGGGGCCTCACCTCGATGATGAGCGGGTCCAACACGATGGACCCGGTCTGGCAGCGCCTCTGGCTCCGCTGCCAGCAGCACGACTGGCAGTCGCTCGCCTTCATCGGCTCGAGCAAGCGCGACCCCGACGGCGTCCTCGAGATCGCCCATGGGATGGCGCGCCTCGCGAGCGAGCTCGGTCAGGAGCTCACCGTCTTCGACGCGCGGAACCTCGGTCTGAAGGACATGGGGCGGATGCTCGCCCAGATTCAGAGCATCACGAGCCGCGGCAAGCGCTGCATCGTGGTGCTGAAGCTCGTCACCGAGAACGCGACCACCGTCCCGATGGCGCAGAACGTCGACGCCGCGCTCCTCGGCGTGTTCATCGGGGAGACGAGCGTCATCGCCGCCTCGCGCACGGTCGACGAGGTCGGTCGTCCGAAGTTCCTCGGCTCCGTCGTCCTCAACGCGTCGCTCTCCAAGTAGCGCCGCGCGCGCGACGACGTCGACGCGCGCGACACCTGTACGAACGGTCGGGAGGCGCCGACGAACCGCCGGCGCGCGCGTCTGGTCAGAGGACCGGCCGAGGGGCGCCGGCCTCCGGTTTAGACGTTTGCACTGCTGTTGATGCTTTCCCCGCTGTTCACTTCAAGCCCGGTCGTGATAGTGTCGCCCACGGTCGCAGGAAGCTGCGGTCCGCTGAAGACAGCGGACAAACCGCCGAGGGGCGCGACGAATGTGGTCACGAGGCTGGCTCGCTGCGTTGCTGCTCGTCGTGTCTCCGCGCGGCGCAGAGGCCGCCGAGGTGCCCATCCCCGGAAACGAGCGGGCCGTCGAGGTCCACGGCTTCGTCAGTCCGGGCTTCATCGTGACGACGAGCAACAACTACCTCGCGAAGTCGAGGCGAGGCAGCTTCGAGTTCACCGAGGTCGGCATCAACTTCACCGTGCCGATCACGGACAAGCTCCGGAGCGGCGTCCAGCTCTTCGCCCGCGACCTCGGACCGACGGACAACTACACGCCGAGGGCCGACTGGTTCTACCTGGACTATCGCTTCGAGGACTGGCTCGGCTTTCGCGCCGGACGCGTGAAGATCCCGTTCGGCCTCTACAACGACAGCAGCGACGTCGACGCCGCCCGCGTGCCGATCCTCCTGCCGCAGTCGCTCTACTCGATCAACAGCCGCGACTTTCTCCTCGCGCAGACCGGCGCCGAGCTCTACGGCCGGGTGCGAACGCGAGGCCTCGGAGCGCTCGAGTACCGGATCTACGGCGGGACGATCTTCCTCGACATCGCGTCGCAGACGACCGTGAGCGCGCAGGTCACGAACCTCGACGTCCCGTACGTCGCCGGCCAGCGCCTGATGTGGGAGACGCCGATCGAGGGTCTACGCGCCGGCGCGAGCCTCCAAGCGCTGCGTCTCGACGCCGACGTCCGCCTCCCCGACCGGCCCCCCGTCTCGCTCGGCATCCCCGCCGTCCTCTGGGTGGGATCGGCCGAATACGCCCTCCACGATCTGCTGCTCTCGGCCGAATACTCGCGCTGGGTGGCGCGCCTCGAGAGCAACGACGCGGTCGTCGCGCCGCCGATGCGCGCGGTCAGCGAGCGCGCGTACGCCATGGCCTCGTACCGGATCAACGAGTGGTTCCAGCCCGGCGCGTACTACTCGCTCTACTACCCGGACGTGAAGCGCCGCTCGGGCCGCGAGGCGATGCAGCACGACGTCGCCGCGACGCTTCGGTTCGACATCAACCACAACTGGCTCGTGAAGCTCGAGGGGCACTTCATGAGCGGCACCGCGATGCTGAGCGCCGACCTCAACGACGGGAGATCCCCGGCCCAGCTCGATCGCAACTGGGGCGTCTTCCTCGTGAAGACCACGGCCCACTTCTGAGCCACCGATGCGCGTCCTAGAGCACGCAGCTCGGCTCCTCCTCCTCGCGCTCGTCGCCCTCCTCGTCTCGCGCGGCGAGGTGTCGGCGGAGCCGGCGGCGCCGGCGTTCGTGGTGATCGTCCACCCGGAGAACCCCGCGAACGCGCTCGAGCGGTCGTTCGTCGCCGAGGCGTTCCTCAAGAAGACGACCCGGTGGCCCGACGGCGGCGTCATCAAGCCGGTCGATCTGCCGCCGACCTCGGCGACCCGCGACCGGTTCACCCGCGACGTGTTGAAGCGCTCCGTCGCGGCGGTGAAGAGCTACTGGCAGCAGATCATCTTCTCCGGGCGCGACGTGCCGCCGGCCGAGCTCTCGAGCGACGAGGCGGTCGTGCAGTACGTCCTGACTCACCGCGGGGCGATCGGCTACGTCTCCGGCAGCGCGCGCCTGGGCGACGCCAAGACCGTGAGCGTGCGCTGACCATGCGCGTCACGCTCCGCGCCAAGCTCGTCGCGATCGTCGGGAGCGCCGCGCTCGCGTTCCTCGTGGTCATCGTGACGAACAGGATCGCCACCCGCCGAGTGGACGATCAGCTCGGCGAGATCCAGCGGCGCCAGATCCCGAAGATGGAGATCGGCCCGCGGCTCCTCGGCGACTTCGCGGCGCTCCGGCGCGGCTACCAGGACGCCGTCGCCGCGCACGACGCCGAAGCGCTCGACCGAACGCGCGAGCTCCGCGAGACGCTGCTCGCGCGACTCGACGAAGGGCGCGACGTCCTCGACGCCTCCGCGAGCGCGGCGTTTCGCGGGGCGCTCACCGACTACGACGCCAGCGCCGTCGACGTATCGCGCCGAATGCTGCAGAGCGAGGGCGGCGAGGACCTCGTCGAGGCGATCGCAGAGATGCAGAAGCGCCAGGCTCGGGCCGAGGAGCTGCTCGAGCAGGTCGTCACGTTCGACCAGCGCGACCTCGCGACGGCCTTCAGCGCCGCGCGCGCCGCGCCGGTCGCGAGCGCGCGGGCCCAGCTCGCGACCACGCTCGCGTGCCTCGCCGCGGTGCTCGCCCTCTCGTTCTGGCTGAGCCGGGGCGTCGTGCGCTCGCTCGCGCGCCTCGAAGCCGGCTTCAGCCGCTTCGGCCGTGGCGCGTTCGGCGAGCCGATCGTCGTTCGCGGCAGCGACGAGATCGCCCACGTGGCCGCCGAGGCGAACCGGATGGCCGAAAGCCTGGCGCGACTGGCCTCCGAGCGCGAGCGCACGGACTGGGTCAAGACGGGGATCGTCGAGCTGACCCAGGCGCTCCGCGGCGATCTCGACGAAGCGGAGGTCGCAGGCCGGGCGGCACGGACCCTCGCGCGCTACGTCGGCGCGCCGGCCGCCGCGCTCTACGTCGTGCGGGGCGCGCCGCGAGCGACGCTAGAGCTCCTCGGACACCACGCGGCGACCCGCGGGACAGCGGAGGGCGATGCGGCCCCGAGCTTCGAGCTCGGCGAAGGCCTCGTCGGCGAGGCCGCGCGCTCGCGCGATCTCGTCGTCGTCGATCCCGCGCCGCCGAACTTCCTCCGCGTGAGGTCGGGGCTCGGCGAAGGCGCGCCTCGTGTGCTCGTCCTCGTCCCGCTCGTCCTCGACCAGGAGATCAGCGGCGTCCTCGAGCTCGCCCTCTTCGAGCCCCTGTCGCTGGAGGCGCGCGAGCTGCTCCTCACCGCGCGCGAGAACGTCGCCGTCGGGCTCGCCGTCGCGGCGGCCCGCTGCGCGACCCGCGAGCTGCTGACACGGACGCAGGGCCAGGCGACCCGCCTGCTCCAGCAGGAGGACGAGCTCAAGGCGACCAACGAGGAGCTCCGTTGCCAGCAGGAGGAGCTCCGGCAGACCAACGAGGAGCTCGCGGAGCACGCGCGCGAGCTCGCCCGCCAGCGCGTCGCCCTCCAGGCGAAGAACGCCGATCTCGAGGAGGTCGGCCGCCGGCTCGAGCAGAAGGCCGCCGAGCTCGCGACCGTCAGCACGTACAAGTCGCAGTTCCTCGCGAACATGTCGCACGAGCTCAGGACGCCGCTCAACAGCATGCTGCTCCTGTCGAAGCTCCTGGCGGACAACGCCGAGCGGAACCTCACAGCGAAGCAGGTCGAGTACTCGAAGACCGTCCACTCCGCCGGCAAGGATCTCCTGCTCCTCATCAACCATGTGCTCGATCTCGCCAAGGTCGAAGCCGGAAAGCAGGAGATCCACGTCGTGCCGGTCCGCGTCGAGCACGTCGTCGCGCGCGTCCGTCAGGTGTTCTCGCCGCTCGCGAACGAGAAGGGCCTCGCGCTCGTCGTCGAGATCGCCGGAGGCGTCCCCGAGACGATCGCGACCGACGAGCAGCGCCTCGGCCAGATCCTGACGAACCTCGTGGGCAACGCGATCAAGTTCACCGAGCGCGGCGAGGTGAAGCTCGAGGTCCACCGCCCCGACCATCCGATCGACGCGCGCGGCCGAACGCTCGCTCGAGAGGCGACGATTGCGTTCTCGGTGTCGGACACAGGCGCGGGCATCGCCCCCGAGCACCAGGCGCGCATCTTCGCGCCGTTCGAGCAGCTCGACAGCTCCACGCATCGCAGGCAGGGCGGGACCGGCCTCGGGCTCAGCATCGCGCGCGAGCTCGCCTCGCTCCTCGGCGGCGAGCTACAGCTCTGGAGCATCGAGGGCGAGGGCAGCACGTTCGTCTGCTACTTGCCCGAGAGCGGCCCGCTGGCCGCGGCGGCGGAGCCCGCCCGGGAGCCGGCTGCCGCCGAAGGCGATGGCGCGTCGAGAGTCGACCTCCTCGTGATCGAGGACGATCCCGTGTTCGCCGCGACCCTCGGACAGATCATCGAGGAGCGCGGGCTCGTCCATTCGACGGCGCGGGACGGCGCGACGGGGCTACGACTCGCCCGCGAGCTCCGGCCGCGCGGCATCGTCCTCGACGTCAAGCTGCCCGACGTCGACGGCTGGCACGTGATGGATCAGCTGCGCGCGAGCCCCATCACGGCGTCGATCCCGGTGCACTTCATCTCCGGCGTCGAGATGCCCGACCGCGGGCTCGCGATGGGCGCGGCCGGTTACCTGACCAAGCCGGCGGAGCGCGAGGACCTCGTCCGCGTCGTCGAGTCGCTCGGCCCGGAGCGCGATCGGGCCTCGCGGCGCGTCCTCGTCGTCGAGGACGACGCGACGCTCGGCGAGTCGCTCGTCGAGCAGCTCACGAGAGGCGGCCTGGAGGCGCGGCGCGCGACGAGCACCCGGCACGCCCTCGAGATCTTCGAGCACGAGCGCTTCGCGTGCATGATCGTCGACCTCTCCGTCCCGGACACGCAGGAGCTCGAGCTGCTCGAGGCGCTGCAGCGACGCGGAGGCGCCGGCATGCCCGCGGTCGTCGTGTACACGAGCCGTCAGCTCAGCCGACCCGAGGTCGCGCGCCTCGAGGCGTACGTCGAGGCCGTCGTCCTGAAGGACGGGAGCGCCTCGGCGGAGCGCCTCGTCGACGAGATCCGCCTCTTCATCCGCCGCCTCGAGGCCGGGTTGCCTCGCCGCTCCCTCGGTCCGCGCCGACGTGACGTCGACGTCCGCCTCGAAGGCAGGAAAGTCCTCGTGGTCGACGACGACATGCGTACGGCGTACGCGCTCTCGGCGACGCTCCGCGCCAAGGGCGCCGAGGTGCTGGTCGCCGAGACCGGCGCCGTCGCGCTCGACGTGCTCGCGGCGACCCCCGACGTCCACGCGATCCTCATGGACGTGATGATGCCCGAAATGGACGGCCACGAAGCCACGCGGCGGATCCGCCGGCAGCCGGCGCACGCGCGACTGCCCATCATCGCGCTCACCGCCAAGGCGATGAAGGGCGACGAGGCGCGCTGCCTCGAGGCAGGCGCCACCGCGTATCTCGCCAAGCCGATCGACGGCGACGTCCTTTTGGAGCTCCTCCACGCCCACCTCTCGCCGATCACGCGGGAGTGCGAATGAGCGACGACGTCGAGGGCATCGAGGTCCGCTTGCTGCTCGAGGCGATCCACGCCCGCTACGGCTACGATCTCCGCGACTACGCCGCGCCGTCGATGCGCCGGCGCGTCCTCGCCACGCTCGCGACCTCGGGGCTCCCGCACCTCGGCGAGCTGCAGCATCGCGTCCTCCACGATCGCGAACGCTTCACCGAGCTGCTCGAGCAGCTGACCGTGCGCGTGAGCGACCTGTTCCGCGACCCGCCGTCGTTTCGCGCGTTCCGCGCGCGCGTCGTTCCGCTGCTCCGCACCTACCCCTTCCTCAAGCTCTGGCACGCGGGCTGCGCGGGTGGCGAAGAGGCGTACGCGAGCGCGATCCTCATGACCGAGGAGGGGCTCTATGAGCGCTGCCAGCTCTACGCGACCGATCTGAGCCAGGAGGCGCTCCGCCACGCGAAGGAGGGCGTCTACCCCGCGTCGGCCCTGCCTGCCTTCGAGAAGAACCACCGCGCGTCGGGTGCGACCACCGACCTCTCCGGCTTCGTCACGGCGGCGTACGACCACATTTCGATGCGCGAGTCGCTGCGGAAGAACATCCTCTTCTTCCATCACGATCTCGTCTCCGATCACGTCTTCGGTGAGATGCACGTCGTCTTCTGCAAGAACGTGCTCATCTACTTCGGTCGCGACCTGCGCGACCGCGTGCTCCAGAAGCTCGCGCAGAGCCTCTGCCCCGGTGGCTTCCTCTGCCTCGGAAGCGCCGAGCGCCTCACCGGCGCGACGCCGACCGAGAGGGCCTTCACCCCGTTCTCCGCCGACGAGCGGATCTACAGGTACGAGCCATGAGCGAGCGGCCCAAGATCCTCATCGTCGACGACATCGAAGCGAACCTCATCGCGATGGAAGCGCTCCTCGGCGATCTCGACTGCGAGACCGTCCGCGCGGGCTCGGGCAACGACGCGCTCCGCTTGCTCCTGCGGCACGAGTTCGCCGCGATGCTCCTCGACGTCCAGATGCCGGAGATGGACGGCTTCGAGGTGGCCCGGCTCGCGCGGATGAATCCGAGGTCGCGGGACGTCCCCGTCATCTTCGTCACCGCGATGCTCGAGACGGAAGAGAACCTCTTCCTCGGCTACGAGAGCGGCGCGGTCGACGTGCTCTACAAGCCGCTGAACGCGCACGTCCTCCTCAGCAAGGTGCAGGTGTTCCTCGAGCTCCATCGCAGCCGGAGGAAGCTCGCCGACGAGATCGAGGCGCACAAGCGCACGCTCGCGGACCTCGACGCGTTCAACTACTCGGTCTCGCACGACCTCCGTGCGCCGCTCCGCCCCCTGAAGGCGTTCAGCGAGATCGTGCTCGAGGGCCACGGCCACAAGCTCGACGACGAGGGGCGGCGCCTCCTGACGAGGATCGCCAGCGCCGCCGACAGGATGGATCGCCTGATCGACGATCTCCTTCGCCTCTCGAAGGTGAGCCGAGCGCGCCCGAACGCGGGCCGCGTGGAGCTGAGCACGCTCGCCCGCGAGGTCATCGCGGAGCTCCGGAGCGACGATCCCGCCCGCGTCGTCGACTTCGTCGACGGGACCGATCTGAGCGCCCACGGCGACGCGCGGCTCCTCCGCATCGCCCTCGAGAACCTCCTCCGCAACGCCTGGAAATTCACGGTGCGCTCCTCGGCCGCGCGTATCGAAGTGGGCTCGACGACCGAGGGGGCCGAGATCGTCTACTTCGTCCGCGACAACGGCGTCGGGTTCGACCCCGGTCTTCGCGACAAGCTCTTCCGCCCGTTCCAGCGCCTCCACGCGAGCTCGGATTTCGAGGGCACGGGCATCGGGCTCGCGATCGTCGAGCGCGTGGTCCGCCATCACGGCGGCCGGATCTGGGCAGACGCGGCGACCGATCGAGGCGCGACCTTCTTCTTCACGCTCCCCACCGCGCGCCCTCTGGGCTCCGTCGCCCCGACGAGCACCTGACGAGCCGGGTGGTCTACGCTCGAGCCGTGAAGCGCGTCGCTCTCCTCTTCTCCGCCCTGGCCCTCGGCGCCGCGTGCGAGCGCGAACGTCCTCCTGCGTCGCCCGCGTCGAGCGTGACGGCGCCCGCGGTCGATCCCGGCACGGCGACCGCGGGGCCGAGCGCCGCCGATCTCGCGAACCCCGCCGCCCCGACGGGCGAGGGTCTCATCACCGGGTGGCTCGAGGTGAAGGGCAACCGCATCCGCCTGCCGAATGGCGAGCCCTTCCGCGGCCGCGGCGCCAACCTGCACGACACGCGGTCGTGCGACGGCTGCGCGTGGGAGCCGCCGCACGTCGACGAGGTGCTCCGGCGGATCGACACGCTCACCGACGAGTGGGGCGCGACGTTCCTCCGCCTCCTCCTCGAGAGCTACCCGGACGACGGCCGCGCGAAGAACGGCGGCAACGCGCGCGTGCACTACCGCAACGTCCTCGACGATCCGCGCTACTTCGGCGACGTGATGCGGATCATCGGGCACGTCGGGAAGAAGAAGGGCGTCTACGTGCTCGTCTCGCTCTGGCAGGACCCGACGTTCTCGCCGCTCGGGTGGCCGACCGCCCGCACCGCGCTCGTGTGGAAGAAGCTCGCGGCCGCGCTCGCGGACATGCCGTTCGTGCTCTTCGGCCTCGTCAACGAGCCGCAGTCGAACGAGGACGGCCGGCGCGACGCCGAGGTGTGGAAGGCGATGAACGACACCGTCCAGGCGATCCGCACGGTCGAGCGTCCGGGCCGCTTCCACATCGTCACCGTGCAGGGCACGCGCGAGTGGGGCCGCTCGCTCGACTACTACGTCGAGCATCCCATCACGGCGGGCGGAGGCGTGAACGTCGCCTACGAGACGCACGTCTACAACCGCCCGGCGCGCTTCGACGAGCTCGTGGTGCGCCCGGCGAAGACGCTCCCCGTCATCATCGGCGAGCTCGGACCGCAGAACGACCAGCACGTGACGATGTTCCCGGAGGACTGCGAGCAGCTCTTCGACGTGGCGGAGAAGCTCGACGTGCCGTGGATGGCCTGGACGTTCCACACCAACTGCCCACCGAACCTGCTGGTCGAGCGCAAGGACGTGTGCGGCGCGGGCGCGTCGCTCGAGCCGAGCCCCTGGGGACGGATGGTGAAGGCCCGCCTCGCCCGTCCGTGGCCGAGTCCGCGCGCCACCTCGCGGTGACGGCCGGCGCCGCACGCCTCGGCTCCGTTCGCCGCGGGCTGACGACGACGTGACCAGATGGCGTGCGGATTGCTAGACTGGTCTCGCTCCGATGCAGAAGGCCCTGCTGATCAGCATCCTCTTCGCCACCGTGCTCATCCCGCTCGTCGCCGCCCGTGGCGGCTCGGTCAAGAGCGCCGTGCGCCGGAGCGTGATCGCCACGGGTGTCTTCTGCGTGATCTACTGGCTCGGTCTGCTCTTCGTGTACCCGGCGCTCACCGCGGGGAAGCCGAACATGCAAGACCAGGGCATGCAGTAGCGCCGCGAGACGGCCCGGACGCGTAGGCCGGATCGAGCGCCGCTCAGCGCGGGTCGGGGTTCGGGCCCGGACGCTTCGTGTACTTGCCGCGATGCTCGGGGTGCTCGTTCTCGAACGCCTCGAGGCTCTCGCGCGTGATCTCGACCTCGATCTCACCGTCGCGCTCGATCGTCGACTGGCAGCCGAGGCGCGAGTTGTGGCGGACGTCGAAGGCCTTGTCGAGGATGTCCTCCTCTTCTTCTTCCTGACCGCTGAGGAGCTCGGCGCCCTTCGTCACGTAGACGTGGCAGGTCGAGCACGCGCAGACGCCGCCGCAGGCGTAGCCCTCCGGCGCGTCGATCTTCTGGGCGGCCTGGAGGATGCTCGAGCCAACGGGCACCTCGGTCTCGCCGTATCCCTTGAAGCGCACGATCGCCATCTCGATGATCCTTCTCTCTCTCGTTCTCTAACCCGACGGCGGCGCCGGCGGGAGCGGGCCGCTCTCAGCGTGCGCGGCCTCGATGCCCTTCGCGTGCTCGACCGATCGCTCGACCGTGTCGAGCGCCTGACCTTCGATGGCCTGTGCGATCGCGCGGTTCATCCGGCGCCCGGCGAACGTCTTCGTCGCGGCGTCGAGGTCCTCGATCTTGAGCTCGATCCGCCGCGCGTCGGCGCCGCCGATCGCCTTCTCCAGGTCGGCGATCGCCGCCTCGATGCGCGACGCCTCGCCCGGCTCGAGGAGATCCGGATCGGCGGCGAGCGATTTCTTCGTCGACGCGGCGACGCGCGACGCCTCGACGCGCACTTCGGCGAGCTTCCGCGCGGCGAGGTCCTCCTCGCCGTGGTCGATCGCGTCGAGGAGCATCTGCTCGACGGTGTCGTCGTCGAGGCCGTACGACGGCTTGACGCTCACGGTCTGCTCGACGCCGGTGCGCTCCTCGCGCGCGTGGACCGAGAGGAGCCCGTCCGCGTCGACGCGGAACGTGACCTCGAGGCGCGCCATCCCCGCGGCCATCGGCGGGATGCCCTTCAGCGTGAAGCGCGCGAGGCTCCGGCAGTCGGCCGCGAGCTCGCGCTCCCCCTGCACCACGTGGATCTCGAAGCCCGTCTGCTTGTCTTCCTGCGTGGTGTACGCCGCGCGCGCGGCGGCCGGCGTGGTCGTGTTGCGCGGGAGGATGCGGTCGACGATGCCGCCGCCCACCTCGATGCCGAGCGAGAGCGGGATGACGTCGAGCAGGAGCACGTCGTCGGCGGTCCCCTCCCCCGCGAGGAGGTTCGCCTGGATCGCGGCGCCGAGGGCGACGACCTCCTCGGGGTCGATGTCGCCGAGCGGCTCATTGCCGAACGTCTTCGCGACCCAGCTCCGGACCGCGGGCACGCGCGTCGAGCCGCCGACGAGGATGACGCCGTCGAGCTCGTCGGCCTTCATGCCGGCGTCCTTGAGCGCGCGCCGGCATGCGGCGCCCGTCCGCGCGAGCAGAGGCTCGACGAGCTCGTCGAAGCGCGCGCGCGTGATCGAGAGCGAGGCGCCGCCGTCCGCGCCGCGGCTTCCGCCGGCGCCGAACGGGCTCTCGAAGTCGACGACCATAGCGTCGGTGAGGCCGTGCTTGATGCGCCGCGCGAGGTCGAGGACGACGCGGACCTCGCCCGGCGTCGCGCCGCCCGCGTCGCGTCCGGTGAGGCGGAAGATCTCCTCCGCGAGCGCGCGGTCCATGTCGTCCCCGCCGAGGGCGCTGTCGCCGCCCGTCGAGCGGACCTGGAACACGCCGTCGTCGAGGACGAGGATCGTGATGTCGAACGTCCCGCCGCCGAGGTCGTAGACCGCGAACTTTCCGTTCTGCTTCTTCTCGAGCCCGTACGCGAGGGCGGCCGCGGTCGGCTCGTTCAGGAGCCGCAGGACCTCGAGCCCGGCGAGCCGCCCGGCGTCCTTGGTGGCCTGCCGCTGCGCGTCGTCGAAGTACGCGGGCACCGTGATGACCGCGCCGCCGACGCTGCGGAGCTCGTCCTCGGCGAGGCGCCGGAGCGAGCGGAGGATCTCGGCGCTCACCTCGACCGGCGTCACGACCTTCCTGCCGACCGCGAAGCGAACGACGTTCGCCGTGCCCGCTTCGGGCGCGACGAACGCGTACGGCCCGAGGCGCCGCGTCTCCGGATCGTCGCCGCCGCGGCCCATGAAGCGCTTCACGCTCACGATCGTCTCGCGCGGGTGCTCGGCGGCGCGGAGCTGCGCGTTCCGACCGACGACCACCTCGCCGGCGTCGCCGTAGTGGACGACGCTCGGCAGGAGCGCGGCCTGATCGCAGTCCTTCACGGTCGTCGGGCGCTCGTTCTTCACGTACGCCACGAGCGAGTTCGTGGTGCCGAGGTCGATGCCGATCGCCTTCGGCGGCGCCTTCGGATCGAAGATCTCGAGGAGGCCCGAGCTCGGGACCTGGCTCATGACGAGACCTCGTTCGCGCGGGCGAGCGCGGCCTCTTCGGCCTCCTCTTCGATCGCTTCGACCTCGTCGAGGAACCTCCGGTAGAAGCGGAGCTCGCCGAGGAGCGGGAGGAGAGTCGCGAGCTCGTCCTTCGAGGGCGAGCCGCCCGCGAAGCCCGCGGTGAGCCTCGACTCCGCCGTCTTCGCGCGCGAGGCGATCCCGGCGCCGAGCGTCTTGACCTTAGCGAGGTCCCGCGCGGCGCGCGCCTCCGAGAGCGCCTCGCGCTCCTCCATCACGGCCATCAGGAACGCGGGGCTCGCCTTCGGCTCGTGGGTCTCGCCGACCGCGAGCCCCTCGGCCTGGAAGAGCGCCTCGGCGCGGCGGATGGGATCGCGGAGGGCGCGCCAGGCCTCGTTCACGTTGGCGGCCTTCTCGAGCGCGGCGCGGCGCTCGCTCGCGCCGGCCTGGGCGAACTTGTCGGGGTGGAGCGCGCGCGACAGCTCGCGGTGCGTCTTCTCGAGCGCCGAGAGGTCGAGGTCGAAGCGGCGCGGAGCGCCGAGCGTAGCGAAGGGGTCCATGATCGTCAGTCCCGCGTCGTCGGGGTTGAATCCTCGGAGCCGCGGTCGCGCTCCGGGGGACGAGACAGCGGCGGCCGTCACACCGTGAACGACGTGCCGCAGCCGCAGGAGGACTTCTCGTTCGGGTTGACGAACTTGAAGCCCTGCCGCATGAGCGTCTTCTCCCAGTCGAACGTCGCGCCGTTCAAGTAGAGGAGGCTCTTCTTGTCGACGACGATGCGGACGTCCGCACCGTCGGTCGACTTGAGGTCGTAGACGATGTCGCGCGCGCGCGGCTCGCCGTCGTGGAACTCGATGACGTACGAGAAGCCCGAGCAGCCGCCTCCGCGGATGCCGACGCGGAGCGCCGTCCCGGGCACGTTGCGCTTGGCGATCTGCGCGCCCACGGCGTCGACGGCGCTCTGCGTGATCACGATGCCGAGCTTCTTCGACGCCGGCGGCTGCTCGGAGGGCGCGGCGCCGCGCTCGCTCGCCGTCTCTTGCTGGATCGTCTCGTTCATCTCGAGTTCTCTCTTCTCGTGCCCACGGCCTTCAGCGCTTCGCGGCCTGCTTCGCGCGGTAGTCGGCGATGGCGCTCTTGATCGCGTCCTCGGCGAGGACCGAGCAGTGGATCTTCACCGGCGGGAGGTTCAGCTCGTTGACGATGTCGGAGTTCTTGATCGCCTCGGCCTCCTCGACCTTCTTGCCCTTGATCCACTCGGTGGCGAGGGACGAGGACGCGATGGCCGAGCCGCAGCCGAACGTCTTGAACTTCGCGTCCTGGATGACGCCGTCGTCGCTCACCTTGATCTGGAGGCGCATCACGTCGCCGCACGCGGGCGCGCCGACGAGGCCGGTGCCGACCGTCGGGTCTTCCTTGTCGAGGGTGCCGACGTTGCGCGGGTTCTCCGCGTGGTCGATGACTTTATCGCTGTAGGCCATCTCTCTCTTCTCTCTCCGGTGCTCGTTCCAGGTTCAGTGAGCGACCCACTGGACGCTCTTGAGGTCGATGCCGTCCTTGTACATCTCGTACAGCGGGGACATGTTCCTGAGGTGCTTGACCTTGTCGATGACGAGGTCCGAAACGAAGTCGATCTCCTCCTCGGTCGTGTAGCGGCCGAGACCGAAGCGGATGCTCGAGTGCGCGAGCTCGTCGCCGACGCCGAGTGCGCGGAGGACGTAGCTCGGCTCGAGGCTCGCGGACGTGCACGCCGAGCCGGAGCTCACGGCGACGTCCTTGATCGCCATCATCATCGCCTCGCCCTCGACGAAGGCGAACGAGACGTTGAGGTTGCCCGGCAGGCGGTGCTCGAGCGAGCCGTTGACGAAGACCTCCTCGAGCGAGGAGTCGAGCTTCTTGCGGAGGCGCTCGCGCATGCCGAGGAGGCGCACGCCCTCCTCCTTGCCTTCCTTCATCATGATGTCGGCGGCCTTGCCGAAGCCGACGATGCCGGGGACGTTGAGCGTGCCCGAGCGCATGCCGCGCTCGTGGCCGCCGCCGTCCATCTGCGCGACGAGGCGCACGCGCGGCTTGCTGCGGCGGACGTAGAGGCCGCCCACGCCCTTCGGGCCGTACATCTTGTGCGCGGTGATGCTCGCGAGGTCGACGTTCATCTTCTGGACGTCGAACGGCACCTTGCCCACGCCCTGGACGGCGTCCGAGTGGAGGAGCACGCCGCGCTCGCGCGTGAGCTTGCCGATCTCTTCGATCGGCTGGACGGTGCCGATCTCGTTGTTGGCGAGCATGATCGAGACGAGGATCGTCTTGTCGGTCAGCGCCTTCTTCACGTCGTCGGGGTCGACGCGGCCGTCCTTGCCGACGCCGAGGTAGGTCACCTCGTAGCCCTCTTTCTCGAGGCGCTTGCACGTGTCGAGCACGGCCTTGTGCTCGATCACGCTCGTGATGATGTGGTTGCCCTTGTCCTTGTAGAACTCGGCGACACCCTTGATCGCGACGTTGTTCGACTCGGTCGCGCCCGAGGTGAAGACGATCTCCTTCTCGCTCTGGGCGTTGATGAGCTTCCCGATGCGCTCGCGCGAGTAGTCGACGGCCTCTTCGGCGGTCCACCCGAAGGCGTGGCTGCGGCTCGCCGCGTTGCCGAACTTCTCGTTGAAGTACGGCAGCATCTCCTCGATGACGCGCGGGTCGACCGGCGTCGTCGAGTGGTAGTCCATGAAGATCGGGAGCTTGATGGCCATGAAACGTCTCTCTCTGCTGCTTCTTGCTTGCGCTCAGGCGCGGAACCCCGCGACGAGGTCCGGGACTTCTTGCGCGCGATCGTGGTGGTTGCACGTCGGGCACTCCGCGAGGAGCTTTCCGGGCTCGCAGGCGGACTCACACGTGTCGAGGTAGTCGAGGCTCGCGAGGATCTCGCGCTCGAGCGTGCGGAGGCGCTCGATCTGGGTGCGCGCGTCGTCGAGCTTGCGCTTGTAGACCTCACGCACCTTCGCCATCGCGGACGGAGCGGACGCGCCACGGCCCTCGGCCTCGACGTCCTTCACGATCGCCTTGATGTCGGTGAGGCTGAAGCCGAGGTCCTGGAGCTTGCCGATCCAGCGGATGCGGACGAGCGCTTCGGGACCGTAGAGGCGGTAGCGCCCCTTCGACCGACCGGCTGGCTTCAAGAGCTCCATCTGCTCGTAGAGGTGGATGGCGCGGACCGTCTTGCCCGCCTCGCGCGCGAGGTCGCCGACCTGCATGAGGTCCTCGTCGGCGACCGCGCGCCCGCTCGGGAGCGCGGGCGGTGCCGCGGCCTCTGCGATTTCATTGAGGATGGGGAGGCGGACGTTGCTCATGAGGCGGCTTTCGGCCGTGCTTCGCGGAGGCTTACTCTCACGTGCGCGTAAGGCTTGGAAGCGGAAAGAGTCTTAGGCGCGAGGGGTGCGTCCCGTCAAGACCAACTCTAACGTTAACGTTAGACTAGGTACCGGGCAAGGCTAAATACCTGGAATCTCATCCGCAAAGCCTGCCTTGGACGCGGCGACCGCGATAGACTTTCGCTCGGTGGGATCGGACGAGGAGTCGACGCACGAGATCGACATCGAGGCCCTGCGCGACTCGCTCGCTGCGGCCCGCGGGCGACGCCCGTCCGTGTCGGACACTCCGATGAGCGATCGGGAGACGGCGCGCGGGCGGCCGGATCCGGAGACGCTCGACGCCATCGAGCGCGCCGACGAGCAGGACGAGGCGGCGGCGGCGCACGTCCGGACGTTCGGCGACCAAGTCTATGCGGACGACGACTTCGCCGACGACGGCGATCGGACGGTGATGGCGCCGTCGCCGCCGACGCGACGCGCCGACCATCACCGAGGCGAAGGAGCCGGCGCGCTCGACGCCATCGAGCCGATGGATCCGATCGAGCTCCCGCCGATGACGATCGAGCCGGAGTCGGCGCCGATGCTCCTCGACGAGACCGGCTCCTTCGACAACGAGGACGTCGTCGATCTCGCGGACGTCGAAGACGTCGACGAGGACGTCGAGGAGCTCGACGAGGTCGAAGCCGTCGACGACGTCGACGACGAAGCGCTCGCCGACGCCGGTTCGCCCGATCGCGCCGCGGACCCGGCGCCGTCGCTCTTCGGAACGCTGCCTGGACACGACGTCGCCCAGGCGCTCCGGGCGATGATGGGCGAGGTCCCGGACGCCTCGGACGCGCCGCCGGTCTCGGAGCCGACGATGTGGCGGCCGCCGGCGCGCGCGCTCGACGACGGCGAGACGCAGACCCGGATGCCGCTCGCCGACGAGCCGGAGCGCCTCGACGCCTTCGGCCCCGCCCCGGAGGCGGAGCCGCTCGACGCCTTCGGCCCCGCTCCGGAGCCGGAGCCCGACGCCTTCGGCCGAGACGAGGCGCTGCCCGCCTTCTCGCTCGACGACTCGAGCGACGATCCGCTCGAGGAGAGCCAGGGTCCGTGGCTCCGCGCGCCGTTCGGCCCCGCGGAGCCCAGGGACGCCGAGGCGCCCGCGACGGCGCGCGCGTTCGCAGCCGACCTCGACTTCACGAAGATCACGCGGCCCGCCCCGCAGTCGAGCTCCGACCGCGAGGCCACCGCGATCACGCGAGCCGTCGGGCCGGCGACGCGATCCGGCAGCACGGACGTCGCCGAGACGACCGCCGTCTTCATGGGGCCGGTGCCCTCGATCGCGCGTCCTGACGGTCACGCGGGGCGCGATCCGCGCGATCCGCCGACCGACGAGGTCGAGGCCGTCGACGACGCCCCCTTCGCGCACGCCCGCGAGACCGCCGCCGACGTCGACGCGCGCCTCGACGCCGGAGGCGATCTCTTCGACGCGGTCGCTCGCCCCGAGAGCGACCCGATGTTCGCGAGCGGCGAGAACGAGAGCCTCGACGTCGACGCGTTCGGTCGCGCCGCCGATGCGATCGCGAGCTTCCCGAAGCCGGACGACCTCCCGGTGGAGCCGGAGCTGCCGCGCTTCACTCTCGCGTCGATCCCGGAGATGCCCGACACGGCCGCGATGCCGGAGCCCGCGCCGGCTCCGCCGGATCTCCTCGGCGCCGCGGGCAACGAAGACCTCACGGTGATGCGCCCGAGCGAGCCGGACGCCGAGGAGCTCGCGTCGTCGCGATCGCTGCCCTCGGTGGACATTCGCATGTCCGCGCCGTCGATCGACGCGGACATCTTCTCCGACGAGTCCGACGACGCCACCGCGGCCGGGACCACGCGCGCCGAGAGCGACGGCGACGAGGTCGCGCATCTGACGGCGCGCCTCCACCGCGAGGACGTGGGCCTCTACGATGAGCCGCCGCCGGCGCCGAGGCTCGACACCGCGGCGCCGCCGACGGCGGCCGAGCCGCCGATGGACGCCGAGGAGATCGACGACGCCGAGATCGTCGAGCTCGTCGGCGACGAGATCATCGAAGACGACCAGACGAGCACGAGCATCGGGGCGCCGGTGCACGCGCCGCCCTTCGAGCCGCCCTCGCCGAAGGCGTCGAGCACGCGGCCGCCGTTCGCCGGCGACGACCTCGACCCCGAGGAGAAGGAGCTCTTCGACGAGCGGCGCTTCGGACCGCTCATCGCCGTCTACCGCCAGCGGCTGGCCGACACGGACGGGCCGAACCGCAAGGCCGCTCTCCTCCTCAAGATCGCGCACGTCTACGAGACGGGGCTCGAAGATCCGAACGAGGCGTTCCAGACGCTCGTCGAGGCGTTCGAGCTCGCGCCCGACAACCACGACGTCGTGTCCGCGGTCGATCGCGTCGGCAAGGAGACGCAGCGCATCGGCGAGCTCGCCGACAAGGTGAAGCGGAAGCTCTTGCCCGGTTCGCCCGACGACAAGCGCGTCGTCTACCTCGGCCACCTCGTCTACTGGTACGAGCGCGTGCTCGGACGCGGCAGGGAGGTCTCCTCGTTCGTCTCCGAGATCGAGCGCCACGACAAGGTCCACCCCGTCGTGCTCAAGCGCGCCGCGCAGCTCGCGGCGATGAACGCGGACGCGAAGACCCAGCGCGAGCACCTGACGCGCGCGCTCGAGCGCACGGTCCGGAAGGAAGAGAAGGTGGCGCTCCACCTCGCGCTCGCGAGCGCCTACGCCGGCACCGTCGACGCGCTCAAGCACTACGAGGCCGCGCTGCGCATCGACGGGACGTCCCTCGTCGCGCTCCAGGGTGTCAAGCGGCTCGGCAAGGAGAAGGAGCGCTACGACCAGGTCCAGTGGGCGCTCGAGCGTCAAGCCGAGGTCGCGCCGACCGAGGCCGAGCGCATCGACGCGCTCATCGAGCTCGCGGAGCTGCAGGAGACCAAATTCCTGAAGCGCGAGGCCGCCGCCGATCTCCTCGAGCGGGTCCTCGTCATCGAGCCCGCGCACCCCGCCGCGCTGAAGGGCCTCGAGCGCTGCTACCACGCGCTCCGCGACTGGCCGAGGCTCGCGCGCATCCTCGGCGTGCGGTCGGAGCACACGTTCGACAAGAAGGCGAAGGTCGAGCTCCTCGAGCTCGCGGCCGAGGTCCACGAGTCGAAGCTCGGCGATCCGGCGAGCGCCGTCGAGGTGTACCGGAACCTGCTCGTCGTCGAGCCGAAGCACCGGCGCGCGCTCGGCGATCTCGCGCGGCTCTACGAGAAGCTCGGCGACTGGGCGAACGTCTCGACCTACAAGGCGCGCCTCGCGGAGCTCGCGCCGACGAAGCGCGCGTCGTCGCAGGAGCTCGTGAAGCTCGGCGATTTCCTGAACACGCCCGACCGCGATCCCATCGCCGCCAAGCTCCAGTACGAGCGCGCGGTCACCGTCGACCCCACCAACGCCGCCGGGTGGGAGGCCCTCCAGAAGCTCGCCGCGGAGGCCGGCGACGATCGTCGCGTCGTCGAGTGCCTCGAGCAGCGAAGGAAGCACACCGACGTGCCGCGCCAGCGCGCGGCCATCCTCGTGGAGCTCGCGCGCGTCCACCGTGCGCAGGGAGACGACGACGCGGCCGAGAAGGCGTTCGAGGCCGCCGTCAAGGCCGACCCGTCGAACGAGATCGCCGCGGTCGCGATGCTCGACGCCTACACGGCCGAGGAGCGATGGGCGGAGGCCGCGCCTCTCTGCGAGCTGCTCGTCAACGCGGCGATCCGCGATCGCGACGCGGAGTCGCTCTTCGTGCGCCTCCGCCTGGCGACGCGCATCGCCGCGGCCCTCGGTGACGCCGACCGCGCGCTTACGTCCGCCATCGCCGCGCTCGACGCGCAGCCGAAGGACGCGGGCGCGCAGGCGGACCTCATCGCGGTCGCGAGCCAGTGCAGGGAGTCGGGGCCGTCGGTCGCGCGCGCGCGCGAGCACCTCGCCCGGATCGCGGCGGAGCCGGACGATCTGCCCACCGACCACCTCCTACGCCTCGCCAAGCTCGAGGAGGACGCCGGCGACCTGGACAGCGCGGCGGCCATCTTCGAGCGCGCGCGTCGTCTCGAGCCCGAGGATCAGGAGGTCACGCGCGCGCTCGCGGAGGTCTACCTCGCCCAGGGCGACTTCCCGCGCGCGTGCAAGCTGAAGGTCGACATGGCGCGCAACGCCACGAACGCCGACACGCGCTTCGATCTGTTCTGCGAGGCCGGCGAGATCTGGGCGCGGCGCGCCGACGAGCTCGAGAAGGCGGCGAGCGTCTTCGAGGAGGCGCGCGCGCTGAAGCCCCACGATCCGTGGCTGCTCCAGACGATGATGTGGCTCTACGGCGAGCTCGGCGAGTGGGGGCTGCTCACCGGCGTGCTCGAGGACGCCGCGCAGGCGTCCGGCGGCTCGGCCGAGGACCGGGTGAAGAGCCTCATCGCGATGGCGGAGGTCGTTCGCGACAAGCTCGAGGATCGGCTCCGCGCGGCGGACCTCTACGATCAGGTGCTCGACGTCGACAAGAAGCGCCTCGACGTCTTCGAGGAGCTCGTCCGCACCGTCACCGAGGAGAAGAACTGGGAGCGGCTCGAGCGCGCGTACCGCAAGATGATCGCCCGCGTGAAGGACGACGACGAGCCGCAGCTCCAGTTTCTCCTCTTCCACCAGCTCGGCCTCATCTATCGCGATCGCCTCGGCGACGCCTCCCGCGCCTACGACGCGCTCGACGCGGCCTCGCGCCTCCGCCCCGACGACGGCGAGGTCCGCAAGATCGTCATCGAGCTCCTCGTCGTCACCGACAACCTCGACAACGCCGTCGCGCGGCTCCGCGACGAGATCGACCGCGACCCGCACGAGCCGCAGCTCTACGCGGAGCTCTACGAGCTTTTTTTGCGGCAGCACTTCTTCGACAAGGCGTGGTGCGCGGTCAACGTGCTGTCTCGCCTCCGCGAGCCGACGCCGGAGCAGCGACGCTTCCACGAGGACTACGCGCCGATGCCGCTCGACGGCGTGCCGGGGCAGATCGTCGAGCAGGCGTGGCGCTCGCACGTCTTCCACGCCGAGCTCGACGAGGCGCTCACCAACATCTTCGCGCTGCTGACGCCGGCAGTCGCGCGCATGCGCTACCACCAGCTCCGCCCCGAGCAGCGCGTCGGCCGGCCGTTCACGCCGAATCACTCGAGGATGCACGACCTCATCCGCGCGACGTTCGACAACGCCGCCGAGATCCTCGCGGTCCTGTCGCCGGAGCTCTTGCTCGGCGACCTCAAGTCGGCGGCGCCGTTCACGCCGGCGCTCGCCCCGTACGGCGCGCTCCACGTCTGCGGTCCTGCGGTCGACGCGCAGTCGAGCTCGCTCATCTACCTGGTCGGAAAGCGCCTCGCCGAGCAGCGCCCCGAGCTCGCGGCGCGCGCGTTCTTCCCCTCCGTCGCGGAGCTCACGTCGCTGCTCCACACGGCCGTGCGCGTGAGCCGCAACGAGGTCGCGAAGGACGCCGCCGGCGCCGCGCTCGACCAGAGCTTCGCCGCGGTCCTCGCGCCGCAAGAGGCGGCCGCGCTCCGCAGCGTCGTGCTCCAGGCGACCTCGGAGGGCGCGGCGCTCGACGTGAAGCGCTGGTCGTTGGCGGCCGAGCTGTCGAGCATGCGCGCGGGCCTGCTCATTGCCGGCGACGTCGAGCCCGCGCGCGACGCGCTCCTCGCGGAGGGGCCGTCCGGGGAGCTCTCGGCCGAGGAGAAGGTCGGCGAGCTCTACAGGTTCGCGACGAGCGATCTGTACTCGGACCTTCGCGGCGCGATCGGCGTCGCGGTGCAGGCCTGAAGCGACTACCCGAGCGGGCGCGCGCGAGGCGCGCGGGCTGGGCTGCGCGACGCCCCTACCGGGGAGCGACGTCGACGCCGGCGTGCTCCTTCACGATCGCGGCGACGCGCTCGAGGAGCTCGACGCCCTGCCCCTTGTCGTCGAGCCACCGCGAGGTCGACTCGTCGTAGCCGAAGTGCCAGGCCCGGGCGTTGGCGGCGAGCCAGATCTGCCGCGTGGGCCGCTGCGTGTTCACGACGCATTTCTTGCCGTCGCGAAACGTGAGCGTGATCACGTCGCCGGCGCGCTCGACGTCGACGTCGTCGGCGTCGACGTCCTCGAGCATCGCCTCGAGCTTCGCGAGGGCGTCGTCGGCGAGGCGCTGGTACCGGGGCTCGTCCATTGGCGCTGACTCTAGCCCCGCTCGTCGTGCCCACCAACCACGATGACGACCAGCACATACGACGGGCGGCCCTACACCGCGCGTCTGCCCCCCTCGCGCCTCTAGCGCGCGGCGCCCGCGCGCTCAGTTGAGCGAGTACGGCAACGTCAGCGAGAACGGCGCGATCGTCGCGTCGAACGCGCGGCCGTCGGGGCGGTGCATCTGATAGGTGCCTCGCATCTCGCCGCGCGGGGTCGTGAGGACGCACCCGCTCGTGTACTCGAACTGGTCGCCGGGGTTCAAGAAGGGCTGTTGCCCGACGACGCCGGGGCCCTTCACCTCCTCGATCCGGCCGTCGCCGTCGGTGATGATCCAGTGCCGGCTCCTCAGCTGGGCCGGAGTCTCGCCTTCGTTCGCGATCTTCACGGTGTACGCGAAGACGTACCGGTGCGTGCGCGGCGACGACTGCTCGGGCACGTACACCGCCCGGACGCTGACCTTGATCCCTTCGGTTGTGGCCATGGACACCGCTACCAAGTGCCATTTGCACGGCCGGCTGGCAATATGGCCGCTCATCATGGCCGACGCCCCCCGCTCCCCACGCCTCAGCGGCGCCCCCCTCCGCAGCCTCGCCCGCTTCGCGCGCACGCGCGTCGGGGGCATCGCGCTCCAGCGCGTCCTCCGCGCCGAGCTGCGCATCGACCGGCTCGCGACGCTCCCGGACGATCTCCGAGGCGATCTCCCGCTCGACACCAACGCGCACCCTGGCCGCCCGCCGCGCTCGGCCCCGTCGGAGGGGCTGCCGCTGCCCGCGGGGCAGACCTGGGCGCCGACGAGCGCGACCTTGACGGCGGCGTATCGGAGCGGCAAGGCCTCGCCGATCGACGTCGTGCGGCGCGCATTCGAGGAGGCGCGTCGCCTCGCCGGCCTCGAGCCGACCGTCGGTCCCCTCTGCGAGCTCGCGGAGGAGGCCGCGATCGCCGAGGCCGAGGCCTCCGCGAAGCGCTGGCGCGAAGGGCGCCCGCTCGGGTTCTTCGACGGCGTCCCGTGGGCCGTGAAGGAGCAGACGGCCGTGCGCGGGCTCGCGCGTCGCTCCGGCACCGCCTTCATCGACCCGTCTCCTCGCGACGACGACGCGACCTCCGTCGGGCGAATCCGCGCCGCCGGCGCGATCACGCTCGGCACGACGCCGATGACCGAGTTCGGGATGACGCCCAACGGCGCCAACTCGAAGCGGGCGATGCCGCGCAACCCGCACGCCGTGGCGCACATCGCCGGCGGCTCCTCGACCGGCTCCGGCGTAGCCGTGGCGACCGGCCTCGTCCCCTTCGCGCTCGGGTGCGACGGCGGCGGGTCGATCCGGATCCCGGCGGCGATCAACGGCGTCTTCGGGATCAAGCCCACCTGGGGCCGCATCAGCCGCTCGGGCGACAGCTCCAGCGGCTCGGTCGCGCACCTCGGCCCGCTCGCCTGCTCGACCGTCGATCTCGCGCACGCGCTCGAGGTCTTGAGCGGCATGGACTCGAACGATCCGCAGACCTTCGCCGCGCCCCGGCGCGAAGCGGGCTCGTTCGTCGGCGCGCTCTCGCGTGGCGTCCGCGGCATGGTCATCGGCGTCCCCGACTCCGAGTGGGCAGACGCGTCCGAGCCCGTGCAGCGCGCCGGACGCGCCGCGCTCTCCGCGCTCGAGAAGGAGGGCGCCGTCCTCGTCCCGATCGACCTCGAGCTCGCGAAATACGCCGCCGCCATCGGCTACGTCGTCATCGCCGGCGAGGCCCGCGCGCTCCTCAGCACCGAGTGGCGCGAGCACGCCGACGAGATGGGCGACGATCTCCAGGTCAGCTTCTCCGCGCTCGATGCCTTCAACGCGCTCGAGTACCTCGACGTCTGCCGCCTCCGCGCCGGCCTCCGCCGCGAGCTCGCGCGCGCGTTCGGGACGATCGATCTGCTCGCGCTCCCGTCCGCCGGCGCCGCCGCGGCCAAGGTCACCGACACCGACATGCGCACGGGCTTCCTCGACACCAAGGTGATCGACGCGCTCTGCCGCTTCATGTTCCTCGGCAACCTCTCGGGCCTCCCTGCCCTCTCCGCGCCCGTCGGCTGCGACGCCGTCGGCCTCCCGGTCGGCCTCCAGCTCGTCGGCGACGCGTGGGACGAGGCCACGATCCTGGCCGCCGCCGGCCACCTCGAGCGCATCGGCGTCGCCGTCCCGCGCCGCCCCCGCGTCACGGCATCGCTCCTCGGCTGAGCTCGCCGAGGACAGCGCCTCGCCGAGCGTCGACGCAGCGGACGGCTCGCCGTCGTGCCGCGCCTGAGCTCGACCCAAAACGTCGCTTGATTCGGAGCGCGCACGAGTTATTGAGGGAGTCCAAGCGATGGCCATCCGCCACTTCCTCTCCACGCTCGACTGGTCGCGCTCCGAGCTCGACGAGATCCTGACCGACGCCGCCGAGCTCAAGGCGACGCGAAAGACCGCGCGCCCGGCGCACCTCGCCGGAAAGAGCGTCGCGCTCGTGTTCTTCAACCCGTCGCTCAGGACGCGCTCGTCGTTCGAGATCGGCGTGTTCGAGATGGGCGGGCACGCCGTCGTGCTCGAGCCCGGCAAGGGCGCGTGGCCGATCGAGTACCGCGACGGCGTCGTGATGGACGCCGACGCCGAGGAGCACGTGGAGGAGGTCGCCCGCGTCCTCTCCCGCTACTGCGACCTCATCTGCGTCCGCGCCTTCCCGAAGTTCCAGCGGTGGGAAGACGACCGCGAGGACCTGGTGATCCGGCAGTTCGCGAAGTACGCGACGGTCCCGGTCATCAACATGGAGACGATCACGCATCCGTGCCAGGAGCTCGCCCTCATGCTGGCGCTGAAGGAGCGCCTCGGGAAGGGCGCGGGCGACGCGAGCGCGACCGACGGGAAGAAGCTCGTCCTGACCTGGACCTACCACCCCAAGCCGCTCAACACGGCCGTCGCCAACTCCGCGCTCGTCATCGCGGCGAAGTTCGGCTTCGACGTGACGCTCCTCTGCCCGACGCCCGAGTACGTCCTCGACCCGCGCTACATGGACGCCGCACGGACGAGCGCCGCCGAGAACGGGCGCACGATCACGGTCTCCCACGACATCGAGGCCGCGTACGCCGGCGCGCACGTCGTCTACGCCAAGAGCTGGGGAGCCTTGCCCTACTTCGGGCGCTGGGAAGAGGAGAAGCCGATCCGCGAACAGCACCGGCACTTCATCGTCGACGCGAAGAAGATGAGCCTCACCGACGACGCGTTCTTCAGCCACTGCCTGCCGCTCCGCCGCAACGTCAAGGCGACCGACGAGGTCGTGAGCGGCCCGCGCTCGCTCGTCATCGAGGAGGCGGAGAACCGCCTCCACGTCCAGAAGGCGCTAATGAAGCGCCTCGCGCACTCGCGCTGAGCCGTCTCTCACCTGGAGACCCGGAAGATGACGAACAAGGAGAAGGAGACGCAGGACGTCATCGTCCGCCTCCTCACCAACATCGGCAGCCGCAAGGAAGTCGAGCAGTACCTCAAGCACTACGCGAGCGTCGACGCGCCGAAGTTCGCGGTCGTCAAGGTGAGCGGCGCGATCATCGACCGCTCGCTCGACGCGCTCGCGTCGTCGATGTCGTTCCTCCAGCGCGTCGGCCTCGTGCCGATCGTCGTTCACGGCGGCAACGTCCAGCTCGATCGCGCGCTCGCCCAGGCCGGCGTCGACGCGCCGGTCGTGAAGGGGCTCCGGAAGATGACGCCGGCCGCGCTCGAGATCGCGCGGCGCGTGCTCCACGACACGAACCTCCGGCTCGTCGAGGCGCTCGAGGGGCTCGAGACGCGGGCGCGCCCGTTCACGTCGGGCGTCGTCGAGGCGAAGAAGTTCGAGACGCCCGACCTCGGCCTCATCGGCACGATCACCGCGGTGCGCGAGGCGGCGATCGCCCAGACCGCGCGCGGCGGCGTCCTGCCGATCGTCGCGCCGCTCGGCGAGACGCCGAAGGGCCAGATCCTCGTCGTCCACGCGGACGCTGTGGCGCGGGCGATCGCGCTCGCCTTGAAGCCGCACAAGGTGGTCTTCCTGAACGAGGTCGGCGGGCTCGTCGACGGCACGGGCGCCGTGCGCTCGGCGGTGAACCTGGCCGAGGACTACGCGGAGCTCAGCCAAGACGCGGCGCTCGACCCCGAGTCGCAGCGCAAGCTCGTGGAGATCGACGCGCTCCTGACGGAGCTGCCGCCGACGTCGTCGGTGTCGATCACGTCGCCCGAGCACCTCGCCAAGGAGCTGTTCACCCACGGCGGCCACGGCACGCTCGTCCGGCGCGGCGAGAGGGTCGTCCGTCACGACGACTGGAGCACCCTCGACAAGGACCGCCTCCGCGCCCTGCTCGAGGAGTGCTTCGCGCGGAAGCTCGACGCGCGCTACTTCGACGACAAGGCGCCTCACCGCGTCTTCCTCGCCGAGTCGTACCGCGCGACCGCGATCCTCACGAACGAGCACGGCGTGCCGTACCTCGACAAGTTCGCCGTCACGAACGAGGCCCAGGGCGAGGGCATCGGCGGCTCGCTCTGGCAGCGGATGCGCCGCGACACGCCGAAGCTCTTCTGGCGCTCGCGCGCGAACAACCCGGTCAACGGCTGGTACGCGCAGAAGGCCGACGGCCTCTACAAGACCGCGAAGTGGTGGGTCTTCTGGAGCGGCATGAGCGACTTCGCGGAGATCCAGCGCTCGGTCGAGCGCGCGCTCGAGATGCCAGCGACGTTCTACGACGCGCCGTCCTCACCGATGGCCGTCGCGGCGGCCGCGACGGCGGACGCCTCTCCCACGTCCGCAGGGCCTCCGGGATGAGCGCGCGCCCGGCCAACGTGACGTCGAAGGTCGCCATCGTCGGGGCCCGCGGGCACGTCGGACGCGAGCTCGTCGCGCTGGTCGAGGGCCACGGGGCGCTCGAGCTCGCGCTCTCGGTGTCCGCGCGCGACGGCATGGCGCCGGAGGACGTCGCGGCGACCAAGCTCGACGCCTATTTCCTCGCGCTGCCCAACGGCGCGACGAGCGCCTACGTCGAGGCGATCGCGCGGGCTCGGCCCGACGCGGTGCTCGTCGATCTCTCGGCCGACCACCGCTTCGACGACACGTGGGTGTACGGACAGCCCGAGCGGCGCCGCGACGCGATCCGCGGCGCGCGGCGCATCTCGAACCCCGGATGCTACGCGACGGCGGCCCAGCTCGCGCTCGCGCCGGTCGTTCCGCTCCTCGACGGACCGCCGAGCGTCTTCGGCGTCAGCGGCTACAGCGGCGCGGGCACCACGCCGTCGCCCAAGAACGATCCCGAGGTCCTCCGCGACAACCTCCTCCCCTACGCGCTCGTCGATCACGTGCACGAGCGCGAGGTCTCGCGGCAGCTCGGCGTGCGGATCTTCTTCTCGCCGCACGTCGCGCCGTTCTTCCGCGGGATCACGGTGACCGCGTCGTTCGCGCTCCGTGAGGCGACGAACCACGACGCGCTCCTGGGCCTCTACCGCGCCGCCTACGCGCACGAGCCGATGATCGCGCTCTCCGACGAGCCCCCGCTCGTGCGCGACATCGCCGGCAAGCACCACGTCGCGATCGGCGGCCTCTCCGTGGCGAAGGACGGCCGCCACGCCGTCGTCGTCGCCACGATCGACAACCTCCTCGGCGGCGCGGCCACGCAGGCCCTCCGCAACCTGAACCTCGCGCTCGGCCTCGCCGAGCTGACAGGGATCGCCGATGCCGCGCCGGGCTGATCTTCGCCGAATCCTCGTCCTCGGAGCCGGGCCGATCGTCATCGGCCAGGGCTGCGAGTTCGACTACTCCGGGACGCAAGGGATCCGCGCGCTCCGCGCCGAGGGCTACGAGGTCGTCCTCGTCAACTCGAACCCGGCGACGATCATGACGGACCCGGAGCTCGCCGACCGGACGTACGTCGAGCCGCTCGATCTCCGCGCCGCCCGCGCGATCGTCGAGAAGGAGCGCCCCAGCGCGATCCTCCCGACGCTCGGCGGACAGACGGCGCTGAACCTCGCCCTCGGCCTCGAGGACGACGGCACCCTCGCGCGCCTCGGCGTCGAGCTGCTCGGCGCGCGCCCCGCCGCCATCCGCAAGGCCGAGGACCGCGCGCTCTTCAAGGCCGCGATGGAGAAGATCGGCCTCGCGTGCCCGCGCGCCGTGGTCGCGCGCTCGATCGACGAGGCGCGTGCGGCGCTCCGCGACCTCGGCCTCCCGCTCATCCTGCGGCCGTCGTTCACGCTCGGCGGCACCGGCGGCGGCATCGTCCGCAGCGAAGACGAGCTCGAAGCCAAGGTCCTCCTCGCGCTCTCCGAGTCGCCCTCGCACGAGGTGCTCGTCGAGGAGAGCCTCCTCGGTTGGAAGGAGTTCGAGCTCGAGGTCATCCGCGACCGCAAGGACAACTTCATCGTCGTCTGCACGATCGAGAACCTCGACCCGCTCGGCGTCCACACCGGCGACTCGATCACCGTCGCCCCGGCGATGACGCTGACCGACAAGGAGTACCAGCGGCTCCGCGACGCCGCGCGCGCGGTCATGAGCGAGATCGGCGTCGAGACCGGCGGCGCGAACGTGCAGTTCGCGGTGCGCCCGGACGACGGCGCGATGCGCGTCATCGAGATGAACCCGCGCGTGTCGCGCTCGAGCGCGCTCGCCTCGAAGGCCACGGGCTACCCGATCGCGAAGATCGCGACGAAGCTCGCGGTCGGCTACAGCCTCGACGAGCTCCGGAACGACCTCACCGGCACGAGCGCCGCGTTCGAGCCCGCGATCGACTACGTCGTCGTGAAGTGGCCGCGCTTCGCGTTCGACAAGTTCCCCGACGCCGACGACGCGCTCGGCACGCAGATGAAGAGCGTGGGCGAGACGATGGCGATCGGGCGCACCTTCGCCGAGGCGGTCCAGAAGGCCGCACGCGGCCTCGAGACCGGGCTCGACGGGCTCACCCCGGCGTCGCCCGAGCCCGGGCCGCTCGCGCGCATCCTCGAGCTCGCGGCGCGGCCGAACGATCGGCGCCTCCTCCACGTCGTCGACGCGCTCCGCGCCGGCGCGAGCCACGCGGACGTCGTCGCGGCGACCGCGATCGATCCCTGGTTCATCGCCCAGCTCCAGCGCGTCGTCGACGCCGAGCGCGCCGCCGCCGACGGCGGCAAGGCGGGCCTCGCGCAGGCCGAGCGCATGACCGCGCTGAAGCGAGTGGGGGTGTCCGACGCGCGCCTCGCGAAGCTCGTCGGCGCCACGGAGGACGAGGTCCGCGCGATGCGGGACGAGGCCGGCGTCAGGCCGACGTTCGCGCGCGTCGACACGTGCGCCGCGGAGATCCCCGGCACGACGCCGTACCTCTACGCGACCTGGGAGAGCGAGAGCGACGACGCGCCGCGGTCGGGCACCGGCAAGCCGAAGGTCGTCGTGCTCGGCGCCGGGCCGAACCGCATCGGGCAGGGCATCGAGTTCGACTACTGCTGCGTCCACGCGGTCGCCGCCGCGCGCGAGCTCGGGTTCGAGGCGATCATGGTCAACTCGAACCCGGAGACGGTCTCCACCGACTACGACGTCGCCGACCGCCTCTACTTCGAGCCGATCACGCTCGAGACCGTCCTCGCGATCTGCGACGTCGAGAAGCCCGACGGAGTCCTCGTCCAGCTGGGCGGACAGACGCCGCTCCGCCTCGCCAACGCGCTCGCCGCGCGGGGCCTCCGGCTCTTCGGGACGAGCGCCGACGCGATCGATCGCGCGGAGGACCGCGGTCGCTTCGACGCCGTGCTCGAGAAGCTCGGCCTCCGGCGGCCCGCGAGCGCGGTCGCGCGGTCGCGCGCCGACGTCCACGCCGCCGCCGATCGCCTCGGCTGGCCCGTGCTCGTGCGCCCGAGCTACGTGCTCGGAGGACGGGCGATGAAGGTCGCGCGGACGGGGGAGGAGCTCGACGCGCACCTCGCGCGGATGCCGCTCGACTCCGACGACGCGGTGATCCTCGTCGATCGGTTCCTCGCCGACGCGATCGAGGTCGACGTCGACTGCGTCTCGGACGGCAGCCGCGTCGTGATCGGCGCGGTGATGGAGCACCTCGAGCGCGCCGGGGTCCACTCGGGCGACTCCGCCACGGTGCTCCCGCCGCTGTCGCTCCGCGCGGACGTCGTCGACGAGATCGAGCGCGTGGTCCGGGCGCTCGCGCTCGAGCTCGGCGTCGTCGGCCTGATGAACACCCAGCTCGCCGTGAAGGACGACCAAGTCTACGTCCTCGAGGTCAACCCGCGCGCGAGCCGCACGGTGCCGTTCGTCTCGAAGGCGACCGGGATGCCGCTCGCGCGCATCGCGACCAAGGTGATGCTCGGCAAGACGCTCGACGAGCTCGGCGTGAGCGATCCGCCGCTCGGCCGCCACGTCGCGGCGAAAGAGTGCGTGTTCCCGTTCAAGAAGCTGCCCGGCGCCGACACGGTGCTCGGCCCCGAGATGCGCTCGACCGGCGAGGTGATGGGCGTCGGCGAGACCGCCGCGCGCGCCTACGCGAAGGCGCTGCGCGCGATCGGCATCCAGCTCCGCGCGCCGCGCGCGGGTGAGAAGGCGAAGGCGCTGCTCGCGGTGTCGCGCTCCGACCAGAGCGTCGTCGTCGAGATCGCGCGGCGCCTCCGCGCCATCGGCTTCGCGATCGCGGCGGACACCGAGACGGCCGGCGCGCTGGCGGCTTCGCGGCTCCCGGCCGAGCCGCTCTCCAGAGACGCCGCGGAGGACGCGCTCCGTCGCGGCGACTTCGCCGTCGCGATCGTGACCGCCGAGGGCGACGAGGAGATCGCCCGTACGCGCCCGCTCCGGAGCGCCGCCCTCGCGCGCGGCATCCCGTGCTTCACGACGACCGCCCTCGCCCGCGCCGGGTGCTCCGCGCTCGAGGAGGACGACGGCACCGAGCACGTCCGCTCGCTCCAGGAGTGGTACGCGCTCGCCTGAGCGAGGCGGCGCCTCGCACGCACGCGCCCGAGCGAGGCTTCGCTGCGAACGCGCTCGCCCGAGCGAGGCGGCGCTCTGGGATCAGGACAGGACGCTGCGCGCGATCACGATCCGCTGCACCTCGCTGGTGCCCTCGTAGATCGTCGTGACGCGCACGTCGCGGAGGTGCCGCTCGGCGGCGAACTCGCGGATGTAGCCGTACCCGCCGTGGATCTGAACGGCCTTGTTGCAGATGCGGTTCGCCGCTTCGGTCGCGAAGACCTTCGCCATCGAGGCCTCGCGCGAGAACAGCCGGCCGTTCTCCTTCAGCCACGCCGCGCGCATCGCGAGCAGGTGGGCGGCGTCGAGCTCGACCTGCATGTCGGCGAGCTTCCACTGCGTCGCCTGGAACTCGCTGATGGGCTTGTCGAACTGCTTGCGGTCCTTCGCGTACGCCACGCTCTCCTCGAGCGCGGCGCGGGCGATGCCGATCGCCTGGCAGCTGATGCCGATGCGCCCGCCGTCGAGCGCCATCATCGCGATCTTGAAGCCGCCGTTGAGCTCGCCGAGGAGCGCGGACGCCGGCACGCGGCAGCCCTCGAACGTGAGGCCGACGGTGTTCGAACCGCGGATCCCCATCTTGTCCTCGGCCTTGCCGATCTTGAGACCGGGCGTACCGCCCTCGACGAGGAAGCACGAGATGCCGCGCGTACCCGGCAGCTCGTTGCGGTCGCCGGTCCGCGCCCAGACGACCATCACGCCCGCGTGGGCGCCGCTCGTGATCCACTGCTTCTGGCCGTCGAGGACCCAGCCGTCGCCGTCCTTCTTCGCGGTGGTGCGCATCGAGCCCGGATCGCTCCCCGCCTCCGGCTCCGAGAGCGCGAACGCGCCCGCCGCGTACTGTCCGCTCGCGAGCTTGGGGTTATACTTCTTCCGCTGCTCGTCGGTGCCGAACTTGGCGATGACCTCGCCGACCATGTTCGTCACGGCCATCGTCACCGCGGTCGAGGCGCAGGCGCGCGCGACCTCCTGCATCGCGAGCGCGTAGGCGACCGCGCCGGCGCCCGCGCCGCCGAGCTCCTCGGGGACGTTGACCGCCATGAGGCCGAGCTCCGCCAGGCCCTTCAAGATGGCGCGGGGGAAGCGCTCCTCGCGATCGATCGCGGCCGCCTCGGGCAAGATGACGCGCGTCGCGTAGTCACGCGCCGCGCTCTGAACCATCGTCTGGGTCTCGTTCGGGGAGAGGTCCATCGCAAGTCTCCAGGCCGGCGCGAGCGGAGCGGCCGGCCGCTGTCGGCCCGAGCGCCGCGCGGGCGACGCTCCGAGGGCCGGGCCGTCAAAGCGAGAAGGTCACCTTCGCCGCGTAGCTGCCGGGGCTCGGCAAGGACAGGGTCTTCAGCGCGTCGACGATGCAGTCGACCTTTTCCGCGCCTTCCTTGCCGGGCGGAGTGACGCCGATCGCCTTGAACCTGCCGCCGTGATCGCCGCCCGCCTTCGTCGCGGTGGCGGCGCCCGGCTTGTGGCCCTTGCCCGAGTGGTGCCCGCCCTTGCCCTGCCCCGCGCCGTTGCCCTTCCCCGATCCGCCGCCCGAGCCGGGCTCGGCGTCACCGGGCTCGACGTACGCCGTCACGTGGAAGTCGCCCGAGACGCCGCTCTTGCACTTCTCGACGCTCTTCTTCGCGTCCTTGTCGTCGTCGAGCGCGCCGATCACCTTCTCCGGTCCCCACGACGTCGGCGGGCGCTCGCTCCCGCCCGGCCAGCCGAAGCCGTTCCGCACCTCGGCCTCGCCGCCCACGGGCTTCGGCCAGTCGGTCGCGCCGAACAGGTCGAGGATGCACTTTTCGGTCTCGCGATCGCCGAGCGTCGACTCCTCGAACCAGGAGTACTTGACCCGCCCGTCCTTGCCGACGCGCATGAAGACCTTCACGTCGCCGGCGAGGTAGTCGACGCGATCGCGTCCCTGCTTGTGGCAGGTCTCGAGCTTCGCCTGCAGCGCGTCGAACTTCTTCTCGACGGCGCGCTGATCGATCGAGCCGAGCTCCTGCTCGATCGTCGGGCCGCCGCTCGGCGTCTCTCGCGTCGGCTCCTCTTTCACCGCCTCTTCCGTCTTCGGCGGCGGCGTCGTCCCGCCGCAAGCGGCGACGGAGAGCGAGAGGCCCGCGACGAGACAGAGAGCGCTACGACGAGAGCGGATGGGCGAGAGGCTCATGGGGTTTCCTCGGTGGTCTTCCGGAGACGTTCGGTTCTTGCACGCACGGAACGGAGTCGACGGTCGGGCTCAAGACCCTCGGCGCCGCGGCCGAAGGGAGGCCGCGAGGCTCGGGCCGCGCTCGGCCATCAGGCGCGGAGGAGGCTCGCGGCGATGACGATGCGCTGGATCTCGCTCGTCCCCTCGTAGATCTCGGTGATGCGCGCGTCGCGGTAGTGGCGCTCCACGGGGAACTCGGTCGAGTAGCCGTAGCCGCCGTGGATCTGGATGGCCTTGTGGGCCACGCGGGTCGCGACCTCGCTCGCGTAGAGCTTCGCCTCGGCGCTCTGCATCGAGTGGCGCGTGCCGGCGTCCTTCATCGTCGCGGCGCGCCACGTGAGCAGGCGCGCGGCGTCGAGCTCCGTCGCCATGTCGGCGAGCATGAACTGGATCGCCTGGTGGTTCGAGATCGTGACGCCGAAGCTCTTGCGCTCCTTCGCGTAGCGCACGCTCGTCTCGAGCGCCGCGCGCGCGATGCCGAGCGCCTGCGAGGCGATGCCGATGCGGCCGCCGTCGAGCGTGGCCATCGCGACCTTGAAGCCGTCGCCGACGTTGCCGACGATCGCGGTGTCCGGCACCGTGCAGTTCTCGAAGAACACGGTGCAGGAGTGCGCGCCGTGGATGCCGAGCTTGTGATCGGGCGGCGCCTGCGTGAAGCCGGGCGTGCCCTTCGGGACGACGAACGCCGTGTGTCGGACCTTGCCGCCGCTCCGGTCGGTGACGGCGAAGACGAGGATGAAGTCGGCGTGCGGACCGTTCGTGATCCAGTTCTTCGCGCCGTTGAGCACCCAGCCGTCCGAGGTCTTCTCGGCCTGGGTCACCATCGTTTGCGCGTCGGAGCCGCTCATCGGCTCGGTGAGGCCGAAGCAGCCGAGCTTTTCGCCGGCGGCGCACGGCGCGAGAATTTCGGCCTTCTGCGCGGCGGTGCCGAACTTGTAGAGCGGGTCGCAGAAGAGCGAGTTGTTGACGCTCATGATGACGCCGCACGAGGCGCACGCCGCGCTGATCTCCTCCATCACGAGCGCGTACGTGAGCGCGTCGAGCCCCGCGCCGCCGTTCTCTTGCGGGATCGCGACGCCGAGGAAGCCAAGCTCGGCCATCTTGGCGACGATCTCGGCGGGCCAGCGGCCGCTCTTGTCGATCTCGGCCGCCTTCGGCGCGATCTCACGGGCGGCGAAATCGCGCGCGGTGTCCCGGACCAGGCGCTGCTCTTCGGTCAGGTCGAAATCCATCGCCGCAGTCCTAGTCGGGCCTCCGCGTGGCCTCAAGAGCTACGGGCGGTCCGCCGCTCAGCCCGCGCGGAGCGCGACGACCACGCGCCAGACGACGGCGGCCGCGAGCAGGAGCACGACGACGAGCGCCGCGACCGCGCCCTTCGAGACCCGCTGCATGCTCCGCCGTTGCTCGAGCAGCTCGCGCGGCGGCGGCGTCCGCATCGACTGGATGCCCGCGCCGTTGAGCACGACCTCGGCCTTGCGGAGGAACTGCTCCCACTCCTGCTGGCTGATGTCGAGCGCGGTCCGGAAGCGCACCTCGTTCATGATCGCGACGTGGTCGTAGTCACGGAGCTCTGCGCGAAGCTCGACCTGGTTCACGGTCCCGGCCACGAGCACCGCGTAGCCCTCGCGGCGCGGACGAAGGCGCAGGTGCTGGAGCGCTTGCTTGCCTCCGCCGGTCGACATGCCTTGAGGCGCGGTCAGCTCGACGGCGTACGCGCCCGCGCCGATCGCGAAGTCTCGGAACGCTTCGGTCACCGAGTCGGCGAGAGAGACGAACTTGCGCGCGAGGCGCGTCCGCAGCGCTTCGGGGTCGCGCGATCCGTCGCTGTTCTCCTCCGCGCCGCCGGCGGGCGGCGAGGCCGCGGGCGCCGGGGCCGCGGGCGCCGGGGGATCGGCGCCGCCGATCTCGAGGGCGTCGAGCGCCGCGCCGGGCTGGAGCTCGGCGATCGCGGCGGCGGCCTGGCTCTCCAGCGCCGCGCCCTCTCCGGCGAGCTCGCCTTCGCGCTGCTTCGCGTACGCGTCGACCTCGAACTTCTCCATCTTCCGGGTGCCGGACATGGGCGGAGAAGTATCCTATCACGCCCAGTCGAACGGGCCGACAAGAGTGCCTACGGGCCGCCCGCCCCCTCTCGAAATCAGGCTCGCTCGTGACGGGCGGGCTCTCAGGGCCCTCGCGACAGGCGGGCCCTCAGGGCCCTCGTGACGGGCGGGCCCTCAGGGCCCGACGGTGCGCATCACGCGGTAGACGACGATCGCCGCGAGCGCGAGGACGAAGACGAAGACGACGAGCGCCGGCAACGACAGCCTGCCGAGCGCCTTCCGCTGCGCGAGGAGCTCCGGCGACGGCGGGACGCGCCGCGAGCGTACGCGCGCCAGGTTGAGCACCACGTCGAGCTTCTTGAGGAACTCGGCGTACTCCTCGGCGTCGATCTCGAGCGGCCGGCGGAAGCGGATCTCGTGGAGCACCGCGACGTGCTCGAAGGTCCGGACCTCCGCGAACGACGTCACCGGATCGACCGTGCCGACGACGACGACGGCGTACCCCTTCCGGCGTGGCACGAGGCGGATGCTCTGGCGGGCCTGCGCGCCGCCTCCGGTCGAGGGTCCCTCGGGGCCCTTCAGGTCGACGCGGTAGTCGGCGGCGCCCATGTGGAAGCCGTCGAAGCCGTCCGTCACCGTCTCCGCGAGCGACGCCGCTTGGTTCGCGACCTGCGTGCGAAGCGCCTCGAGCTCGCGTTCACGTTCGCTGTCCAGACTCACCACTCCGCATCATACTCGGCGCGGCGCGGGAAAAGGACCCTTTCGCGCCTCCACCGCCTCAGGCGTCGCTCTCAGCCATCGCTCCCTGGGGCACCGCTCCTAGGGCACCGCTCTCAGCCATCGCTCCCTGGGCGCCGCCCGCCGGGGGCCGGCCCCCGCGCTCAGCCCTGCTCGAGCACGACGAGGTCGGGGACCTCGGCCGCGCGCTCGACGAGGCGCGCCTTGGGTCGAATCGCGACCGGGTGGCGCGCCTCGCGGAGCATCGCCACGTCGAAGGCGTTGTCGCCGAACGCCGCGTAGAGGACGCGCTCGGCGCCGAGCCGCTCGCGCAGGTGGACGACCTTCCCCGGCCCGTACGGGATCGGCCGCTCGACGGCGGCGACGACGATCCCCTCCGCGTTGTACGCCTCGCGCGCGGCCATCGCGTTCGCGACGTCGACGCCGACGATCCGCGCGGCCTGCTCGACGATCGATCGAGGCGAGGCGCTCACCAGGAACACGTCGATGCCCGCCCGCCGCGCGTGCTCGACGATCCGGATGGCCTCGCCGTGCAGGCGACCGCGGAGGCCGATCGCCACGATGACCTCCTCGGAGAAGCGGTCGAGCTCCGCGCGTGACCAGCCCGCGGCGGCCCACGTCATGATCTCGCAGACGCGCTCCTCGGGGAACGTGCCCGCGAGGTACGCGCGGTAGATCCGATGGGCGATCTCGCGCGGGCTGCCCGACGGATCGACGCCCTCCGCGGCGGCCTCGCGGGCGAGCGCCTCGCGCGCGGCGTCGTGCACCCCACGCTCGAGCAGGGCGTCGAAGAAGTCCTCGCCGATGTCGCCGGCCCAGAGCGTGCCGTCGCCGTCGAAGGCGATCGCGCCGCCCGGATCGCGCGCCCGCGCTTCGTCGATGGCGACGACGACCTCGTTGACGCTGACCGTACGCACCGCCGATCAGGATACGCGCGGCGCGCTCCGTTCGGCATCCCGCTTTTAGCGAGCGCCGCGACCGCGCGGGCCGCGCGGCCCCGGAGGCCCACCGCGCTTCGGGTGCGGCGAGCGCGCCGCGGCGTGGACGCGATCGGCCGAACCTTCGAACGGGACGAGCGCGTTCGGCCCGTGACCGATGAGGTCGCGGCGACCGGCCTCGATGAGCGCCTGGCGCGCCAACGGCCAGTGCTGCGGGTCCCAGTAGAAGACGAGCGCCTTCATCATGCGCTTCTCGCGGAGATCGCGCGCGGTGTAGACCGGCTCGTTCGTCAGCGGATCGAGCCCCGTGTAGAACATCGTCGTGGCGACGGCCATCGGCGTCGGGATGAAGTCCTGCACCTGGCGCGGGCGCATGTTGTTGCGCTTCAGGTAGAGCGCGAGCTCGACCGTGTCCTTGAGCGTCGAGCCGGGGTGCCCGGTGATGAAGTAGGGGACGAGGTACTGCTGCTTGCCGGCCTTCTCGCTCGCCTGGCAGAACGCCTGCGCGAACCGCTCGTACGTGTCGATGCCGGGCTTCTTCATCTTGTCGAGCACGCGCGGGTCGTTGTGCTCGGGGGCGACGGAGAGCTGCCCGCCCGTGTGGTGCCGAGCGAGCTCGGCGATGAACTCGGGGCTGCGGTCGGCGAGGTCGTAGCGCACGCCCGACGCGATGAAGACGCGCTTGATCCCCTTCTCGCTCCGCACCGCGCGCATCAGCGAAAGCAGGGGCCCGTGATCGGTCACCAGGTTCTCGCAGATCCCCGGGTGAACGCAGGAGAGGCGCCGGCACGCGCTCTCGGTGCGCTCGTCCTTGCAGGTCATCTTGTACATGTTGGCGGTCGGGCCGCCGAGATCCGTGAGCACCCCGGAGAAGCCGGCCGAGCGCGAGAGCTCGCGCACCTCGCGGAGGACGCTCGCCTCGCTCCGGCTCTGGATGACGCGCCCTTCGTGCTCGGTGATGCTGCAGAACGTGCAGCCGCCGAAGCAGCCGCGCATCGTCACGATCGAGTGCTTCACAGTCTCGAACGCCGGGATGCCCTCGTTCGCGTACGACGGGTGCGGAGCGCGGGCGAACGGCAGATCGTAGAGGCCGTCCATCTCGTCTTCGGACAGCGGGAGCGCCGGCGAGTTGAAGTAGACCGCCTCGTCGCCGTGCGGCTGGAGGATCGGACGCCCGTTGTGCGGGTTCGTCTCGTACTGAAACGCGCGGCTCATCCGCGCAAACGCCTCTTTGTCCTTCGCGACCTCCTCGTAGGACGGCAGGACGACGGCCTTCTTGTCGGCGACGAAGCGGCTCGGGTCCGCCGCGATCGGCTCCCACGCGCGCCGGTTCTTCTTCACGTGGGCCGTGCCGCGGACGTCGGCGAGGTCGGCGACCTTCTCCCCCGCGTCGAGGCGGCGCGCGATCTCCCACGCGGGGCGCTCGCCCATCCCGAAGACGAGCAGGTCGGCCTTCGCGTCGAGCAAGATCGACCGGCGCACCTGATCGGACCAGTAGTCGTAGTGGGCGATCCTCCGGAGCGACGCCTCGATGCCGCCGAGGACGACGGGGAGGCCGGGGAACGCCTGGCGGCACAGGTTCGAGTAGACGATGCTGGCGCGGTTCGGTCGGAGGTTCGCGCGGCCGCCCGGCGAGTACTGGTCCTCCGAGCGGACCTTCTTCTGCGCCGTCAGCTTGTTGAGCATCGAGTCGAGGTTGCCCGCGCTGACGCCGACGAAGAGGCGCGGCCGGCCCATCCGCGCGATGTCCGCCGGCGAGTCCCAGCGCGGCTGCGCGATGACGCCGACCTTGTAGCCGCGGCCTTCGAGGAAGCGCGCGACGAGGATCGGCCCGAACGCCGGGTGATCGACGTAGGCGTCGCCGGTCACGATCAAGATGTCGAGCTCGTCCCAGCCGCGCGCGGTCATCTCCTCGCGCGTGGTCGGGAGAAAGCGCGGGCGTCCTGCCCCGCCGGTGCGCGGGCCGCGCGGCTTCTTACCGATCTGGACGAGGTTCGACATCGACGTACGCGCGCGAGCTCACGACGAGCCACGGCGTCGCACACCATGGCTCAAAACCACGGAGCCGGCCACTGTTCGCGCGTTCGCCCCTCCCAGGGCACTCTCCGAGCGACAGCGCGGCGGCCGAGCGTGATACTTTGGCTCGGCCATGGAAGCGGTCAGCCAGCGCAAGGTCGCGATCATCGGAGGGGGAGCGTGGGGGCTCGCGCTCGCGGCGGCCGCGGCGCGCGCGGAGAGCGACGTCGTGCTCCTCTCGCGCCGCGAGCTGAACGGCACGCTCCCCCGGAGCGTCCGCGTCGTCCGCGAGATGCAGGAAGCGGCCGACCATGCCCGCCTCATCGTGCTCGCGGTCCCCTCGAGCGTGGCGCGCGTGGTCGCCCGCGAGCTCGGCGATCACGTCGACGGCAGCCACTACGTCGTCCACGGCGTCCGCGGCCTCGTCCACGGCGACGACACCTCCGATCCGGAGGACCTCCGGACGATCTCGGAGGTCATCCGCGACGAGACGCCCGTGCGCCGGACGGGCGCGCTCGGCGGCCCCGCGCTCGCGCAGGACATCCTCGCAGGCCGGCCCTCGGTCGTCGTCGTCGGCTCGCGCTACCCCGAGGTCTCCGAGGTCACGTCGGCCGCGCTGAGCTCCCCGACGCTCCGCGTGTATCCGACCAACGATCTCCGCGGCGTCGAGTGGGCGAGCGCGCTTGTCGGCTGCCTCACCATCGCCGTCGGCTACGCCCAGGCGATGAACACGAGCGCGGGCCTCGTCGCCGCGCTCATCTCACGCGCCGTCGGCGAGGCCTCACGTATCGCGGCCGCGGCCGGCGGCGAGGAGAAGACGCTCCTCGGGCTCGCGGGCTACGGCGATCTCCTCGCGTCGATCGCGCAAACCGAGCGCCCCGAGGTCCTCGTCGGTCAGGCCCTCGCGAAGGGCCTCTCCCCCGCCGAGGCGGCGAAGGCCGCGGAGCTCCGCGTCGAGGCCCTCGAGCTCATCCCGTTCATCACGCGCTGGACCGAGGCGGCCGGCGTGCGCGCGCCGATCTTCCGCGCCCTCGCGGCCGGCGTCGTCGAGGGCAAGAAGGCCGACGCGATCCTGCACGAGCTGATGACGCTGCCGATCGAGCACCGCGCCTGAGCGCGGGCCGACCGCCGGGCTCAGCGCGCGCGCTTCGCGCTCCAGGCGTCGAGGGCCTTGGCGCCATTCTTCCGGATCGCGTTCTGGAGGAAGGGCGCCCACCCGAAGAGCTTGCCGGTGACGCCGAGCGCCATCCCGCTCCAGCGCCGTAGGTCGAAGCTGTCGACGTGCTCGGCGATCCTGCCGTCGGCGAAGACGAAGCTCGCGTCGATGACGTTGTGGACGCGCTTGCCCGTGGCGCCGAAGGTGTAGTGCGCCTCCCAGTGCGCCGAGCCGCGATCGCCGTCGACCTTCACGTCGCGGAACGTGATCTCGAGGTCCTTGCCGCGCTCGCAGAGCATGCGCCACATGTCCTTCGCCCGCTCGCCGTGGAGATCGGTGAACACCGGGTCCGAGAAGCGGACGTCGTCGGCGTAACACGCGACCATCCCTTCGGCGTCGCGACGCGAGAATGCCTGATAGAACGACGTGACGAGCTCGACGCTCATGCGCCCTCCGAGGAGCCTCGGGCGGGCTCCGATGCCCTCGCCGGCGGGACCGCCGACGAGAGCGCTGCGGGATGAATCGCGATGCCCATGCGTTCGCGGAGGACGCCGTAGCGCTCCGACGCGGAGAACGCGAGCAGATCGCCGCGCTTCGTCTCGGCGGACAGCTCGCCGATCGTCCGCGTCTCGTCCTTCATCAGGCGCGACGCCGTCCGGAGGTCGCCGGCGAGCAAGAGCCCGACGCGCGCCGCCGTGAGCTCCACGCCGCGGATCCACGCGAAGAGGTCGAGACGCCCGCCGCGCTCGTCGAGGCGAGCGACGATCCCTTCGAGCGCGGTCTTCTGCTCGTCGCTGAGGCGCTCGCCGAGCTTGTCCGGCACGCGGCTCTCGTCGCTCGACGGCGGGACCGTGATGCCGGGGATGACGACGCGCACGGCGGAGAGGACCAGCGACGAGAGCTCCGCGAGCGTCGGGAAGAAGACGAGCGGATAGTGCGCCGGCCGGTAGTAGGTGAGGTGGCGGCCGGCGAGGAACGCGAGCTGTTGCACCGTCCGACCGGAGAGCGCCGTCGGACCGAGCGCGGTCGCGGGCACGCGCGCCGGCACCGCGGCGATGCCGCTCGGCACGGCGTCGAGCGCGTAGATGTCGGGGAGCGGCACGCCGAGCGCGCGCGCAGCCCAGACGAACGTGCGCACCGCCGACGCGGTGCTCGTCTTGTCCTGCCGCTTCGCGGGATCGAGGGCCGGCAGCTTCTTCTTCGCCTCGAGCTCGTCGAGCCGGAGCGCGATCGCCACGTCGCCCACCGTGCCGAGGATGTCGTGCACGATCGGATCGGCGTCGCCGACGGCGACGAGCTCGTCCCACCACGCCTCGGCGAGCGCGGTCGTCGGGCGGATCGGCCCCTCAGGGCGGAACTGCTCGATCACGAGGTCCTGCGCGACGTCGCTGGCGCCGAGCTCCTCGAGGCACGTCGCGACGAGCCAGGCGCGGTCGGGCCGCTGCGCACGCTGGTGGTGCTCGAACAGGCGCCGGTACGTCTGCGCGCGGAGCGGCGCGTGGAGCGTCACCGTCTCGAGCTCGCGCACCGCGGCCATGCGATCGCCCTTGGCCGCGTAGAGCTCTGCGAGCGCCGCGCGCGTCTCGGCGTCCTCGGGGCGCAGCTCGACGGCGCCGCGGAGCGCCTCGAGCGCGCCCGGACCGTCGAGCAAGCGGTCGCGCCGAAGCGTCCCGAGCTTTCGACACACCTCCCACGCGCGATCGCGATCGCCGAGGCCCGCGTAGCGATCGATCAGCCGCTCGTAGACCGCCGCGAGCTCCGCCCACTCCTCGCGCCGCGTGCGCACCGCGACGAGCGCGGAGAGCGCGCGATCGCACTGGGGGTCTTCGTCGAGCGCCATCTCGAGGAAGGCCAGGCCGCGCGGCTCCTCGCGGAGGCGCCCGAGCATCACGTCGGCCTGAGCGAAGCGGAACGAGCCGCGGTGACGCGCGTCGTTCGAGATCCGAACGAGGTCGTCGAGGACGCCGAGGAGCTTCGGCCACGCGCGCATGGCCGCGTGGAAGTCGCGCAGCTTGATCAGGATGCCGATGTCGTCGGGGCGATGGACGGACGCGATCTCCAGCGTCGCGAGCGCCTTGTCGACGCTGCCGAGGCGCACCTCCTCGATCTCGGCGATGACGCAGAGCTCCGACGCCTTGTCCTCGGGATCGTCGAGCGCCTCGACGCGACGCCGGCGCACCGCCGCGACGCGCGCCCAGTCCTTCGCCTCCGCGGCGATCGTCACGAGGCCCTCGAGCGCTCGCATGTGCTTCGAGTTGATGACGAGCGCCTTCTCGAAGTTGGTCTCGGACTCGCGCGGCTTGCCCTGCGCGAGCTTGACCTCCGCGACCGACGCGTAGATCGACGCCTGGGTCTTCGGCTCGTCCTTCGGGATCACGAAGAGCGCCTTCTTGTAGGCCTCGAGCGCGGCTTCCCAGTCCTTCGCCTCGCGCGCGGCCTCCGCCTGCTCGAGAATGGGCTCCACGTCGGGCATCGGCGGGAGCGATCGCGAGACCGGCGCCGGCGGGATGCGCCGCGACGGCGGGGCGTCGCTCTTCACGCCGGTGAGCGTGAGCGCCACGGGCGGAAACTCCGGGATCGTCTGCGCAGGCGGCCGCAACGTGTCGGTCGGCGGGACGAGCGACGGCGGCGGCTCGCTGATCGGGCGATCGCTCATCGGCGACGGGATCGCATCCTCCGACGTGATGCTCTCCTCGGGATCGGACGACATCGCGCCAGGGTACTGGATCCCGCGGCGTGGATCGGTCGCTATCCATCGCGCGCCTCGAGCCGCGGTGCGTCGAAGCCTCGAATCGCCACGCGATTGGAACGTGGCTGTCCTCTAACGCGTCGTCGCCCGGATGGTCCGATCCGTGCCTACACGTGCCCACCATGATGGGTCGGTGGCTCGTGGCCGCCGCGAGCCTGGCGTTGCTCGCGGCGTGCGGCTCGGATCGGGGACGGTCCGACAAGGACGGCACCGACGCGCCCGACGTCGACGCGCCCGGCACGGGGGAGCCCGGCGAGGACCCCGCCGAGATCGCGAGGAAGCTCTCCGAGAAGCCGTGGGAGGTGGTCTCGAACAAGGGCGAGACGTACCTCCCGAACGTCTTCTACGCCGACGCGTCCGAGAACGAGCAGATCATGCCGTACGCCGTCGACGGCCACGTGATGATCGATCGGCTCGTCTACCCGACGCTCGGCAACCCGAACCTCTACACGAAGAGCGACGCGAAGGACGAGCTCGTGGTCGTCCTCCGGATCGAGGACGCCGCGTTCGCGCACCTCGGCGCGAAGATCGAGCCGGTGGCCGGCTCACACCTGTCGAAGCTCGTCGTGCCGAACGACGCCTCGACGGGCTTCGGCTTCTTCCTCATTCCGCGTGGCGCGCGGGAGCCGAACACCGAGTCGACGACGGCGATCTCGAGCGGCAAAGGCACTGACGTCGTGCGGGTCTACCCGAACGAGATCTTCGTCAACCCCGAGCCGGACGACATGCCGGCCGTCCTCAAGAAGCGAAAAACGCTCCGCTTCGTCTTCCGCCAGGGCGCGATGGCGAAGGCGCCTGCCGGCCTCTACGACCTCCGCTTCGAGGTGAAGAAGGACAACGAGCTCTACCGACCTGCCGCCGGCGCGCCGCCCGTCTACGAGTACCAGTTCAACGCCGTCCGCGTGTTCGACGCCGAGCCGGACGAGTACTCGGTCGTCAACGTCACCGACACGCAGGTCTCGGTCGGCGACGTCTACGACGCGAAGACGAAGGACAAGCTCGACGAGTTCGTCCAGTTCATGAACACGACGAACGATCCGGCCGTGCGGAACGCGTCGTTCATCACGTTCAACGGCGACCTCCACAACGGAGGCTCTCCCGGCAGCCTCCGCCAGCGCACGGTCGCCTGGACGTACGAAGAAGAGGCGAAGTCGATCGTCGCGCTCCTCAAGTACCTCCCCCTCCCGATCTTCCTCACGACGGGCAACCACGACGGCTACGTCTCGACCGGTCACGTCCCGAGCGCGGTGAAGGCCCTCGACACGGGCCTCGGCGAGAGCCTGCGAGAGGTGATCATCGAGGCGAGCCCGAAGGCGTGGCCCGACTTCTCGGTCACCCAGTTCGACAGCTACATCCAGAAGACCGAGGCCGCCGACCGGCTCGGCGGCGTCCACCGCGACATCTTCACCGGCGGCTTCGCGCGGACGGGCGCCGCGAGCCTCGCGGGCTTCGACGGCTGGAAGGAGATCCCGCGCGCCGACCGGAACCTCGTCCTCTACGACGGCTTCTACCAGTGGCAGAAGACGTACGGACCGCTCTACTACTCGCACAAGTTCGGCAAGAGCTTCTACCTGTCGCTGAACAGCTTCGAGCTCCGCCAGCACCGCCGGACGGGCTGGGGCATGTACACCGTCAACTACGGCGGCGGCATGAGCGACGTCCAGATGGCGTGGCTCGATCGCGAGCTCTTGCGCGCGCGGATCGACGAGAACGACGTCGTCGTGCTCGCGCATCACGATCCGCGCGGAGGCCACAAGGGCAAGGACCCCGGCTACTACTTCGAGCAGCTCGAGTACCGCAGCGTCTACCAGAGCGCGATCAACTACCTGGTCGGCAAGGTCTGGAACCCGGCCGTCTGCAAGCTGCCGGACTGGGCGCTCTCGCGCGACCAGAACGAGAGCTGCGTCCACGACGGCCTGCAGGAGTGGATGCGCGCCGACCCCGAGTTCGACTGCGGCTGGGACGAGCGGAAGACGGACTTCACCTGCAAGCCCGGCACGCCGTACGCGAGCGGCGTCGAGCTGATGAAGCGACTCTCGGCGAGCGCGAACGTGCGGACGATGCTGCTCGGCCACACCCACTACAACGCGCTCGAGATCCTGCAAGAGGGCGACGAGCTCCTGCCCGGCCAGTTCCCGGTCGGCAGCGCGTCGTCGCAGAAGTTCGCCACCCTCGAGGTCCAGAACCCGCTGCGCGGATTCTCCGAGCTCCAGAGCGGCGGCGCGCTCGCCGACTACGATCACCACGCGCTCGGCCTCGCGGCGATGGAGACGCGCTTCGCCGACTTCGTCTCGCAGTACGAGAAATCGGTCGCCGGCTGGCAGCGCACCCTGGCGGGCTCGATGGGACCGCGCGAGCTCGTCGTGCTGCGGCTCGTCTCGAACGCGGACCTCGCGAGCCAGACCTACTCGAACGGAAAGAACGCGCTCGGCTTCAGCGTGCTCTTCCTCGACAAGAAGAGCGATCCTCGGGGCGTCGTCCAGGCGCAGATCAACCGCGCCAAGTTCTTCGCCAACGTCGGCGCGGCGAAGTACGACACCGTCGGGACGATCGACATCGACCGTACCGCGCGCCTTCGGCCGCACGATCCCGAGAACCCCGTCGAGAAGCTCTTCGACTGGTGACGGCGGCGGTCCCGTCGGCGACGGGTGACGTCGGCGGAGGCCGCGCGCCCGACGTGCCGGCTCACCGCGCGGTCACGAGACGTCGTCGAGCTCGGCGACGCACAGCGCGTGGTCGCTGTCCTCCGTGAGCGGCGTCTCGTCGACGTGCGGGCCGTGGTAGCGGAGGTCCTCGTTGTGGATCTCGAAGTGGCGGAGACCGCGGTGCAGACGCTCGCTGAGGAGCACGTGGTCGATGAGCGTCTCCTCGCCGCCGTGGAACGCCGAGTAGCGCCCCTCCTCCGGGATCGACTCGACCGCGGCGCGGAGGAAGTGCTTGCTCCTCGTGTCGATCCCGCGGACGAGCCGCACCGGGAGCGAGTCGAGCGTGTCGTTGAGATCGCCGAGCACGCAGATCGCGTGATCCGGCGAGTGCGCGAAGATCCCGTCGACGAGAGCGCGCACGTAGAGAGCCTCGGCGGCCCGCTGGACGAGGCTCCGAACCGCCGACTCGCCGACGGCGTGCGGCGTCGCGTCCGGGACGGGCTCGCCCGTCCCCGTCTTGAGCTCCGCCGGGAGGTTCGACTTGAAGTGCGTCGTCAGGACGTCGACCTCGCCGAGGGCGCCCGCCTCGACGCGGACGTGGACGATCCCGCGGCGGAGCGGGATGCGACCGGCGAACGGATCCGGATCGCCCTCGACGAAGCGCGGGAACGGGAGCGCCTTCGCCTGGTGGACCTGCGACCACTGGACGGGGAGGCGCGACAGGATCGCGTTGCGGATCCCGCGGCGGTCCTCCGAGCCGACGACCGGCGCGCCGTAGCCGAGCTCGGGCAGCGCCTTCACGAGGCGGTCGAGCAGATCGAGCGAGCCGACCTCCTGGAGCGCGACGATGTCCGCGCGCGCCCGGCGAAGGCTCGCCGTCACGTTCGAGAGCTTCGCCTCGACGACGGCGTTCTCCCCCTCGCTGCGGGCGGCGAAGAAGTCTTTGAGGTTGAAGGTCGCGATGCGGAGGGTCATGAGCGCCCCATCCTAGCCGGCTCCCGCGCATGCGCTATCCTGGGCGGATGGAGCTGTCGCTCACGGAAGATCAGATCCGCGCCATCGTCGCCCATCTCGCGCACCTCCGCGCCGCATACGGGGAGGCGTTCGCCGAGCCCGACCTCGTAGAGCCGAACGGCGACTACTTCCCGGACGAGTTCTCCCTCGATCCCGAGGGCGTCGACCGCCTGCTCCGCCGCATGCTCGGGTACGCGCCGCTCTCCGAGGACCTCGAGATCGGGCTCGGCTTCATCGAGCCCGACGGAGAAGTGAAGGGCGGCGGCTGCGGCTCGGGCGCGTGCGGGACCGGCGGCCTCAAGGAGGTCGCGCGCGGCGGCGCGGTCGAGACCGAGGACGGCTACGCGGCGCTGGTCCACGTACAGGACGTGGGCGAGCCGGCGATCCTCACCGCGGCGCTGGCGCGCGCCGCGGGGCGCATCGTCCTGTTCGAGGCCGACGAGGACGTCGATCCGCGCGACGAGGGCGCGCTCAGCGAGCTGACGGCGCTCGCGTCGGGGCTCGGCCTCATCCTGCTCAACGGCGCGTGCGTCTACAAGAAGGGCTGCGGCGGCATGAAGCGCCACCAGGCGACCTTCCTCGGCCTCGAGGAGATCGCCCTCGGCCTCGCGCTCTTCGTCCGCGCGACGAAGAACAAGCCGGGCGTCGTCCGGCGCCACCTCGAGGTCACGCAGAAGGAGACCTTCGACGCCGCGCTCGAGTGGGTCGACGGTCAGCCAGCGCTCGTCGCCGCCCTCGCCGATCGCCCCGAGACGCTCGAGGACGGCGTCTTCCCGTTCGAGGAGAAGAAGGGGCTCTTTTCCCGCCTCTTCGCGCGCAAGAGCAGCGACGACGAGCCGAGCGTGATCCACGTCCGCCCGCGCGAGCGCTCCGAAGAAGAGCGCCGCCGCCTCGCCGAGGCGAAGGCGCTGGTCGACGAGGCCCTCTCCGAGGGCTGATCCTGTATGCTCCGCGCGAACGATGGACCGCCGGCCGCCCGAACCCGAGTCCGAGGAGATTAGCCTCTACGTCACGACGTACTACTCGCTGTTGCGATCGACCGGCGAGGTGCGGGTTCGCGCGTTCGAGGAGGCGCACGCCTTCAGCGGTTCGAGCCTCCACCTCGGGGCGCTCTCCGACGTGCCCGACGTCTCGGCGTTCGCCTATGCCGCGGCGCGCCTGCCGGACGAGATGCCCGAGGTGGATCTCGTCATCCTCGGTCAGTCGCACGAGCTCTTCGAGGCCGCCGGCCACGACGTCCGCCGCTGGGAGATCGTCAAGACACGCGGCCGCCGGCGCCCGCTCCGCTACGACGGCGCGGGCAAGCTCGCCGTCTTCATCGCGAGCGCGAGCGACATCGACGACCTCGTCCCGATCCTGACCGCGTACCAGATCGAGTGGAACAAGATGCACGAGCGCGCCCGCCGCGCCGCCGCGTCGCCCGAGGAGCTCCACGAGATCGTCAAGGACCCGATCGCGCTCTCGAGCGCGCTCGGCGTGAGCGTCGACGACGCGCAGAAGCTCATCGACGCGTTCGGCGCGAAGCGGCTCGAGCGCGGCAGCCGGGCGCTCTACGAGCACCGCTCCGACCTCAAGGTGCGCATGCTGGCGGCGTCGCACTCGCAGTACCAGCGCGCGGCGCAGCGGTGGTGGGGCGGCATCGAGCCGTCGTACATCCGCAAGACCGAGCCGCGACGGCCGCCGGTGTACTTCATCTCCTCGAACACGCACGCGATCGCCAACCTCGTCGGCGGCTACGCGCAGAGCCACGTGGACGAGATCGTGAACTGGGCGCGCCGCGAGGATCCCGAGGGCCTCGGCGAGGACGTCGACCGCGCGGCGAAGTCGAGCGATCCGACCGACCTCGCTCCGCTGCTCTACTACCTGCTCCGCGGCTACATCCACGCCGCGAAGGGCACCAAGAAGATGAACGAAGTGCGCGCCTTCGAGGCGACGCACGGGCTCGTGCACCTCTCGGAGCCCGGCCACATCGACGTCGACGCCCAGATCGCCAAGCTCAACGAGATCGATCCGAAGCTCATCGACCCGCGGCTGCGGATCCCCGGAATCGAGCGCCTCACCGAGAGCGACGCCGTCATCGTCAACATCGACTACCCGCTCGGGATGGCGGCCTACCACTTGCTGTCGCGCGCAGGCCAGGGTGTCGGCGATCTCCGCGGCATCTACGTCATGGGCAAGGCGGCCACGCTCAACGGACGCGTCGGTGACGCGATGCTGAGCGGCGTCGTCTACGACGAGCACTCGCGCAACACGTTCCTCCTGCGGAACGCGTTCACCGCGCGCGACGTGGCCCCGTGGCTCCGGCACGGGAGCGTCTTCGACAACCAGAAGGCCGTCACGGTGCGAAGCGCGTTCCTCCAGAGCAAGGAGTACATGGATGCGTTCTACCGGAGCGGCTACACGGTGCTCGAGATGGAGGCCGGTCCGTTCCTCGGCGCCGTCTACGAGCTCGTGAACCCGAAGCGCGTCCCGACCAACGAGATCGTCCACCTCTCGGCGCACACGCCGTTCGACGTCGGCATCCTCCACTACGCGTCGGACACGCCGTACTCGCGGCGGCAGTCGCTCCTGTCGAAGAGCCTCAGCTTCTTCGGCGTCGACTCGACGTACGCGTGCGCGATCGCGATCGTTCGCCGGATCCTCACGCTCGAGTGCGAGCGGCTCGCCTCGCGCTGACGCCTGCGCGGAGCGCCGACGACGGGTCTCAGAGCGCGCCGAGCGCCTCCTCGACCAGCTCGAGGCGATCCTGGCCCCAGAAGAGCTCGCCTCCGACGATGAACGTCGGCACCCCGAAGACGCCGCGCGCCGCCGCTCCGTCGGTCGAGGCGCGGAGGGCGGCCTTGACGTCGTCGCCGTTCGCGCGGGAGAGCGCGTCACGCGCGACCGCGTCGTCGCCGACGCAGGCGGTGAGGACCGCCTCGTCGGTGATGTCGCGATCTTCGGCCCAGCACGCGTGGAACACGGCCTCGCGGAAGCTCGCGCGACGCTCCTCCGGGAGCGCGAGGTAGAGGCGGAGGGCCTTCAGCGAGTGCGCGGGGAAGCGCGACGGGAAGCGGAACGGCAGGCGCCAGTAGGCGGCCCAGCGCTGCAAATCGGCGAGCGTGTGGCGCTGCTTCGCTTCGGAGAACGTCGCGAGCGGGACCTCGGGACCGCCGAGCGATCGGAACAGACCGCCGAGGAGGATCGGGTGCCAGACCACGCTGGCGCCCGTGCGCGCGGCGACGGCCTCGACCTGCATCGCGCCGAGATACGCGAAGGGCGAGGAGAAGTCCCAGAACACCTCGAGCACGCGGCGTGACGCGGGCGCGGGCGCCGCGCTCGACGCCGGCGCCGCGCGCCGCACACCCTCGACGAACGCGAGGCGGTCCTGTCCCCAGTAGAGGTGCGCGCCGTCGACGATCCAGGCCGGCACGCCGAAGATGCCGAGCGCCACGCCCTCGTCGGTTCGCCGGCGGAGGTCGTCCTTGATCTCCGCGGTCTCGATCCTCGCGAGCACCGACGCGGCGTCGTGGCCGGCGCGGCTCACCACGTCGGCGATGACCTCCGGCGACGAGATCGGCCGGCCCTCCACCCAGTAGGCACGGAAGAACCCTGCGATGACCGCGGGATCCTGACCGGTCGCGAGCGTCGCGCGCAGCGCCTCGACCGAACGCATCGGGTGATCCGCCGGCATCCGCAGCGGGGCGCCGAAGCGCTTCGCCCAGCGGGCCATGTCGCTCGCCTCGTGCGCCGTGCGCGGCGGGCTCCGCGAGGCGAAAAGGTTCTGCGGCGTACCGACCGCCTTGAAGACCCCGCCGAGCAGGAGCGGCCGGTAGACCAGCGGGACGCCCATGCGCGCGGCGAGCGCCGGCGCCTGCGTCGAGCCGAGGTACGCGAACGGGCACGTGTAGTCGAACCAGAAGTCGAGCGTGCGCGCGGGGAGTGTGCGCTCGCGCTCGATCGCTTCGATCGCCTCGTGGGGCTCGTCGCCGGATCCCTTCGTGCGGTGCGTGTCGACCATCGACGTCGGGTGTAGCACGCTATGCTGCGCCTCTCAGCCATGGATGTCCTCGACCACCTCCTCCGTACGCCACCCGACCGTGAGCCTCTCGGCGATCTCGCGGCGTGGTTCGCGCGGCTCGACGCGTGTCCGTTCGAGCGGCCGATCGATCGCGCGCTCTGGGCGGGCTTCGAATCCGACCGGCTGGGCTTCGCGTTCGTCGGCGGCTACCGCGCCGCGCTCTCGCGCCTGCTCGCGTGGGGCGCAGAGACGCTCGGCGACGCCGCCCCCCGCCCCTTCCCCTGGCCCTCGATCGACGCCCGGATGAGCCTCGCGGCGACGGAGTCGGGGGGCGCTCACCCGCGCGCGATCGCGACGACGCTGCGCGAGGAGAGCGGCGCGCTCGTCGTTCGCGGGGAGAAGACCTTCGCCACGCTGGCGTCGAGCTCCGACGCGATGCTCGTCGTCGCATCGCGCGGCGCGGACGCCGACGGGAAGAACCGCCTCGCGCTCGTCCGCGTTCGCACGAGCGCTCCGGGCGTCGTCGTCGCGGATCGCCCGCCGACGCCGTTCGCGCCGGAGATCCCCCACGCGCGCGTGACGCTCGACGACGTCGTCGTCGCGAGCGAGGACGTGCTGCCCGGCGACGGCTACGACGTGTACCTCAAGCCGTTCCGGACGATCGAAGACACCCACGTCCTCGCCGCCGCGCTCGGCCTCGTCGTTCGCTCCGCGCGGGCGTTCGGCTTCGACCGCGTCGTCGCCGAGACCGCGTCCGCGCTGGCGCTCTCCCTCCGCGCGCTCGCCGAGCGTGCGCCGTCGGATCCCGCCGGCCACGTCGCGCTCGCCGGCCTCTTCCAGGATGCCCGGACGCTCCTCACGACGCACGCCGGCGAATGGCAGAAGGCCGGTGCGGCCGTTGCCGAGCGCTGGCACCGCGACGCCCCGCTCCTCGTCGTCGCCGACGGGGCGCGACAGAAGCGCACCACCGCCGCCTGGGAGATCCTCGGCTCAGCCCCGTGAGCCGGTCACCTCGTCCGGCCACGGCCGGCGCCGGCGACGATTCCGCGACGGACAGGCCGCTGGGCCGTTGACCCGGAGCCAGTAGGCGCCACATCCTGTACGAGTTTTCCCATGAAGAAGGACACCTGGAACATCCTCGATGACGACGGGCGCGTGCTCTACCGCGAGTACCGCTTCACGAAGGGCGCCTACGCGACGACGTTCGCGTTCCGCGGGACCGACGGCCTCGTCGTGGTCAGCCCAGGCTCCAACATGGACGCCCGCGCCTACGACGCCCTTCGCGAGCACGGGGAGGTCAGCGCGCTCGTCGCCAACAACGCCTGGCACCACCTCGGCCAGGCGGCCTGGCGCGAGCGCTTCCCCGATGCCGTGAGCTACGCGCCTCGCGAGACGGTCGCGGCGCTCGCGAAGAGGGCGCCGAGCATCTCGTTCCGACCCCTCGACGAGCTCGCCCTGCCCGAGGACGTCCACTACGCCACGCCTCCCGGTTTCAAGTCGGGAGAATGTTTCTTCAGCGTCCGCGCGCGCAAGGGCCCGATCTGGTTCGCCGGCGATCTCTTCGCGAACCTCCCGCGCACGCCGCCGGCCCCCGTGGGCTGGCTCTTCTCGCTGAGCGGATCGGCGCCCGGATTTCGCCTCTTCAAGCTGGCGGCCTGGCTCATGGTGCGTGACAAGCGCGCCGTGAAAGAGTGGATGCTCGAGCGACTCGCGAGCGAGCCGCCCGCGATCGTCGTGCCCGGACACGGCCCCGCCTTCGAGGCAGAGGACCTGACCGCTCTCGCCCGCGCACAGCTCGAACGGCTCTGATCTACTCGAACGATGGCGCATCGCTCGGGATCTCCTCGGGCACGTTGCCTCCGTAGCGTTGCGCGAGGAACCACTTCCGGAAGGTGAGGAAATCCTCGTCCAAACCGAAGACGATCAAGAAGAGACGCTGCTCGATCCGCTGTCTCTCGCCGTTTTCGAGGACGAGCGTGACGAAACAAGCGTCGCCGCCGCTGTCGCTCGAGACCGTCGTGCCGATGTCGCGGACCGACGCGAGTGGATGCTCGAACATCGTCGTCCGTCGCCCCAGGCGCGAGCGATAGCCTCGCACGATCGATCCGTCGACCTCGAAGACGAGGCGCGTGACGGCGAACGACCAGCCGACGTAGCCCAGGGCGACCGCAAACACCATGTACCTAGCTGCATCGCTGAACGGCATGCCGCGTGACCATTGCAGAAGCGCCCAGCACGCGAGCGCCCCGGAGCCCGCCGCCAGCACATAGATGCCCCGGCCGAATCCGGGGCGGAGCACGAGCTGAGCGCGTCGAGGCTGTGCAGCCGTAGGTGCAGGCACGGAGCGAGACGCCGAGCGATCGGGTTCTCGGTACACGGCAAAGATCGTAGGAGCGGCTGCGATTCGCTGCCACTCTTTGGGAAGAGGGCACGTTTCGCCCGGCCGCGGACCGAGCGCAGACGGTTGCATCGGAGCCTCTGGGGCCGCGCTGTCTTGCTGTAGCGTGAGACGATCCATGAACGTGCCGTCTCGATCCCCGGTCGTCGCCGGCGTGCTCTCGCTCATCGCGCCGTGGGTGCCGGCGCGCGCCGCGATGCGGGCATCGCTCATCGAATCGATGCGTGAGGCGCGAGGGCGCGACGGACTCGACCCTCTCGGAGGGGTGGCATGAGACGAGCCTCCGGTTCCTTGCACCTTGCATCGTTCGCGTGGACCCTCGCGCTCGCCGGATGTGGACCAGGTGAAGCGCGGGTCACGGCGTTCCGCGCGTCGGTCATCGAGCGGGCCAACGCGGTGGAGCAGCGCGCGTACACGCGCCCGCCGGCGGATCCGGCCCGACGGCTTCCAGGCTCGTTCGGAGAGGCTTTCGATGCGGCCGCGACCGAGCGTGGCGCAGTCGAGGCGAGCGTCGAGACGTCGAATCGTTGCGCCACGCTGCTCGGCGACAAGCGAGCTCCGCTCGACGGTCCGAAGCAAGATTGCCTGAAGGACCTCGAGACGACGTCGGCCGCGCTCACGAAGCTCCTCTCGCTGCGTCACGCGGAACGCCCCGGACCGCCGCCGTCCGCTCGGCCGTTCGCGAAGGCGGCGCCCGGCGAGAAGGTGCACCGGTCTCTACTCGCGCTGTGCACGCGTGCACGCGCAGAGGTTCGCGCTCTCGTCGCGCGCGACGAGGCGCAGTCGGCGGCGTCGACGTGCACGAGCACGTTGGCGGTCGCGCGCGACTACGCCCTCGGTTCGGCGATGACCGGCGCGCTCGCAGCTTCGCAGTGCATCAAAGACCTCGAGGAACCGTGCGCGGACGCGATTCGCGCGCTCCCGGCCGAGAGCGAGGCTCGCCCGCGTAGAAGGCAGGAGCTCGAAGCGATCGCCGCGACGTTGCCGCGCTTCCCGGACGTCTTCGAGACCGAGCTCGTGGGTATTCTCCTGCCGCTCTGCGCACCTCTCTTCGACGCGAGCGATCGTGACAAGCTCGAACCGAGGGCCCGCGCCGTCGTCGTGGCCGCCGACACGGCAGAGGCGCGATCCTCGTCGAGACGCACGATGTCGAAGCTCTGTGTCGAGGGTTGGGACGAGCTCGATCTCGCGGCGAGAGCGTTTCGCGCACCCGTCGGATCGCCCGAGCGCGCGCGCCTGCGCGCCGAGCGAGAGGCCTACGTCACGACGATGCCCAAGACGAGCTTCGACAAGTTCGAAGACGGTGTGGCGGCTGCCGAGGCGACCGTGCGCTCTCTCTCCAAGCTCTAGACCAAGCTTCACGCAGCGGCGCCGGACAGGGCGATCCGGAGCGCGTGCACGCACGGCGCGACCATCGAGCAGTCGCTTCGCCTCTGCGACGGCGCGACCCGGAGAGAGCCTTCGACACGGAGAGCCCTCCCCTTCCCGGGATGAGCACACTCGCGAGGCGCCGCGAAGCAACAGGCGCCGGCTCTCCGCGCTCGCTCGTCGCGCGTCACCTGCGCGACGAGCGGAGCGGAGCACATCTTCTGCTTGAAGCACCCTTCGACCCGGTGGCAGATGCAGGGCATCTCGATCGCCGACGCACAGTCCGCGATCTCCGTCGACGCAGGATGCACGCGCAGCGGCGCCGACGGATCGACGTTGGTGACGACGGTCTTCCCGACGAAACACTCGGCAGGACGCGAGCGGCTCCTCTCGGGCGCGGTCGGATCATCGTAGTTCACGCTCCAACGTTCGCTCTGCGCGGCATCGAGCTCGGACGCGGGTGCCTGCGACGAGGCGGCAGACGTAGGCGGGGACGCATCCGCTGACGGCGAAGCGTCGGCCACCGGCTGTGCGCGCCCATTAGGCGTGCACGCGTCGATCGTGGATCCGAGCGTCGTGAGCCCCATGGCCGAGAGGAGCTGTGCCCGCAGACGCGCGATTTCCATGGGGCCATGCCACGCAAGAGCTCGGGGGAGCTCCTACGTGAAGCGCGTCAACACGCACGAACACCTCCAGGACGAGCGGCGACCGGCCCCCGCCGGCCTGCTACACTGGTGCCATGAGCACGTTCGACGAGCGACGACGTGCAAGAGCGGCATGGCCGATCCGCCGGGCAACCCTCGGAGGCGAGCCGCTCACCGATGACCGGATCCCCGACGATGTCGACGCGCGCATCGCGATGGTCGCCACGTTGACGAGCTCGCAGTGGGCGTTCGCGGGCAAGCCCCTGCCGCGCTACTCGCGCGCGGAGATTCCCGGACAGGTCATCCGGCCAAAGCCATGAGCGACGCGGTCCCGGAGGACTTCGTCGATCTGCTCTCCTGCTTCCACGCGGAGGGATGCGACTTTCTCGTCGTCGGCGCACATGCGTTGGCTGCTCACGGCGCTCCGCGCGCCACCGGCGATCTCGATCTGTTCGTCCGGCCGACACCGGCGAACGCCGAGCGAGTCTTCCGAGCCTCGTCCATTTCGGCACGCCGGTGCATGCGCACGAGGTCACTGCGACCGACTTCGCGACACCGGGCACCGTCTACCAGATCGGCCTCCCACCGTTTCGCATCGACATCCTCACGGAGATTTCGGGCGTCACCTACGACGAGGCCGTAGAAGATACGGTCACGGGCCATCTCGGATCGCAAGCCGTACGGTGCATCGGCCTCGAGGCGATGATCCGCAACAAGCGCACGACCGGCCGAACGAAGGACGTTGCCGACGCAGAGGCGCTCGAGGAGATCCGCGCTCGCATCCGCGGCCGAGGGCGCGCCTGATCGCAGATCCTCCACGCGATGCCACCCGGGGCTCACTCGCCACCGACGACCGACTCGAGCGTCGTCCACGAACCGGTGTTCGCTCGACCCGACCGCGAGCGGACGCCGAGGTGCGCCCTGCGTTCCACAAGCACTCAGATCTTCAGACCCGATTCTCGCGCACCATGCACGTCCTCGCTGCGCGCCACGTCGTTGCTGCTCCGCCATGCGCAAGGACTTCCTACGCTCTCGGCGGTATCCTGGAGGCGTTCCGCGATGCGCCTTCGCCTCATCATCGGCTTGGGAATGCTCACGCTGGGGTTCGCGTGGTTCTGCTTCGTGTCCCTTCGCGAGGGGAAGACTCGCGAGGCACTCGAGACCGCGCCCATCGCGCTACTGTTCGCAGGTCTCACGCTCTTCGTCGTGAGGCGTGAGGTGCGTCGTCTTCGCGACGCTGCGGCGGAGGAAAAAGCGCGCTCGCGGAGAGGAGTCGGTTAGCTCCGCGGCGGCTTCCGCTTCTACGGCCGAGCCGACTCTTTGCGGTCGCCGTCGTGGGGTTGCATCGGTTCGTCAAGAACCTGCGTAGCCGGGACGACGAGCGTCGGCTCACCCCGGCGCCGACGCCGCGACCGGGCCCACCCCGAGCTGCCGAACGAGAGCGCAGCGCCGTCGCCAGGTGCGCTATCGAAGGGGACGCGGGGCGCGGAGCCCGATACGCTGGCGGGCAATGAGTCGCGCGACGATCCTCTTCTCTGCTCCCGATCGGCCCGGCCTGGTCGCTCGGCTTTCGGGTTTCTTCTACGAGCTCGGGCTGAACATCCTCGAGGCGAGCAACTACACCGATCTCCACGGCGAACGCGGCGCGCGCTTCTACATGCGCGTCGTCGTCGATCTCGGCGGGCTCGCCGCGCCCCAGGCGCACGAGAGGCTCGGGGGCTCGGCGACGCGCGCCGCGATGGAGACGGCCTTCGCCGAGCGCATCGCGACGCCGCTCGAAGGCGAGTGGTCCGTCGGCTACGACGATCGCGTGGCGCGCGTCTGCGTGATGGTCACGAAGGATCCGACGTGCCTCTACGACCTCGCGCTCCGACAGAAGCAGGGCGAGCTGCCGTGCGAGATCGCGCTCGTCGTGAGCAACCATCCGACGCTCGAGGCCGCCGCGCAGTCGTTCCGCCTCCCCTTCTACGCGCTGCCCGTCACGAAGGAGACGAAGGCCGAGCAAGAGGCGCGCGTGCTCGAGCTGCTCGCGCGCCACGACGTCGACCTGGTGGTGCTCGCTCGCTACATGCAGGTCCTCTCCGACGGCTTTCTCCGCGACGCGCCGCCGGTCATCAACATCCACCACGGCTTCCTCCCCGCCTTCCAGGGCGCGAAGCCGTACCACCAGGCGCACGCGCGCGGCGTGAAGCTGATCGGCGCCACGGCGCACTACGCCACCAAGGACCTCGACGAGGGGCCGATCATCGAGCAGGACGTCGAGCGCATCACCCACGCGCTCGGCCCCGACGAGCTCGTCCGCGTCGGCCGCGACGTCGAGCGCGTCGTCCTCGCGCGCGCCGTCCGCGCCCACCTCGAGCGCCGCGTCATCGTCGAGGGCCGCCGCACGTTCGTCCTCTGACGCGCCGCCACGTCCGCGCCGGCCGTCGCGCGGGCCTCGCGCTCACCCTCGGCCGCGGCGCCAACGCGCTCGCCGACCTCGTCGCGAGTCGCCCGCGGCTCGCCGCACTGCCCGAGTCCTCCGCGCCTTCGTCCCCACCGCGCCCCGCAGTTCGCAAAGCGGTGTCGGGGTTGGGGAGACCTCGCGCCCGCACAAGGAGCCCAGGATCTTCCTCACCGGTGGGAATCACCTTCCTGCGCGCGGGCACGCGCCCGAAACTACCTCCGCAGACCGAAAGTGCCCCAGTGGCGCGTGACTCGCGCGGAGATGGCCTCGCGATCGGCACGGGCGACGCGGGCGCGAGGGCTCCCCGACCCCGGCGCCGCCCCGACAGGATAAGTCGCACGGGGTCATCGGACACGAAACCTCGCGCTGTGGGATCGTGCCCGCGCCTCAGGACTTGTTGAGGAACTTCTCCGGGTTCTCCTCGAACTTCTTCTTGCAGCCGCCGCAGCAGAGATAATACGTCTTGCCCGCGTGCTCGACCTTCGGGGAGGTCGCCTCGACGACGAACTCCTCGCCGGACACCGGACAGCGCGTGGTGTCGCCGACCTCGGCCTCACCCGGCGCCTTCACCGGTCCGCCCGACGGCTTGGCGCCGTGGTGCTCGTCGTGATGCCCGTGCTCGGACGCGGGCGTCGCCGGAGCCGCGCTCTCGGCGCTGTTGCCGCCGCACGCCACGACGAGCCCGAACATCAGCACTCCTACCCATCGCTTCATCGTCATTTCTCCGCGTCATGCGCTCGAGCGCACAAAATGGCACCGAGCGCGAAGAGACTAGGCTCCTCGCGCTCGGTTCTCAATGCGACTTCGCGAGGGGCACCTCGCGAGCCGACTCGCTCAGCTCTTCGGCGCGGCGCCCGGAGAGGCCCCGATCGAGAACTCGTAGACGTACGTCGCCTGACCCAGCCGCTTGTCCGGCGGGTTGATGACGAGGCCTTCGATGTTCTTGCGCACGCACTCGCCGACGGCGTCGGGCGCGGTGGTGGTCGGCTTGTCGACGACGACGTTCTGGATCTTGCCGCCCTCGGTCTCGACCTCGAACTTGACCGTCACGGTGCCGCCCGCGCCGGGCGCGCCCTTGAGGACCTCGTCGTAGCAGGTGCGGATGTCCGCCTGCTTCGTCTCGAGGACCTTCGTGGTGTCGTCGCGGTACATCTCCGGGCTGCGGTACGCGCAGCCGACGACGGTGGCGAGAGAAGCTGCAATCAGGAGGGCCGTCTTCATCACTTCTTCTCCGTGGGCTTGGGGGCCGGCGCGGCCGAGGGCTTCGGCGCCGGGGTCGCGACGCCGGACTTGGGCTCGGCGACCTTGCCGGCTGCGCCGCCCGGAGCGGGCTTGGTGGCCGGAGTGGGCTTGGCGGTCGGAGCGGGCTTGGTCGCGGGGGTCGCCGCGCCGTCCGCCGGCGTGCCGGTGTCGGTCTTGAGGGTGTCCTTCTTCTCCTCGAGGACGTTCTGCTTGCCCGTCTTCGGGTCGATCTCGACCTTCTTCTGGGTCACGTCCTGCTCGATGACGAGGAACTCGACGCGGCGGTTCGCTTCGCGACCCTCCGGCGTGCCGTTGTCGGCGATCGGCTTCTCGATGCCCCAGCCCTTGGCCACGAGCGCGGTCGCCGGGATCGACTCCTTCTTGACGAGGTGATCCATGACCGACTTCGCGCGCTCGTCGGAGAGCTTCTTGTTCGCCTTCGCGTCACCCTCGGCGCTGGCGTGGCCCTCGATCGAGATCTTCTTGACGTGCGGGTTCTGCTTGATGACCTCGGCGATGTCGTGGAGGAGCGAGAAGCTCTCCTCCTTGATCGTCGACTTGTTCACCTCGAACTGGATCTTCTCCTTGAAGTCGATCTTGTTGTCGTGCAGCTCGACGCGCGGCGGCGGCTTCGGCTCCTCCTTCGGGGGCGGCGGCGGCGGCGGCGGGGGCGGCGGGGGCGTGCCGGTGACGGCGAACGCCTGCGCGCCCTGGAACTGCGTGACACCACCGCAGCCGGCCGACGCGGCCAGCGCGAGCAGCATCGACGCACCGACGATGAAGCGTTGAGAAGGCATCGATCAAACCTCGTGTCTTGGGAAGGCCCGGCGGACCACGCTCTCGGAAGGCGCGGCGATGACCGGTGCAGCCAGTGAAGCAGTCCCTCCATGGACGAGAGGACTCATCGCCTCATCCACTTCGAGCTCATAAATGCGTGATTAGACGGATCTCTCGTGAACGTCCACGCAGTTCTGCCGCGGACCGACCACCTGTCAGGGAGGCAAGCCATCCCTATCGGGATGATATTCCGGTTTGGCTTCTGATGTCATTCAGTTGGCCCTCCCCGGGCTTCGAGGGCCGGGCGCACGGTGCCGCACCCCGTGGCGACCGCCCGCGCGGCGCGAGAGCGCACCGCGTCGGTCGACGTATCACTCGACGATCAGGCGATCGCCGCCGCTGCGCCCGAACGTCTCCGGCGCGTACATCTCCTCGGCCTTCGCCGGAGGGACGACGAACGTCCCCGGCGTCGTCGCCCGCGCGACGTAGGTGTAGTCCCAGACGCCGTCCCAGAGGAGCGAGGCGAACGCCTCGACGCGCTCGTCGCGCATGTTCTGGTGCTCGTACCAGGTCCGCGACCAGTACCAGTAGCGGCTCTGGTTCGCGCTCGCGTCGTTCGCCGTCGGGTCCTTCGGGATCTCGCCGGTCACCGCGAGCGCCGGGTTCATCGGCTCGAGGCCCGCCGGGATCGAGTCGACGAGCGCGACGTGATAGCGGCGCGCCTGCGCGACCATCGACACGCGCACCCGAACCTTGGCGCCTGCCTTCACGCGCCAGGTGCCGTCGGCGTCGCGCTTCACGTCGTCGGCCCTGTCGACGCCCTCGTAGAGGCGCGACACGACGAAGCCGTGGTCCGCCGGCGGGAGCTTCAGGTTCGTCGGCGCGTACTGCATCCCGACGCGGTAGTAGAGCCGGCCGGGCCCGTCCTTGCCGATGACGAGGCTCTGCTCCGCCTTGCCGTTCTTCTGCGTCTCCGTGGCGAGGAACTGCATCGGCACGCCGATGTGGCTGTACTCGGTCGTCCGCCCCTTGAACGTGTGATCGCCGGCGAGCTTGTCGCCGAGCCACACGCGCGCGACGAAGTCGGGCGTCACCTTCTCGTACGTCGCGAAGTAGCGATCGAGCGCGAGGAGGACGAAGGCGTTCTCCTGCGTGTTGGTCCAGCGGCCCGCCTTGCGGTGACCGAGGAGCCCCTTCACCAGCTTCGGGATGACGCTCGAGTCCTTCTGATCGCCGATCATCGACTCGAGGAGGACCCCGTCGGCGCGGCGGTCGGAGTGGAGGAGCACCCAGTCGGAGTCCTTGTAGCCGCTCACGAAGTGCGCGGCGCCGGCCGTCTCGGTCACGCGGTTCGCGACGTGACGGCGGATCGCCTCGTTCTCCGCGGCGCTCCCCTTGGCCGCGTCCTCGGAGATCGTCGGCCAGATCCAGCCGACCGCCTCGATGCCGAGCTTGTCGACGCCGCCCGCCTCGACCATGAGGCGCTTCGCCTTCCGGGGATCGGGGTCCTTCATCCGGTTCCGGACGTAGATCGAGTAGGCGATGATCGCGCGCCGCGCGTCTTCGCCGTACCAGGCGGGGATGTGGCTCTCGATCGAGCGCAGGTAGCTCTGCGCGCGACGCATCATCTCGTCGTCCGGCTTGTAGCCCTTGTCCTGCGCGCGGACGAGGGCGTGCGCGACGTGGACCGTGAGGTACGGCCACGGCTGCTCTTGCCAGAAACCCCAGCCGCCGGAGTAGTGCTGCCGGCGCTTCAGCTTCTCGAAGTCGCTCTTCATCGACGCCTCGAGCGCGGCCGGCGGCGGGAGGTCCTTCGACTTGAACGCGGACAGCACGTCACGCAGCGCCGCGATCGACAAGACGCGCGACGAGAGCTGCTCGTTGCACTCGAACGGATACTTCACGAGGTACACGACCGCGTCGGTGAGCGCTTGAAGCTGCGTCGACGACGTCGTGACCTCGAGGCCGCCGAACTGCGGGAAGGCGTTCGCCGGCATCTTGACCGGCTGCGCCGTCGCGCCCTCGTCGATCTCGCCGTACGTGGCGAACGCCTCGGTCGTGGCCGGCGTGTAGACCGGGAGCTCGATCTGGCTCGCGTCGGAGAATCCGCCGGACGCGATCCCGATCTGGAAGCGCGCTGTCCCCGCCTTGACGGTCGCCGCGTCGAAGCGGACCTCGACGCGATCGTTCGCGGCGACGCGCACCCGCTTCGCGCTCGGCTCCGCGATGACGGCGTTGGTCGCTCGCGCGACGACGCCGACGTCGATCGGCTGGTCCGTCTGGTTCTGCACGATGACGGGCAGCTCGAACTTGTCGCCGAAGTTGAGGAAGCGCGGCGCCGACGGACGTGCCATCACCGGGAGGCGCGCGGTGATCGTCGACTCGTTCGCGCCGAACTGACGCTCCTTCGTCGCCGCGACGGCCATCACGCGGTAGCGCGTGAGGTTGTCGGGCACCTTCAGGGCGACCGACGCCCGCCCTTGGGCGTCCGTCCGCACCGCCGGCGAGAAGAGCGCGAGGGCGGAGAAATCCGTGCGCACCTCCATCGGCTTCTTCGACTCGCCGACGATCGACTTGCCGTCCGCGACGTCGGCGAACCCGTCGGCGTCGCGGTCCTTCTCCCTCGCCTCGGCCCTGGCGAGCGGCTCCGGCGCGCGCGGCGCCGGCGGCGGCACCGGCATCGCCGCGGACGCCGCCGCGCGCGCGGCCTTCTGCGGGTAGAGACGCCCTCCGCCGCCCGCGCCGACTCCGCTGAGCCCGAGACCGCCGACCGGATCGAGGGCGCGGAGCTTCGTGAGGTCGGGCTCGCCGAGGACCACGCGGTCGCGCATCCCGAGATCGCTGACGTTGCTCGAGCGCGGCGCGTAGAAGAGCGCGATCGGGTCCGGCGTCTCGTAGCCGCTCAGCGCGAGCACGGCCTCGTCGACGACGACGAGCGCGACCTGGGCGTTCGCGACGCCGCGCCCCGTGTGGTCCTTCACGTCGACGTCGACGTGCGTGCGGCCGCCGGGCTCGAGGGTCGGGCGCTTCGCGAGCGCGCTCACCGCGAGCGTCCGCGTCGTCGCGAGCACCTTCGCCTGCGCGGAGCCGGACGCGAACGCCGGACGCTTCGGGAGCCGTTCGTCGGGACGGCCCAGGTCGTCGTCGCGGAGGTCCTGCCCGACGAGGTCGACCCGCACCTCCACGTTCGGGACCCACGCCTCGTCGAGCTTCACCTTCACGACCTGGCTCGCGGCCGTCATCGAGAAGCGCTCGACGTGGACGATGCCCTGACGGCGAACCGTGAGGAGCGCCTCGGCCGGCGCGAACGGCGCCACGACCAGCACCTCGGCGAGGGCGCCCGGCTGGTACGCCTTCTTGTCGAGGACGAGGTTCACGTTCGCCCGCGCCACGCTGCGGTCCTTCGGGCGGTCCGCTCCGATGACCCAGAGCGACGTCGCCGTCTGGTTCTTCCGGCCGTGCTCGTCGGTGACGATCGACCAGACGCGCCAGCTCCCGCCCTCTCGCGTCTTGAACGAGCAGTGGACCTTGTCGCCGCTCTGCGAGGAGTCGGCCTCGCAGGTCTGCGCCTCGAGCTCCCGCTCCTCCCACTCGGTCCCCTTCTGCTCCCAGTCGATGCGCGCGGCCTTCATGGTCACGTGTCGGCCGGGCAGCGCCTTGCCGTCGACGTCGACGATGACCCCGTCGACCTCGATGTTCTCGCCCGCGCGGATGAAGCCCTTCGCGAGCTTCACGCCCGAATAGACGTCGGCCGGATGCACGATCATCGACGTGCGGCCGGCCCACTCCTGACGGTTCACGTCGGTGACGTGGCCGGTGAGATCGAGGCTCATCGGGTACGACGGCTCGACGGCGTCGAAATCGAGCCGGATGCGGTGGATGCCTTGCGGGTTCGTCTTCGACGACCAGTCCTCCGACTTCGGCTCGTTCCGCTTGCTCGAGCGCCACGACCAGAAGAACTCCGGCTCGGGCCCGAAGTGGTAGTCGCCGCGGTTCGGCGGCGTGAAGGCGGTGGCGCGACGGGTCACGTTCCACTTCACCGGCGCGTCCGGGAGGCCGCCGCCGGAGTAGTACGCGGCGCTCAGCGTCGCGATCGCGTGCCTGCCGACGAAGTGCGGCCCCTCGCTCGAGCGCGCCGTCACCTCGAACTCGGGGCGGCGGAACTCCTGCACCTCGAAGCGATGCTGCCACCGCGAGCTCGAGAGGCTGACGCCGTCGAGCTCGAGCTCGATCTGCGCGGTCCCGAGGTTCGTGTTGCCGGGCAGCTTGTAGGCGAGGTCGAACGAGCCGAACTCGTCGACCTTCGCCGTCCCGCTGCCGAGCTCCGCCCAGCGCGGATCGCGGATGCGGTAGCGCACGCTCTTTCCGGCGATGTCCGGGATCGCGTCGAGGTCACCGTCGCGCTCGAGCCCCGCGCGGCGGAGCCACCCCTTGACGCGCACCTCCTCGCCCGGCTTGTACATCCCGCGGTCGTCGTAGACGAACCACTTCACGGTGCTCGAGAACGTACGCCGCACGTACGCCGCCTCCCCGAACCAGCGCTCGGGGACGATCACGACGTCGTTTCCCTTCTTTCCGACGACGAGGCGACCGGGCGTGTCCGAGAGCGGCACGCGCGCGAGCCCCTGGCGATCGGTCTTCCCGGTGCCCGCGCCGAGGAGCTGAACGTCGACGCCCTCGACCGGCGCGCCGTCGGCGAGGCGCGTCGCCCAGCCGAGCACATGGTCGTGCTCGATCATCGCGTCGAGGCCGAGCTCGGTCGACTGCACCCAGACGTGCAGCTCCGGCCGATGGACGCCCTTCGGCATCGCGCGCGTGGGCTCGACCACGACCAGCGCCTGCCCGACACCGCCGGTGAGCGCCGGCGCGAGATCGACCGACGTCGCCACGAGCTCGTCGGGAGCCTTCTTGGGCGTGAGGACCTTGTCGTAGACGAGGCGGCCGGGCGGGGAGAGCTTCCGCGGGCGCTCCCACTCCTGGCGGAACGCGCCGTACTTCTTCCAGTCGGCCGGTCCGACGGCGTAGACGCGCGCGCGGAGGCCGGGCTCGTTGATCGTGTAAACCTGGTAGTCCTTCGTCTTCTTGGCGGGATCGAGGACGACGAGCTCCTGTTCGGCGCCGAACATCGTGGGATCCGCCGAGCCGACGTCGAACGCGATCGCCTCCGAGCGCCCCATCGTCTGACCGTGGACGTCGCGGATCGCGCCGTCGATCGTGACCGTGTATTTCGTGCGGCCCTTCGTCCTGCCGCGGAGGGAGATGCCCGCGCCGTAGACCTCGACCTTCAGGCCGGGCACCTCGGGCGAGACCTTGATCATCCGGTCCTTGTCGAACGTCTTCATGTCGATCGGGTTCGAGAACCCGATCGAGAACGGCGCGAGCGGCGGGCAGTGGTCCTTGCCGCTCGACGACCACTGGCTGCACGAGTGGTGCGAGACGCGCATCGCGCCGTAGGTGCTGAACGAGAACGACTGCTCCTTGTCCGTGACCTTCGGGCCCTCCGCGCTCGGCGCGCCCGCCTTGACGCGAACCGTGAAGCTCGTGTCCGTCGGGAGCGAGCCCACGGGGCGGAAGGCGAGCCAGCGGCCCTTCTCCGCCCGCTGCGTGAGCGGACGCACGGCGTCGTTCGCCTCGATCGCGTCGGCCTCGGCGAGCTCGAGCGGCACCGCGCCCTTCGGGCCGGTCGCCTCGACGAACGCGAGCATCGCCTTCGGATCGACCGCTTGATCGAACTCGACGAACATCATCGGGTCGAGCGGCTCCGAGCTCCCGCGCGGATGCGCGTGCTTCACCGCGGGCGGAGGCGTGGTGAACGTCCAGCGCTCCGCGGATGCGAGCGACTGCCCATTCTGCGCGCGCGTCCCCGCCGGGACCTCGACGGCGTACTCGGTCGCCATCGGGAAGCGCTTGTCCGGCTGGAACATCAAGGTCCGCGTCCCGAGCCACCGCCACTTTCCGGCGGGCTCGGGGACGAGCCGCACCGGCGGGTGCTCCTTGTTCACCTCGTCGACCGCGGTGACCGCGACCATCGGCTGCGTGAACGTCATCGTGAGGTGGGGCGCGAGATCGACCTTGCCCTCGGGCGCGTGACGCTCGACCTTGAGGGGGCCGCTCGGCGACGCCGAGGCCGGTGGCGGGCCGGCGGGCGGCGGGAACGTCTCGGTGACCGTCTTGCCGGGGCGCGGCGCCGGGATCGACTTGGCGCGCATCGCGAAGTCCTTCTCGTCGTCGGGGTCGCGCTTGAGCTCGGGCAGGCGCCCGGCGATCTTGCGCGCGTCCTCCGCGCCGAGCGGCGTCGCGGCGGCGACCTTGCGCTCGCTCGGCCTGTCGGCGTCGTCGTCCGCGTTGCTGATGCGGAAGCCGAGCCCCGACTTCGACAGCTTCCAGACGAGCGGCGCCTCGGCCACCGGAGCGTTCGCGTTCGTCGGCTGAGCGGGAGGTTTTTGACCGGGACACCCGACGGCGAGGAGCGCGAAGAGCGAGCCGAGAGCGACGAACGCGGGACGACGAACCATCGACGAGACCTCGATTGCGGGCCGAGCGCGAAGCTCGGATCTCCGTGAAGAACGAGCGTGAGCGCGCCGAGCCTACAGTCGAACGCGACGACGCGGCGTGACGATCGCGCGCGCGGCGGGGGCCGGGGAGGCCGGCGGCACGCTGGACTTCGTCCAGTACGATCGTGAGGCCCGAAAGTTCTGACGAATTGCGTCAGTCGGACCCGAGGATCACGAGGAGACCGGTCAGGATGACGACGACCATGGTGATCCCCGCGACCAGGACGAAGCCGAGCACCCGCGAGCCGCCGCCGGCGACGGGCGGCCGCGCCGGCCGAAAGTCCCTCGGCGCGGTCGGCGCCGAGACCCACGGCGCGCTCTCGTCCGGCGACGACGGGCGCCGATCGCCCGAGACGATTCCGCCGGCTCCGTACGACGGCATCGGCGGGCGCGCCGGCCCGAACGCGTCGGGGTACGAGGGACGAGGCGCGTCGAAGCCCCCCGGAGGCCGCGGGCGGCTGTCCATGATCACGGTGTTGTCGGCGGGCGGGAAGTCGGCCAGATCCGGCAGCGCGACCTTCGCGTCGACGTCGCCGATCGGCGACCGCACGGCGAGCGTCGGACCGTCACCCTCGACGGCGACGGTCGCCGGCTCGCGATCGGCCGGATGCACGTACGCCGTGACCTCGGCGCTCTCGATGAGCTCGTCGGACTCGAGCTCGACGATCTGATCCATCACCGTCGCGTCCTCGATCGGCGCGCCGCGCACGGCCCTCCGCTCGCCGTCGTCGACGACGCTCTGCCGCCACTTCGAGCGGTCCGCGCTCGGCTCCGCCACCGGGTGGCGCCCGGGGACGTTGCGGAGCGCGGCCTGCATCGACCGCGCGTCGGGCCAGCGATCGGACTTCTGGAACGCGAGCGCACGGTCGACCGCGTCGCGGAGCTTCGAGGGCAGGCCCGGCTCGAGCGTCGAGATCGAGCGCGCCGGGAAGTTCGCCGCCGCGACGAGCATCTCCGCCGCGCTCTCGCCGTCGTGCACCGGCTCCCCGCTGAGGAGGATGAAGAGCGTCGCGCCGACGGCCCAGATGTCGGTCTGCGCGTCGATGAGCGGCCGGTTGCCGATCGCCTGCTCCGGGGCCATGAAGCCCGGCGTGCCGAGCAAGAAGCCGGTCGCCGTCTGCTCGGTGCGGAAGCCGGTCTTCATCTGCGCGAAGCCGAAGTCGAGGACCTTGAGACGTCCCTGCTGCGTCAGGAAGATGTTGTCCGGCTTCACGTCGCGATGGACGATGTCCTTGGCGTGCGCCGCCGCGAGCACGTCGAGGAGCTGCTCGGCGATGTCGTAGACCTCCGCGAGCGGGAGCCTGCCGCCCTTGCGGATTCGGCGCTGCTCGAGGAGCTCGCCCTCGAGCAGCTCCATCACGAGGTACGCGAGCCCCTCCTCCGAGACGTCGTCGTCGAGGATGCGAACGACGCCGGGGTGGTTCACCTGGTTGGCCGCGTAGCCCTCCTGCAGGAAGCGGCTGCGCGTGTCGGCGTCGCGCGAGAACTCCGGATGGAGGATCTTGATCGCGGCCGTGCTGCCGTTGTTCTTGTGCGTCGCCGCGAAGACGGTCCCCATGCCGCCGCGCGCGATGCGCCCGTCGATGCGCCACTTGTCGCGGAGCACGCGGCCGACCCATCGGGACTCCTGGATGGTCTGCGGCCTCGCCACGCCCTTCGCGCCTCGTGGTTTCAGGCTACCAAAGCCAACGCCGGCTCAGAACTTCGTCGTCGCGAAGAGGACGATGCCCGTGATGAAGATGGCCAGGCAGATCACGCCGACGATCGCGAGCAGGAGGATCTGCCCGGACAGCTTGACGGGCCTGGTCCCCGGCCCCGGCTGGGCCCACGGCGCCGGCGCTCGTCCGTGCATCATCGGACCGGGCTGCCCGGGGTAGGACGGCGGCCCCATCGGCCCCTGCATCGGCGGCCCCATCGGGCCGTGACCCTGCCCCAAGTGCGCGGGCAGCGGTCCGCCGTGCGGCATCGCCGCCATGTGGGGGCTCGAAGCGGGCATGTGCGGGTTGGACGTCGGCCGGTCATAGCCCGGCTGAACCTGCTGCATCGGCGAGCTCGCCGGGGGTCCCCACGGCGGCGGCTGCGCATCGTTCCAGCCCGACTGCGATTGCGGGCCGCTCATCGCACCGTGCGGCGGCATCATGTTCGGCGCGCCGCCCGGCCCGTGCCCCGCATGGGCCGACGGCGGCGGAGGGAACACGCCGGGCGGCGGCGGGAACGCGCCGTCGGGATCCTGCGCCATCGTCTGCGCGAGCGCCGCCAGGTGCTTGCTGTTCGCTTCGTTGTCGCCGGGCGAGACGGCCAGCGTCGCGTCCTCGCCGACGGCGTCGTCGCCGACGATCACGTGCGCGTCCTGCGCGCGGAGGAGCTCTTCGCGCGGCACCGCGCGGGTGCGTTCCTCTTCTTCCATCCGCTCGAGCGGCTGCGGGAGCGCGTTCGATCCCGGCGGGCCTCCGTCGCGCGCGGAGCCGTCTCTCGGCTCGCCGCCCGGGGGCGGCAGCGGGGGCGGGCCGCCCGCGCCGGAGAAGGCGGGGCTCGCGAGCGGCGAGCGACCGGACGGAGGCGCAGGGCGCGGCCCGGGCGCGGCGACCGCGGCCCGCGCGGCGTCGGCCGCACCGGCGTCGAGCCCGAAGAGCGCGAGCGACTGCTCGGTCGATCCCATCATCGTGGGACCGTCCTCCTTCGCTTCGGGTGCGTCGTCGAAGGGCGGCGGGCTCGCTTCGACGGGCGCCGGACGCGGCGACGGCGCGAGCGGACGCGACGGCGGAACCGGCGCGGCGGCCGGTCCCGGACGCGAGGGAGACAGGTTCGGCCGCGGCGCGGCCGGCGCGCCGCCGGCCGACGGGAGGCCTGGCCGCAGCGGCGCCCCCGGGGTGGCCGGTCGCGGCGCCCCCGCGGGAGGCGGCGCGAGCCCGATGACCGTCTGCGGGCGGCGCGGGCCGGACGAGACGGGCCCGGCGCCGGTCGCGACCGGGCCCGGGCTGAGACCGAGCGGGGTCGGGACGCCCGGTGAAGCCGGAGCCTTCGAGGCCGCGAGCTGAGGCACCGCCGGACCGCCGGGGGGCCGCGGCACGAACGGCACCGGCGCGGTGGGCAGCATCGGCATCGGAGCGCGCGGCGACGCGGGAACCCCGGCCGCGGGCGTGATCGGCAGCGGCGGGGGCGGATTCGAGATGGGGAGCGGCATCGCGGACGAGCTGGGGTCGAACGTCGGCGATGCCATCGCCACGGTCGACTCTCCCCCCTCCTCGTCGTCGTCGTCTACGAGCTCCGGCTCGTCCTCAGCGTTTGCGCGCTCTCCCGCCATCACCTTCTCGTCGCCTAGCCTACCGCAAACCAAGCCGTCTCCGTAGCTTTCGCGCACTCTGACGCGAGACGTCGACGCGCTTGCCGGTCGAGAGGCAGGCGACATAACCGCCCGAATCCACCGATTCGAGCCGCTCGACATGGTCGAGGTTGAGGATCGCACGGCGGTGGACCCGCTCGAACGAGCCGGCCGGGCCGAGCTTCGTCTCGAGGTCCTGGAGGGTGTCGTCGGTCAGGATCGTACGGCTCGACGTGTGGACGGAGACGAGCGTCCCGTCGAAGGTCGCGTGCGTCACGTCGGCCGGGCTCACGAGCGCCGCACCGCCGTGCGTCGCGATCGCCAGCTTGGTCAGCTTGGGGGCGCCCGACGCGGGCTCGCCCTCGCCCCGTCCGGCGGGACCGTGGTCGAGGAACGCGCGCGCTCGTTCGATCGCCTTCGAGAGGCGCCCGTCGTCGATCGGCTTCATGACGTAGTCCACCGCGCCGACCTCGAACGCCTTCACGGCGTGCTCCGGGTGCGCGGTCACGAAGACGACGTACGGCCGCTCCTCCGGCATCGCGAGCACCGTCTCGATGCCGCTCATCCCGGGCATGTTGACGTCGAGGATCGCGACGTCGACCTCGTCCTCGCGCAGACGCGCGAGGACCTGCTCTCCGCTCTCGCACTCGATCGTCGCCTCGATCCCCTCGAGCTCGCCGAGGAGGCGCAGCACGCGCTTCCTGGCCATGAGCTCGTCATCGCAAACGAGGACGCGAAGCGGGATCGACGACGCCATTGCGGGCGAAGGCTAACCCAAGGGCGTGCCCGTCGGTAGCCGAGGATCGGGGGCGGTCCTCGGCGCCGATCGTCAGCGCAAGGTCACTCCGCCTTGCCCTTCTGGAGGCACGCGAGCATGCCGGAGCAGTCCGAGGCCTTGTCGATGCAGTCCTTGACCTCCGAGTCGTTCGACATCTTGTCGAACGAGCTCGGTTCGCAGCTGACCGTGACCGTGCTGCTCGCGCCGGCGTCGTTGGACGAGCTCGAGTTGCAGGTCGACTTGACCTTGTTGCAGGCTTCTTCGTTGCTGAGGCCGCCGCAGGCCATCACGAGGAAGACGAACAGTCCGGTGGCCGTCACGATCGCAGGCTTCTTCATCTCATTCTCCATCGAGCAGCGCGATGCACGGCTCCACGCCGATGTGGGCCGCGAACGCGACAGCCGTTGAACGGATCAGCGCGACAGGCATTCAATCCGCGACGACGATTTTCGCGGCGCCGGGCGGCCTGCGCTCGACCCCTCACCCCGCCGAGCGCGGCGGGAGGCTCCCGCGAACGACGCGCGGAAAGGTCATCGACGCGCGCGTGCGATCGCCGTCGCGCTCGATCGTGAAGCGCGCCGCGGCTCCGTACGCGAGGGCGAGCCGCTTCTGGACGATCGGGAGGCCGCTGCCGCCCTCGCGCGGGCCGGCGTAGGCGCCGGGGTTCGAGATCTCGACGAACACGTCGGACTCGGACGTGGTGATCGCGAAGACGACGGCGCCCTTGTTCCTCGCGAGCGGGCCGTGCTTCATCGCGTTCTCGACGAGCGGGAGCAAGACCATCGGCGGGACCTCGACGTCCGGCGCGGGGTCAGGGACCCGACGCTCGACCGTGAAGAGCGACGGGTCGCGGATCGCGTGGAGCGCGAAGAGCGCGTCGACGAGCTCGATCTCGCGCTCGAGCGGCCAGGTCGTGGTCGTGATGCCGGTCATCATCGTGCGGAGCATCGACGACAGCTGGAGGATCGCGCGCTCGGCCACGGCGCCGTCCGCGCGGCACCACTCGGCGATCGCGTTCAGCGTGTTGAAGAGGAAATGGGGGTCGAGGTGGCTCTTCAGCGCGAAGAGCTGGGCGTGGTCGGCCTCGCGCGCGAGCGACTCCGCGCGGGCGCGCGCGCGCCGCAGGTGGAGCTCGAGATCGATGTCGCGCGCGAGCCCCCAGCCGCCGACCCAGAAGAGCGCCATGCAGACCGCGAGGCTCGGCTCGGTCGTCATGAACGTGGGGCCGGCGCCGGCGAGGCCGGGGAGGCCGCGACCGACGCCGAGGACCACGGCGCCCCCGACGCCGGCGTAGACGATGACGCGCGTCGTCGCGCCGGCGGCGATGGGGCGGTCGAGCGGAAAGAGCGCGCGCCAGAGCGAGGGGCCGACGAGGAGGAAGCTCCCGCACATGAGGAGCGCGATGGGCACGGCGAACGCTTCGCGGCTGTAGGCGTCCTGGATGATCGTGAGCGGGACGACGACGAGCGCGATCGGGATCGCGCGGCGCGGCACGAGCAAGGCGCGCACGGTCGATCGGAGGATGCCTTCTTTGGGCGGTGCCGGCGCCTTCGGCCCCCAGCTGCTCCGGTTGTTCGCTGCCGCGCTCATGGTGCCGAGACCCTCTTCCCCGCTCCGTACACCGAGACTACCGCCTGGTGCGCGGTTCGAGGAGGGATGCCGGCGACGAAGGGGCGCGTCGGCGGATCTCTCGACCCGACGCCGACGCCCTCTGCGCTCGCGCAAGTGTGCTACCCCTCGGGCGTGCTCGCGTTCGACCTCTCGCGCCTGGCGGGCCTGGCGCTCTTCGCTGCACTCTTGCTCGCGTCGTCGGACGCGCGCGCGGCGGACGCGAAGACGTCGTCGCTCTCGTGGCTCCGGATGCCGGGCGCGGACGCCTGCGTCGCGACGCAGCCGCTCGCGCGCGCCGTCGAGGAGCGCCTCGGGCGCGCCGTCTTCGTGTCGGCCGCGGAGGCCGACCTCTCCGTCGAAGGCCACGTCGAGAAGCGCGCGCGCGGCGCGTCGAGCGGGTGGCACGCGGTCATCACGGTGCGGGACGCGAGCGGCGCGACCCTCGGAACGCGCGAGCTCGATCGCGCGGACGCGTCGTGCGACGCCATGACGGAGCCGCTGGCGCTCGTCATCGCCGTGATGATCGATCCCGACGCCGCGATGCGGCCGAAGCCGGCGCCGACCGACGCGCTGCCTCCGGGCGAGCCGCCGCCCGCGACGGGCGCGACTCCCGTGACCGCCCCGGTCGGACCGCCGCCGCCGGAGCGCCCCGCGCCGGCGCCGCCGCCGGCGCGCGATCCGTGGCGCTTCGAGGCCCATGCGCAGGCGACGGTCAACCACGGCCTGGCGCCGACGCTCGCGCCGGGCGCCGGCGTCCAGGCGATCCTCTACGCGCCGAAGCTCCCGGTCGGCTTCCGCGGCTACACCACGCTGTTCTTGCCGACGGAGGCGACGCGTGACGGCGCGCGCGCGTCGTTCGACATGCTCTACGCGGGCGGCAGCATCTGTCCGACGCTGCGCGGACGCGTGAACCTGCTCGGGTGCCTCGGCGGTCACCTCGGGCTCCTGCGGCCGCGCGCCGAGACGGCGAACCGCGGGATCCGCGAGGACGTCCTCCTCTTGTGGACCGCCATGGCCGAGCTCCGCGTGCACATCCCGCTCGTCGCGCCCGTCGGCGTGGCGGCCGGCGTCGGGGCGGGCCTGCCGATCCTGCGGCCGGAGCTCGCCTACACGCGCGCCGGCGGCGGGCGCGAGACGCTCCACCGGCCCGAGGCCTACGTCCTCACGGCCGACGTCGGGCTCGGCTTCTTTTTTCCCTGAAGCGCGACAATTCCAGGCAATTTCGCGTGCGAGTCGCGTCATAATTCCGGCGCGGAGCCTCCACCAAGGGATGTGGCAACGCTTGCCATGATCCCCCTGAACGCCGGGCTCTTCGGAGCTCGACCGGAGCTCCCGCAGCCGAGGAGGCTCGATTCGTTGTCGCTCGGTACGATGGGAGGGGACGCGCGGCGCGCGGCGGGCGACGAGGGCGTCCTGCCGACGCTGGCCGAGGTCTTCCGGCAGTACGCGCCCTTCGCGTGGCGCGCGCTGCGTCGCCTCGGCGTGCCCGAGTGCGACGTCGAGGACGTCTGCCAGGAGGTCTTCGTCGTGGTCCACCGCAAGCTCGACGAGTTCGAGGGGCGCTCCTCGTTGAAGACCTGGATCTACGGCATCTGCGCGCGCACGGCGTCGGACTACCGGCGCAGCGGACGCGTCCGCCGCGAGATCGTCACGGACACGCCTCCCGACGCGCCGCACGAGGCGTCGCAGCACGACGTGGTCGCCCTGAGGCAGGCCCGCGCGACGCTCGATCGGATCCTCGATCAGCTCGACGACGACAAGCGCTCGGTGTTCGTCCTCTACGAGATCGAGGAGCTCACGATGGCCGAGGTCGCCGAGGCGCTCTCGTGTCCGCTGCAGACGGCGTACTCACGCTTGCATGCTGCACGTAAGGTCGTGGAGCGCGGCGTCGAGCGGGCGAAGCAGGAAGGGGGCGTCGCGTGAGCGATCCGAAGCGACTGCTCGACGCGGATGACGGCGGCCTCGCGCGGCTGCTCGCCGCGGGCAAGAGCGAGGTGCCGGACAG
>JAHBWC010000150.1 GCA_019637225.1 Labilithrix sp.
CCAGTCGAAGCGTCCGGCGGAGGCGAGCGGCGCACCCTACCGCGCGGCCGCGCCGCCGAGCGCGGACGGCAAGTCGAGCGATCCCGTCGGCGGCGGCGCCGAGGTCGCTCGGCGTCCGGTCGTGATGACGCCGGGGCGCGTCGTCGCCGTCGTCGCCACGTTCCACTTCGTCTGCTTCGCGTGGATCTTCTTCCGCGCGCCGACGTTCGCTCACGCGACGCTGATGCTCGAGCGCATGGTCAAGCTCTCGGAGGGCGCTCCGAACCTCACGCCGAGGATCCTCCTCGTCCTCGCGCTCGGCCTCGCCACGCACTTCATCCCGCGCGCGCTCTACGAGCGCATCCAGGGCACGTTCGTGCGAAGCCCAGCGCTCGTCCAGGGCGTCCTCCTCGCCGGCTGCGCCTACGCGCTCCACTTCGCCGCGGGCGCGAAGGCGGAGCCGTTCATCTACGGCCAGTTCTGACGCCGCGCGCCGGTTCCCGTCGGCCGGGGGGCGCGGGTGCGGTAGAACCGAGGCCTGATGGCCATCGAGACGAAGGATCGGCGCGCGCGCATCGGCTTCGGCATCGCCAACCTGGCGGTCGCGGCGTTCGTCGTCGTCGGCGTGTTTCGCTTTCTTCCGACGCGGTGGTGGGTCGTCGACACCGGCGCGGTGGTCGTCGGCCTCCTGCTGGGCTCGTCGGGCGTCGCGCTCCTCGCCAAGGCGTCGATCGCGGAGCCGCTCACGCGCGCGGCGTCGGCGGCGGTGCTCGCCATCGGGCTCGCGCTCTTCGCGGCGCTCGTCACGACGGCCGGGTGGATCGGCGGTGTGTACGGGCAGGTCGGCGCGAACGGCGCGATCATCTTCGGCCTGGTCGCGGCGCTCGTGCTCCCGTACGTCGTCGTGCTCCCCGCCGTCGAGCTCGCGTGGATCGGCCCGCGTGGGACGCCGGCGCGTGCCACGCCCGCGAGCGCGACGGCCTCCGCGTCCACGTCGTCGCCGGGGGCCGAGCCGTCGTCGGGCGTCGCGCCGGCGTCGCGCGACGGCCAGGCGGGGGCTGCCGCCTCGAAGCCTCGCGGGAAGAAGAAGAAGGGCCGGAGATGAACCCGCGCGCGCTCGCTCGTCTCCTCGGCGGTTACGCCGTCATCCTCTTCTTCGTCTGCGTCGGCGTTCGATCCTGGTTCTCGCTCTCGGCGCCCGCGAACGAGGTCGTCGTGGAGAGCTGGTGGAAGGACGGCGCGCGCATCGGCCGGTCCGTCCACGCGTCGGGAGAGCGCGCCGACGTGTCGAGGCCCGCGGCCGGCGGCGTCGCATCCGTCGAGGTCGTCACGGGCGAGGGGCCGCTCTACGCGCATCCGCTCTTCTTCACGCTCGGGCTCGTGCCGGGGCGTGACGGCGTGAAGGCCGAGATCGACGGCAAGGTCGCGTACGCGACCGTGGACGATCTGCTCGCGCTCCAGGCGTACGACCGCGCCCACCTCTGGGCGGCCGCGAGCTTCGGCTGGGGGACCGACCGCGCGACCGTGCTCCACGTGCTCTCCGAGCAGCTCGGCGTCCGCGCGCACGAGATCGCCGAGCGCGCGAAGCTCGCGCGCGTGCGGTTCGATCGCCGCGCGGTGACGAACGCGCCGAACGCGAACGCGAACGCCGCGAACGCGTCCGCGCCGCGCGTCACGGAGGCGAACCTCACGCGCGAGGTCGTGCTCCGCGGCGTGCGCGAGGCCGGGATGCACCTCGCGCGCGCGGTCGACGAGGACGGGCGCTTTCGCTACATGATCGACGCGTCGACCAACGCGACGCTGCCGGGCTACAACTGGCCGCGCCACTCCGGCTCGACGTTCTTCCTCGCGCAAGCCGCGTCGGTGCTCGACGAGCCGTTCGTCCGCTACGCGACCCTCCGCGCCGCGGCGCGACTGCGCGACGAGATGATGCGCGAGTGCGGCGACCACCGCTGCGTCTGCGAGGACGACGCGATCGCCGAGATCGGCTCGAGCGCGCTCGCGCTGATCGCGTTCACCGAGGTCGTGGGGACCGGCGCCGACGGCGGCTACCGGCCTGCGATCGCCCAGCTCGCCGCCTTCCTCCGCAGCCAGCAGCGGGCCGACGGCGAGTTTCAGCACCAGTACGATCGCGCGACGAAGCGGCCGATCGACGTCCAGTTCCTCTACTTCAGCGGCGAGGCGACGCTCGCCCTCGCGCGGGCGCATCGCGTCACGGGAGATCCGGCCGATCTCGAAGCCGCTCGGCGCGGTCTGGCGCGCCTCTCGGGCAGCGGCTGGAGCTTCTTCGGCAGCCGGTACTACTTCAGCGAGGAGCACTGGACCTGCCAGGCCGTCGCGGAGCTGTGGGATCGCGCGCCCGACGAGGACGCGCTCGCGTTCTGCGCGCGCTGGCATGAGTACCAGCGGCGGCTGCAGCAGGACGCCGACGAGACGCCGTTCGACGCCGACGGCGCCTTCGGCCTCGGTCCGCTCGTGTCGCCGCGCGTCACACCGGCGTCGAGCCGGGGTGAGGCAGCTGGGGCGCTCCTCGACGTGCTCGTGCGCGAACGCCTCGCGGGTCGGGGCGCGCGGAACGACGAGCTCGTCCTCGTCGATCGGGAGCTCCGCCGGGCGCTGGCCTTCGTCTTACGCAATCAGTTCAACCCCGGGCCGAGCCACCTCTTCGCCGACCCTGTGGCGGTGCGCGGCGCGGTGCCAGGAAGCCCCGTCGATTGGCAGCTCCGGATCGACTACGCCCAGCACGCCGGCAGCATGATGGTGCGGTGGCTCGAGGTCGACGCGCTCGCCGCACCGAGGTGAGCCGCCGGGCTCACGCCTTGCTCCCTCGACGGCCGTGCTTCGTCGCCCGCCCACGGGCACGAAAGTCACGCGATCGTGTCCGGGTAGCGTTCGAGGCGGAGGGCAAAGGCGGGTGGGACAGGAAGGAGATGGGGCGGAGAGCTGCGAGGGGGGAGCGGCGCGCGTGGCTGCGGCGCGCCTACATCGGCCCCCCGAAATGCGCAAGAAAAGTGGTCACGGCCAAAGTGCGATCGTAGCTTTATCGAAGCGTGGGTTGATTCGTCAGCCCTCGAGCTCGAGAGCCGAAAGCGACCAGGGAGGGTGATGCCGAACGAATGCTGGCAACGGTGGGAGGTGCCGCTCGCACAGAGCGAAGCCGATGCTCACATCGTTACCCAGTCCAGCATCGAGCAAGGCCCCACGCGGCGGGACCCGCGGGGAACCTTCCGTGCACGAGGCGGCAGCACCGGCCCTGCACGACGACATGACACGAAGCGCGGCGACGGCCGCAACGACAACCACGACACGAACCCACAGAGCGCCTCCGCGACGGGCAGCGCTGTGGAAGCGAGCAGGCGTTCGCGTGGCCATGATGGGACGCTCGTACATCCCATCGAGCACACGCCGAGCGTCGCGCGATTCGGCGTCAGCGCGCAAATGCGTCTGGCGCATGTCAACGGAGCGCTCGAGGCGAGCGACGGTCACACCTACGAGGTCCAAGAAACCGACGGTGTCGATCTTCTCTCGCAGCGAGCCTCTCAAGCCACCGTCGGGGACGGGTGCCCCGGCGTTGTCACGATGAATCGGCTGCGCGTAGCAGCCAACGAGGTAATGGATGGCCCTCTCAACACGTTCCCGCGAGTACGCGGGGGCTCCAATCATCACGTCTCTCGAGCCGCTCACGCTCGAGGAGGCACTGGCCTACTTGGACTCGGCGGAAGGTGACGAGCTCACGGCGGCGTATTCGCTCGCCCGAGACCGCAACCTCCTCGACGGGGACAAGGACGAGCCAGATGAGGCGGAGGTACACCATGCTCTGTTCCTGTTGCGCCGCGCTCGCGGGCTCAACGCGCCCAGCTTCGACCTGATGCGCGTCCAGCTCCGCCGGCTCGTCGCGGCGTAGAACCGAGAACGAGAGTCGAGCCCGGGCCGAGAGAGTCACCCACTTCTCGGCCCGGGACCGATGGATGAACAACGTCCGTCGGCGGAGGGAGTTAAGGGCGCGGCCATTCTTTTCTGCCGCGCGCCTCCCGGAGAGCGGCGAGCCCGAGCGGCGGCGTAGCCCGAGCGGCAGGTCTTCAGGGAGCCATCCGACTCGCCCGCGCGCGGGCGAGATGGTAGAGGCGTCGGCGAGAAGGAAAGCTCGCTCCCATGAAGATCGTGTGCATCGGCGGCGGCCCCGCGGGTCTCTACTTCGCGCTCCTCTACAAGAAGGCACGGCCGGACGCGGAGATCACCGTCGTCGAGCGCAACGCGCCGGGGGTGACGTTCGGCTGGGGGGTCGTGTTCTCCGACGAGACGCTCTCCTACCTCGAGGAGAACGACCGCCCGACGCACGAGGCGATCACGAAGAGCTTCGCCCACTGGGACGCGATCGACATCCACTACAAGGGCGCGTGCCTGCGCTCGGGCGGACACGGCTTCTCGGGCATCGCGCGGAAGGAGCTGCTCGTCATCCTCCAGGAGCGCTGCCGCGAGCTCGGCGTGAAGCTCGTGTTCGACACCGAGGTCGACGACCACGAAGAGGTCGTCGCGCGCCTCGGCGGCGCCGATCTCGTCATCGCGTGCGACGGCGTGAAGAGCAAGATCCGCGACCGCTTCGCGGACGCGTTCAAGCCGTCGATCGATCTCCGCAACGCGCGCTACATGTGGCTCGGGACGAAGAAGAAGTTCGACGCGTTCACCTTCTACTTCGAAGAGAACGCGCACGGCATGTTCCAGGTGCATGCCTACCGCTTCGACGACGACACGAGCACGTTCATCGCCGAGTGCGACGAGGCTTCCTTCCGCGCCGCCGGTCTCGACGCGATGTCGACGGACGAGAGCATCGCGTACCTCGAGAAGCTCTTCGGAAAGCACCTGGGCGGCGAGCGCCTCCTCGCGAACCGCTCGCAGTGGGTCCAGTTCCCGACGGTGAAGAACGAGAAGTGGAGCCACGGCAACGTCGTGCTCATGGGCGACGCGGCGCACACGGCGCACTTCTCGATCGGCTCGGGGACCAAGATGGCGATGGAGGACTCGATCGCGCTGGTCAAGGCGCTGCTCGAGCACCCCACGAGCATCCCGGACGCGCTCGAGGCCTACGAGGAGGAGCGCCGGCCCATCGTCGAGCGCACGCAGAAGGCCGCGCAGGACAGCCTCCTCTGGTTCGAGAACGTGAAGCGCTACCGCGATCTCGACCCGACGCAGTTCGCGTTCAGCCTCTTGACGCGCAGCAAGCGCATCACGTTCGACAACCTGAAGCTGCGTGACACGACCTTCGCGGAGCACGTCCGCTCGTGGCACGAGGAGCGCGTCCTCGGGGCGAAGGCGGGCGCGCCCGCGATGTTCACGCCGCTGTCGCTCCGCGAGCTCGTCCTGCCGAACCGCGTCGTCGTCTCGCCGATGTGCATGTACTCCGCCGTCGACGGGCTGCCGAACGACTTTCACTTCGCGCACTACCTCGCGCGGGCGATGGGCGGCGCCGGCCTCGTGATGTGCGAGATGACCGACGTGTCCCGCGAGGGTCGCATCTCGCCCGGCTGCGCGGGGATTTACCTGCCGGAGCACCTCGCCGCGTGGCAGCGCATCGTCACCACGGTGCACGAGCAGAGCGGCTCGAAGATCGGGATGCAGCTCGGACACGCCGGGCGCAAGGCGTCGACGAAGGTCATGTGGGAGGGCAGCGACCGCCCGCTCGCGACCGGCAACTGGCCGATCATGAGCGCGTCGCCGCTGCCGTACTTCCCCGACAGTCAGGTGCCGCGCGAGATGGACCGCGCGGACATGGACGCGGTGAAGGCCGACTACGTGCGCGCGGCGACGTGGGCCGACGAGGCGGGCTTCGATCTGCTCGAGGTCCACATGGCGCACGGCTACCTCCTCGCGAGCTTCCTCTCGCCGCTCACCAACGTCCGCACGGACACGTACGGCGGCTCGCGCGAGGGCCGGATGCGCTACCCGCTCGAGGTGCTCGAGGCGGTGCGCGCGGCGTGGCCGAAGCACAAGCCGCTCAGCGTGCGCATCTCCGCGACCGACTGGCTCCCCGGCGGCGTCACCGACGAGGACGTGGTCGCGCTGGCGCGGGCGCTGAAGGAGCGCGGCACCGACGTCATCGACGTCTCGTGCGGCATGACCACGCCCGACTCGCGCCCGAAGTTCTACGGCCGCATGTACCAGGCCTACTGGTCGGACATGGTCAAGAACGAGGTGAAGATCCCGACGATCACCGTCGGCAACATCTCGAGCGCCGACCAGATCAACACGCTCATCCTCTCGGGTCGCGCCGATCTCTGCGCGCTCGCGCGCCCGCACCTCGCGAACCCGCACTTCACGCTCGGGGCGGCGATCGAGCAGGGCTACCGCGACGTGTTCATCCCGAGCCAGTACGGCATCGTCCGCCCGCTCCCCGCGCGCCCGGCGTGAGTCAGCGCTCGGAGCGGAGCTTGTCGTAGTCCGCGGCTGCCGCCTCGACCACGGCGAGGTCGCGCGTCGCCTTCTCGGCGTCGGCGAGGAGCTCGGCGGTGAAGATCGTGAGGCCCCAGATGCCGTTGTCTCGCTTGCGGAACGGCCAGCGGGTGCCCTGGACGGTGATCACGCTGGCGCGCTCGCCCTTCGCGTCGACGTCGACGCGAAGGACGCCCGACATGTCCTTGCGCAAGCGTCGCGACCATCGTCGCGTCCGGTAGAGGTGCGCGAAGACGTCGCTGCCGTCGGGGGCGTCCGCGAACGGGGCGTAGGAGAGGGCGAGCTCGCCGCGCTGCGGCTCGGGGTAGCTCGCGACGACCCGGTCGCGCGCCTTTCGCCGCATGTCGCGGAGCGTGTAGCAGGCCCACTGGGCCTCGGTCTCGAGGTAAGCGAAGAAGCCCGCCGGATCGTCGCTGCCGACGCTGCGCGCGACGCGCATGTACGCGCCCTCCGGCGTGCGATCGGGAGGATAGGGTCGGAAGAGCAGCGCGAACGCCGCGCCGGGGACGAGCAGCGTGCCCGCGGCCACGGCGAGCATCTTTCGGCGCGACACGGTCATGCGGCGGACCCGGGCGTCATACGCGATCTCGCGGCGTGGTGCTCGCGCTCGCGGCGGTCGCGCGCTCCGCTGGACCTCGCGCCTGCGGCAACGCACCACGTCGCTCGAGCGTCGCCGAGGAACGGATCGTGTCTGTGTGATGCGGAGCGATGGTTGGAGAGCAAAGGATCTGCGGCGAGCGAACGAGTTCGGGCTTGTCGCTGAAAGTCTACGCGTCTATTCGGTGCGGATGACTGCGGGCGGAGGCAGCAGTTCGGGGAGCGGACTCGTAGCACGGGTGCTCGCCGCCCGCCGCGCCACGATGCGGCTCGCGCAGCCGCTCGAGGTCGAGGACTGGGTCGTGCAGTCGATGCCCGACGCGAGCCCTGTAAAGTGGCACCTGGCGCACACGACCTGGTTCTTCGAGCGCTTCGTGCTCCGTCCGCTCGGCGTTCCACCGGTCGCGGAGGCCTACGACTACCTCTTCAATTCGTACTACGAGAGCGTCGGGTCGCGTCATCCGCGCGCACGCCGCGGGATGC
>JAHBWC010000151.1 GCA_019637225.1 Labilithrix sp.
ACAGGAATGGGTGACGCGCTTTAGCCGTCGCGGCGCTCGCCCGAGGAACGCGAAGACCCCGCGACGACCGAGTCGTGCGGGGTCTCCTCGCGGGAACGCGCTCGAGCGCGCGCGCCGCTACTTCTGCTTCGCCTTCGCGCCGGCCTTCGCCTTGCCGGCGAGCGCGGGCTTCGCGGGCGCGGCCGCGGCCGCCGCCGCCGCGGCGTTCGGATCCGGATAGAAGTGGCCGAACGGGATCGCGTACTTCTCGCAGCTCTCCTGGAGGTCGCTCAGCTTCTGGTGCTCGAGGTTCTTCTCGTAGAGGCGCTCGACCTTGCCGTTCTTCACGCAGGACGCGACGAGCTTGTCGGTCGTGCAAGGCGTCGTGGCGAACTTGCCGTCGAACTGCTCGCACATCGACTTCTGCATCTCGAACATCTCGCCGAAGAGATCCTCGCAGGTGCCCGCCGAGTTGACGCAGCTGCCCTGGATGCGCGCCGCCGTCGGCAGCGCCTTGTCCTTCGCCGTCTGCTCGGCGCCCGGCTCCGCGGTGAACTTGCCCGGCTCGAGGCCGTCCTTCTCGCAGGACTCCTGCGCGTCGCTGAGCCACGGGCTCGAGCCGCCGAAGTAGTAGAACTTCTTGTCGCCCTTCCGCTCGCAGGTGCCCATCAGCTCGGCGGTCGGGCAGGCTTCCTTCGCGTACTCGCCCTTCATCAGGTCGGTGCACGCGCTCTCCGAGAGGCCGAGGGCGTTGCCCTTGTACTCGGTGCAGGAGCCGGCCTTCTCGAGCAGGCAGCGCCCGCCCTTCGGGACGGGCCCCGAGGTGACGGTGGCCGAGCCGCTCTGGCCGTCGGCCCCCTTCGGCTTACGGCAGCCGGTCGTCGCCAGGGCGACGATCGAAACGGACGCGACGACGACGAACGTATTCAGGCGAGTGCGCATGACCAATCTCCCTCTCGACTCTCCGGCGCGGTTCTCGTCGCTGGCGACGGGCGCGGACGTGGGGGTGATACGCGCGCCTCCGAAATTTCCCCCCCGAGTCGCCGGGGATCGCGGTCTCGGAGGTCGGGGGCGGTCAGGAGCGCCGAAGCCGGAGGTGCTCGTCGACGATGTTCCGGGCCGCGGCGAGGGACGCCTCCGCCGAGCCGAGGACCACGAGGCAGAGCTCCGAGGGCGAGCGCGCGACGACGCGCGTCGAGAGGAGGAGCCCGCGGCGATCGCGGATGTCGACCTCGTCCACGCCCTCGAGCGGGAGGAGCCGCTCGGTCCTCGAGGCCGCGTCGCGGATGTAAGCGCCGAACGCCGCGAGCCCCTCGGCGAGGTCGCCCGAACCGACGAGGAGCGAGCCCCTGTCGTCGGCGAGGATGGCGCTCTTCAGGCCGGCGACGCTCCCGATGTGCTCGATGAGCTCGCGGTACGCGTCGACGTCGACATCCTGGAGATCGATCTGCGGCGGCTGCTTCGGCGGAATGCTCCCGAGCGCGCGCGCGCGGAGGTCACGGTTCTCGAGCGAGAGGCGCGCGATCTCGTCGCGGAGCTTGGTCGCGTCTCCGTCGTCCGGGCGAAGCGATCGCGGAACCGCCGGCATCCCGGGCGAAGACGCTCCAGGGGGCAAGCTCGCCGACGGCGGCGGCGAGCTCGCGGAGGACGCCGGCGGCAACGACGAGCGCTCGAGCTTGTCGTAGACGTCGCGCAGCTTCACGCGCATCTCTTCGGTCTCCTCGAGATCGCGCCGGCGGTGCCACTCGCTCGTGGTGAGCGCGCGCACGCGGCCCTGGAGCGCCTCGCGGAGCTGCTTCGCCTGCTTGTCGAGGACGGAGACCTTGTGTCTCAGGCTCGCGGCCTCCTCCGACGCGTTCGCGAGGCGATCGCCGAGCTCGTCGGCCCGCGCCCCCGCGGTCGCCCGTGCGACCACCTCGTTGCGAAGCTCGGCTCGCACGGCTTCGATCTGGCGCTCGAGCTCGCTCTTCACGACCTCGGCGGCGCGCGCGCGCGCGGTCGCGGCCTCGGCCTTCGCGAGCGCGGCCTGGAGCTCGGCGTCGGTCGCCGAAGGCAGCCCGTCGATCCGGATCGACGGCGCCCGAGGTGGCGGGATCGTCGCGACGGCCGCGGCGACGACCGCGGCCTGCGTGACCGTGTCGGGGACCAGCGTCGGCCGATCGTCGTCGTCGTCGGTGCCGTCGTCGCCCGCCGGCGCCGCGCGCGGGGGCGCGTCCGTCGCGGGCGTGACGGCGACGGCGAGCGGCGTCTCCGTCGCCTCCGTCGCCGGCGTCACGCGCTCCGCGAACGGTGAGCTCTTCGTCGCGGGCGGAGCGTCGTCGTTCACGTGTCGGTCGGCGCCGTCGGGAGCTCCGGCGGGGCGCCCGCTCAGACCGAGGAGCGGAAGCACGACGCCTCGCTGGCCGAGCACGTAGCCGGCCGCGGAGAACGCGGCCGCTCCGACGAGCGAGGTCAACCAGACTCCGACGATCGCATCCATCTACTTCTCCTCTCGGGTCTGGCGGGGCTCCGCCGCGGGAGGCGGAGCGCTCTCGGCGGGCGGATGGCGGTCGCGCGGCGCGGCTTCGTTGCCCGGCGAAGCGGTGTCGCTCGGTGGAGCGGGGGCTCGGGACGGCGCGTCCCCGCTCGAGGGAGGGACGTCGCCCGGCGAGCCGCTCGGGCCGGGCTCACCGGTCGCGTCCGGCGCGCCGGTCGCGCCCGACGAGCCGCTCTCGCCCGGCGTTGCGCCCGCGTCCGACGAGGCTCGCTCGCCGGCGCGGCGCGTCTTCGGGACGCCGGGCTCTCTCGGAGGCGCCGCCTTCACGACGGGCTTCGGCGGGGAAGCCTCGCGCGTGGCGCTCCCGAGCCACCGCACTTCGACGCGGCGGTTCACCGACGGCGCGTCGGGATCGTCCGAGCGGAGCGGCCGGGTCGCGCCGAGACCGACCGCCTCGATCCGCTCGGCGCTCACGCCGAGCGCGACGAGACGCGACTTCACCCAGGTCGCGCGCTCGAGGCTGATCGTGTGGTTGTAGTCGTCGCCGCCGCGCGTGTCGCTGTGGCCTTCGAGGACGATCGTGACGTCGTGGTCCTCGATCATCGCCGTCGCGAGCACGCGGATGGCCGACTCGTCCAGCGGCTCCTTCGACGCGCTCTCGAAGCGCGCGACGATCGTCGGTACGCGCGCAGGCGCGGGGATGACGACGCGGGCCGCGGGCATCGCGGCGCCGCCGTCCGCCGCGCCGGGGGCGCGCGCCGGTGGTGCGGGCGTGGTGTCCGGCGTGCTCTCGGCGGAGATCGCCTGCGGAGCGAAGTGGAGATCGAGCGCGAGCACGCTGCCGATGCCGACGAAGAGGCACGCGAGGAACAGTCCGCGCTGAGGGCCGGCGACGAGCATCCCGGAGCAAGAGTAGCGCGACCCATCGCGAGAGGGCACGATGCGGGCTTAATGAAGCGGTCGCGGGGCTGGCGCGAGCGCGCATCCCGGTGGCAGCATGCGCGCGATGCGAGCGCGCCGAGCCCTTGTCTTCTCCACGTTGCTGGTGGCCGTCGGCGCGTGCGGGCCCGCGCGCCGGCCCGCCGCTAATGCGCCGGCCGAGCTCGCTCCGCCCGCGCCCGCCGAGGCGCCGCGCGCTCCGGCAGCCGAGCCCAGCGTCATCGACGCCGCCGCTCCGCGGCCGGTCGCGCTCGTTCGACGCGACGTCAACCACGTGCTCGTGACGGGGCAGAGCCTCGGGGTCGGCGTCTCGGGCGCGCCTGCGCTGAGCCTGACGCAGCCGTTCGGAAACCTCATGTTCAACACGGGGGTGATGGCCGGCGGCGAAGACCTCGAGAGCTTCGAGCCCCTCGTCGAGGGCGACAACATTCCGGGATCGAAGGCGATCGTCGAGACGATGTCGGCCGCGTTCGCGAACCTCGTGGCCGAGCTCGGTCGCGCGGACGGCGGCGAGGCGCACGACCTCCTCTTGAGCGTCCACGCGTCGGGCGCGAAGTCGTACGCGCAGCTCAAGAGGGGCACGAAGGCGTACGCCAACGGGATGGCGCAGGTCACCGCCGGTCGGGACATCGCGAAGCGGCTCGGCAAGACGTACGTGGTCCGCGCCGTCGCCAACGTGCACGGCGAGTCGGATCACGCCGAGAAGAGCACGCGCTACGCGTCGGACCTCCTCGCGTGGCAAGCCGCCTACGAGAAGGACATCCAGGCGCTCAGCGGACAGTCCGAGCCGGTGCCGATGTTCCAGACGCAGATCTCGAGCTGGACCAAGATGATGGGCGGGACCGAGACGAGCGCGATCCCCGGCGCCCAGCTCGCCGCGCACGTGAAGAGCTCCGGGAAGGTCGTGCTCGTCGGGCCGAAGTACCACCTCCAGTATTCGAAGGACGGCGTTCACCTCACGAGCAAGGGCTACCAGCACATGGGCGAGGACTACGCGAAGGCCTACCGCCGCGTCGTCCTCGAGGGCAAGACGTGGGAGCCGCTCCGCCCGATCGCGACGACGCGCGAAGGCGCCGTCATCACGGTGAAGCTCGCGGTCCCGTCTCCGCCCATCGTCCTCGACACCGCGCTCGTCGCCGATCCGGGCAGCTACGGGTTCGAGTACAGCGACGCGAGCGCCTCGCCGCCGTCGATCGCGAAGGTCGAGATCACCGCGCCGGACACCGTCGTCGTCACGCTGTCGGCGGTCCCGAGCGGAGACGATCGCCGGCTCCGGTACGCGTTCACCGGGATCAAGGGCGCGCCCTCCGGCCCGCAGACAGGCGCGCGCGGCAACCTCCGTGACTCGGACGCGACACGCTCGCGCACGGGGCACCCGCTCTACAACTGGTGCATCCACTTCGACGAGCCCGTCCCGTAGCGCCGCTTGCGGATCGGGCGCCGGTTCGCGTTCGGTGGCGCTAGAGTGACGGCCTCGTGGCGGTCTCGTGTCGTACATCCCGCGCCGTTCGGCTCGCCCTCGCCGCCGCGCTCGCTTCGCGCGCGGCGAGCGCAGAGCCGCCCTCCGGCGATCGCGCGGACGATCCGCCTCCCGTCGAGCCGACGGCGCCGGTCACGGCAGAGCCGGCGCCATCCGACGCGCCGGCTCCGGGCGTCGGGCACGCCGAGCCGGAGATCCCCGGCACAGGTCCGCACCTCGGCTCGCCCCGCGCGTTCGTCGACTACTCCGACGGCACGTTCTACTTCCGCAGTGTCGACGACAACTTCATCCTCGGCACGGGCGGCCGCGTGCACATCGACACCTACGCGTTCCGCGGGCCCGGCGTCGGGCGCTTCCGCCGCCCCAACGGCAGCGGCCTCTCGACGAACATGTTCTTCCGCCGCTTCATCATCGAGCTCGGCGGCATCGTGCGAAAGCACTGGTTCTTCTGGGTCGGCGGCAACTTCGCGCCCACGCAGCTCGACGTGAACCAGGCGCCGGCGAGCTCGGCCGCCGTCTACGACGGCTTCGCCGGCTACCAGCTCGAGCCGCATCAGCAGATCTACGTCGGGCAGTACAACGCGCCGTTCACGATGGAGAACGTGACGAGCTCGCGCTGGCTCGATCTGATGGAGCGCGCGCTCGTGATCCGCACCGTCGCGACGCCATACAACAAGGACCTCGGCGTCACGTGGTGGGGGGCGACACGCGACGGCGCCGCGCCGCTCGAGTACCAGCTCGGCGTCCTCGGCGGCGACGGCATGAACCGCCCCAGCGTCGACGATCGCGTCGACGTGATGGGGCGCTTCGTCGTCCGTCCCGCGTCGTCGGTGAAGGGGCCGATCCACCGCTTCCACGTCGGCGCGAGCGCGCGCGCCGGCTCGCGCGACGACGACTACGTCGCGTACGACGCGCCGTCGATGTCGACGCCAGGCGGCTACGTCTTCTGGTCGCCGGTCTACACCGCCGCCGATCGGACGAGCGTCCACGTCGTGCCCGCGGGCAATCAGGTCGCCGCCGCCGCCGAGCTCTATTTGCCCTTCGAGCGGTTCGACCTGAAGAGCGAGGTCGTCTACGTCAACGAGGGCCGTCGCGAGGCGCCCTCGACTGACCGCGGCGCGACGCTCCGGCGGGGACGGCTCGAGGGGACGGGCGGCTACGTGCAGCTCTCGTGGTGGCCGCTCGGCACGCCGCGGATCAACGGGCACCCGGCCGGGCGCTACTTCAGCCTCCGACCGCCGAGGCACCGCGGCTCCGAGGCGCCGTACGGGCTCCAGCTCGTCGTCCGCGCCGAGGCGATGCGACTCCGCTACGGGGGCAACGCGCGCACGCCGGAAGTCCCCGACGGAGAGCTCTCCGCGAGCACGACGCGGATCCACGTCAACGCGCTCCAGGCGGGCGCCACCTACTGGGCGACGAAGCACGTCCGGCTCACGGCGGAGTACTCGCTCTACGGTTTCCCCGGCGTGCCGCCCTCCGCCGGCGCCGGAGTCACGAACCAGGCGGCCGCTCCGGGCGCGAACGGACGGCCGGCTCAGCCGTCGGCCGATCACCTCCACGAGCTCTCGTTCCGCGTCGGCCTCGCGCTCTGACCGCCCTGGGCGGGCCCCCGCTCCTCGCGCGCCCTCGGCGTCCCGGGCGTCGATGACGGGAGGATCGTCCTGCCGCCTCGCTCGACGTGGGGCGGAACGAACCGGGTCGAGTTTCAAGGTGTTCGGGTACTAGAATGCGCGCCCGATGGGTTTTTGGAGGAGGCGCCTCGCGTGGGTCATGCTCACGCTCGCCCTCCTCTTCGCGACGACGCTCGCCCACGGCGACGTCGCGGACGACGTCGCGGTGCTCACGCCTCCGCCGGTGCCGCCGCTCGTCAATCCGGCCCCGGTGCTCGAGAGCGGCCCGAACCTCGCGCCCTACCTGAACCACGTCGTCCTCGCCGTCGACGTCGTGATCCCGCCGGAGCAAGCGGGCGTGTGGAGCGACGTGAAGATCCCCTCCGTGGGCGTGCTC
>JAHBWC010000152.1 GCA_019637225.1 Labilithrix sp.
ATCGACACGCCGATGGCGCGCAGCATCCCGAAGGACCGACTCGATCGCTACCAACGCCGCACGCCTGCCGGTCGAATCGGCGCGCCCGATGAGATCGCGAAGATGGTCCTAGCGATCGCCACGAACGACTACGTCAACGCCACGACGATCGAGGTCGACGGTGGGTTCACCTTCTGAGCCGCTCTCGATGCCCACGCGGGAGCGCGACTCGGCGAGCGCGTCCGCCGGCGTTTCCCTTTCCAGGCGGCTCGACGCCGTGACCCGATGGCTGTCGGCGGCGCTTCGACGCCTTGATCCCGCTCCGACGCCCGAGCCGATGTCGGAGGTGTTCATCGCCTGCTTCATGGCGGCTGGCGCGTTGACCCTCTGGCTGCTCGCGACGAACAAGTACCTGCCGGGTCAGGACATCTCGTATCACGCCCACTGCTCGCGTGTGTGGCTCGACGGTGGGCGGGCCGGTTCGCCTTACGCCGCCTACGAGGCGGTCGGACCGCTCGAAGCCAACACGCTGATGTACACCGTCACGGGCTTCTTCTCGCATCTGGGGAGCTCGTTCGGCGCCTACCGCTGGGTGCAGGCGTACTACCTCCTCGGGCTGCCGCTCGCCTGCCTCTACGCGCTCCGCGCCCTGGGTCGATCGCCGTGGGGGAGTCTGCTCGGGTTCCCCCTCTGCTACGGGGAGGTGTTCGCGGCCGGCTACGCGAACAACGCGTTCGCCGCCCCGACCTTCATCGTGGCGCTCGTCGAGTACTGGCGCTTCGTCCGCCGGCCCACGTGGCGTCGCGGCGTGTTCGTCGCCGCGCTCTTCGTGGCGACGTTCCTGTCGCACGCGCAGGTGTACCTCTGGCTCGGCGGACTGCTCCTGCTCTACTCGGTGCCGGTCCTCTTCCACCGCATCGGTCGCGCGTTCGTCACGGAGCCGCGCGTGGGCCTGCGCGATCTCTTCGTCTTCGTCTTCGGCGGGGCGGCCGTCGCCGCCCCGAGCCTCGTGATCTTCGCGCGCTGGTACGCTCGCGGGTACGGCGCCGGCAACTCGGTCGGCGCGCAGGGCAACAACGTCTCCTTCGAGAAGACGCTGTCGTACGTGTCCTTCTCGCAGAAGTACCAGGGCGGAGCGCTGCAAGCGTTCTCCTCGACGACGAGCGTGTACGAAGCGCTCTACCTCGTCGGCCTCGGTATCCTCGTCGTGCTCTCGATGACGCTGGCGCGCGCCGCGCGCGACCGGACGGTCCCGATCGCCGAGTTCGCGATCGTCGCGACGGTCGTGTCCTTCTACGCGCTGCCCGACGAGGTCGCCCGGCAGATGATCGCCGTTCGTCAGTGGTACGTCGTCTTCTGGCTGCTCCCGCTGATCGTCGTCCCCGTGCCCATTCGCTTCGGCTTCGTCCGCTCGACCGCGGTCATCGCGGGGATCCTGATCTGGACGGTCGCGCGCATGACGTTGATCTCCGAACACCTGGGGCGCTTCACGAAAGAGGAGATGCGCGGGTTCGACGCCGTCGTAGCGGCCGCGCCACGCGTTCCGGGCCTCCGTGTCGCGTACGCCGCCGTCAACGCGAAGTCGAAGTACTGGCTGACGAGCTCGATGTTCCACTCGTACGGCTTCCTGAGCGCCCAACGCTCGTACGACGGGCCGATCGAATACTCGGACAAGCGCTCGGTCGCGGCGACCCGCTACACGAACGGCCCGCCGCTGCCGATCAAGCACCTCTACAACAACGCGAACTGGGCGTCGGACCCCGTCATCTGGCAGTACGACCTCGTCCTGGTCTACCGATGGTCACCGACCGCGGCGCAGGAGAAGGTGGCGCGCGAGCACGGTACGCTCGTCGCGTCCGGCGGCGACTGGCAGCTCTGGCAGCGACTCCCTCGTTGAGGCGTCGCCGGGCTCGACCCGCTGAGCAGCCGCCTCGGTCAGCCCTTGCGCGACGATCGGAAGAGGCGCACCGGCTTGCCCGAGCCTCGTTCGATCGCGCCCTTCGCTTCGAGGTCGAGCTGGACGGCCTTGAGCCACCATCCCGCCTTGTCGCCGCCGGGGAACAAGGCGTCGGGCAAGCGTGGCAGGAGCGCCGCCTTGGCTTCGGCGACGGTGATTCCAGGCGGGGCCGCGGGCAGGACCGCGATCAGCGCGTCGCGCATCGCCGTGTACTTGGTGCGGTCGACGCGCTGGGTATGGCCCGGAGAGGTCGCGCTCTCGATCGTGATCTTGCTGGCATCTTCAGGCATGGATCTCTCCGTTGACGATGGTGATCTTCGGGCTCTTGAACCCCATCGCGATCCACGCGCCGAGGAGCTTGGCGAAGAACGAGAGCGTTTGCCACGTCCCGTTCGGGACGTCGTCGGCGAGCGTCGAGCGATCCGGAAGGTCACTCGTCATCGTCCGCAGATCGGGCGGGGGCAACGTGCCCGCAGGCCAGAGGCACCCGTAGAGGCTGAGCCAGTGGCCGTTCTGGAGCTCGAGGAAGACCGGCGTGTTGCAGCAGGTCGCGACGACCCGGCGTGTCTTGGCTCCCGGCGCGAGGCGGAACTCCTTCAGCCGCTCGGCGCCCTCGAGGAAGCGGACGCGATCTTTGCGGTGAAGAACGAAGCGTGTCCCTCCGTTCGTCTCCAGGAACGGCGGAGCCGCGGGGAGAGCCTGTAGCCTCGCGCCGGCCGCGCGGCAGCTGTTGCAATGGCATTCGGCGCGGACGATCGGCGCGCGCTCCGCTTCGAGGTGGACCTGCCCGCAGGCGCATGCGAGCTGCGCGGTGTGTGTCATGACGACGCTTGCTCCGTGTTGGGACCGCCGAGGCCAAAGAGGAGGCGGATGTAGCGATCGAGGTGGTCGAGGCTCTCGCGCGCGAGCGCGGGATCGTTTCCGGCCTTGGCCAGCACGAAGGCGCCCTGGATCACCGTCTGCGTGTGGCGCGCGAGGCTCTCGGCCGTCCAGTCGCCGGCGATGCCGCGCGCTCTCATGGCGTCGCCGAGATCCGCCTCGAGCGTCGCGGCATGGCCGAAGATGCTCTCGGCGCACGCATCTCGAATGGCCGGCGAGGAGGCGTAGACCTCCTGCACCATCGTGCCGGCCAAGCAGGTGAACGCGGCGAGGTCGCCCGCGATGATCGACTTGCGAAAGGCCACGTAGGCGAGGACCCGATCGAGGGCGTCGTCGGGCGCGTGGTAGGGGGCCGCGGCGAAGAAGGCGGTCGTCGCCTCGGTCCACTGGTTTGCGGCCGCCACGCCGAGGGCTTCTTTGCTCGCGAAGTGATGGAAGAACGAGCCCTTGGTCACTGCGGCGGCCCGGCACAGCTCGTCGACGGAGGTCGCGGCGTATCCCTTCGCGCGGATCGCCTCGCTGGCGGCCTCGAGCAGGCGTTGCCTGGCGTTTCCGCGCTCCGGAGCGCGTTTGGTGGGCCGCGGCATGAGGTGGACAATACCATACGGTCGGTATGGTTCAATGGCGAAGAGCGCGAGTGCTCCTTCCTGAACCGCCCGCCTTGAGCTCGATCGGCCGGTCTCCGGTCAGCGTCCTTCGAGCGCGGGATCGCGGAGATCGACGGGCCTCGGCGAGCTCGACGCGCTCGACGCGCTCGGTGGAGGACGAGGCGTCGCCGCGCGTGGCGAGGGAGCGGCCGCCGGCGCGCGCTCGGGTCGAACCGTCGGGCTCGCGGGGGGACGCGTAGGGGAGGGAAGCGCGGCTCTTTCCTCGGACGCGACCGTCGCCGAGGCTGCCGTCGCGCTCGGCGGCGGCCCGTTCGCAGGCGGCGGCGGCGCGACGGAGACGGCCTCGGAGGTCACGCGTGGCTCGGGAGACGAACCGTCCGCGACGATGAAGCGCACCGCCGCGATCCCGCCGGCGAACGCGGCGAGCGCGAGCGCTGCGAGCCGCCACGACCGCGCGCGAGGGGACGGCGGCGACGGTGGCGTCGACGGAGCGGGAGATGTCGACGGAGCGGGAGATGGAGACGCACGTGGCGGACGCCTCGAAGGCGCCGGAGCGGCGCTGTCGCCGAGGAGACGGGCGACCCGCTCGACCGCAGCGTGTGCGCCGTCGCTTCCATGAGGCGCGAGCGCACGCGCGAAGTCGGCGAGGTCCGCGAAGCGGGCGCCCGGATCCTTCTCGAGGCACCGGAGCACGGCGGCCTCGAGCGCGGACGGCACCTCCGAGCGACCTTCGCGAAGCCGAGGGGGAGTCGCCGCGGCGATGCGCGCGCCGACCGCGGCCGCGCTGTCACCGTCGAACGGCCGCGAGCCCGTGAGGAGCTCGTGAAGGACGACGCCGAGCGACCAGATGTCGGTCCGCGCATCGACCTCGGAGGACGCCGAGAGCTGCTCCGGCGACATGTACGCGATCGATCCGAGGACCACCTTCGCGTCGGTGAGCGTGATGTCGTGGGCCGCCTCTTCGAGCGCTCGCGTCAGCTTCGAGATGCCGAAGTCGAGCACCTTCACCATCACGCTCCCGTCGCGCCGCGAGACGAGGAAGAGGTTCGACGGCTTGAGGTCGCGGTGAACGATGCCGAGCGCGTGAGCCTCCGCGATCGCCTCGCACGCTTGGAGGACGTAGTCGACCGTGGTGTCGATCGGGAGCGGCCCTCGCTCGCGGAGGTGCCGAGCGAGATCGACGCCGTTCAAGTACTCCATCACCATGTACGGCGTGCCGTCCGCGGTGCGGAAGGTGTCGAGCACGCGCGCGACGTGCTCGCTCTCGAGGTGCGAAGCCGCCTGGGCCTCGCGGAGGAAGCGCGCCTGATCCGAGCGCTCACGGCCGCGCATCAACTTGAGCGCGACGCGCGTACCGAGCTCGAGGTGCTTCGCCGCGACGACGATTCCCATGCCGCCCTCGCCGAGGACGTGCTCGATCCGGTACTTGCCGGCGACGATCTCACCCTCCGAGAGACGCGGCGCGACTTCTCCTGGGGACGGGGCGATCGGGGCATCTGCGGCGATCCCCTCGAGCGCGCGCGCGATCTCGCTCGCGCCGGGGCGCCGCGCAGGATCCTTGTCGAGCATGCGCAGGGTGAGCTCGGCGAGCGCCGGCGGCACGTTCGTCGCGACGGTGTCGAGCGCGCGCGGCTCCTCGAGGAGGATCCGTGCGTAGAGCGCCTCGGTGCCGTCGGCAGCGAACGCGGCGCGGCGGGCGACGCACTCGTAGAGGAGGCAGCCGAGCGCGAAGACGTCGGCGGCCGGCCCGGCGCGCTCCCCGCGGACCTGCTCGGGCGCCATGTACCCCGGCGTGCCGACCAGCGCGCCCTTCTGCGTCAGCGTTGCGGCGTCGGCGAGACGCGCGAGGCCGAAGTCGAGGAGCTTGGGGCGCGCTGGATCGTCGTCGACGAGGAACACGTTGGAGGGCTTGAGGTCACGATGCACGATCCCCTCCGCGTGCACCACGGCGAGCGCTTCGGCGACCGCTCGCACGATCGCGATCGCGTCGCGCGTCGAGAGGGGCGGCGTCGCAGCCGCGAGCCTCTCGCCGAGGGTCCGGCCGCGGAGGCGATCCATCACGAGGTAGGGAGCGCCCGCGTGGGTGCCGTGCGCGACGAACGGCACGATCGCGGGGTGGACGACGCGCGCGAGCGCCGTGGCTTCGCGGAGGAAGCGCGCCTCGTCGTGCTGCGCGGTGAGCGGGACGATCTTCACCGCCACGTCGCTGCCCGTCTCCCGATCCACCGCGGCGTAGACGACGCCCATTCCGCCTTCGCCGATGCGCTGTCCGAGCTCGAAGCGTCCGCCGACGACGTCACCGGGCTCGCCCTCGGCGACGAGATCGCGCAAGTTCCGGAGCGCGCGATCGCCGAGCCAGGTCACAGCTCGACCCCCAGGAGCGCGCGCGCCTCGCTCCGCCACTCGTCGTCCGACGCCGTGAGCGCGCGGAGCTCCTCGAGGACCAGCGCGCGAAACGTCCGGCGCGACCACGCGAGGTAGTTCGTCACGTCCGTGACCGACAGCGCGTGCTCGGCGGCGAGCTCCGCGTACGACGGTCTCCGATCCTCGGCGCCGTCGATCTCGGGCTCGAGGACGTACCGCTTGAAGAGCGCGAAATACGTCTCCTTCCCCTCGTCCTTGCACCGCGCTTCGAGCGCGTCGACCGCCGCCGCAAACAGCGTGCGGGTCCACTCCGTCTCGAAGGCCTGCTCGGCCGCGTTCGCGTCACGCGGGCCCTCGCGCGAGAGGAGCTCCTCGGCGCCGTCGAGATCGAGGCTCAGACGCATCGCGCCGCCTCCGCGCTTGTCGCGCTTGTCCGCGCGATCGCACTCGAGGACGAAATGGTCGAGCGACGCTTTGAGGTAGGTCCGGAAGGTCGCCTTCTCGCGATCGTAGGTGGCGAGCTGCCGCTTCTCGAACGCGCGGGCGAAGAAGCCCTGGGTGAGGTCGCGCGCGTCCGCCGGCGAGCGATTCCAGCGAAGGCGGACATGGGCGTAGACCGGCCGCGTATAGGCCTTCACGAGCGTGGCGAACGCGCGCGCCGCTTCGGCGGCGTCCCCGCTCCCGAGGAGGGCGACCGCCGAGCGCCGCGTCGGCGGAAATTGCCTCTTGAGTCCTCCGGTTTCGAAATCGGACGCCATCGTTAAAGGAACCGCGAGCGGCGGCGAACAAGGGAACGAGGGATGCGGCTCGAGCATAGCCGTCAATCGTGGCGGATGCGCGCAGCCTCCCTCCGGAGATGGTCATGACGACGCGTGCTTTCCTTCGAGTTTCCGC
>JAHBWC010000153.1 GCA_019637225.1 Labilithrix sp.
GACCGCGAGGACGACACCGAGCCACACGAGGGCGAGCGACGCGGCGACCGGACCGAAGCGGTTCGCGAGCGGCGCGAACGCGAAGAGAGACGCAGCGGCGACCACGAACGCGATCTTCTTCATGTCAGAAGCTCGAGGCGCGGTTGAGGTTGTCGAGGTCCTGCACGGCGGCGGCCTTCGCCGCGCTCTTGCCCTCGGCGCTGCCTGGGCGGTGAGCGCCGAAGTCCTTCTTCCGCTCCGAGTAGGCGTTCATTTGTGCCGTGAGCGCCGGCGCGGCGGCCGGCGGCGCCGCGGCCAGCGCCGCGCCAAGGGCCGCTTCGTTCTCCGCGGTGAGCCGCGTCGCCGTGGCGACGTCGCCTCGGGAGTACGCGTCGGCAGCCGCGAGCTGGCGCTTCGACGCGATGACGCTCGTGGTGCTCGCGAGCACCGCGCCGTCGCGACCACGCTCGACCGCGGAGGGGTCGGCCGAGGCGACGAGCGTGAGCGCCGGCACTGCGACCGACGTGGTCGGCTCACCGATCTTGTTCCAGGAGGCGCTCGGCCGAATGTCCGAGACGTTGTTCGAGCCGTCCACGGCGAGCTCGACGATCACGCGCCGCTCGTCGCCGGCGAAGAGCGAGCCGACCCGGATCTCGAGGTGCCGCCCGTCGAAGCTCGCGTCGGCGCCCGTCGCCGAGACGAAGCGCGTGCCGCTCGGCAGCTCGAGGTCGACGCGCGCGTTCTCGACCGTCGTCGCGACCGTCTCGTCGAGCTCGCGCTTGAGGAAGCCCGCGAGGCTGCTGCCGTCCTTGATGAAGGCGAAGTTGCCGTGGCCGCTCTGCGCCACCGAGCCCATGTAGCCCTCGTCGAAGTCGAGCCCGATGCCGAGCGACGACACGGTGATGCCGCTCGCGAAGCTCGTCCGCGCGAGCGACTCGGCCTGCGCGCGCGTGCCGTCGAGGCCGTCGCTGACGAGCACGATGCGGCGGACGCGGCCCTTCGCCGCTTCGTCGAGCGAGCGGAGGCCGTGCGCGAGGCCGGCGGGGATGTTGGTCCCCCCCTCGGCCGTGATCTCGCGGATGCGCGCGGAGAGCGCGGCGCGCACGCTGCCGACGCGGGTGAGCGGCTGGAGGAGCTCGCTCGTGTCCGAGTAGCGGATGACGGTGATCTCGTCCTCGTCGCGCATGTCGGAGATGAGGCGCAAGACCGACCGCTTCGCGTCCTCGATCTTCTCGCCGCTCATCGAGCCGGACGTGTCGAGGACGACGGCGAGCGAGATGGGCGCGCGGACGGCCGCCCGCTCGGACGCGTCGGCGACGAGCTTGAGCTCCGCGTACACCGGCGTCGCCTGCCCGGTGAGGATCTTCGTGTGGCTGAGCGAGAGGACGCCACGTGCGCCCGGACCGCTGAAGCTCACGGCGTTCTTCCCGTCGGCCGCGAGCGGCGCCCGGATCGGAAGCAGCGGCGTCGTCGGATAGGCGGCGGAAGACGGGGCCTTGTAGAGGACGAGCCCCCCGGTCGCGAGGACGACGGCCGAGAGGGCGAACGCACGCCGGAGCTTTGCGGACTGAAACCAGAGCGACGACGACATCGGGGAACCGCGCATGTCGACCTCTGACGGACGGGCCCGCGATTCGGTTTGCGGGAGGTGAATAAAGTGCGAGCGGTCGAGCCGGATGCGTCGCGCCGGCGCCCCGCGCACCTCCTCGCACGAGCTGCCCGCCCTGCGACGCTGCGGAGCGACGCCTCGCGGAAGGCCCCGTGACGTCGGGGCGTCCGGCGCAGGCGAGGACGAGGCGTCGCAGGCGAGCGCGAATCGAGCGCCGCCGGACCGTCAGGGCTTGGTGGGCGCGTCGGTGGTGACGCCCGCGCCGTACCAGGCGACCGGAGTGCCTTCTTCGGTGAGCGTCGTCAGCGTCGTGCCCACGCCGGTCTGCATGTTGATCTCGATGATGTTGCCGCTCTCGTCGAAGCCGTAGGCGGTGCCGGCCCACTGCGCGAGCCCGTAGAGGTTCTTGTGGCTCACGTCGCCGACGATCTTGATGATTCGCCCGGTCTTGGGATCGACCTCGGCGAGGAGATCGTTGCCCGTCCCGGCGTCCGTCGCGATGGGCTTCACCGTGAGGTACGCCTTGTTACCGTTGCGGATCATCGACATGATGTCGCCCGACGACCGGTACTTGATGGGGGCGGCAGGGTCGTTGAGGGTGCCGATGTTCACCATCGTCCCGTCGAGCTCGATCTTCGCGTAGACCGTGGCCTGGTTCGTGGCGTTCGGATCGTAGCGGTAGCCGACGAGCACCTCCTTGGTGTTGTCGACGGTGCCGATCGGCACGAACGCGAGCGAGTTCGGGTACTGCGCCGCCCGGTCCTCCTTGACGTAGGAGCACGACGCGTCGACCGGATCGATCTTCAAGAAGCCGTCGTCGCTCGTCCCGTACATGACGCCGTCGCGGTCGAGCGCGAGGTCGAGCATGCGGTCGCTCGGGTTGAGGCACGCGAACGGGCCGATCTTCGTGAGCGTCTGGCCGAGCGGCTCGAAGAGGTAGAGCGTCTTCGCGGTGTGCGCGTAGACGCGTCCGGGCGGCTTGCCTCCGTCGGGGAGCGGCGGATCCTCCTCGGGCTTGGGCGCGGCGTCGCGCTTCGTGGTCCCCGCGTCCTTCTTCCCCGTCTCGTCGTCGCGGTACTCGATCGGGTTTTTGTTCTGCGGCTCGGGCGCGGAGCACGCGGCCACGATCGCGACGACCGAGGATCCACAGGTGAGAGCAAGGAAGAGAGAGAAGCGACGACGCTGCATCGTTTCGAAAACGATACGCGACGCCCCGCCGCGCGGCCAGTCAGGGGCCCACGCCCGGCGGTTCCTGGCAGCCAGAGCCCCCGAGTCGGGGTATGGTCGCCGCCATGGCGGACCTACAAATCGAGGATCTCAAGGCAGGCGACGGTCAGGAGGCGAAGGCCGGCGACCGCGTCACGGTGCACTACGTCGGCACCCTCACCGACGGCAGCAAGTTCGACAGCTCGCGCGATCGCGGCAAGGGCTTCGGCTTCGAGCTCGGCGCCGGTCAGGTGATCAAGGGCTGGGACCGCGGCGTCGCCGGGATGAAGATCGGCGGGGTGCGGAAGCTCACGATCCCGTCGGACCTCGCGTACGGCGCGCGCGGCTTCCCGCCGGTCATCCCGCCGAACGCAACGCTCGTCTTCGAGGTCGAGCTGCTCGGCATCGGCTGATCGCACAGCCGGAAAGCGCGCGGCCACGACGTCCGGTGAGGGCGTCGTGGCCGTTCGTGTTTCGGGGCTCTGCGACGGAAAGCGCGCGGCCACGACGTCCGGTGAGGGCGTCGTGGCCGTTCGCGCGCCTCCGCTACGCGAGGAGCTGGCGCAGCACGTACGGCAGGATGCCGCCGTGCTTGTAGTAGAGGATCTCCTGCGGCGTATCGATCCGCACCGTCGCGCGGATCTCCTTCGTCTTGCCGTCGGCGGCCTTCGCCTTGACGACGACCTCGCGGCCGCCCTTGAAGCCGCTCTCGAGCAGCTCCGCGAGGCCGACGACGTCGTAGGTCTCCTCGCCGGTGAGGCCGAGCGACGCGGCGTTCTCGCCCGCGGGGAACTGCAGCGGGAGGATGCCCATGCCGACGAGGTTCGAGCGGTGGATGCGCTCGTAGCTCTCCGCGAGTACCGCGCGGATGCCGAGGAGCTTCGGACCCTTCGCCGCCCAGTCGCGCGACGAGCCGGAGCCGTATTCCTTGCCGGCGATGACGAAGAGCGGGACGCCGTCGGCGATGTACTTCACCGACGCGTCGAAGATCGACATCGGCTCGCCGCCCGGGAGGTGCCGCGTGACGCCGCCCTCGGTGCCCGGCGCGAGCTGGTTCCGGAGGCGCACGTTGGCGAACGTGCCGCGCACCATGACCTCGTGGTTGCCGCGGCGCGAGCCGTAGGAGTTGAAGTCTTCCTTCTTCACGCCGCGCTCGAGGAGGTACTTGCCCGCAGGGCCGTCGGCCTTGATCGAGCCGGCCGGCGAGATGTGGTCCGTCGTGATGCTGTCGCCGAGGAGCGCGAGCACGCGCGCGTTCTCGATCGGGGCGATCGCGCCCGGCTGCGCGCCCATGCCCTCGAAGTACGGCGGGTGCTTGACGTAGGTGCTGTCCTTCTCCCACGCGTAGAGGTCGCCCTCGGGGACGACGAGCGACTGCCACTCGGCGTCGCCCGCGTACGTGTCCGCGTAGACCTTCTTGAACATCTCGGGCGTGACGGCGCTCTCGACGATGTCCGAGACCTCGCGCTGCGTCGGCCAGATGTCCTTGAGGAAGACGTCCTTGCCGTCCTTGCCCTTGCCGAGCGGCTCGGTCGACAGGTCGATGTCGGCGCGGCCGGCGAGCGCGTAGGCGACGACGAGCGGCGGCGACGCGAGGTAGTTCGCGCGCACCTCGGCGTGGACGCGGCCCTCGAAGTTGCGGTTGCCCGAGAGGACCGACGCGACGAACAAATCCTTGTCGTCGATCGCCTTCGAGACCGGCGGCGGGAGCGGGCCGCTGTTGCCGATGCACGTCGTGCAGCCGTAGCCGACGATGTAGAAGCCCACCTTCTCGAGCGAGTCGAGGAGGCCGGCCTTCTCGAGATACTCGGTCACGACCTTCGACCCCGGACCGATGCTCGGCTTCACCCACGGCTTCGAGGTGAGGCCCTTCTCGGCGGCCTTCTTCGCGAGGAGGCCCGCGGCCATGAGCACCGACGGGTTCGACGTGTTCGTGCAGCTCGTGATCGCGGCGATGACGACGCTGCCGTCGGCGACGTCCTTGTCGGCGACCGCGCTGTTGTCGGCGAGGAGGCTCGTCTTCTTCGGCGCCTTCGGACGCGCCTTGTACGCGTCGAGCGCGGCGTTGAACGACGTCTTCACGCCGGGGAGGTTCACGCGGTCCTGCGGGCGTGCCGGGCCGGCGAGCGACGGCTCGACGGTCCCGAGGTCGAGCGAGAGCACGTGCGTGTAGGTCGCGTCGGGGGTCTTCTCGTCGAACCAGAAGCCCTGCGCCTTGGCGTACGCCTCGACGAGCGCGAGCTGCGCGTCCGAGCGGCCGCTGAACTTCAGGTAGCGGATGGTCTCGGCGTCGATCGGGAAGATGCCGCACGTCGCGCCGTACTCGGGCGCCATGTTGGCGATCGTCGCGCGGTCGGCGAGCGGGAGCTTCGCGAGGCCGGGGCCGAAGAACTCGACGAACTTGCCGACGACGCCGTGCTTCCTCAGCATCTGCGTGACCGTGAGGACGAGGTCGGTCGCGGTCGCGCCCTCGGCGAGGCTGCCGGTGAGGCGCACGCCGATGACGTGCGGCAGGAGCATGCTGACGGGCTGGCCGAGCATCGCGGCCTCGGCCTCGATGCCGCCGACGCCCCAGCCGAGGACGCCGAGGCCGTTGATCATGGTCGTGTGCGAGTCGGTCCCGACGAGCGTGTCGGGGTACGCGAGCGGCAGCGCGCCCTGCTGGGACGGCGCGGTCATCACGACGCGCGCGAGGAACTCGAGGTTGACCTGGTGGACGATGCCCGTGTCCGGCGGGACCGCCTTGAAGTTCTGGAAGCCTTGCTGGCCCCACTTGAGGAAGCGGTAGCGCTCCTGGTTGCGCTCGAACTCGAGGGCCGCGTTCTTGTGGAGGGCGTCCTTGCTGCCGAAGGTGTCGACCTGCACCGAGTGGTCGATGACGAGCTCGACGGGCTGCAGCGGGTTGATCTTCTTCGGGTCGCCGCCCATCTTCTTCATCGCGTCGCGCATCGCGGCAAGGTCGACGACGGCGGGGACGCCGGTGAAGTCCTGGAGCAGCACGCGGCTCGGCGTGAAGGCGATCTCCTGCGAGGGCTCGGCGGTGGCCTGCCACTTCGCGACGGCCTCGATGTGCGCCTCGGTCACCGAGACGCCGTCCTCCGTGCGGAGGAGGTTCTCGAGCAGGATCTTCAAGGAGAACGGGAGCTTCGCCGCTTCGCCGTGCTTCTTGTAGACCGCGTCGAGCCGATAGATGGTGTAAGAGTCCGATCCAACCGCGAGGGTCGCCTGGCTGCCGAAGGAGTTCTTGGACATAGCGGCGGGACTATAGGCGCGACGCGTCATCCGCGGCAATGGCCGGCGCGCGGAAGTCGAGCCCGAGGCGGACCTCGCCGCGGCACTCTGGAAGCGAGGCCGCGCCGTCCGGACTGCGGCGCCGGCGCGAGGCCTCGCCGGGGCAGGCTCCGACCGCGATGAGGCGGTCTTAGGGGTGCGTCATCTCGGCCGGCTTCACGTGCGCGTCGAACTCGGCCGCCGTCACGAGGCCGAGGGAGACGGCCGCCTCCTTCAACGTGATGTTCTGCTCGTACGCGGTCTTCGCGATCTTCGCCGCGTTGGCGTAGCCGACCACCGGTGAGAGCGCCGTCACGAGCATGAGCGAGCTCTCGAGGTGGCGCGCGATCGTCTCGCGGTTCGGCTCGATGCCGACGACGCAGTGCTCGCCGAAGCTCTCGCACGCGTCGGCGAGGAGCTCGACGCTCTCGAGCACGTTGTGCACGATCATGGGCTTGAAGACGTTGAGCTGGAGGTGCCCGCTCGCGCCCGCGATGCCGACGGCGACGTCGCTGCCCATGACGTGCACACAGACCATCGTCAGGGCCTCGGCTTGCGTCGGGTTCACCTTGCCCGGCATGATGGAGCTGCCCGGCTCGTTCGCGGGA
>JAHBWC010000154.1 GCA_019637225.1 Labilithrix sp.
CGGGCCTCCGACCGCGCCCCAGCTCCAGACCTCGCCGCCCTTGGTCAGCGCGAGCGTCGTGTGTGTCGCGAGGACGGGGCGCGCGACGACGAGCGCGCCCGTGTCGGCGGCGCCCGGCGCGAGGATCGGGTCGGCCTTGGCGCCGGCGCGCGCGAGCTCACCCTGCTCGTTGCCGCCCCAGCAGACGAGACCGCCCGACGCGAGGACGACACACGCGTTGCGAGGACCGACGGCGACGTGCGCGGGCGTCAGATCGCGGTGCAGCGCGACCGGCGTGGGATCGGGGTGCGGATCGCCGTCGGCTTCCGCCGGATCCGCCGACAGGCCGAGCTGCCCGTGCTCGTTGCCGCCCCAGCAGACGACACGCGCCGCGAGGCCGGCCTCCTCCACGCGGGCGCACGTGGTGGCGCCGGCGGCGCTCAGCTGGACGACGTCGCCGAGCCCGTGCACCGCGCCGACGGCCCAGCCCGCGTCGGCGCCGTCGTCGCCGTCGTCGCGCGCGCCGTGACCGAGCGCGCCGAGGCTGTCGCTTCCCCAGCACCGCACGGTCTTGTCGCTCATCCGCGCGCAGAAGTGAGCGTCGCCTGCGACCAGCTCGACCGCGCAGGGCGTCGCCGTGCACGTCACCGGCTCGTCGGCGGGATCGAACGGCGCGCGCGCGTCGACGACGCCACCTCCGTCGGACGCTTCGACGCTCGCGTCACCGGCGTCCGTGTCCGAGGCGTCGGCGAGCCCGAGGTCGCGCGCTCGGCCGTCGTCTCCGCACGCGGCGACCGCGAGGCTCGCGCTCGCCGCGAGCAGCGTCCAGACGAAGAAGGTTCGAGTGAAGGTCATGACAGGCTCGGGTTCCTACTTGGAGAGGTCGCGCCGGACGGCGATGCCGTCGCCGACGACCCACAGATCCTTCGAGGGCGCGCCCCACATCGCGTTGAAGGTCATCGTGAGCGGCGAGCCGCTGGTCGTGACCGCTGCCTGGGTCCACTCCGCGCCGTCCCAGTGACGCAGGCGTCCGTACTCACCCGCCGACCAGGCGTCGTCGGCTGCGATCGTGAACGCGGCGTTCATCGGGAACTCCCCGCCCGCGCCGTTCTTGTAGGTCCACGTGAAGGTCGCGCCGTTGTCCGTCGAGATCGCCCGCCACGAAGCGGGGAGGCTCAGGCTCGTCGTCCCGACGACGGTGGTCACCGTCCCGGTGGTGCTGACGCCGCCGACGCGCGCGAGCCACGAGCCGGTGTAGATCGTGTCCTCGGGCAGCTTTTCCGCCGCGAAGTCGGCGCCGCCGGCGGGACGACGGAGGATCACGCCCACGTCCGACCACTCGTCCTCGTCGTAAGAGACGCCGGAGATCCAGACGCCGCTCGCCGCGCTCCCCCACACGTGGGAGAACGCCATCGGCTCGCGCGCGAAGTCGTCGAGGCTCGTCCACGCGTGCGCGCCGGCGTCGCCCGCGGCGTAGTGCAGCACGCGCCCGGCGTAAGGCGCGATGTCGGCGCGCCCGCCGACGGCCCAGACGTCGTCCGGGCCGGTGCCCCAGATGCAGGTGATCGTCGCGTCGGCGTCGCCCGGCGTCTCGACCTCGGTGAACGCGAGCGTGGACGGGGACGCGCCCACGCCGTGGAGCAGCGCCGCGCCGTTGCTCAGCCAGATGTCGGTCGGGCCGCTCCCCCAGATGGCGCGGAGCGCGCCGAGCCCGGTCGCGTGTACTTTCCACGCGTTCGATTCCCAGCGCAGCAGCCGGCCGTCATCGGCGATCGCCCAGACGACGCCGGCCCCGTCGCCCCACACGCCCGTGAGCGTCGTCTTCGGCGGCAGCGCCGTGTGGCACCATCCGCCGGGCGAGCAGGCCGCGGGCGGCGCGCTCGCCTCGGGGCCGGCGTCGGCGTCCGCGCGGTCGCCGGCGTCGTCTCCCGCCGGCTGGACGCTCGGTCCGCCGTCGCCGTCGAGGTTCTGCGCCTCGTCGGACTCGGCGCACGCCGCGAGCGCGCCGGCGAGGCTCGTCACTCCGATGACGCCGATCGCGCCGATCGCGCGTGAGAGCGTCCGCCGCGTCGAGATCCGGATCACGAACCGCCTCCTGCCTTCTTGCCGGTCGAGTGAAGGATGATCCCGTCGCCCACGATCCAGACGTCGTCGGGGCCGGAGCCCCACACGCCGTAGAGCTCCGGCTTCGGGCCCACGGGCAGCGCCGCGACCGAGCTCGTCCACGACGTCCCGTCGTAGTGCAGGATGGTGCCCGCCTGGCCGACCGCCCAGATGTCCTTCGGGCCGGAGCCCCAGACGGATCGGAGCCGCGCGGTCGTCGGCGAGGTGACGATCCGCCACCGCGCGTCGCCGGCGGCGATTCGGCGAATCGTCCCGAGCTCGCCGACGGCCCAGACGTCGTTTGCGCTGCTCCCCCAGACCGCGTTGAGGCCGACCGCCGAGCGGCTGTCGACCGGGGTGAAGCGGAGCTCGGCGGCGCTCGGGCCCGTGCCGTGGAGGGTCATGCCCTGCTCCCACGGGTTGGTCGCGCTGTTGTCGACGACCATCCAGACGTCGGTCGCGCTGCTCCCCCAGATCGCGCGGACGATCCCGGAGCCCTCGACGCCGTCCCAGGTCGTCTCGCCGGCCGCGCGGACGAACTGATTGAGCTCCGCGAAGCCGTCGGGTGTGTCGACCGCGAGGCGCGCGCCGCCGATCCGCACGTCGCCGGCGCCGCTGCCCCACACGGCGAAGAGCGTGGCCGCGTTGTGCGCCTCGCCGCCGAGGTTCGGCTCCGCCCGCCAGTCCGGCGCGCCGCCGACGAGCTTCGTCGCGTGATAGAGCGCGTCGGTGCCGGCGACGAGCCAGACGTCGTCCGGCGCCGCGCCCCAGACCTTGCTGAACGTGATCTTCTTCTCGGGGGCGTCGAGCGCGCTCCACTTCGAGCCGTCCCACCGGAGAAGAGCGCCGACCGAGCCGACGGCGAGGACGTTGGTCTTGCTCCATCCCCACACCGACGTGAGGACGGAGGCCGGCGCGAGCGGGGAGGGGACCGGACACCACGCGGCGTCGTCGCAGGAGATCGCGTCGGTGACGCAGTCCGAGCTCGCCGCGTCGCAGGTCGGGGCGTCGGACTCGGCGTCGGCGCTCGTGTCGCGGCCGCCGTCCCGTGGATCGATCGTCTGCGAGGGGTCTTCCTCGTCGAGGTTGCCCTGCTTCGTCTCGGCGCACGCGGCGAACGCGGTGACGGGCAGCGCGAGCGCGAGCGCGAAGAGCGCGAGACGTCGGGGCTTCGGGGCGACGCCGATCATTTCGCCCCCGGTGAGCCGCACGGAGTCATGAGGCACTTTCCTTCCACGCAGGGCTGTCCGAGCGCGAGGTCGCACTCGTTCCCGCACGCTCCGCAGTGGTTCGGGTTCACGCCGATGTTCGTCTCGCAGCCGTCGCTCTGGTCCTGGTTGCAGTCGGCGAAGCCGGGCGCGCACTCGAGCGCGCAGACGCCCTTGTTGCACGCGCGCACCTGATTCGGTCCGCCCGTCGGGCATTCGTTCGAGCAGTGCCCGCACGCGAGGACGTCGCTCGAGAGGTCGAAGCACTTGCCGACGGGGCAGAAGGTGAAGCCCGTCGCGTCGCACGGCGTCGCGCACGCGAGGCCGGTGCCCTTCGGGTCGACGCACTCCTCGCCGTCCTTGCACTTGACCCCGCAGCCGCCGCAGTTGTTCCGGTCGGCGACGGCGCCGACCTCGCAGCCGTCGGAAGCGCACCCGAGGGGACCGACATCGCCGTTGCAGTCGATCGTGCGCGCCTCGCACTTGAGGTGTCCGCACGTCCCGCCGACGCAGCCGTAGCGCATGTTCGGCGGGGTCTGTCCGCACGCGCCGTCCGAAGGACAAGGCCTCCCGCAGCCGCCGCAGTTGAAGTCGTCGGTGTTGGGATCGACGCAGCGGGTCCTGCCGAGGAACCAGGGGCACTCGATCTGCCCCGCAGGACACCCGCACTTGCCGGAGTTGCAGCTCTCCCCCGGCGGGCAGGCGTTTCCGCACGAGCCGCAGTTCTTCGCGTCGACGAGCGCGTTCACCTCGCAGCCGTCGTCGATGACGCCGTTGCAGTCGCGCCAGTCGGTCGGAAATTGCGGGTTGGGGTTGTGGCATTGGTACTCGCAGGCGCCCTCGACGCACTGCGAGACCATGTGGAGCGGGAGGAACGTGCCGCAGACGTTCCCGCACGCGCCGCAGTTGTCCGGATCGCGCGAGAGATCGGTCCCGCAGGTGTACGCGGGTCTCCCCGGCGTGAGGCACGTCTCGTACGGCGCGGGGCAGACGGTGCCCACGCACATGAGCTCTTGGCTCTCGGGCGCGTCGGGGCCGGCCTCCGGCGTGGGGGCGAAGACGGCGCCCGCGTCGTCGACGTCGCCGAGGCGGACCTCCTTCACGGCGCAGCCGTTGACGAGCGCCCAGACGAGGACGAGCGGCAGTGGCAAGAAGCGTACGGTTCGAATGGCCAAGGGAGGCTCCAGCGGCGTGGTCGCGTGGTCGCGTGGTCGCGTGTCCGGCTCAGTCGGCGAGGAGCGCGCGGATCCGGCTCGCGTGCACGCTGCTCGGATGACGCGCGAGAAAATCGTCCGCGAGCGCCTGCGCCTCGGCGCGCTTGCCGAGCGCGATCAGCGTGCGGATGCGCAGGACCGTCGCCTCGGGGCGAAGCGTGCCCCGCGGGAACTCGGCGTCGTAGCCGTCGAGCGCGCGCGCGGCGTCGGCCGTCGCGCCGGCGCCGAGCTTCGCCTTCACGGCGTCGAGCAGCGCGATCTCGCGCTCGAGCGAGGACGCGTCGTCGGGCGCGGGCGCGGTCGTCGTCGCGGCTCGCGTCGGCGCTTGCGGTGCGGGCCGCGCCGGCGGCGCGGACGGGAGAGCGTCGAGGCTGACGGTCGGCACGTCGGGTGCGCTCGGCGCCTCCGGCGCGGCGGGAGGGAGCGAAACGGGCGCGGAGGCCGCCGGCTTGCCGAGCGCGTCGTCGGGAGACGACTCCGGCGCCCGGCCGAGCGCGATCGCGCCGCCGACGAGCCCGATCGCGAGCGCGGCGAACACCGTCGGCAAGAGGAAGCGCGCGCCGCCTCGTGCGGCTTCGGCCGTCGCGTCGGATGCGGGGCCTGGCTCGCCGCCGGCGCTCGGCGCGGCCGCGAGCGAAGCGAGGATCTTCTCCTCGAGGCGGCTCGAGGGCTCTTCGCTCTCGGACGACTGCAAGAGGGATCGCTCGAAGGGCGAGCCGTGGTCGAAGAGGCGCTCGGGATCGCTCATCGCATCCTCGCCTGGAAGCGCGCGGCGGCGCTCTGGAACTGCTCGCGGCCGCGTCGGATCCGGGACGCCACCGTTCCGGGAGCCGACTCGGTCAGCGTGGCGATCTCGATCATGGTCATCTGTTCGAGCTCGTAGAGGACGAAGGCGGTGCGAACGTCGGGCTTCATCTCGGAGAGGGCCTTGTCGAGCAGCACACGCGCTTCCTTGCGCGCGCAGAGCTCGTCGGAGGAGGGGTCGGGCGAGCGGACCTGGTCGATCTCGACGTCGGTCTCGGTCCGTTCGGCCCGCGTCTTCTGCGTCCGCCGCGCGCGGAGCGCGATGCGGAGGGCGATGCCGAAGAGGAAGCTTCGCTCGTGGCCCTCCTCGATCACGTCCGTCTTCCTCACCGCGATGAGGAAGACTTCTTGCGCGACGTCGTCGGCGTCGTCGGGCTGGAGCCCGAGGCGCCGAAGGAATCGCCACACCGAGGGGAGGTGCGTACGGACGAGAGCCGCTTGTCGAGCCGCGTCGTCCTTCGGGGAGACAGCCGCGGCAGTCACGGGGAGGTCACGCAATGCCAGAAGAGAAGGAGACGCCACCATGACCTGCCCGTGTGATCGCGAGGCCGGCCGATCTTGATCACCTAAAATGCCATCGCGCTGCGACGCTTCCAACGCCCATAGTTCCGGGGATTTCGAAGATCGTGGTGCTCGGCGCGAGGAAAAAGCGCGTCCGGAGGAGCGGAAAGCCGGCGTCCCCCTGGAGCTCCAGGCTCACGGATGAGCTCAGGGCCCACGCCACGCGGAGCCCGACGAGCGGCGCGATCCAGGGATCGCGGCTGGCGGTGGAGTTCGACACCTGGGTCGTCTCGCCGGAGTGGACGCCGAGCTGGAGGGCCGCGCACGGGGCGAGGTGGAGGCGCTCGCCGAAGAAGAGGCGCGCCGGGCAGGCGCCGAGCGTTCCCCCGAGCCACAGGTAGTGCTGCGCGCCGCTCGCGAGATCGCTCGACGTCGCCGCGACGTCGGCCGTGACGCGGAACGACGGGGCGATGCGGAGCGACACGTTGCCGTCGGGCGCGTCGTGCGCGAGCGCGACGTCGAGGATCGCGCCGGCGCGCGGCGCGATCGCCGGCCCGACGGCGCTCGTGGCGCCGAGCGCGATCCCCGCCGAGAGCTCGACGCGGCGTC
>JAHBWC010000155.1 GCA_019637225.1 Labilithrix sp.
TCCTCGCGCGCGATCCGGCACGACTGGCTCGCGCCGGTGAAGAACGTCGGCGGGAACCAGAACCCCTTCTCCGGGATCTTCACCGGCGCGCTGAAGCGCTCGGCGCCCTCTCGCTCTCCGGCCGCGACGAGCTCGCGGATCCGCTCGAGCTGCATCTTCGAGTTGATCGCGCCGATGTCGGTGTTCTTGTCGAGCGGATCGCCGAGGCGGAGCGTCTGCATGCGGTCCTTGAGCTTCCGCACGAGGATGTCGTGCACGCTCTCCTCGACGAGGAGGCGCGACCCGGCGCAGCAGACGTGGCCCTGGTTGAAGTAGATGCCGTTGATGATCCCTTCGACCGCTTGATCGAGCGGGGCGTCGGCGAAGACGATGTTGGCCGCCTTGCCGCCGAGCTCGAGGGTGAGGCGCTTCGTCGTCCCCGCGAGCGCGCGCTGGATGCGCTTGCCTACGTCGGTCGAGCCGGTGAAGGCGACCTTGTTCACGTCGGGGTGGTTCGCGACGGCCGCGCCGGTCTCGCCCGCGCCGGTGACGATGTTCACGACGCCGGGAGGCAGCTCCGCCTCTTCGATGATCTTCGCGAGGAGGAGCGCCGTGAGCGGCGTCGTCTCCGCCGGCTTGAGGACCACGGTGTTTCCGCACGCCAGCGCGGGCGCGAGCTTCCACGCCGCCATCAGGAGCGGGAAGTTCCACGGGATGATCTGACCGGCGACGCCGAGCGGACGCGCCTTCCGCCCCTGGAAGGCGTAGTCGATCTTGTCGGCCCAGCCCGCGTGGTAGAAGAAATGCGCGGCCGCGAGCGGGACGTCGACGTCGCGCGACTCCTTGATCGGCTTGCCGCCGTCCATCGACTCGACGATCGCGAGCTCGCGCGCCTTCTCCTGAATCGCTCGGGAGATCCGGAAGATGTACTTGGCGCGGTCCGCGGCGCGGAGCTTCGACCAGTACTTGTCGTAGCCCTCGCGCGCCGCCTTCACCGCGTCGGCCACGTCCTCGGCGTTGGCCTCCGCGACCTCCGCGAGGACCTGCTCGGTGCTCGGGCTGATGGTCTGGAAGTACTTGCCGCTCCGCGGGCTGACCCACCGCCCGCCGATGAAGAGGCCGTACTTCGGATCGATCTTGACGTGATCGGTAGCCTCGGGCGAGGGCGCGTACTCCCACGCTCGCCCGAAATCGAGCGCGGCCGAGTCGGCCTTGCGTTCGATGTCGATGCCGCCGGTCTTCGTCAACGATGTCGCCATGGCGCCGGATCCTAACACCAAACGGATCGGCGCCGTCGCGTGTCGATCAGAGCGCGATGACGTCGAAGGCGAGCCAGAGCCCGAACCCGACGACGGCGATGGCGAGGAAGAAGGCCGAGGCGACCACGTAGCCCGTGGGCATCCGCTCGTCGGACGAGCCCCGGACGTCCGCGGGACGTGGGCCCGTCGCGGCGCGCTGCCCCGAAGCGGACGGGTACGAGCCGGACGACGCCCCCGGCGCCGAGCCCGTCGACCGGTGCGAAGGCGCCGGCGCGGGCGCGACCGGCGGCGCGGCCGCGACTGGCGGCGCGAGGGCGACCGGCGGCGCGAGCGGCGGCGCGAGCGCGACTGGCGGAGCGAGCGCGACCGGCGGAGCGAGCGCGACCAGCGGAAGCTGAGCCGCTTGTCGCGGGCCGGTCGCGTGCGGGTCGAGGCCGTTCAGGATCTGCTCGCGGAGCGCCGTCTCGATCGTGCGCTCCGACGCGGGCGGCGGCGAGGGCGCGAGGACAGGCGGGCTCTGCGGAGGAGGCCCAGGGGCTCGCGGCGCGGGCGCCGCCGGCTCCCACGCGATCGCCGGCGTCTCCATGATCGGAAGCGTGGGCGCCACCGCGCGATGGAGATCGAAATCCTCGCCCGTGTCGTCGCGGGCCGCGGGGCGCGCAGCAGCTCGACGCGGGGGAAGCGGCGGCGGCGTCGGCGGCTTCGTCGTGCGCTTCATCACCCCCGGCGGGAAGAGTAGCTGGTGAGACGCATGCGAATGTCGTTTTTCGACGCGCGCGGAGCCGGGAGAGGGCGCGCCGCTCGCGAACAGCGGCGCGGGTGCTCAGTCCTTCGAGAAGTCGTCCGACGCTTGATAGTTCCCCGTGCGCTCCTTCTCGAGCTGCATGAGGACGTCGTTCAAGAGCGCGCTCGCTCCGAAGCGGAAGAGGTCCGGCGTCAGCCAGGCGTCGCCGAGCGTCTCCTTCACGATGACGAGGTATTGCAAGCACTGCTTCGCCGTGCGCACGCCGCCGGCGGGCTTCATCCCGATCTTGCGCCCGGTCGCGTAGAAATGGTCGCGGATCGTCTCGAGCATGACGAGCGTGACGGGCGGCGTGGCGGCGGGCTGGATCTTCCCGGTCGACGTCTTGATGAAGTCGCCGCCGGCGGCGATCGCGATCTCGCTCGCCTTGCGGACGATGTCGTACGAACCGAGCTCGCCCGTCTCGAGGATCACCTTGAGGTGCGCGGGGCCGCACGCCTCCTTCGTCGCCGCGATCTCGTCGAAGACCTTCGCGTAGTCGCCGACCAGCATCGCGCCGCGATCGATGACCATGTCGATCTCGTCGGCGCCGAGGTCGACGGCGCGCCGCGTGTCGTCGAGCTTCACGGGGAGCGGCGACTGACCGCTCGGAAACGCCGTCGCGACGCTCGCGACCTTCACCGGAGAGCCACGAAGGACCTCCTTCGCGACCGGGACGAGGTTCGGGTAGACGCAGACCGCGCCGCACGGGCCGATGCTGCCGTCGCTGTCGAGAGGCCGGAGCGCCTTCTGACAGAGCTGCTGGACCTTGCCCGGGGTGTCTTTCCCCTCGAGCGTCGTCAGGTCCATCATGCTGACGGCGAGCTTCAGCCCGGCGATCTTCGCGCCCTTCTTGAGCGACCGCTTGCCGAGCGCCGCGGCGCGCTCCTCGACCGCGACCGCGTCGACCGGCGGCGGCGCGAAGAGCGCGAAGCGTCCGCCGCTGGCGGCGCTGCTCCCCGCGCGAAAGATCGAGGTGACCCCGGTTCCGTTCCCGTTCTCGTGCGTCGTCACGAGGACGAGGCTACCACGTCCGCCGGCGCGTGCGCGCGTGCTGCGCGTCGCGCCGCGCCCGAGACGCGCCTCACTCGGCGGCGGCCTGGATGTCGTTGCCGCTCGGCCGATCCTCGGTCGCCGTCGTCTTCTTGGCGAAGAAGCGCCCGAACACGATGAAGATGATGAGCGCGGAGAGCACGGCCGTGAGGAAGTCGGTCATCGGGACCATGACGGCCGTGTAGATCATCAGCGCCGTGTGGAAGCGGCCAGCGCCGTGCCACACCTCGAGGATCTCCGCCTTCTTGATCATGTTCGTCGCGACCCAGAGGAGGATGCCCGCGATGCACGCGAGCGGGACACGCTCGAGCTGCGAGGCGAGGAAGTAGGCGATGACGAGCTTGAGCACGAACTTGAAGTAGCCCGCGAGCGGAGTGAGCGCGCCGGCCTTGATGCTCGTCGCCGTGCGCGCCAGGGCGCCGGTGCACGGGAACCCGTTCACGAGCGGCGTGATGATCTGCACGAGCCCCTGGCCCCAGAACTCCTTGTCCGCGTTGAACGGCGTCTTCTTGTTCTGCGCGAGGCGGTCGGCCATCGACGAGCAGAGCAAGCTCTCGACGCCCGAGATGAAGACGATCGCCGACGCGTAGTAGACGCAGTCGAGCACGACCGAGAGCGAGGGGGTCGGGAGCGACGGCGGCGTGAAGACGAAGAAGCTCGTCGGGATCGCGCCGTACTTGTCGCGGATCACGGTGACGTCCTGGCCCTCGAGCACCGTCGCCGACAGCACCGTGCACACGCCGAGCGCGATGAGCGGCGCCGGGATGAAGATGGAGACCTTGAGCAGGCCGCGCGTGAGGAGGAACGTGAGGAGCGCGAGCCCGAGCGCCCACCAGTTGATGTGCTGGACGTTCATCGCGATCGTCGCGATGCGCGATCGGACGGAGCCGGAGCCCTCGAGGCCGAGGGCGTCGGTCGAGTTCGACAGGGCGATGGCGACCGCGATGCCGATCGTGAAGCCGACGACGATCGACGACGGGACCTTCTTCGCGATCCGCCCGAGCCCCAGCATCCCGCAGATCATCAGGACGACGCCCGCGATGAGCGAGACGAAGACGAGCATCCCGTGGGCCGCCGCGAACGAGCCGCCGTTCGCCTCGCCGTACTTCGTCATCAGGCTCGCGATGAGCGGGATGAACGCCGCCGTCGGCCCGTAGACTTGGTACTTCGAGCCGCCGAACGTGCGCCCGACGGCGCAGGCGAGCGCGCCGGCGATGATCCCCTGCTCGGGACGGAGGCCCATGGCCATCGCGAAGCCCATCGCCATCGGGATGGCGGTCAGCGCCACGACGAGGCCGGCGCTGAAGTCGCGGTAGACGGTCTTCTTCCACGACTTTTTGTCGAGGTCCTCGAAGCGGCTGTCGAAGAGCGTGAAGAAGAGGCGAAGACGCTCGCCGAGCGTGGTCGAGGGGGTCGCGGGCGGGGCCGCGGCGGCGAGGGTCGCCGCCTTCGAGGAGTCCATCGACCGCCCTACAGCAACGGTGGTGCCAGAGCTGGAGCGGGCGTCCGTGCGAGAATTTCGACGAGATCGTTCGCTATTCTCGAACGACCCATCGGATCGCACCGTCTCTGTCAGCCGACAGCGTCGGGCTAATCCGACAATTGGCTACTCCCGCTTGTACTCCTGGGGGGACCGGCCGTGGCGGCGCATCAGGTCGTAGAAGTCGGTCCGGTTGCGGCCGGCGAGCTTCGCCGCGGCCGTCACGTTCCCGTTGGAGCGTGAGAGCACCGCGTCGAGGTAGGCGCGCTCGAACGCGTCGCGCGCCTCGCGGAGCGGTGGAGGCGCCGGCGCGTCGCTGACGGCGTAGCTGCTCATGAGCCGCGAGGCGGCCTGCGCGAGATCCGAGGCGCTCGGCTCGCCGGCGTCGGCGGCGAGGCCGATCCCGGGCAGGTGATCGAGGTCGATCTCCCCTTCCCGGCACAGCAAGACCGCGGCTTCCATGACGTTTTCGAGCTCGCGGACGTTGCCGGGCCACGAGTGCTCGCTGAGGGCCGAGAGGGCGCGCGCTCCGAGGCGCGGCGGCTCGACCCCCGCACGCGCCGCGGCGCGCTCGAGGAACATCTCGGCGAGCAGCGTCACGTCCTCGCGCCGCTCGCGCAGCGGAGGCATCGCGAGCGGAACGACGTGGAGCCGGTAGAAGAGGTCCTCGCGGAAGCGCTTCTCGACGACCTCCTGCTTCAGGTCGCGGTTCGTGGCGGTGATGATCCGGACGTCGGCCTCCTGCTCGAGGGTGGAGCCGACGGGGAGAAACCGCCGCTCCTGAAGGACACGGAGGAGCTTGGCCTGGACGTCGAGCGGCGTCTCGCCGATCTCGTCGAGGAAGAGCGTGCCCCTCTTCGCCGCGCCGAACAGGCCCTCGCGGTCCGACACGGCACCCGTGAACGCGCCGCGTTTGTGGCCGAAGAGCGTGCTCTCGAGCAGCTCGGAGGACAACCCCGCGCAGTTGACCGCGACGAACGGGCCCTCCTTGCGCGAGGACAGCATGTGAATCGAGCGCGCGACGAGCTCCTTGCCCGTGCCCGACTCGCCGAGGATGAGGATCGTGGTGTCGGTCGGAGCGACGAGCCCGACCATCTCGCGCACGCGCTCGATCGCGGGGCTGACGCCCACGAGCCGCGCGCGCTCGTCCGACCCGCCGACAATGCGGCGGAGCCCGGCGACCTCGCGCCGGAGGCGGTGGCTCTCGACGGTGTGCTTGAGCTTCTGGAGCAGATCGTGGTCGTGGAACGGCTTGGTGACGAAGCCGAACGCGCCCTTCCTCATGGCCTCGACGGCGAGGTCGATCGTGCCGTGCGCGGTGAGGATGATGACCGGGACGTCGCCCGAGCGCTTCGACACGCCGTCGAGCACGTCGAACCCGTCCTCGTGGCCCAGGCGGAGATCGAGCAGGATCGCGTCCACCCGTTCGCGGCCGACGTGAGCCAA
>JAHBWC010000156.1 GCA_019637225.1 Labilithrix sp.
GCGCGCGCTTCCACCGGCGCAGCAGGGCACACGCGACGAGGCCGACGTGCGGCTCCGCTTGATGGAAGCCGAGGCCGCGCTCGACGTGCTCACCAACGGCTGGTTCGCGGCGAACAAGGCGCGCCACATCCGCGCGCCGGAGTACGCGGCGCCGGTGCCGCTCGGCCGCGGCACGCCGGGAGACCTGTGAGCCGGTCAGGGCACCGAGCGGTAGTCGAGCAAGGCGACGTGGTCTGGGTCGCGCTCCCGAAGGACCGAGCGGGCGGGGGATCTGTGCTAGAGTGAGCGCCCCATGACTGCCGAAACACGCGAGAAGCTCGATGACCTCCAAAGGCGTCTCATGACGCTAAGGGGGCATCTTTGACGTCCCGAAGCTGAAGCGGGAGATCGAACGCCTCAACGAGGAGACCCTGGCCCCCGGGTTCTGGGACGACTCCAAGAAGGCGCAGGCCGTGACGCGCAAGCGCTCCGGCATCGAGCAGAAGGTCGAGACGACCGAAAAGCTCACGCGCGACGTCGACGACGCGAAGGAGCTCTTCGAGCTCGGCGTCGCCGAGAAGGACGACTCCGTGGTCGGCGAGATCACGGGGCAGCTGCCCGATCTCGAGAAGCGCCTCCGCGCGGCCGAGCTCGGCCGCATGCTCTCCGGTCAGGTCGACCACGCGAACGCGATCCTCAGCATTCACCCCGGCGCCGGCGGCGTCGACGCGAAGGACTGGGCGCAGATGCTGATGCGCATGTTCCTCCGCTGGGCGGAGCGGCGCGGGTACAAGACCGAGATCATCGACTTTCAGGAGGGCGACGAGGCGGGCATCGACGGCGTCTCGATCACCGTCGCCGGCGATCACGCCTTCGGCTACCTCCGGAGCGAGGTCGGCGTGCACCGACTCGTCCGCATCTCGCCGTTCGACGCCAACGCGCGCCGGCAGACGGCGTTCGCCGCGGTGGAGGTCCAGCCCGACATCGAGGACGAGATCGACATCGTCGTGAAGGACGAGGACCTCGAGACCACGACGATGCGCGCCGGCGGCAAGGGCGGGCAGAACGTCAACAAGGTCGAGACCGCGGTCCGGATGAAGCACATCCCTAGCGGCATCGTCGTCGTGTGCCGCGCCGAGCGCTCGCAGCTCCAGAACCGGCGCATGGCGCTGAAGATGGTCAAGGCGAAGCTCTACGAGCTCGAGACGGCGAAGCGCGAGGAGCAGGCGGCCGCCTACCAGGCGAGCAAGACGCAGATCGCGTGGGGCAACCAGATCCGGAGCTACGTCCTCGCGCCGTACCGCATGGTGAAGGACCTCCGCACGGCGCACGAGACCGGCAACGTCGACGCCGTGCTCGACGGCGAGCTCGACGACTTCGTCGAGGCCTACCTCCTCGCGGCGGCCGGCGGGACGCTCGCCAAGGGCGGCGTGAGCGACGACGCCGACGCGTAGCCTGCCAGCGCGATGAACGCCTCCCCTGCGCGCGATCGAAACCGGCAGCCGCGCATCGGGGTCGACCTGGGGGGCACGAAGATCGAGGCCGTCGTGGTCGAGCTCGACCCGGCGACGGCGGCCTCGGCGGAGGCGACCTCGGCGGAGGCTACCTCGGCGGAGCGAGCGCACGACGGGCCGCGCGTGCTCGCGCGTGGACGTGTCGCGACGGACCGCGGGCTCGGGTACGAGCACGTCGTCGAGGCGACGCGCGCGCTCGTCGTCGACGTGGCGAAGCAGGCCGGCGTCGACGCGCGCGCGACGCCGATCGGCGTCGCGATGCCCGGCTCGGTGACGACGCGACTCGCCGACGGGAGTCGCTCGGACGTGCCGCTCGTGAAGAACTCGAACACGACGTGCCTGAACGGACGGCCGTTCCGCTCCGATCTCGCGAAGGCGATCGGGCGGGAGATCGTCTTCTCGAACGACGCGAACTCCTTCGCGCTCGCGGAGGCGACGTGGGGCGCGGCGCGCGGCGCACGCGTGGCGTTCGGCGTGATCCTCGGCACCGGCGTCGGCGGCGGCGTCGTCTTGACCGGCGAGTCCGGGATCCCCCGCGCGTGGGACGGAGCGCAGGGGATCGCCGGCGAGTGGGGCCACGTCACGCTCGATCCCGACCGCGGGCCCGCGTGCTACTGCGGGCGGCGCGGGTGCGTCGAGACGTACCTCAGCGGACCGGCGATCGAGCGCGAGTACGCCGAGCGTAGCGGCGTGACACGCTCGCTCGCGGAGATCGCGGCGCGGGTGAATGCAGACGCGATAGCGAAGGCGCTGCTCGACGAGCGCGTCGAGATCTTCGGGCGCGCGCTCGCGACGGTGATCGACGTGCTCGATCCTGACGTGATCGTCCTCGGCGGCGGCGTCTCGAACCTTGAGGTCCTCTACGACGCAGGGCGACGCGCCGTCGCCCGCTGGATCTTCAACGACGAGCTCGCGACGAAGATCGTGAAGCACGCGCTCGGCGACAGCGCCGGCGTCCTCGGCGCCGCGCTCCTCCCCTGACGCCGCCCTCGCAGGCCGCACGCGCACGAGCGCGACCGGCACGAACGCGGCAGCGTCGGCGCGCTATACTCCGTTCGTCATGCACGCGGCCAAGCGGCTCGCCACGTACGACGATCTCCTCGCGCTCCCCGACGGCGTGAAGGGCGAGGTCATCCGCGGCGTCGTGGTGCTCCCGCCTGCGCCGCTGCCGCGTCACTCGAGCGTCCAGGGGAAGTTGCGTCGCTTCCTCGGAGGCCCGTTCGACGACGACGACGGCGCCGGGGGGCCGGGCGGCTGGTGGATCTTCCTCGAGGTCGACGTTCGCCTGGCGCCGAGTGACATCGTGAAGCCCGACCTCTCCGGCTGGCGCCGCGAGCGTCTGCCCGAGCCCTGGGACGTCAGGCCGATCGACGTCGTGCCGGACTGGATCTGCGAGGTGGTCTCCCCGAGCAACGCGGGGACCGATCGCGTCGCGAAGCGGCATCTCTACGCGAGCTCGGGCGTCGAGCACTACTGGATCGCCGATCCGGCGGCGGGGACGCTCGAGACGTACAAGCTCGATCGGCAGACGCGCCGGTGGGTCGACTCCGGCGCGTTCGATGCCACGGCGCACGCCCGCATTCCGCCCTTCGAGGCCGTCGAGCTGGACCTCGGGCGGATCTTCCCGCCGGCGCCGGCTACGCCCTGATCTTCGGTGACCGTCGGCTCACGGGTCCGACGTGCCGTCGAACGTCTTGAAGCCCGCGGGGACGCGCTCGTCGTCCGTCGCGCTCGCCGAAGCGCGCGGCGGCGACGGGCGCGCGCCGGTGCCGGCCTTGGCATCGAGGCGCGGCGCTGGAGAGAGAGGACGCGCGTCGGGGAGCGACGCTGGCGACAAGGGACGCGCATCGGGGAGCGACGCCGGCGACAGAGGACGCGCGTCGGGCAGCGACGCCACGCTCATGACCGCAGGCGCGTCGGCCGGCGGCGAGGGCGACGGCGTCCCGACCGCGGGCGACGCGGTCACGGGCGACGCGGTCCCGACCGCAGGCGATGCGGTCACGGGCGACGCGGTCCCGACCGCGGGCGACGCGGCGACGGGCGACGGCGGCAGCGGCGTGGCGACGCCCGACGCGATGTCTCCGGCCGCCGTGTCGTGGCGAGCGACGGCGCGCTCGACGAGGTGCATCCCGATCCCGACGCCGAGCGACACGGCGAGGAGGCCGCCGACGATCGCGAGCGCCATCGTCGAGCGCTTCATCTTGTCCGGCGGCGCGACCGCAGCCGGCGGCGAGGCCTCGGCGACCGGCGGCTTCGGCGGAGCGAGCAGCTCCGACGACAAGACGACGGGCGAGATCGACAGCGGGGACGCGACGAGGACGCCGCGCTCGGAGGCATGAAGCTCCGCGAGGCTGGGCTGCGCGAGCACCGTCTCGGCGTCGGGCTCGTCGTCGCCGAGATCCGTCACGCTGCCCGAGTCGTCGAAGATGAGGCTGCCGGTGCTCTGATGCACGGCGTGGACGAGCCGATCGATCGCCGGCTCGACCGGGGAAGGCGGGGGCGCCGGCGCGGCGGCGGCGACCAGCTCGCGCGCGAGCGCGGCGTCGTCGAGGCGACCGAGGACACCGTCGACGTCCCCGAGATCGGTGCGAACCCGCTTCGCGTTCACGAGCGCAGCGCGGCGGCGCGCGAGCTGCTCGAAGCGCTCGGGCGGCGACGACGCGAGCGATCCGATGACCTCCGCGACCTCGTCGACCGACTGCGGGCGCCGGGTCGGATCGTCGGCGAGGCACGCCTCGACCGTGACGACGAGCGAGCGCGGCGCCCGCGCCAGCGTCTGCGCGACAGGGTCGGTGCTGGGCGGGACGCCGGCGATCATCCAGTGGAGGATGGCCCCGACCGCCCACACGTCCGCGCGCGTGTCGACGACCGCGCCTTGCCGCTGCTCCGGCGCCATGAGGATCGCGACGGCGGAGGCCCGGAACGCGAACGCGGCGCTGTCGTCCTCGCCGAGCGCGAAGATGTCGGCGCGCTGCTTCGGGAGGAGGGGCCAGTGCGTCCGCACGCGGTGGAGCCCCAGGTCTCCGTGGACGACGCCGTTGGCGTGGGCGTTGGCGAGCTCGTCGCAGACGTCGAGCGCGATGTCGACCGCGTCGGTCACCGGGAGCGGCCCGTGGTCGCGCAGGATGGACGCCAGCGACCGCTTCTCCGAAGCGTGCTCGACGGGGGGACGCTGACGCGCGGAGGACGTCGCGAGCTGCATGCGGCGCCGGAGGCGTAGCACGGGCCTCCCGAAATGCACGTCTCGGGGGCCTCACCGGCGCGGCCGCGGTCGCGCTCGCCCAGGACGCACCGAACACCAATTTTTACCGACACTTGGGCTCCCTCCGCCGAAGCGGGCGCGGCCGCGGCGCCGTGCCGAGGCGGTTGGCGGCGGCGACGATCCTGAGCTATCTCGCACGCATCCTCGTGGCCCACCCCAACCTCACGCAGCTCAAGGCGCTCTACGCGGCCAAACCCGTCGTGCTCGCGCCGCTCGAGGACGTCTCCGACGCGGTCTTCCGCCGGATCTGCCGCGCCCTCGGCGCCGAGATCACCCTCACCGAGTTCGTGAACGTCGAGGGGCTCCTCCGCGGCTGCCGCAACGCGCGCCGCAAGATCGCGCTCGCCGACGACGACGTCCTCACCGCGATCCAGATCTACGGCGCCGATCCCGAGCGCCTCGCGGAGGCCGCGCGCTTCGCCGAGCAAGCCGAGCCGCTCTTCATCGACATCAACTGCGGGTGCTGGGTACCGAAGATCGCCGGCCGCGGCGCCGGCGCCGGATGGCTCCGCGATCCGACCGCGATGGTCGCGATGGCGAAGATGGTCGTCGAGAGCGTCGCGCTCCCGGTCACCGTGAAGACGCGCATCGGCCTCGGCCCCGAGTCGCACATGCCGATCGTCGATCTCGCGCGCCGCCTCGAGGACGCCGGCGTCGCCGCGATGACGATCCACTGCCGGACGGCGAGCATGGGCCACTCCGGCTCCGCCGACTGGACGTGGGCGATGCGCGCGCGCGAGGTCGTCAGCATCCCGGTGCTCGTCAACGGCGACGTGAAGTCCGCCGAGGACGCCGCGCGCGCGATCGACACGACCGGCTGCGCCGGCGTGATGATCGGCCGGCGCGCCATCGAGCACCCGTGGATCTTCCGCGAGGCAAACGCGCTGCTCCGCGAGGGCAAGACCGTCGCGCCGCCGACCGACGACGAGCGCATCGAGCTGTGCAAGCGCCACCTCGTCGCGAACGTCGAGGTCCGCGGCGAGCCGCACGGCGTCCGCTGCACGCGCCGTCACCTCTCGGGCTACCTCTCCGGGCTCCGCGGGGCCGCGCAGCTCCGCCGCGAGCTGAACCTGTGCGATTCGCTCGACGGCTGCCTCGGCATCCTCGACAGCTACCGCGCGCGCGCCGCCGCCTGATCGGCGCGCCGACGATCGCTCGGCATGCTGCACGCGAGCATCGCGTGCTCGC
>JAHBWC010000157.1 GCA_019637225.1 Labilithrix sp.
CCCGCCTCGAAGGCGAGGTCGCCGAGGACCATGAGGCCGTCCGCGTTCGACGAGTCGAGCTCGATCGACTTCTTCGCGGCCGACTCGGCCTTCTGCGGGTCCACGAGCTGCGAGTGGTGGACCTTGGCGAGCTCCGCCCAGAGGCGAGCGCGGGCGAGATCGCTCTCGGCGGTGCCGAGCTCGCGCTCGACGAGGCCGACGACGCTGAGCCAGTCGCCGCGCTGGGCGTACGCCTTGCGGAGCGCCGCGCTCGCCGACGGATCGCGCGGGTTCGCGTCGAGGGCGAGCTTGTAGCGCTCGATGGCGCTGTCCTTGTCGCCGCGCGTCTCGAGGAGACGGGCCGCGCGCATCCACTGCTCGGCCTTCGCCTCGGGCGTCGCCGCCTTCATCGCGAGGGCCTCGATCGCGCTGAGCGCCGCGTGGGCGTCGCCGCTCATCTCGCGGAGCTGCGCGAGCGCCTCGAGCGCGCCGGCGTGCGCCGGCTGGATGGCGAGGATCTGCTCGTAGGTCTTCGTCGCGCGATCGGGCGAGCCGATCTGCTCGGCGAGCGTGCGCGCGCGCGCGAGCAGGAGGTCGATGCGGCGCGTCGCGTCGCCGGTGACCGACGCGTGCTTCTCGTAGAGCGCGCACGCCGGCTCCCACTTCTCGAGCGCGCGGTAGTGCCGCGCGAGGGCGCTGAGCGCGCCGTCGTGGGACGGGTCGATCGCGAGGATCGCCTCGAGCGCTTCCGCGGCGGCCTGGTGATCGAGGAACTCCTCGTCGTGGAGGCCAGCGACGCGCTCGTAGAGGTTGATCTTCTGGCGGGGCGTCGCGGCGCACTCGATCTGCCGCTCGAGGACCTCGAGGAGCTCGCGGTACTTGCCCGTGCGGTTGAAGATGCGGTCGAGGCCCTTCAGCGCGTTGAGGTTCGACGGATCGACGGCGAGGACGGCCTCGAAGCGGCGGGTCGCCTCCCCGAGATCGTTCAGGTGGTCTTCGTAGACCTCGGCGACCTTCGCGAGAGCCTCGGCCTTCTCGATGCCGCGGCGGGCCTCGGCGCGGCGCTCGAGGATCTGCGCGAGCGTCGCGAAGTCGCCCGTGCGCTCCGCGATGCGGGCCATCGCGTCGCAGGCGCGCCCGTGCCCCGGATCGTCGGCGAGCACCGTCATGAACAGATCGCGCGCGCGCGCCATGTCGTTGAGGCGCGTCTCGAGGATCTCGGCCGCCTCGGCGCGGAGGTCACGGGCCTTCGGCGCGCTCGCCGAGACGTCGGCGCGCGCCATCAGCACGGAGACGAGCTCCGGCCACTGCTGCGCGCGTCGGTAGATGCCCGTCATGCCCTCGGCGGCGCCCTCGTTCGCCGGATCGGCGGCGAGCACCTGCTGGTAGGCGCCGAGCGCCATGTCCGCGCGGCCGAGCTTCTGCTCGTACCAGCGCGCGGCGCGCGCCATCAGCGCCACGTGGTCGGGCTGCGCGAGCGTCCCGGCCTTGAGCGCCTCGCCGATCGTCTCGAGCTGCTCGGCCCAGGCCTGGTGCTTCGCCCCGCAGAGCCGCTCGATCTCGCCCGCGTACTCGTCGTTGCCCGGCTCCTCGCAGAGCGCCTGCGCGAAGGCGACGACCGCCTGCTCCGGGTCCTCGAGCTCGCTCGCGTAGAGGCGGCCGATCTCGGCGAGCGCGCGACCGCGCTCCTCGCCGGGGGGCGCCGACTGGCTCCGGTTGAGGAGCATCTCGACGAGCTCCTCGTACTTGCCGAGCGCCTTGCGCGCGTCCTCGAGCGCGACGAGCGCGATGTCGTCCTGCGGGTCGAGCTCGACGATCGCCGCGTAGGTCTGCTCGGCGCGCGCCTTGTCGCGGCCAGCGCCGTCGAAGATGCGCGCGGCGCGGAAGAGCAAGGTCTTCTTCGTCTCGAGCTCTTCGTCGGAGGTGCCGCGCACCTGCGCGGAGGCCGCCGCGAAGGCGTCGCCGACGCGGATCGCGTCGGCGCCCTGGTCGACCGCGTGTTCGAGCGTGAGCGCGACCTCGAGGTCGCTCGGCGCCGCGAGCAGCGTGTCGATCATCTGCTGCACCTTCTCCGGGGAGATCCCCCCCGCGGCGCGCATCTGCGCGGAGGCGCGACCGATCGAGTCGAGCGCGTCGAGCACCGCGGCGGCGTCCTTCGGACGGCGCGCGGGGTCTTTCTGGAGGAGCGCGAGGACGAAGGCGTCGATGTCCTTCGTCACCCAGCCGCGCGGCGCGCGGTGGCTCGGCGGCTCGGCCTCGCTGGAGAGGTGCGCGAACGCAGCGTCCGTCGCGCTCTCGTGGTGAAAGACCGGCTTTCCGGTCAAGAGCTCGTAGAGCACCGCGCCGAACGCGTAGACGTCGCTCTTCGGATCGGCCGAGCGACCGCGGACGATCTCGGGCGCCACGGTCTTCGGCGACCCGTAGACCGCGAGGAGCCCCGTGTGCCCGTTCGCCGCGACGCTGCGGAGGCGGAGGCGATCGCTGCCGAAGTCGATCAGGCAGACGTTGACCGACGACGCGTCGCCGGCGCGCGCCGACACGAGGACGTTCTCGGTCTTGAGGTCGCCGTGGACGAGGTGCGCCTTGTGGATCGCCGAGAGCGGCTCGAGGATCCCGCGGAGGATCGGCCGAAGCTCGCTGTACGCGACCGGTCCGGTGCGCGCGAGGCGCGCCGCGAGCGGCTGCGCGTCGATGTACTGGTAGGCGACGTAGAACACGCCTGGCTCGATCTCACCGGCCTCGAGGTGGCGCGGGAGGCCGGGGTGATCGACCGTGCCGACGAGGCGGTTCGCGGTGAGGAAGCGGTGGACGGCGCGACGATCGCGCACGGCCTCGCGACGCAGGACCTTCAGCGCGTAGACGGCCTTCGCGCCGCCGTCTTGCCGCACGGCCTGGTAGACGACGCCGAGATCGCTCTCGCCGATCTTCTTCTGGATGGTGAAGTCGCCGAGCTGTCGACCCGCGGCGAGCTCCTCCTTGCCGAGCAGCGTGACGATGTCGCGGACGCGAGGATCGACCTCCTTGCGCGAGTGGAGGATGACGTCGACGAGCGCGTCGATGCGGTCTCCGTCGAAGCAGCGCTCCGTGAGGGCGAGGGCGAAGCTGCCCTTCGCGCTCTGACCGCCGACCTCGTCCGGCGCGAGCCCGAGGAGGCGCTCGCTCATCTTCGTCATTTCCTCGAGCGTGAAGAGGCGCTCGAGCTCACCGCGCACAATGTCGATCGTCGGGTTCATCTGCTGCTGTTCCTCGCGGATAGAGCCGGTCCGCACGGTCTCGCGACGGGAGGAAGACCCCCTCGGATCGCGGTAGCGCTCACGGGTGGAAGGCCGCGGGAGCTTAGCGGAAAATTCCGCGGGGAAAGCCCAAAAATCAGGGCTTCGTCGGATGCTGCGCAGCGTTGATCCGACACCGAAAAATGGGTCACGACCGCGGTCGGATTCGGGCGTCACAAGCCCGTCTCGACAGCCTCGGCGTCCCGCGCGCGCGCCTCAGCGCGGGGACGCGCCGACGAGCCGTCTGAGCACGCCGACGAGCGCCTCCCAGAGGGTCACGACACGCGGCTCGCGGACGCGATCGAGGAGCAGGTGCGCGCTCGATCGGGGCACGAAGCTGCCCGCGCATTCGGGACAACGGAGGAGCTCGACGCCATTGACGAGCTCGTGCTCCGACGCGTCCGTGAAGCGAAAGAGCTCGAGCTCGAGCGCGCGCGTGCATCGCGGGCAGGTGCGCGCTCCGGCGTTCGGCTCGCCCGGCGCGAGCGCCGCCCCGCGGTTCACGCGCGCGGCCTCGACCTCCGCGGCCACCGTGTGGACGTCACCGTCGAACCAGTCGACCCAGAGGCCGCCGCACGCGTCGCAGACGTCGATCTCCGCCGACGGCACGGCCTCGCAGCGCATCGGCGCCGCGCAGCCGGGGCAGCGCACGGTGACGCCTCGATAGGCGGGACCGCGTCCGGCGAGGTCCATCGGCCGCTACCGTCGCCCCCGCGCCCGGTCAGTGATGCACGTGGTCGCGCGTCAGCCCAGGGTGCGTGGGATCGCCCGGCTCGTGACGCGGGTTCGCGGTCTCCTTGGTGCCATCACGGCCGGCCATCCCCATGAGGAGGTCCTTGCTGTAGATGAACTGGTCGCGCGAGTCGTACGGCACGGCGTGGATGCCGGTGTCCATCCGGATGGCGTCGCAGGGGCAAGCCTCGACGCAGAAGCCGCAGAAGATGCAGCGAAGCTCGTCGATCACGAACTTCACCGGGTAGCGCTCGTAGCCCCGGCGGTTGTCGCCCTCGGGGTACTCACCCGCCTCGATGTAGATGCACTGAGCCGGGCACGCCGTCGAGCAGCAGAGGCACGCGACGCATCGCGGGCTCGCGTCGTCGCGGAGCGTGAGGCGGTGCACGCCGCGGAAACGCTCCGGGTACGGGCGCTTCTGCTCGGGGTAGCTGATCGTCGTGACGCCGTCGGCCCAGCGCTCGGTGACGGGGTCCGGACGAATGCCGCGCACCATGTCGCGCGTGTTCTTGAAGAAGTGGCGCATCGAGGCGCCGATACCCTTCATGATCTCCGGCAGGTACGACTGCACGGTGGGCGACTTTTCGACGTACTGAACCGGGGTCGCGTTCAGCGGAGCGGCAGGCTTCTTCGGAAAGGCTCGGGGCATGACGGGAGCTCCGGACGGATGAGGAAGGGTCTAGGCCGCTTCGGTGGTGATGGGGCCCGGATCGGTGATGGGGCCTTCCTTGGTGCCGCCCGCCGCGGCGGCGAGCGTGGCGCTCGAGCCGACGATCGCCTCCTTGCGCGACGGCGTCCGGACGAAGCCGACGACCGCCCAGATGACGAGGCCGGTGATGAGCGCCGCGGTGAAGCCCTGGGTCACGTCCGCCGCGACCTTGAGGCTGTCCTGCGCGCTCGGGCCGGCGCTCTGGAGCGCGAGCCACACGATGCCGGTCACGAAGATGTTCGCGAGCGACGCCGGAAGGAGCACCGTCCAGCCGAGCTTCATGAGCTGGTCGTAGCGGAAGCGCGGGAGGCTCCAGCGGATGAACGCCTGCAGCCAGCAGAGGAGGATGGTCTTCCCGAAGAACGCGAGGACGCCGATGATCACCACCCACACGTGCGGCATGCGCGTGTGGAAGAGCATCGTCTCGCCGAACGCGATGCTGAGGCCGTCGCGGTGGAGGAACGGGAGGTTCCAGCCGCCGAGGAAGATGGTGACGAGGAGCATCGAGCTCGTCGCGATTTCCATGTACTCGGCGAAGTAGAACATGCCGAACTTCATGCCCGAGTACTCGGTGAAGTACCCGGAGACGAGCTCGCTCTCCGCCTCGGGGAGGTCGAAGGGGATGCGCTTGGTCTCGGCGATCGCCGCGGCGAAGAAGAGGACGAACGCGAGCGGCTGGACGAAGATGCCCCAGGTGTTCTCGCCCTGCCAGAGGACCATGTCCTCGAGGCGGACGGAGCCGTACACCATGAACGCGCCCACGAGCGTCAGGCCGAGCGTCACTTCGTAGCTGACCATCTGGCTCGCGGCGCGGAGGGCGCCCATGAGCGAGAACTTGTTGTCGCTCGCCCAGCCGGCGATCGCCGCGCCGACGATCCCCTGCCCCGCGATGGCGAAGACGAACAGGATGCCGACGTTGAGCGTCGCGATCTGGAGCGGGATCGACGTGCCGCCCGCGCCGAGGCCGTGGCGCGCGACCGCCGGCCAGACCGTCTCCGG
>JAHBWC010000158.1 GCA_019637225.1 Labilithrix sp.
GAGATCGCCGAGGAACGTGACCGGCCCCTCGCTCCAGCCCTCCACGCGCGTGAGCATGAGGCCCGGCGTGTGGCCCTCCGAGATCGTGAACGAGTAGGCGTCGCCGAGCGTCGTGCTCTTTGCGCCCGCCTTCACGATCTCGAGGCGGCCGGTCGCCTCGAGCAGGCCCTGGAGCTCCGGGATGAACGACGCGCGGTCGCGCGCGTGCGGGGCGTTCGCGCGCTCCCACGCGCGCTCGCTCACCACGTACGCGGCGTTCGGGAAGGCGAGCCTCGGCGCCTCGCCTTCCTTCCACGCGGTGAGGAGGCCGCCGGCGTGATCGAAGTGCAGGTGCGAGAGCACGACGACGTCGATGTCCTCGGGCGCGACGCCGACCGCCGCGAGCGAGTCGAGCAGCACGTGGCGATCCTCCTGCACGCCGAAGCGCTCGCGCATCTTCGGCTCGAAGAACGCGCCGATGCCCGCCTCGAGCAGGACGTTCCGCGCGGGCTTTCCCGGCGCGGCGTCTTCCTTCACGAGCAGCGCGCGGCAGGCGAGCGTGATGCGGTGGCGCTCGTCCGGCGGCGCCCACTTCTCCCAGACCGGACGCGGGCAGTTGCCGAACATCGCGCCGCCGTCCAGGCGCTGCGTGTTGCCTTCGATCGAGAGGAGCTGCATGGGCCCCTCTTACCACCGTTGCCCCGGCGTCGACCCGCTCGCACGCGTAGCGCGACCGTCATGCGGCGTCCGGCACCGCGGGTCCGACCACGGCGGCGGCCTCGACCCTCGGATTCGTGGAGCTGCCGGCGGGCCTCGCGCGTAGCTCACGCGCGGCGCTCCGCGCCCTTCCCCTCGGGTTGGCTGGGCAGGTGTTCCGGGGCCGAGCTTCGCGTGAAAGGATAACGATTGATGGTGCTTGCTTCCTCCGCTTCTCCTTCTCGTCGCCGCGCGCACTCGCTCGCCCGTCTGGCGCTCCTGCTCGGACTCTCGGCTGCGGTCGTCGTCGCGTGCGGCGGCGACGACGCCGGCGTTGCGCCGCCGGGCGGCGAGGACAGAAGCGACGCGGGCCCCGCGCCCACGCCGCGGGACAGCCCGGAGGTCGACGCGTCCACCGATGCCGACGCCGGCGCTCTCCCGACGACGCGGGACCCGAAGTCGTGGAGCGGCACCCGGATCAAGCGTGAGGTCTGGTACGGCGACGACACCTCGCTCCTCCAGTCGTTCGTGGACACGGGGCGCGCGGACACGCGCTGCGCGTTCAGGACGGCCGAAGACGGCGTGCTCCGCTGCTTGCCGCACCTGCTGATCGCTCCGCAATACCTCGACGACCAGTGCTCCGAGGCGCAGCTCGTCGGCGTCGTGCCGCCGCCGGCGCTCGACGTGGCGCCGAAGACCGAGCTCGTCGCCGAGCGCGGGACCGACTGCGAGAGCCGGATGGCGGTCTTCACACTGGGGGCCGCGATCGCGACCGCCCCTCCGGAAGGCGGCGGAGTCCCCGCGCGATGGCGGCGCGACGGCAACGGGAGCTGCGTCCCCGCGGGGGCGCTTCAAGCGGGCTGGTCGATCCACGGGACGACGGCGAAGGTCGCCGCGACGGCGTTCGTGGGTGCCAAGCGCGCGCCGAAGCCCGACGGTGGCCGCCTCGCGCGGGAGTTGATCCTCGCCGACGACGGCGCGGGGTTCGCAGTGGGCCTCTGGGACAGCCAGCTCGCCGCCCGCTGCTCCGTCTGGGCGGACGGGGACGGCACCGAGCGGTGCATGCCCGGCAACCACGTCAACGCCGGGATCCTCGGCGACAGCCAGTGCACGACGGTCATCGCCTCGAAGGACGGCTGCGGTCTCACCCCGGCGTTCATCGTGCGCCGCCCCGCCCAACCGCCCGGCGCCGGCAACGAGCTCTACTCGGTGGCGACGCCCCACGCCGGAGGCGCGTTCCAGCGCGTGGGCAACAGCTGCTTCCAGCTACCCCAGCGGCCGGCCGATCTCTTCTCGACGGTGCGGGTCCCGAACGAAGACATCGTCGCCGTGAGCCGGATCTGGGAGGGCTCGGGGCGAATCCAGCGCGGCCTCCTCGTCGCCGGTGGCGTCAAGCTCGCGACCCGCGAGGAGCTCCTCGGTCCGGGGTCGAGCACCTTCCCGACGGAGACCGTATTCGACAAGGACCTCGGCACCACGTGCCGCCTCACCTCGTGGAAAGACGACGTGAAGTGTCTCCCCGCCGATCTCTCCTCGACCAAGACCTTCGCCGACGCAGCGTGCACGGAGGTCGTGCTCCTCTACGCAGAGACGTCGGTGCCGGCGTTCGCGCAGATCGGCTTCGGCGACGAGGCCGAGTTCTATCGCGTCGGCGCGTCCCGCGTCGTTCCGTCCGCCTACTACCTGAACGGCGAAGGGACCTGTGAGGCCTTGCCCCCAGGGCCGGACGGCACGACGGTGCGCGACCTGATCGGTCCCACGCCGATGACGTCGTTCCTCACCTTCGTGAAAGAGGTCGAGTAGCGAGCGCCGTCGCTCAGTAGCAGCCGACCTGGCCGCCGCGGATCTGGCACCTCTCCTTCGAGCGGCACTTCTCCTCGACCTCGAATCGCTTGTTCCGGCACTTGAGGATGGCGCGCTCGTCGGCGGCGCACGAGAAGTGCTCTTCCTTCTCGCAGGCGTCGCCCGGAGAGGCGACGGAGTCGTCACACTCGACCTTGAAGCCCTGCTCCTTCGTGCCCGTCACGCGGCAGCCCTTCGCGCCCTTGCAGAGGCTCGCCTGGACGAACTGGTTGTTCCGGCACGCGAGCGCGGCCTTCTTGTCCGGTGAGCAGGCGTAGTCTTCTTCTTCGCGGCAGGCGTCGCCGACGTTGGCGACGCTGTTGTCACACGTGACCTTCTTCTTCTCCATCACGCACGAGCGCTCGCCGAGGCAGCTCTGCACGAGGGTCCACTTGTTCTTCGTGCACTGGAGCATGCCCTTCTTGTCGGCCGTGCACATGTAGTCGTCGACGAGGTTGCAGACGTCGCCGGCGGCGGCGACCGCCTGATCGCACACGTGCTCGCCCCCGTTCTTCGCGCAGCCGTCGGGACCGCCGCAGGTCATCTCCTCCCACTTGCCGTCGTGGCAGGCGAGGGCCTTCTTGTCCTCGACGCACACCTCCTTCGTCTCGATCTTGCAGCTGCCGCCCGCCTTCGGCTTGCACGCGCCGAGGGATCCGGCGGACAAGACCAGCGCGGCCACGAGGAGGAGGTGCTCCCGCTTCATCGTGCGCGATCCTAGTCGGGACTCGGCCCTCGTGCCCAGCTTCTCAAGCACCTCAGCTCCGCCGCGGGCCGCGGCCCTCGGCGCGGCGGCTCGGCAGCCGCTCGGAATCGCGCGCGCCGGGGCCCGGGACGGTCCGCGGCGTCCGGTCCTCGAGGAGGCTCGCGAACGTGATGGGCTTGTCGCCGTAGCGCTCTTTCGCCCGGAGCAGGACGTTCTCGACGCCCCGCCGCTTGTCCTCCTTCTCGTCACGGAAGAGCGACGGCTGGACGGCCGCCGCCGGGCCGAGGTCCTGGGCGGAGACCCCGGTGAGGCGGACCCGCGCCCGCTCGAGCGGGAAGCGGTCGAGCAGGACGAGGCAGGCGTCGTGGAGCGTCCGCGTGTCGCTCGCCGGTGAGGGCAGCGTCGTCCGTCGCGTGAGGAGCGTGAAGTCGTGGAGCTTGAGCTTGACCACGACCGCGCCGGCGGCGAGCCCGGCCGCCGTGAGCCGCTCCGCGACACGCGACGCGTGGGCGAGCAGCGTCCGCGCGATCTCGTCGCGCGTCGTGAGATCGAGCTCGTAAGTGACCTCGGCGCCGATCGACTTCGCCTCGCGATCGGGGACGACGTCGCGGGGATCGTTACCGCGCGCGAGCTCGCGCACCTCCGGCCCCCAGCTCCCGAGCGCGCGCTCGAGCGCAGCCGGATCGGCCTTGGCGAGATCGCCGAGCGTCTGGTAGCCGAGGCGACGGAGCGTCGGCGCGGTCTTCGGCCCGATCCCCCACATTCGCTCGATCGGAAGGGGCGCGAGGAAGCCCGCGACGTCGCCCGGCACGATCGTGAGGCCGTTCGGCTTGTCGAGGTCGCTCGCGATCTTCGCGGCGAACTTGCACGACGCGACGCCCGCGGAGGCCGTGAGCCCGGTCGCCTCGAGGACGCCGTCCTTGATCCGCCGCGCAATCGTCGCGCCGTCGCCGAAGAGGCCACGGCTCGCGGTCACGTCGAGGAAGGCCTCGTCGAGCGAGAGCCCCTCGACGAGCGGCGTGTACTCGTGGAACACGTCGAACACCCGGCGGCTTACCTCCGCGTAGCGCCCGCCGCGCGGCGAGACGACGACGAGGTTCCGGCAGCGCCGGTGCGCCTCCGCCATCGGCATCGCGGAGCGCACGCCGAACTCGCGCGCCTCGTAAGAGGCGGCCGCGACGACGCCGCGACGATTGGCTCCTCCGACGACAACGGGCTTGCCGCGCAGGCTCGGATCGTCACGCTGCTCCACCGACGCGAAGAACGCGTCCATGTCGACGTGGAGGATCTGGCGCACGACGCCGCCTCACCCGTCGATGCGAAGGGGCTGATCGACCCGCGCGTCCTCGAGCTCCTCGCGCACGATGCGCGCCGCCCACTCGGTGCCGACGAGCGACAGGTGCGTCGCCTCGCTCGCGCGGTAGAACTTGCCGCCGCGCTCGCGCAAGGTCCGCACCATGACCTTGCGCACGGGCAGATCGAGCACGCGGTCGAGGCGCGCGGAGAGCTCGGCGGGCAAGAAGTCGAGCACCGCCCGCGCGCTCCCGCGCAGCGTCGCGATGCGCTCGGCGAGGTCCATCTCGGACGGATCGTGCGGGCACTCGGCGAGCGACTCGAGCGTCATGCGAAAGAGGAACGTCGCGAAGGTCGGCGCGACGATGCGCGCGTCCTCGGTGTCGTGCGACGAGAGCCGGAGCGCGCGCATCCCCGAGCGCTGCGGGGTGCCCGCCGCGGCCGAGCGGCCGACGCCGAGCGGGCAGAACATCACCGGAGGCTCGACGGCGCCGGGCTCGCCGAGCGAGGGCGCCCATCCCCACTCGTCGCCCGAGCGGTTCTCGGCGAACGGGATGAAGACGAAGCCCGCTCCCCAGCGCGAGGCGCGGGCTGCGCGCGGGCCAGGCGACGGCACGGAGCGCTCGACGCGCGCGGCGATCTCCTCGGCCGCGAGCCAGGAGAGATCGCACGCGGCGAGCGCCCGGGCGCGCGAGTAGAAGGTCTTCGACTTCGGCGCGGCCTTCTTCGCGCTCGCGCCCTTGCTC
>JAHBWC010000159.1 GCA_019637225.1 Labilithrix sp.
CAACGGTCGCCGCCCCGGCACGGGCACGAAGCGGAAGAAGGAGTACCGCTGGAGCTTCGCGCTCTGGGCCGGCTTCGGCGATACGCAGAACCTCTGCCCCGGCGACTCGGGAGGCCCGCTGCTCGATCTCGAACGCAACACCGTCGTCGGGACGAACAGCGGCTACGTGAATTCCGACGACGCCTTCGGCGACGTCCCGGCGAACCGCGCAGCCATCGAGGCGACGATCGCCGCGTGGCGCCGGCGCTGACTCTGCGGCCACGAGAACGAGTACCTGGAGCGGCGAACCCGCGCGCGAGAGGCACGAGACGGTTGCTCGGAGACGATCGGTCTACTATCATGACCGCCGTGGGCCGAAGCAGCGACGCGCGCGATCGACTCCTCGAGGCGGCGATCGACCTCATCTGGCGGTCGAGCTACGGCGCCGTCGGCGTCGACGCGATCTGCGAGAAGGCCGGCGTCAAGAAGGGGAGCTTCTACCACTTCTTCGCGAGCAAGGACGATCTGGTCGTCGCCGCGCTCGATCGGCAGTTCGAGTCACGCCGTCCCGTGCTCGACGCGATCTTCTCGCCGTCGCGACCGCCGGTCGAGCGGCTCCGGCGGTATCTCGAGAACGCCTACGAGCGGCAGCTCGAAGTGCGGGAAGAGCACGGGCGCGTCCTCGGTTGTTTTCACAACGCGGTGGGCAACGAGTGCATCCAACAGCGACCCGAAGTGGCCGCCAAGGTGCAAGGGGTGATCGCCAGCTTCCACCGCTATCTCGAGACCACCCTGCGCGACGCGAAGGCCGAAGGCCACGCGCGGATCGACGATCCCGCCGCGAGCGCCAAGGTGCTCTTCGCATACGTCCAGGGCGCGCTCCTCCAGGCGCGCATCCACGACGATCCCGAGCTCCTCCGCGACCTTGCCCAAACCGGGCTTCCGCTCGTCGGCGTCCACGTGGACGCGCCCGCGACGAAGCCCACGACGTCTCCCCGCAAGCCCTCGCCCCGCAAAGACGCTCGCGCGTGAGCCGGCCAGGCTCGGCGCGCGGGCCTCGACGCGCTCGCCCGATTCTTTACTAGACGGTCAACTTTTCGAGCCCGCCATGTGGATAGTCCGCCTCGCTCTCCGCCGTCCGTACACGTTCATCGTGATGGCGCTCTTCCTCGTCCTGTCCGGCGTCTACGTCACACGAAGAACGCCGACGGACATCCTTCCGGAGGTCGACATCCCGGTGATCAGCGTCGTGTGGACCTACGGCGGTCTGCCCGCGCAGCAGATGGAGCAGCAGATCACGCAGTTCAGCGAATACTCGCTCGCAGGCAACGTCAGCGACATCAAGACGATCCAGAGCGACAGCTTCGACGGCGTGTCCGTCATCCGGCTCTTCCTCCATCCGGGCGCCGACGTCGCCGCCGCGATGGCGCAGGTCACGGCGGCCTCGCAGACGATCCTCCGGCGCATGCCGCCGAGCACCATCCCGCCGATCATCCTCCGCTACACGGCCTCGAGCGTCCCCATCCTGCAGGTCGCGTTCTCGAGCGACTCTCTGACCGAGTCGGAGATCTACGACCACGTGAACCAGCGGGTCCGGACCATGCTCAGCGTCGTCCAGGGCACGCGCTTCCCGCTCCCGAGCGGCGGAAGGATCCGGCAGATCGCGGTCGACCTGGATCTCGCGGCGCTCCGCGCGCACGGCCTCTCGCCGGCCGACGTCAACGTCGCCATCTCGGCGCAGAACCTGACGCTCCCGACGGGCGCTGCGAAGATCGGCGAGCACGAGTACCGCGTCAGCTTGAACAGCAGCCCCGAAGCGATCGCGGCCCTCAACGACATCCCCATCCGAAGGACCGACGGCCCCACGGTCTACGTGAAGGACGTCGCGCACGTCCACGACGGCTACGCCGTGCAGACCAACATCGCGCGGCGCGACGGCAAGCGCTCCGTGGTGCTCAGCGTCATGAAGACGGGCGGCGCTTCGACGACCGAGGTCGCCGGCCGCGTGAAGGCGATGGTCCCGACCATCCAGGCGGCCGCGCCGAAGGGCCTCGAGGTCGAGCTCCTCTCCGACCAGTCGACGTTCGTGACGCGCGCGATCGACGGGCTCGTCATCGAGGGCGTCATCGCGGCGCTCCTCACCGCGACGATGATCCTGCTCTTCCTCGGCAGCTTCCGGAGCACGATCATCGTGGCGGTCAGCATCCCGCTGTCGGTCATCGTCGCGCTGCTGTGCATGCGCGCCCTCGGTCAGACGATCAACGTGATGACGCTCGGCGGGCTCGCGCTCGCGGTCGGCATCCTCGTCGACGACGCGACCGTCGAGATCGAGAACATCCACCGCAATCTCGCGATGGGCAAGCCGCTGACGCGCGCGATCCTCGACGGCGCGCAGCAGATCGCCGTCCCGGCGTTCGTCGCGTCGCTCTGCATCAGCATCGTCTTCGTGTCGGTCGTCTTCCTGGAGGGGCCTGCGAAGTTCATCTTCCTGCCGATGGGCATGGCGGTCGCGTTCTCCGTCATGGCCTCCTACCTCCTGTCGCGCACGCTCGTCCCGACGCTCGTGAAATACCTCCTCGCCGCCGAGGTCGAGGCCCACGCTGCCCACGGCCACCGTCCGCGCGGGCTGTTCGGACGCATCCACGACGGCTTCAACGCGCGGTTCGAGCGACTGCAAGCGAGCTACACCGGTCTGCTCGGCTGGGCGCTCGTCCACCGGAAGACCGTCTTCGCGACGTTCGGCGCCGCCGTCCTCGCGGCCGCGGCGCTCGCGCCGTTCGTCGGACGCGACTTCTTCCCGACCGTGGACGCCGGGCAGGTCCGCCTGCACGTGACCGCGCCGCCGGGCACGCGCATCGAGGAGACGGAGCGCTGGTTCTCCCGCGTCGAGGACGAGATCCGCGAGGTCGTGCCCGAGCAGGATCGCGAGAGCATCCTCGACTTCATCGGGATGCCCGGCGGCTACAACCTCTCGATCACGGACAGCAGCAACGTGAGCTCGGCGGACGGCGAGATCCTCCTCACGCTCGCGCACCGTCGCTCGCGCTCCACGCAGGAAACCGTGCGCGCGCTCCGCGAGCGGCTGCCCGCCCGGTTCCCGGAGCTCTCCTTCTATTTCCAACCGGCCGACATGGTGACGCAGATCCTGAACTTCGGCCTCCCCTCCCCGATCGACGTGCAGATCTCGGGCGCGAAGCGCGACGCGACGCTCGCGATCGCGAGGGAGCTCGAGGCCGATCTCCGCAAGGTGCCGGGCGCCGTCGACGTGCACCTCCACCAGATCGTCAGCGCCCCGCGGCTCCACGTCGAGGTCGATCGCCTGCGCGCGACCGAGGTCGGCCTCACGGAGCGCGACGTCGCCGCGAACCTGCTCCTCACGGTGTCGTCGTCGAGCCAGGTGAACCCGACGTTCTGGACGGAGGCCACGACGGGGAACGCCTACCCGGTCGCGCTCCAGGTCCCGGAGTATCGCGTCGACTCCGTCGATGCGCTGAGCACGCTCTCACTTCCGACGCCCTCGGCGCCCGGCGGACAGAAGCTCCTCGTCGATCTCGCCGGCATCGAGCGCAAGACGACGCCCGTGTTCGTGAGCCACACGAACGTCCAGCCGACGTACAACGTGCGGGCGGACGTCCAGGACACCGACCTCGGCACGGTGACGGCGCGGCTCGACGAGCTCGTCACGAAGTACCGGGCGAAGCTGCCGCCAGGCGCGACGATCACCGTGCGTGGCCAGGCCGACAGCATGCGCGAGGGCTTCAAGAGCCTCGGCATCGGCCTCGCGTTCGCTGCGCTCGTCGTCTACGCGCTGATGGTCGTCAACTTCCAATCCTGGAAGCTCCCCTTCATCATCCTGATGGCGCTCCCCGGTGCGGCGATCGGCATCGTCTTCATGCTGTTCGCGACGCAGACGACGTTCAGCATCCCGTCGCTCATGGGAGCGGTGATGAGCATCGGCGTCGCGACCGCGAACTCGATCCTCGTCGTGACGTTCGCCAACGAGCAACGGAGCGCGGGCATGAGCGCCGTGGACGCGGCGCTCGCGGCAGGGCGCGTACGCCTCCGTCCCGTCATGATGACGGCGCTCGCGATGCTCATCGGCATGATGCCGATGTCGCTCGGCCTCGGCGAGGGCGGCGAGCAGAACGCCGCCCTCGGGCGCGCCGTCATCGGCGGCCTCGTCGGAGCCACCGTCGCGACGCTCGTGTTCGTCCCTCTCGTCTACAGCGTGCTCGCGGCGAAGTGGATGCCGCCGAAGCGCGACCCACATCTCGAAGGCCCCGCAGGCGAAGACGTCGCGGGCATGCATGCGGAGGCGGCATGAGAACCAGCTCGGCAATGAAGGCCATCGGCATCGTCGGTATCGGGCTCGCGGCGGCAGTGGCCGTCGGGATGGTCCCGCGGCTCAGGCAGAAGGAAGCGCTCGCTCGCGTCGAGAAGGAGCTGGCCGGACCGCGCAGGGTCCGCGTCGCGGCTGCAAAGCCCGGCGCCCCGAAGGTGGAGGTGACGCTGCCTGGGACGTCGGCGCCTTTCCACAGCTCGACGCTCTATGCGAAGTCGACCGGATTCGTGCGGAAGAACCTCGTCGACGTCGGCGATCGCGTGAAGGCAGGACAGCTCCTCGCGGAGATCGACGCGCCCGAGACCGCCGAGGAGATCCGCCTCGCGCAGGCAAAGCTCGACGAGGCGGAGGCCAACGTCGAGATCGCGCGCGCGACCGCGGAGCGGGCGAGCAAGCTCGTGGCGTCGGGCGCCATCGCGCAGCAGCAAGCCGACGACACGCGGGCGCAGGAGAACTCGGCGGTCGCCGCGGTGGGGACGCGCCGAGCGGAGCTCTCGCGGCTCAAGGTCCTCCGCGGCTATCAGCAGATCCTCGCGCCCTTCGACGGCGTCGTGACGCGACGCGGGACCGATCCTGGGACGCTCGTCGGTGCGGCCACGAGCGGCGGCACGGCGCTGTTCGAGGTGGCCGACGTCGAGAAGCTGCGGGTGTTCGTCGACGTGCCGGACGCTCACGCCGCCGACGTGAAGCCCGACGTCGAGGCGCAAGTCTTCTCGCCCCGCGATCCGGCGACGAAGATCACGGCCAAGGTCGTGCGGACGAGCGGAGTGCTCGACCAGTCGAGCCGAACCCTGCGCGCCGAGCTCCACGTCC
>JAHBWC010000016.1 GCA_019637225.1 Labilithrix sp.
GAGCTTCCTCTCGCCGCTCACCAACGTCCGCACGGACACGTACGGCGGCTCGCGCGAGGGGCGGATGCGCTATCCGCTCGAGGTGCTCGAGGCGGTGCGCGCGGCGTGGCCGAAGCACAAGCCGCTCAGCGTGCGCATCTCCGCGACCGACTGGCTCCCGGGCGGCATCACCGACGAGGACGTGGTCGCGCTGGCGCGGGCGCTTAAGGAGAGGGGCACCGACGTCATCGACGTTTCGTGCGGCATGACCACGCCGGAGTCGCGGCCCAAGTTCTACGGGCGGATGTACCAGGCGTACTGGGCCGACATGGTGAAGAACGAGGTGAAGATCCCGACGATCACCGTCGGCAACATCTCGAGCGCCGATCAGATCAACACGATCATCCTCTCGGGCCGCGCCGACCTCTGCGCCCTCGCGCGACCGCACCTCGCGAACCCGCACTTCACCCTCGGCGCGGCGATCGAGCAGGGCTGGCGCGACGTGTTCATCCCGAGCCAGTACGGCATCGTCCGCCCGCTCCCGCCGCGCCCGGCCTGAACCGGTGCGGGCGTCGACGGCCCGCCGCAGCGGGCCGCCGCTTCGAGCTCTGCTTTGGGGCGGTCGGTCGCGCATGCCCGCCCGATCCGGGATGAAAGCGGGGCGTCCGGGTACTAGTCTTCGCCGGCCGCGGCCGAGCCGCGGTGGACGAGAGGAGCGCGACGCCATGATCAAGATCTTCGGAAACCCCATGAGCACCTGCACTCGCAAGGTGCTGATGACCCTCGCCGAGACCAACACGCCGTACGAGTTGACCGTCGTCGACCTGTCGAAGCGCGAGCACAAGAGCGACGCGCACGTGCGCCGGCAGCCGTTCGGCCGCGTCCCCGCGCTCGAGGACGACGGCTTCGAAATGTTCGAGTCGCGCGCGATGTGCCGCTACCTGAACGACAAGGCCTCGGGGACGCTCGTCCCGAGCGATCCGAAGGCCCGCGCCCTGATGGAGCAGTGGATCAGCGTCGAGACGTCCGAGCTCAGCGGGAACGCGATGAAGTTCATCTACGAGTACGTGATGAAACGCCCGCAGGATCCCGCGGTCCTCGAGGCCGCGCGCGCAGGGCTCGAGACCGCGGCCTCCGTGATGGATGCCCAGCTCGCCAAGACGCCGTTCCTCGTCGGCGCGGAGCTCACGCTCGCCGACATCTGCTTCATGCCGTACTTCGATTACGCGATGGCGACGCCCGCGAAGGAGATCTTCGCCAAGCACCCGCACGTGATGGCGTGGTGGGCGAGGGTCAGCGATCGCGCGACGTGGCGGAAGGCGACCGGAAAGGCCTGACGCGCTCGGCGCCGGAGGGGAAGGGAGCCGGCCGGTGACGTTCAGTCGTCGGCCGGCTTCTCCTTGCCACCGCGCTTCGGCCTCGTTCGCGTCGGGCTCTCCGCCGCCGGCTCGGCGACGACCTCGGTCTTCGCGGCCGCACGTTCGCCCTGGGCGCCGGTCTCCGCGGCGGCGCGCTCTTCCTCGAGCTCGGCGCGCTCTTCCGGCGTGGGATCGGCCGGATCGGGCGGGTCGTGCTCGAGCAGCGGGTGCGTGTCGGGATCGGCTTCGCGCGAGCCGCGACGCCTCGGCTTCGGCGTCAGGCCGTACTCGTCGAGCAGATCCTTCGTCGAGAGCAGGGCCGCCTGAGCCAACAGGCGACCTTGACGGCTCGGGAGCTCGATGTGGTGCGCCGTGGTGACGAGCTCCTCGCTCAGGAGCCTCGCCTCGTTCTCTTCGAGCGGCGTCGCGTCGAAGGCGTTCCGCCAGGTCGCGAAGGCCTGCAGCACGTGCTCGAGCGTCGGGACGACGACGGAGTAGGTCTCGTCGGCGAACATGCGCTTGGCGTACCCCGAGCCGAGGCGCTTCTCGAAGTCGCTGCACGCGCGCTCGAACTCGTCCCGATCGAACCGGCGGAGGTTCGGCAGCTTGACGTTGAAGAAGAGCGCCTCGATCAGCGGTGAGCGCGGGCTTCCGGCGAACGCGATACCGGCCTGCAGGCGCTCGAGCGCGTCGACCGCCTCTCCTTGGAGGACGCGCGCACGGTCGCCGCGCATGTCCTCGAGCTCCTCGAGCCGGAGCGCGCGGTCGAGGAGGTCGCCGATCTTCGTGCGGGCTCGGTCGAGCCGGACGCGCGCCGCCTCGAGCCAGGTCTTCTCCTCCGTCAGACCGGGACGCTTCGAGAGCTCTTTGGCCGCCGCGTCGAGGCGGCGCGCGAGCTCGTGCGAATGAGCGATCAGCTCGAAGGCCTCGACGAGGGGCGTGCTCATGACCCCACTGCGATACCACGACGCCGGGGCCTCCGGACGTCTTCATCGCTCGATGACCGAGCGGGGCGCCCGCCGGCCCGGAGGGCCGAGAGGGGGCGCGACGGGAGCCGTCAAGGAGCGGCGCGGAGCTTGTCGTAGTCGTCGGCGGCCGCCTCGACGACGGCGAGGTCGCGCGTCGCCTTGGCGGCGTCGGCGAGGAGCTCGGCGGTGAAGATCGTGAGGCCCCAGATGCCGTTGTCGCGCTGGCGGAAGGGCCAGCGCGTGCCTTGAACGGTGATCACGCTCGCGCGCTCGCCCTTGGGATCGACGTCGACGCGTGCCACCCCGGACAGGTCCTTGCGCAAGCGCCGCGACCAATGCCGTGTTCGGTAGAGGTGCGCGAAGACGTCGCTGCCGTCGGGCGCGTCGGCGAACGGACCATAGGCGTGGGCGAGCTCGCTCCGTTGCGGTTCGGGGTAGCTCGCGTGGACGCGATCGCGCGCCTTCCGGCGCACGTCGCGGAGCGTGTAACAAGCCCACTGCGCCTCGGTCTCGAGGTAGGCGAAGAAGCCGCGCGGATCGTCGCTGCCGACGCTGCGCGCGACGCGCATGTACGCACCCTCGGGCGTGCGATCGGGAGGATACGGTCGATAGAGCAGGGCGAAGGCCGCGCCCGGCGCGAGCAAGGTGCCGGCGACGACGGCGATCAGCTTGCGGCGCGACACGGTCATGACGAGAGGCCGGGATTCATACGTGATCTGGGCTCGATGCCCGAGTCGATCCGAGGTGCGGCAACGAGCCACCTGCTCCGGCCGCCGGGAACGGAGCGCGCGCGCCGATGAAGATGATTGGTGAGCAAACGATGTGCGGCGTGCGGCACAGTTCGGTCTTGTGGCTGAGTGGGGGGGCGTCTATTCGGTGGCGATGACTGCGGGCGGAGGCAGCAGCTTGCAGAGCGGTCTCGTAGCACGGGTGCTCGCCACTCGCCGAGCCACGATGCGCCTCACGCAGCCGCTCGAGGTCGAGGACTGGGTCGTGCAGTCGATGCCCGACGCGAGCCCGGTCAAGTGGCACCTCGCGCACACGACGTGGTTCTTCGAGCGTTTCGTCCTGCGCCCGCTCGGCGTGCCGCCGGTCGTCGATGCCTACGACTACCTCTTCAACTCGTACTACGAGAGCGTCGGCGCGCGTCATCCTCGCGCCCGCCGCGGATTGCTCACCCGGCCCACCGCCGCCGAGATCATCTCCTACCGGAGCGCGATCGACGAGCGGCTCGCCGCTCTCGAGGGCTCGCCGCGGCTCGGCGAGGTCGCGGAGGCGCTCGAGCTCGGGAAAAACCACGAGGAGCAGCATCAGGAGCTGCTCCTCACGGACGTGAAGCACCTCTTCGGCGCGAATCCGCTCGCGCCGGCTTACCGCGCCGGGCCGGTCTCGACGACGCCGAGCGCCGGCGAGTCTTCGGCGTCTTCGGGCGCCTCGGCGAGCTCCTGGCACCGCTTCGACGGCGGGCTCACGGCGATCGGGCACGAAGGAGCGTCGTTCGCGTTCGACAACGAGCGCCCGCGGCACGAGGTGCTCGTCGCGTCGTTCGAGCTCGCGTCGCGGCTCGTCACGTGCGGCGAGTACCTCGCGTTCATCGAGGACGGCGGCTACGCGCGTCCGGAGCTGTGGCTCTCCGACGGCTGGGCGTGGGTCAACGCGGAGCGGCAGCGTGCGCCGGCGTACTGGGACCTCGACGCGCGGACCGTCTTCACGCTGCGCGGAAAGCGCGGCGTCGAGCCGAGCGAGCCCGTGTGCCACGTCACGTTCTACGAAGCCGATGCGTACGCGCGCTGGGCGGGGGCAAGGCTGCCCCGCGAGGCAGAATGGGAGGTCGCCGCCGAGCGCTGCGGTCACGGACGTACGCGGGGCATCGAGACCGCGGCCCAGGTCGTCTCGCGCTGCGGAGCCTTCATGGAGGACGAGGCGCTGCACCCGCAGGCCGCGCGGGGAGGGCCGGGCGTCGCGCAGCTCCTCGGGGACGCATGGGAGTGGACTCAGAGCGCCTACGCACCCTATCCGGGCTTCGCGCCGCTGCCCGGCGCGTTCGGCGAGTACAACGGCAAGTTCATGGTCAGCCAGATGGTCCTGCGCGGCGGCTCGTGCGCGACGCCGCAGGGGCACGTGCGTGCGACGTATCGCAACTTCTTCCCGCCGAGCGCGGCATGGCAGTTCACCGGCATTCGCCTTGCGAGGGACATTGCATGACACCGCTCGACGGTACACACGACCGGACCGGAGCGCGGTCTCCGCTCGAGCCCGCGGCCGCCGACTTTCGCGACGACGCCATGGCCGGCCTTCGTTCGACGCCGAAGCGGCTCTCGCCGAAGTACTTCTACGACACCGAGGGCTCGCAGCTGTTCGACGCGATCTGCGAGCTGCCGGAGTACTACGTGACGCGCACCGAGCTCTCGATCCTCGAGGCGGAAGCCGGCGCGATCGCCTCGCGCCTCGCGGCCGGAGGGCCTTGCCGCGTCGTGGAGCCGGGGGCGGGAAGCGGGACCAAGACTCGTCTCTTGCTCCGCGCGCTCGGCCCGGAGCGATGCGTCGACTACGTGCCTGTCGACATCGCGGGCGAGCACCTCGAACGAACGGCGGTAGAGCTCCGGGCCGAGCTGCCGTGGCTGCGCGTGACGCCGTTCGCCGCGGACTTCAGCCTGGAGCTCCCGCTCCCGGGGGACCGCGCGCGCGCGCGCACCGTCGTCTACTTTCCGGGCTCGACCATCGGCAACTTCGACCCCGCGGACGCAGAGCGGCTGCTCGGCCGGTTCCGCGAGGCCGCGGGGCCGGACGGGCTCGTGCTCCTCGGCGTCGATCTGAAGAAGGATCCGGCGGAGCTCCACGCCGCCTACAACGACGCGCGGGGCGTCACGGCCCGGTTCAACAAGAACGTCCTCCGCCGGATGAACGTCGAGCTCGGCACCGACTTCGATCTCGACGCGTTTCATCACTACGCGTTCTACGCTCCCGCTCACGGTCGCATCGAGATGCACCTCGTCAGCGTGCGGCGGCAGGAGGTCCGCCTCGGTGGCGAGGTCTTCACGTTCGAGGACGGCGAGTCGATCTGCACCGAGCGCTCCTACAAGTACGATCTGGCGACGGCCGAGCGGCTGGGCCGGTCGGCGGGCCTCGCGCTCGTCGACTCGTGGCGCGACGCCGAGCGCCGCTTCGCGGTCCTGCTCTTCCGCGCGCCGGCGCCGGCCTGAAGGCGTCGCGCTCGCGCTCCCGCGTCGACGGAACGTGCGCGAGTCGTGATGGCGCGCGCGAACCGGCGCTATCATCGCGGGGTGGTAGAGGCGTCCGGCGGTCTTCGTGACGGCGCGGCCGCTCCGGTCCCGCCGGAGCTCGCCGCTTCGTGATCACGACGCGCTTCGCGCCGTCGCCCACCGGCGATCTGCACCTCGGCGGGGCGTGGACCGCGCTCGCGTCGTGGGCGCTGGCGCGGAGCTCGGGCGGTCGGACGGTCCTCCGCGTCGAGGACATCGACACGCCGCGCGTCGTCGCGGGCTCGGCCGCGCGGATCCTCGAGGACCTCGCGTGGCTCGGGCTCGACTGGGACGAAGGGCCGATCGTGCAGTCGGCCCGGACGAGCGCGTACGAGGCGGCGCTCGCGCGCCTCGACGCCGCGGGTCTCGTCTACCCGTGCGACTGCTCGCGCGCCGAGATCGCCCGCGCCGCGAGCGCGCCGCACGCCGGCGAGGAGAGCAAGGAGACGATCTACCCCGGCACGTGCCGAGACGCGCCGCGCGATCGCGCATTCAAGCGCCTCCCGGCGATCCGCCTCCGCGTTCCGGACGGCGCGCGCGTCGCGTTCGAGGACGCCGTAGCGGGCGCGGTCGAAGAGGACGTCGCGCGCGCGGCGGGCGACTTCGTCCTCCGGCGCGGCGACGGCGTCTTCGCCTACCAGCTCGTCGTCGCGATCGACGACGCCGAGATGGGCGTGAGCCACGTCGTCCGCGCCGACGATCTGCTCGGCTCCACGGCGCGGCAGGTCCTCCTGATGCGGCTCCTCGGTCATGCGGCGGCGCCGTCGTACGCGCACGTGCCGCTCGTCGTCGCGCCCGACGGCGCGCGCCTCGCGAAGCGGACGCGCGGCGCGACGACGCGCGAGCTCGCCGAGGCGGGGGTCGCTCCGGAGGCGATCGTCGGAGCGCTCGCGCGCGGGCTCGGGCTCGTGCCCCCGGGCGCGGGGCCGCTCACGCCGCGCGAGGTCGCCGCCGCGCTCCGGCCGCCGAGCGCGTGGCGACGGACGCCGTGGCCGATGCCGCTCGAGTGGTCGCGATCGGATCAGGGCCGCAGCGCGAAGTAGACGCCGACCGCGATGCTCGCGAGCCCGACGAGCACCCAGACGGCGATCCACGCGCGCGTGCTCGTCACGGCCTCGGCCGGCGGCGGCCGCGACGGCAGGCTCGCGGGCGTGCCCTTGCTCGACGGCGGTGGTCGCGAAGGCTTCGCGCTCATGCGCGGCGGTGGGGAAGACGCGACGAGCGGGCGGTCGTTGATGAGCGTCGGCCCGGTCACGTCGACGGGATCGTCTCCCACGACGGCGGCCGGCATCGTCGCCGCGAAGGCGTCGGTCCCCGGCGGCGACGCCGAGAACGACGCCGGTCCGAGCGAGGCGACGTCGTCGGGAGCCGAGCGCGCGAGCTTGATCGCCGCGGCGAACGCGCTCGCGGACGGGTAGCGGTCGTCACGCTCGCGCGCGAGGGCGCCGAGGACGACCGCCTCGATCGCGGGGGTGACGCGGCCCGCGGCGTTCGGGCGCTTGCTCGGCGGCTCGAGGTCGCTCGTGAGGTGCGCGGTCAGGACGCTGAGCGGCGTCGCTCCGGTGAAGGGCGGCGCACCGGTGAGCATCTCGTAGAGCATGACGCCGGCCGCGTAGACGTCGCACCGTGCGTCGAGCTCGTCGCCGCGAGCTTGCTCCGGCGACATGTACTCGGGCGTACCGAAGACCATGTTATGCGTCGTGAGGTTCGTCGTCCCGAGGCCCGAGCCGGTGATGATCTTCGACATGCCGAAGTCGACGACGACGACCTTCGTCCCGCGCTCGAGCAGGACGTTCGCCGGCTTGAGGTCGCGGTGGATGACGCCCTGCGCGTGTGCCGATCGGAGCGCGTCGAGCACCTGGAGCATGACGTCGAGCGCGCGCGCGACGTCGATCGGCTCTTTCTCGAGGACGGCGGCGAGCGACTCTCCGCCGATCTTCGGCAGCGCGATGTAGAGCAGGCTCGTCCCCGGCTCCTCGCCCGGCACCTCGCCGAAGTCGAGGATCGGGCAGACGTGGTCGCCCTCGAGCCGGCGCAAGATCGCCGCCTCGCGCTGGAAGCGCCCGCGGATCTGCTTGTCCCCGGCGAGCGCGTCGTGCATCACCTTGAGCGCGACGGGCGTGTTGTCGCTCGTGCGGATCGCGTCGTGAACGACGCCGGTGCCACCCTCGCCGAGGACGCCGAGGACCTCGTACTTCTCGGCGACGATCCGCTTCACGGGCGCGTCCACGGCGCCCATCTTATCGCGAGCGGCGTGGACGGCGCGCGCACTTCTTTCGCGCGCCGGAGGCGCTTCACCGAACGCCGCACGCGGCGCGGATCTTCGGCGAGACCGAGCGCGCGTCGAGCCGGACGTCGGCGCCGGCGTTCGTCTTCCACGCCGAGCACGCGCCGGCCGCGAGGCCGCCGGCCTCGAGCGCGACGTAGGCCTCGAGCAGCGCGCGGTGGATCGCGGCGAGCTGGGGGCGGGTGAGCTCGCCCGAGCCGAGCAGGCGGTTGCCCTTCGCGACGGCGTCGACGTAGCGCCCGGCGCGGACGTCGGCGAGGAGCGGCGGGATGTCGGCTTCGCCCCGGCGCTGCGCCTCGTAAGCCTGACCGCCGCCCTCGGTGCGCGTCCGCTCGGCGGCGGCGCGCGCGGCCTTCTTGCCCTCTTCGGTGAGCGAGAGATCGATCAGCGGGACGAGGACGACGTCGCCGCGGAGCAGCTTCTGCTTGCCGTCGCGCCCGTTGTAGATGTCGAGCTCCCACGCCTTGTTGGCGTCGCCGAGGTAGCGCTGCGCGAGCACCGGCATGGTCTCGTGCTCCGCGGCGATGTGCGCGACGACCGCCGGGATCGCGACCTCCTGGTTCACGACCGGCGGCACCCACGCCACGGCGCCGTTCGCGCGCGCGAGCGTGTCGGCGCGCCGCGGATCGCCGAGGAACACACGCGCGAGCCCGAACCACGTCTCGCCGTCCTTGACGCGGTGATGCGCGGGCGCGGGGATCTCGAGCGGCTGCCCCGTGACGATCGCGCTGCCGCCGTGCGCGTCGAGCGCGTTCGCGCCCGCGATGGCCGCCTCGAAGCGCGGGGTGCCGTAGAAGCGGATCGCGATCTGCGCCAGCGTCTCGCCCTGCGAGACGACGTGGCCGAACGCCGACGCGTCCGACGGCGCGACGAGGAGCGCGGCGGACAGACCGACGAAGACGAGGGCTCGTAGCTTCACGGTGCGTCCTTCCCGGCGTCCTCTGCGGACACGTTCATGGTCACGTCGAGCGTCACGATCTCGCCGGCGACGATGTCGACCTCGCGCTCGACCGCCGATGGCGCGTCCGGGTGCGTGAGCGTGACGAAGTGCCTGCCCGCGCCGAGCGGGATCGCGCGCGCGAACGGCGTCGTCTCGACGAGCTGTCCGTCGACGCGCACGTGCGCCCACGGCGTCGCCACGACGCGAAGCCCGCCGGCGCGGTCGGGGGCGAGCTCGAGCGTGCGCGAGCCGGCGGATCGCGCCTCGCGCGCCTGGGTGTCGACGCCCTCGTTCGCGACGACCGCCACCGTGAAGAGCGACGTCACGAGGGCGAAGCCGGCGAGGGCGCGCCCGAGCCCGATCGGGCGCCGCGCCGTGATGCGAGGGCTGCTGCCCGGCCGGGCGAGCGGCGCGCGCCCGATCGGTCGTGACTCCTGATCGCGTCGTGCGTCCCTGGCGTCGTCCTTCGCACCGAGCCCGCAGTCGACGAGCGCTTGGCGAAGCAGCGCCGCCGGGTCCTCGCGCGTCTCCGCTCGCAGCGCGGCCTCGAGGCGCTCCTTGACGACGCCGGCGGAAGGGTAGCGATCGTTCGGCGACTTCTCGAGCAGGCGCATCACGATCCGCTCGACCGCGCGCGGACAGTGCGGCGCGCGCTCGCGGAGAGGCGCGGGCGCGTCGCGGCGGATGCGCTGCGCCGCGCTCCGCTTCGAGTCGTCGGCGCCCGGCGTCTCGAACGGACGCGAGCCGCTCAGCATCTGGTAGAGGACGACGCCGAGCGAGAACAGATCGCTCCGTCCGTCGACGAAGTCGCCGAGGATCTGCTCGGGTGACATGTACGCGGGCGTCCCGAAGGCGTCCTTGATCTGCTCCGGCGCCATTCGCCCCGACGGTGTGATCCCCTCGGTGCCGAGCGTGTCGCTCATGCTCGCCGTCCGCGGCCGCTGCGCGATGCCGAAGTCGATCAGCTTCACGTGGCCGGTCCGGGAGAGCAGCACGTTGCTCGGCTTGACGTCTCGATGGACCACGCCGCGCTCGTGGACGTGCTCGAGCGCGGAGCAGATGCCGCACGCGACCGCGAGCGCCGCCGGGACGCCGAGCTTCGTCCGCGCCGCCGCCTTGTCGCGCGCGCGCCGCGACGTCGCGTCCTTGGTCGTGACGGCGAGCACGTCCTCGAGCGACGGCCCGTCGACCCACTCGAGCACGACGTACGGGCGCCCCGAGGCGGTGCGGCTCGCCTCGAGGAGCAGGACGACGTTCGGGTGGGCGAGATCGGCGAGGATCTTCGCCTCGCGGTCGAGCTGCTCGCCGAAGGACGAAGTCGGCGCGATCTGCGTGTTCAGCGCCTTCAGCGCGACGACGCGCCCGAGCGGCTCCTGGACGGCCTTGAAGATCGTCGCGAGCGCGCCGGAGCCGATCGTGCCCTCGACGCGATAACCCCCGAAGCGGATCTCGCTCATGACCGGACGACCCCCGGAGGCCTCTGCCGCGTGGCGTCCATCGAGCGGCTACTTCGCGAAGAGCGACACGCCGGTCATGACGGGCGGGATCGGGAGGCCCATGAGCTCGAGCATCGTCGGGGCGACGTCGCAGATCCTGCCGTGCGGGCGGATCTTCGCGTCGCGGTTCGCGTCGTCGACGTAGACGAGCGGGACCGGGAACAGCGTGTGCGCCGTGTGCGGCTGGCCCGTGACGGGATCGATCATCAACTCGCAGTTGCCGTGATCGGCGGTGATGAAGAGCGCGCCGCCCTTCGCCCTGACCGCGTCGGCGATGCGGCCGACGCCCGCGTCGACGACCTCGACGGCGGTGACGGCGGCGTCGAGGACGCCGGTGTGACCGACCATGTCCGGGTTCGCGAAGTTGACGACGATGAAGTCGAACGTGCCTTGCTCGACGGCGGCGACGACGGCGTCGGCGACGCCCGCGGCGGCCATCTCGGGCTTCTCGTCGTAGGTCGCGACGTCCTTCGGCGACGGGATCATCCGGCGCTCCTCGCCCTCGAACGGCTCCTCGCGCCCTCCGTTGAAGAAGTAGGTCACGTGCGCGTACTTCTCGGTCTCGGCGCAGCGGAACTGCGTGAGCCCGGCCCGCGCGATGACCTCCGGGAAGATGTCCGGGTAGGTCTCCTTCGGGAACGCGATCGGGAGCGCGAGCTTCGCGTCGTAGGTGGTCATGCAGGCGTACGCGCTGAACGGCGCCTTCGCGCTTCGCGGGAACTCGGTGAAGCCGTCGGTGGCGAGCGCGCGCGTGAGCTCGCGCGCGCGGTCGGGCCGGAAGTTGAAGTGGAGCGCGGCGTCCTTCTTCGCGTCGACGCCCGCGTAGTCGCCGACGACGAACGGCTCGACGAACTCGTCGGTCTTGCCCGCCGCGATGCTCGCGTTCACGCCGGCGACCGCGTCGGCGTGGCGCGGCGCCTCCGCGCTCACGATCGCCTGGAACGCCTTCTCCACGCGCTCCCAGCGGTTGTCGCGGTCCATCGCCCAGTAGCGGCCGCTGACGGTGCCGATCGAGCCCTTGCCGGCGAGCTTCTCCTCCAGGCGCGCGAGGTAGCCGGGGGCCGTGCCGGGCATCACGTCGCGGCCGTCGAGGAACGCGTGGACGACGACGGGGACGCCGGACGCGTGCGCGGTGTCGATGAGGGCGAACAGCTGATCGATGTGGCTGTGCACGCCGCCGTCGGAGACGAGGCCGAGGAGGTGGAGCTTGCCGCCGGCGTTCTTCGCGTGCTGAAGGACGCCCTGGATGACCGGGTTCTTCCCGAGCGAGCCGTCTTGTACGGCGGCGTCGATGCGCATGATGTCCATCAGCGCGATGCGGCCGGCGCCGAAGTTGAGGTGACCGACCTCGCTGTTGCCCATCTGTCCGGGAGGCAGGCCCACGTCCGGGCCGCTCGTCCCGATGAGGCCGTGCGGGTAGCGCGCCTGGAGCGCGTCGAGCGCGGGCGTCTTCGCGAGGCGGACGGCGTTCGCGTCCGTCTCGGTGCGCTCGCCGAAGCCGTCGAGGATCATGAGGACGACGGGCCGGGGACGTTCTCGGGTAGCCATCGGGGCGAGACCTTAGCGCATTGCCGCGCCTCGCGAAGGCCGGCGCGACGGCGCTCGATCGCGACCTCCGGCGCGCCGCTGTGGCTTGAGGCGCGCGCCCCGATCGCCTACGAGTGGGCTCGTGCCCTGGATCCGAGCCGTCCTTCGCGGACAGAAGGTCCTCGCCCGCGTGAAACCCGACGGCGCGTTCGACGCCGAGGGCGGACGCGTCGAGATCCGGTACAAGGCGAGCGACGCGCGCGCGTACCGCGCGGGCGAGCGGAACCTCGAGCGCATTCCGGGCGAGGCGATCCTGCCGGACGACGCGGTCGTCGCCGGCGAGGAGGTCGCCGCGAAGGCCTCGCCCAAGCCCGCCGCCAAGGAAGACCGATCGAGCGCGCGCAAGGCCGAAGCCGCGGCGAAGGCGCTCGCGCCCGGCGCCGTGCCGAAGGACGCCTGGACGGTCTACGCGGACGGCGCCTGCTCGGGGAACCCCGGCCCCGCCGGGCTCGGCATCGTGCTCGTCGCGCCGGACGGCAAGACGCAGCTCGAGGGCTACGAGTACCTCGGCAGCGCGACGAACAACATCGCGGAGCTCACGGCGATCCTGCGCGCGGCCGAGATCGTGCCGGAGGGCGCGCCGTTCGTCGTCCACACCGACAGCCAGTACTCGATCGGCGTGCTGACGAAGGGCTGGAAGGCGAAGGCCAACCAGGAGCTCATCGCGAGCGTGAAGAGCGCCCTCGCGAATCGCCGCGGCTGGAGGCTCGTCTACGTCCCCGGCCACGCGGGCGTGCCCCTGAACGAGCGCGCCGACGAGCTGGCGCGCGAGGCCGTCTCGCGGCGCGCCTCGCGCCTGCCCTCGGCCTCGTAGGCGCCCGCGCCGCCGGCGGATCGGGCGCGATCCTTCCGGGCTCCGCTCCTGCAGGCGGGGGGCGCCGCGCGCCTGGAAAAATCGGTCTGATCGTGACTATGCTGGCGCCCGCAGATGGCCGCCCGCGTGCACCCCTCCTCCGTCGTCTCCGACAAGGCCGAGCTCGGTGACGGCACCCAGGTCTGGCTCTTCTGCCAGATCCGGGACAACGTCCGCATCGGCAAGGGCTGTGTCTTCGGCAAGGGTGTCTACGTCGACACCGACGTCACCATCGGTGACAACGTCAAGATCCAGAACAACGCTTCGGTCTACACCGGGGTGACGATCGAGGACGGCGTCTTCGTCGGTCCGCACGTCTGCTTTACCAACGACAAGATCCCGCGGGCGGTGAACCCGGACATGTCGCTGAAGGGCGTCGACGACTGGACGGTCACGCCGACGCTGGTGAAGGCGGGCGCGGCGCTCGGCGCGAACTCGACGATCGTGTGCGGTGTCACGATCGGTCGCTGGGCGATGGTCGCCTCGGGATCGGTCGTCACGAAGGACGTCCCCGATCACGCGCTCGTCATGGGCAACCCCGCGCGCGTCCACGCGTGGGTGTGCTCGTGCGGCAAGCGCGTGCGGATCGACGAGCGCGAGAAGCGCGGCGCGTGCGCGTGCGGCCGCTCGCTGGTCAAGGAGCCGTCCGCCGACGGCAAGGGCGACGTCGTCCGCGTCGCTTGAACGAGAGAGGGTCGACGAATGGCGAGCATCTTCCGCAAGGGCCTCTTCGACGGTCACGTCGCCATCGTGACCGGTGGCGGGAGCGGCATCGGCCTCGCCACCGCGCGCTCGCTCGGCGAGCTCGGCGCCAAGGTCGCGATCTGCGGGCGCAACGCCGACAAGCTCGCGGCCGCGGAGGCCGGGCTGCGCGATCGCGTCCCCGGCATCGAGCTCTTCGCGGCGGCGTGCGACATCCGCGAGCACGAGCACATTGGAGCGTTCGTCGACACCGTCGGCGAAAAGCTCGGGCGCGCGACGATCCTCGTGAACAACGCCGGCGGTCAGTTCCCGACCACCGCCGAGACGCTCTCTCCCCGCGGGTGGGAGGCGGTCGTGCGGAACAACCTCAACGGCACGTTCTTCATGACGCAGGCCGTGGCGACCAAGCACATGATCCCCTCGCGACGCGGTCGCGTCGTGAACGTGATCGCGAACATCGCGCGTGGCTTTCCGGGGATGGTCCACACGGGCGCCGCGCGCGCGGGCGTCGAGAACATGACCCGCACGCTCGCCGTCGAGTGGGCGCAGCACAACGTCCAGCTCAACGCGGTCGCGCCCGGCATCATCCGCACGACCGGCACCGATCAGTACCCGCCCGAGCTCGTCGAGACGAGCCGCAAGAAGACGCCGATGAAGCGCCTCGGCACCGCGGGCGAGGTCGCCGAGCTCATCGTCTACCTGGCGTCGGACGCCGCGTTCTTCGTCACCGGCGAGTGCTGGTACATCGACGGCGGCGCGCAGCTCTGGGGCGACAACTGGATCATCCCCGACGACGAGCCGCCGCCCCCTCCGGCGATCATCGCGGAGCTCGGGAAGTAGCCGGGGCATCGGGCGTGACGACCGGGGCGGAGAACGACGAGCGACCGCTCGCGGAGGATCCGACCTCCCTTCCGGCGGACGACGCGCCTCGAGACGTCTCGTCGGACGGCGCGGCGCCCGACGCGGTCGCCGAGCCGCTCGAGGCCGTCGCCGTTTCGCTCGCGGCCGACGCGCCGCTTGCGGTCGACGCGCCGCTCGCTCCTCCGTCGCCGTTCGCGGCCGACGCGCCGCTCGCGGTCGCCGCGCCGCTCGCGCCTCCGTTGCCGTTCGACGTCGAGGCTCGCGCCGCCCCGATCTTTCCGCCGGCGGAGCCCGCGGCGGACAAGCCGAAGTTCATCATCACGTTCCGGCAGTGGATCCACGACTACTTCCTCGGCGACGCGCCGTCGTTCGGGCTCGCGCTCGTGCCCTACTGCTTTCTGTCGATGATCCTCTTCACGAGGCATCCCCGGACGAACTTCATCTTCGACGAGCAAGAAGCCCTCCTCGCGAACCCCTACGTGCGGAGCATCGCGGAGGCGGAGCCGAAGTTCCGCTGGGTGGACGCGTTCTATCGGGACTTCTGGGGCCTCGGGCCCGAGCGCAGCATCGGCTCGTACCGTCCGATCCCGAACCTCGTCTGGCGCGCGCTCTGGGGGCTCGGCGCGCGCGATCAGACGCCGTTTCTCCACCACTGGGTGAACGTCCTCCTCCACGGCGTCAACGGCGCGCTCATGTGCGTGCTGGCGTTCTCGTTGACGAAGCGCCGTGGCGTCGCCTGGATCGCCGGCGCGGCCTTCACGGCGAGCGCGCTGCTCACCGAGGCGGTCAGCGGCGTCGTCGGCATCGCCGACGTGCTCGGCGCGACCGGGACGCTCCTGGCGCTGCTCGCGCTCCCGAAGAAGCTGCCGTGGATGGCGCTCGGTGTGTTCTTCGGCTCGCTGTTCGGCCTGTACTCCAAGGAGAGCGCGCTCTGCTGCGTCCCCCTCCTTCCGCTCGGCGCCCTCCTGCTCGCGCCGAACACGCACCCCGACAAGCCGCGCCGCTGGCTCCGCGCCGTCGTCGCGTTCGCGGCCGCCGCGGGCGCCTTCGTCCTCTACGTCGAGGCACGGCGAAGGATGTTCCCCGCGCCGCTCCCGCAGGATCTGTCGGTCGAGGCGAGCGCTCACAAGGGGCTCGGAGGGCGCGCGTTCGCCGCGGTGCTCCGCTGGTACGCGCAGCCGACGCTGCCGAGGGACCCGCTCAACAACCCGCTCGTCCACGCCGACGGCCTCCATCGCGTCGGCGGCGCGCTCCGCGTGTGGTGGCGCGGGCTCGTGCAGGTCGTCTTCCCGTACCCGCTGTCGGGCGACTACTCGGCGCCGCAGGAGCCGATCCCGGAGACGCTGGCGTCGCCGGAGATCATCCTCGGCGGCCTGGCGATGATCCTCCCGTTCCCGCTCGCGACGTGGCTCGGGATCCGCTCGTGGCTCCGCCTCCGCAAGCGACAGGGTGCGGGCGTCCTGGTCGACGCCTCCGGCGTTCCCGTCGAGGACGCGCACGTCGGCGGCGCGTCGCGACCCCTGCCCGATCCGTCGCTCCTCGTCGGCTTCGGGGCGCTCTGGGTCGTCCTCTCCTTCTTCCCCGTGTCGAACGTCCCCGTCCTCCTGCCGACGGTGCGCGCCGAGCGCTTCTGGTACTTCCCGGTCATCGGCACGAGCCTCGTCCTCGCGGTGCTCTTTGGATGGCTCGCCGACCGCGTCCGCGCGCGGGACACGCGACTCGCGCGCCGCGCGCTGATCGGCGGGACCCTCGCCTTCTTCCTGTTCCAGGGCGTCGCGGCCCGCAGGCACGCGAACGACTACACCGACGATCTCTCGTTCTGGGACGCGACGCGCAAGGCCGTGCCCCGCAGCGCGAAGGCGCACCTCAACTACTCCGTGATGAAGGGCGCGCGCGGCGACCTCGAGGCGCGCCTCGCCGCCAACGCCACGGCGCTCGAGCTCGCGCCGAAGTGGCCGATGGCGAGCGTCTACTACGGCGACACCCTCTGCCGGCTCCATCGCGCGCCGGAGGCGTGGCCGCACTACACGCGGGGCTTCGAGCTCGCGCCGAACGACGTGAACCTGATCGCGCTCGGCGTCCAGTGCCTCTGGGACGAGAAGCTCCTCGTCGAGGGCAGCAACGTGCGCGCCGAGCTCGATGCGATGAAGGACAAGCACCCCGGCTCCTGGCTCGAGTACATCGGAAGGGATGTGCTCGAGCACGGCGAGGAGCACAACGGCGTGGATCCCAAGTATCGTCCTCGGGGCTACAACGAAGGCCCGAAGGACTGAGCGCGAGGACGTCGTCTCCCGCTCGACGAGCTCGAACCCCGCATGGCGATGGACCTGAGAACGAGCATCCCTGCCGCCGCCGTGCTCATCGGCTGCACGCTCGTGGTCACCGTCCGGGCCGCGCTCGCCCCGGCGCCCGTGCCGCGCCGTCCGGCGACGCCCGCCGAGCTCGCCGAAGTCGCGGCGATGATCGCGTCGAACGAGCGCACGTGGACGACCGAGACGGCGCAGAACTTCCCGGCCGATCGTTGGTCGCAGCGCGACGACTTCCACGGCCGCGAGTACCGCAAGGCGCAGGAGATCGCGAACGAGAAGGGGCTGCGGATCGAGGACGTCCTTCGCGCCGTCGACGACGACATTCACCGCCGGGCGGCGAGGTCCCCCGACGACACCGACGAGCGGAGCGCGGGGGCGATCCCCTGCAAGCCGCGTCCCTTCTACGACTGAGCGGTATGGGACGCCTCGCTGAACGCACGGCCGTCCGGCTCGCCATCTTCGCGCTCATCGCGACGGCGCTCGTGTGGACCCTGTTGCCCTCGGCGGCGTGGCTCAACGAGTTCCGCGACGCGCAGGTGCTCACCCTCCACGAGCGCGCCGCGGTGGACTCGGTGCGGCGCTTCGGTGAGCTCCCGCTCTGGGACCCCTGGTACTGCGGAGGCATCTACGGGCTCGGCGAGCCGCAGAGCCGCTTCGCCTCGCCGCCGTTCCTCCTCAGCCTCCTCTTCGGGGTCGAGCGCGCCGAGCTCCTCATCGTCTTCCTCTTCACCGTCCTCGGGATGGAGGGGACGTACCGCTGGATTCGCCTCCGCGTGAACGACAGCACGGCCGCGCTCCGTATCGCGCCGATCTTCGCGCTGTCGGGGCACTTCGCGGTCGCGTACTTCCGCGGCTGGACGAACTTCTTCGGCTTCGCGCTCGTCCCGTTCATCCTCTACGGGATCACGCTCGCCGCGCGCGGGCGAACCGCGGGCATCGTCGTCGGCGCCATCGCGTTCGCGGTGATGGTCGGCTTCGGCGGGACCTTCGCGGCTCCGCTGGTCGCCGTCGCCGCCGCGATCGAGGCCGCGCGCGCCGTGAGCGAGCAGCCGCCGAACCGTCGCCTCCGCGCGATCGTGATGCTCTCGGCGCTCGCCAGCTTCATGCTCGCGGTCGCCGCGGTCCGCCTCCTGCCGCTCGCCGAGACGCTCTCGGCGCAGCCGCGCATCATGGCCGGGACGCCGGGGCACCCGCCGAAGAAGCTGCTCTGGTTCCTCGTCAAGTCGCTCGCGACGAAGGACGGCGACGTCGAGGATCCGGGGAGCTTCTACGTCGGCGCCGCCTTCCTCGCGCTCGTCGCCCTCGGCGGGTCCGATCGCAAATCGATCCGGCCGCTCGTCATCGTGGTGATGTTCCTCTGGCTCGCGGCGGGCTACGCGCGAAAGCCGGCGCTCTTCGCGCTGCTCCGCGAGCTCCCGGTGTTCTCGGCGCTGCGGTACCCCGAGCGCTTCCTCTGGCTCGCGATCCTCTACGCCTGCGAGCCTGCCGCGAACGCGCTCGCGAAGCTGCCGCGCCTCGGTGACGGCAAGCGCTGGCGCGTCGGCGCGAACGTCGTCCTCACGATCGCCGTCGTCGCGACCGTGGGCGCGCAGCTCCAGACGTTCGCCTCGATCGGCAACGCCCGCGAGCTCGGCGTCGTCGCGGTCGATCGCTTGAAGGAGTTCCGGCAGGCCCGCGGGAATCGCTGGCTCGCGGCGCACTACGACGGCCTCGGCGCCGGCTCGCTCTCGTGCTGGGAGACGCACCCCGTCACGATGTCGCCGAAGCTCAGGGGCGATCTCGCCGCCGAGGAGTACGTCGCCGATCCGGCCGTCGGCAAGGCGAAGCGGGTGTCGTGGTCGCCGAACCAGATCGTCGTCCACGCGTCGATGGCGAGCGCCGGTCGCCTGCTCGTCAACCAGAACTGGCACCCCGGATGGCGTTCGTCGGTCGGCGACGTGGTGTCGGACGAAGGCCTGCTCGCCGTCGACTTGCCCACCGGCGAGCGCGACGTGACGCTCTCGTTCCGGCCGCGCTCGGCGCTCGCGGGCGGCGCGGTCACGCTCGCCGCGCTCGCCTCCCTCGTGCTCCTCGGGATGAGCGCGCGGCGCGGGCGCGTCCCGTTCCGTCGCGGCGCCGTCGTGCGCAGCGCGGCGCTCGTGCTCGCGCCCTGGGCCGTGCTCGGCGTCTTCGTCGCGCGATGGACCGAGCCGCGCTACCCGCCGGCGCCGATGAAGAACGCGAACGGCTCGCCGGCGCTCGTCGCCGCGCCCGCGCCCGACGCGACGAAGAGCGGCGCGCAGTTCGAGGTGCCGATCGTCGTCGACGCGTCGAAGCTCACCGGCCCCGACTCGCTCTCGAACATCACGCTCGACGTCTACTTCCGCCGCACGGGCGCGCTCCCTCGGACGACGGGCGTGTTCGTCCACGTCGTCCGTCGCGACGGGCAGGAGCCGATCCCGGAAAAATCCGACAAGGAGGAGAAGCCGAAGGACTTCTTCAACGCCGACCACCAGGTCGTCGGCGGAAGCTTCTACCTGTCGGACGCGCCGCTCGGGTACGTCGTCCACGACGCGTTCGGCCTGCACATCGGCAAGGCGGCGCGCGGCGCGTACGACGTGTGGCTCGGCTTCGGCCACGTCTCGGGCCGCCGCGGTCGCGCGAAGGTGATCGAGCCGGGCAGGTCCGACGTGAACGACAACCGCGTCCGCATCGGCTCGTTCGTCGTCCGCTGAGCGCCGCCTCTTCGGCGAGGGGGGGCGAGGGGGTCGTCGCCGTCGCGCGCTTCACGGTGGGGCGTGCACGGTCAGCGGGCGGGTGCGATCCGATGCGGTGATCGCCTGGTCCGTTCTTGGAGTGCTACGCTTTTGGCGTCATGACGGTTGCTCACAGCCACCCGTACGTCCCGCTCGAGAAGTTTCTCGAGATGGAACCCGAACCAGGGACCTGGCTCGAGTGGTGTGCAGGGCTCGTCTACGCGATGAGTGGAGGCAGTCCCGAGCACTCGCGCTTGTGCGTCAAGCTGAGCAGCCTCTTTCTGTCCCGGCTCGGTCAGGACTGCACGATCTTCGATTCGAAGGTCGACATCTGGGTGGAAGCCGCGCAGTTCTATGGGCAGGCCGACGTGAGCGTCGTGTGCGGCGCGATCCATTCGCACACCGTCAAGAAGAACGGCAAGGTGCTCGGCGAGGCGATCACGAACCCGCAGATCATCGTCGAGGTGCTCTCGCCGTCGACGGCAGCTCGCGATCGCGGTGAGAAGTTCGAGGCGTACAAGCAGGCGCTCTCGTTGAAGGAGTACGTGCTCGTCTCCCAGGACGAGCAACGCGTCGAAGTACGACGACGCGACGAGCGTGGGTGGAGCGTCGACGTCGCCGGTCCTGGAGACGTCCTCCGCATCCACGGTCATGACATCTCCGTCGACTCCATCTACTCCGCGTCTTCGCCGTAGTGCTCCTCGACTCGGACGGCGTCGTGCGCTCCACGCGGGCCGCGCCGGCGATCAGCGCGGCTTCAGGAGCGTGTACTCGGGTCGCTTGACGGCCACGACGTGGGTCTCGGTGACCGCCTGGATCAACGGGTTGTCCGCTCGTAGTGACGGGGTCGCGCTGCACGCGCGCCAGAACTGATGCCCGCAGGAGCGGAACCCGACGAGGCTCACCTCGGCGCTCCTTTCCCGGAAGATCTCGGTGCTGATCTTGTTTCGCTCGAGCTCCTTGCTCGACCAGAGCTCCACGATCGCGCCGCGCCTGTTCGCCGAGAGATACCCGGACGGAAAGTCGGTGAGGAAGAGGGCGTATCGACCGTCGCCGGCGTGCTCGACGATGTCGGCGTGCATCTGCTCGACGACCTTGCGATGCTCCGCGGTCGTCTTCAGTCCCTTGTAAGGACCGACGCGCACTTTGTCGGTGAGCTTGTCGAGCGGGTCGTCGCGATAGACGGCGTTCTCGGCGGTCGCGAGCTTCACGAGAGCCCAGAGGACCGCCAGCGGCGCGGCGATGCTCGACCCGCCGAGGAGCCCACGCCAGCGGCCGATGGCCTCTTCGCAGGCGCGGGACGCGAGGATGGCTCCGACGAGCACGCCCGCGAACCCGCCGAGGCCGCTGGCGATGCCTCCGTTGCTGCTGGAGATGCCGGTCAACGTGCCGACGATGATGCCCGGCACCCAGACGCTCGCGAGGAGCTGGAACGCGCGCCGCCGGTCTTCGACGAGCAGCGCGAAGACCGGGGCGAAGAGCGACAGGCAGGTGAAGAACCGCATCGACGCGCCCGTGTCGGTCTGCGTCGTCGGCAGCGCGAGGGTCGGCAAGTAGAGCGCGAGGACGAAGACCGCGAGCCGGACGCGGCGCGCGAGGATGGCGAGCGCGCTGACGACGAGGAAGGCGTAAAACCAGTCTTGCTTGAAGCCCTCGATCGCGGTGGGGACCTTCGAGACCTCCCCGGTGAGCGACGGTCCCCACGCGCGCACGAAGTCGATCGTCAGCTTGATCGAGCCGAAGCCGGAGCGGAGGAGGAAGAGGCAGACGTAGAGGCACACGGCTCCGCCGCCCATCGCGTAGTAGGCGAGCGTTCGCCACCATCCGAGCGGCTTTCGACCGAAGAGGAGGAGCGTGACGGCGTGCACGCCTGCGAGCGGGAGCAGCGTCGGGTACGCGAGGGCCGCGGACGCGACGCACACACCCGCGAACATCGCGTAGCGACGCGCCGCCCGCGCGGTCGTTCCTTCGGTCCGCGAGAGGCGCACCACCGTGAGCCCGGCGAGCATCGCGAGGCCGCCGCCCAGCGTGTTGTACGAGAGCTGGTAGATGCAGTAGGGCACGAAGAAGCACGCGATCGCCCCGCAAGCGAGCGCCGTGCCGCGCGAGATCCATCCACGCACCGCGCTCGCGAGGCCGACGCCGATCGCGGTGAGGAACGTCAGGTAGACGAGCCGCATGAAGAGCATGAGGCCCGCGTTGCTTTTCACGACGAAGTGGTAAAGCGCGACGATCGGCAGCTCGATGAGCCCGGCCCCCTGCAGCGAGCTGCGCTCGTCGAAAAAGGGCCTGTCGCCGAGCGCGAAACGCAGCGGCTGACCGAGGTAGAAAGACTCGTCGCTGAGGTCGACGCCCTTCTGGACGCGCCAGACCCAGAACGCGATGACCGCGAAGAAGACGAGCCCGCCCGCGATCGCGCTCGGCTCCTTCTTCATCGCGGCGAGGGCCTCCCGGATCGTGTCGGCGGCTACGCGCTTGGTCGCCTGCTTACGCTCGCTCATCCTGGTGGCGGCCGGGTCCAACGCGCTGAGGGCCGCTCGCTCGTCGGTACAAGAGGAGGGGGAGAGGGTCAAGCTGTCGGAGGGCGGCTCCGCGGGGCGCGCGGCGCGTCGAAGGCGAGGAAGAGCCCGCCGACGCCCGAGAAGAGCAAGGTCGAGACGACGAAGGCCCCGGAGAGCGCGAGCGCGACCTCACCCGGCATGCCGAGCGCGCCGAGGATACCGACGTACAGACCCTCGCGCAGGCCGTGCCCGCCCACCGTGATCGGCACCAGCGACAGGACGTAGATCATCGGGACGCCGATCAGGATGGCGTGCACGTGGTTCGGAGCGCCGAGCGCGGACGCGCAGGCGATGACGAACACGAAGCTGCTGATCTGGTAGACGAGCGACCAGCCGAAGACCTCGGCGCGGACCGACAGCGTCGTCAGGGGGCCCGCCAGGTCTTCGCCGACGCCGGCCAGGTCGACGCGCGCGACCTCGGGGAGGCGATGCCCGACGAAGCGAACGAGGAGGCGGAACGGAAGGGACGCGAAGACGAACGCCGCGGCGAGCCCGAGCGTCAGGGCGAACGTGCCGTAGCGGAGCCAGCCGGGGAGCGGGAGGGAGGCGTCGACGCCCGCCACCGCCGCGACGCTCGCGAGCGTGGCCATCGCGAAGAGGCCGACGATGCGCTCCAGGATCGACGTCGACCAGGCTCGATGTGGCCGCGCGACGCGCGCCCGCATGCGGAGCGCGCGGACGACGTCGCCGCCGACGCTGCCGGGCAACAAGAAGTTGTAGAGGATGCCGACGCACGAGTCGCCGAACGCGGCAGCGTACGAGACGCGCTCGCCGAGCCGGCGGAGCAGGCGCCACCACCGCGCGGTGGAGAGCGCGACCTGCACCGTCGCGATCGCGACGAGCACGAGCACCTGACTCGGTCGGATTTGACCGAGGCGCGCCGCGAGGTCGGCGAGCGGGAGCCGCCAGAGGACGACGGAAAGGAGGAGGACGGTGAGCGTCCACTTGAGGAGCGTCCACGTGCGCCCCTTCTTCGCGGGCGGCGCGGTAGGCGCGCTGCTCGCTCGCGGCTCGCCGGAGCTCTCCTGCGAAGTTGTGGCGGCGTCGATCCCGGCGGGTGAAGGCGGCACGAAACGAGCGCCATGCTAGGCTCCGGGCCGCGAGGCGTGAAGTCCCTGGATCTGAGCGGCATCAGCGAGCACCTCACGCAGGGCGAGGCCGGCATCTGGGTCCCGACCGAGCACGGTTCGGCGGTGTCCATCAGCTTTCCGGAGGCCGGCTACGACGCCTGCTTCGACCTCGAGGACGCGTCGTTCTGGTTTTCGCATCGGAACGAGGTCCTCTCGGCCGCGCTCGAGCTCCACCCGTTCGACGGTCCGTTCCTCGACGTCGGTGGCGGCAACGGCGCGGTCAGCCGGAGGCTCGAGGCCGACGGCATCCGGACGGTCATGCTCGAGCCGGGGCGCGACGGCGCGCGGAACGCGCGGGCGCGAGGGCTGCCGACGGTCGTGTGCGCGACGCTCGAGCAGGCCGCGTTCGCGTCGGAGTCGTTCGGCGGCGCGGGCCTCTTCGATGTCATCGAGCACGTGGAGGACGACGGCGCGCTCCTCCGCGCCGTGCGGAGGGTCCTCCGCCCGAACGGCGTGCTCGCGGTCACCGTCCCGGCCTACGCGTGGCTGTGGTCCGCCGAGGACGAGGCGGCGGGACACCACCGTCGTTACACGTCGACCGGGCTCGGGCGCGTGCTCGAGCGCGCGGGGTTCGCGGTCGAGTACGCGACGTACTTCTTCGCGCCCCTGACGCTCCCCATCCTCCTCGCCCGGAGCCTGCGTTATCGGCTCGGACGGCGGCCCTCCCAGGAAGTCTGGGACGAAGCCGGCAGGCACCACACGCCGAGCCGCGGCGCGCGGACGGCGATGGAGCTCTTGCTCGGCCCCGAGCTCCGGAGGATCCGCGCACGAAAGACGATGCCGTTCGGTACGAGCTGCCTCGCGCTGGCTCGGGCGAAGTGAGCGCGGAGCCGGCCGCACGGCAGGCGCTGGACGGCCGCCGAGGAGGTCTCTAACGTGGCCGCGATGCCCACTTTCAGGCCAACGAGACTCCTCGTGACGGGCGGCGCGGGCTTCATCGGAAGCGCCGTCGTCCGGGGAATCCTCGCTCGCGCGGACGCGAAGCCGAGCCTCGAGCGCGTCGTCGTCCTCGACGCGCTCACGTACGCGGGGCACGAGGTCAACCTGGAAGGGTGCGAGGACGACGCTCGCTTCGCGTTCGTCGAGGGCGACATCTGCGATCGTGGCCTCGTCGAGCGCCTCTTCGCGGAGCACGCGATCGACTCGGTCCTCCACCTCGCCGCCGAGTCGCACGTCGACCGGAGCATCGAGTCGGCGGAGGCGTTCATCCGGACGAACGTGAACGGCACCTTCACGCTCCTCGACGCCGCGCGACGCGCGTGGGACGGCAAGGCCGGCGACGCCGCGCGCTTCGTCCACGTGTCGACCGACGAGGTCTTCGGCGCGCTCGGCGACACAGGCGTCTTCACCGAGACCACCGCGTACGCGCCGAACTCGCCGTACGCGGCCTCGAAGGCCGCGAGCGATCTGCTCGTCCGCTCGTATTTCAGGACGTACGGGCTGCCGGCGCTCGTCACCAACACGTGCAACAACTACGGGCCGCGTCAGCTCCCGGAGAAGCTCATCCCGCTCATGATCACCAACGCCGCCGAGGACAAGAAGCTCCCGGTCTACGGCGAAGGCCGGCAGATCCGCGAGTGGCTTCACGTCGACGATCACGCCGAGGGGCTCTGGGCGGCGCTCGTTCGCGGCACCCCCGGCGAGAGCTACCTCTTCGGAAGCGGCGAGGAGCTGAACAACAAGCAGATGGTGGAGCTCATCGCCGACACGGTCGACGAGCACCTCGGCCGCGACCCCTCGACGTCGCGCGGCCTCATGCACTACGTGCCCGACCGGAAGGGGCACGACTTCCGCTACGCGATCGACGCGTCGAAGGCCGAGCGCGAGCTCGGCTGGTCGGCGAAGAAGAAGCTCGCCGCCGAGCTGCGCGAGACCGTTCGCTGGTACCTCGCGAACGAGGCGTGGCGTCGAACCGTCTCCTCGGAGGAGCATCGACGGTTCCAGCGCGCGTACTACGGACACGCGGAGAGCCGGGGCACGGCCGGCGAAGGAGAGTCCAAGCGATGAAAGGGATCATCCTCGCAGGTGGATCGGGGACGCGCCTCTATCCGTTGACGCGCGGGCTCTCGAAGCAGCTCCTCCCCGTCTACGACAAGCCGATGATCTACTACCCGCTGAGCACGCTGATGCTCGCGGGCATTCGTGACGTGCTCGTCATCACGACGCCGCGCGATCGGCGCGTCTTCGAGGACACGCTGGGCGACGGCAAGCAGTGGGGCATGTCGCTCACCTTCGCGACGCAGAGCGCGCCGCGCGGCCTGGCGGACGCGTTCATCGTCGGCGAGGAGTTCATCGCCGGCGAGAAGGTCGCGCTGATCCTCGGCGACAACCTTTTCTACGGCTCCGGACTCCAGGCCGCGCTGGAGAGCGCGTCCCGGCTCGAGAGCGGCGCGCGCATCTTCGCGTACTACGTCAACGATCCCACCCAGTACGGCGTCGTCGAGTTCACCGAGGACGGGAAGGTCACCTCGCTCGAGGAGAAGCCCGCGAAGCCGAAGTCGAGCTACGCGGTCCCCGGCCTCTACTTCTACGACACCGACGTCGTCTCGATCGCCAAGGCCGTGAAGCCCTCGGCGCGCGGGGAGATCGAGATCACGGACGTGAACCGCGCGTACATGGAGCGCGGCGATCTCCGGATCAACCTCTTCGGGCGCGGCACGGCGTGGCTCGACACCGGCTCGCCCGACTCGCTCGTCCAGGCGGCGAACTTCGTCCAGATCGTCGAGACCCGCCAGGGCTTGAAGATCGGCTGCCCCGAGGAGATCGCGTTCCGCCAGGGCTTCATCAGTGCGACCGAGCTCGAGGCGCTCGGCCGCGCGCTCGAGAAGACCGAGTACGGGCAGTACCTGCTCGATCTCGCGAGCGGGCGACGCTGAGGAGAGCGCGTGAACGTCGCGAGCGCATCCAAGAGCAAGGGCAGCCTGCTCGTGCTCGGCGCGAGTCGGTACCAGCTCGAGGTCATCCACAAGGCGAAGGCGCTCGGCTACCGCGTCCTCACGGTCGACAACGTCCCGGCGAACCCGGGGCACCGCGCGGCGGACGAGAGCTTCGACGTCGACACGACCGACATCCCGCGCGTCGTCGAGCTCGCGAAGCGGAAGGCGCCGCGCGGCGTTGTCGCGCCCTGCACCGACGTCGCCGTCACCACGGCCGCGCACGTGGCGGAGGCGCTCGGCCTCCCCGGCGTCCCGCCCGCGAGCGCGCGCACCTTGACGAGCAAGGTGCTCTTCCGCCAGTTCCTCCTCGAGGCGGGGATCCGCGTCCCCGAGTTCCGCGTCGTCGGCGCCGGCGACGTCGACGAGGCTCCGCCGATCCCCTTCGGGTTCCCGATGATCGTGAAGCCCGACGGATCGTCGGGGAGCAAGGGCATCTTCATCGTCCGCGATCGCGACGAGCTCCGCGCGCGCTTGCCGGAGACGCTCTCGTTCTCGCCCACGAAGCGCGGCGTCGTCGAAGAGCTCATCGACGGGGTGCAGGGCACGTGCGAGGGCGTCGTCGTCGACGGCGAGATCGTCCTCTCGCTCGTGACCGATCGGCGGACGGCGCCCGCGCCCTTCGTCGTGACCGCGGGCCACTTCGTGCCGAGCCGCCTCGACGAGCGCGCGCGAGACAAGACGGTCGCCCTCATCGGCGAGGTCCTCGCGAAGCACGGGGTCCGGACGTCGCCGTTCGACTGCGACTTCGTCGTCGACCGGAGCGGTGAGCCGTGGCTGCTCGAGCTCACGCCGCGCCTCGGCGGCAACTCGCTGACGCGGCTCGTGCGCGAGGCCTTGGGGGTCGATCTCGCGGAGGTCGCGATCCGGCTCGCCTGCGGGGAGGACCCCCAGCTCCCGCGTGACGTCTCGGTCACCCCGACCGCGCAGCTCATCCTCGGCGTGCGCCGTCCGGGGCGCTTGCGCTTCGACCAGGCCGAGGTCGCCGCGCTGCGGGGCGAGCCGTGGGTGCGGGACCTCACGATGGACTACCGAGAGGGTGACCCCGTCGAGGCGTTCATCAACGGCCGCACGCGGGTCGGCGAGGCGACCCTGAGCGCCGACTCGCGCGACGCGCTCGACGCGCGCGCCGCCGAGCTCGAGGCACGGCTCGGACTCGACGTCGCCGCGAGCGACGGCTGACGTAGCCCGCGCCACGAAGCTCTTCTGCTCGGCGAAGCGGGGATGGTAGCGTCTTGGCCTCGAGGGCCCTCCCGCGCGGCCGTCATCGCCTGCCCAAGCGACCGAAATGATCCACTTCAACCAAGCCACGGTCGCGGATCGCCAGCTCGAATACGTCCGCGAAGCATTCGAGACTCACCACGTGTCGGGCGACGGCCCGTTCTGCCGTGCGGCCGAGAGGATCCTCGAGACGGGGGTAGGAGCGAAGCGCGCGCTGCTCACGACGTCGTGCACCCACGCGCTCGAGATGAGCGCCTTGCTCCTCGACCTCCGGCCGGGAGACGAGGTCATCGTCCCGGCGTTCACGTTCGTCTCGACGATCAACGCCTTCGCGCTCCGCGGCGCGACTCCGGTGTTCTGCGACGTCCGCCAGGACACGCTGAACCTGGACGAGGCGCTCCTCGAGTCCAAGATCACCGCGAGGACGAGGGCGATCGTGCCCGTGCACTACGCCGGCGTCGCTTGCGAGATGAACGCCATCCTTCCGCTCGCCGAGTCGCGGAACATCGCGGTCGTCGAGGACAACGCGCACGGGCTCTTCGGCAGCTATCACGGCAGACCGCTCGGATCGTTCGGCGCGCTCGCGACGCAGAGCTTCCACGAGACCAAGAACTTCTCGTGCGGCGAAGGCGGGGCGCTCCTCGTCAACGACGAGCGCTTCATCGAGCGCGCGGAGATCCTCCGCGAGAAGGGCACGAACCGGAGCCGCTTCTTCCGCGGGCAGGTGGACAAGTACACGTGGGTCGATCTGGGATCGAGCTGGGTGCTCTCGGACGTGCTCGGCGCGGTCCTTCGCGCGCAGCTCGAGGCGCGGGAGTCGATCCAGCGGCGTCGAGAGGCCGTCTGGCGGCGGTACGCGGCCGGGCTCGGCGATTGGGCGCGCGCGCGCGGCGTCGGGCTGCCGAGCGTCCCTCCGCACTGCGAGCAGTCGTTCCACATGTTCTATCTCGTGCTCGCGGACCTCGCGGAGCGCACGGCGTTCATCGAGCACCTCGGCAAGGCCGGCATGAAGGCGGTCTTTCACTACCAGCCGCTCCACCTCTCCCCGATGGGACGGGAGCTCGGCACGGCGCGCGAGGGGGATTGCCCGGTGACCGAGCGGATCGCGGACTGCCTCGTGCGGCTCCCGTTCTACGCCGATCTCACCGAGTCCGAGCAGGACCGGATCATCGAGACCGCGTGCGCGTTCGGGTGACAGAGGACGCGCCCGCGCGACGCGGTCGAAATGATGCTGACGGCTCCCGCGTGAGCGTGTAGGCACGACTTCGTGCGCGTCGTCGTGATCGGGGCTGGCGTGATGGGCTGCGCGGCTGCGCTCGAGCTCTCGCGTCGCGGCGTCGGCGACGTCGTCGTCCTCGAGCGGGCGGTTCCCGGCGCCGAGGCGTCGAGCGCGGCGGCCGGGATGCTCGCGGCCCAGGTGGAGTCGAAGAGCGACGACGAGCGCGCCATGTTCGTCCGCGCGCGCGACGGCTACGCCGCCTGGGCGACGGAGCTCCGTGAGCTGACCGGCGTGGACATCGGGTACAAGAAGAGCGGCGTGCTCGAGCTCGCGACCCACGGCGACGAGCTCGCGAGGCTCGCGCGGGTCGTCGGCGACAGCCGCGCGGCGGGGCTCCGGGCCGAGATGGTCGACGTCGCGGGCGCGCTCGCGATCGAGCGCGAGCTCGCCGCCTCGGAGCTTGCGGGCGCCGCGTGGTTCCCGGACGAGGCCCAGGTCGATCCGCCGCGCCTCCTCCGCGCGCTCGTCGCGGCGGTCGCGCGAGCGGGCGTGGCGGTGAAGAGCGGCGCGACGGTGACGTCGATCCTCGAGGAAGGCGGGCGCTGCGCGGGCGTCGCGCTCGACGGCCGCGAGGTCCTCCACGCCGACGCGGTCGTCCTCGCCGCGGGGAGCTGGTCGTCGCTCGTGCCCGGCGTCCCGAGCGCGCTTCCGGCGGTCCGGCCGGTGCGGGGGCAGCTCGTGATGCTCGAGGAGCGGCCGCCGCGTCTGTCGACCATCACGTTCCTCGACGGCGCCTACGTCGTCCCGCGCGGCGACGGCCGGGTCGTGTGCGGCTCGACGATGGAAGACGTCGGGCACCGCCGCGAGGTCACGGCGGCGGGGGTGTCGGCCATCCTCGCGGCGGCGATGCGGATCGCGCCGGGCCTCGGCGCGGCCGAGCTGGCGCGTGTATGGTGCAACTTTCGCCCCCACGCCGAGGGTGGGCCGCAGATCGGGCGGTCTCCCTTGCCCGGACTCTTCCTCGCGACCGGGCATCATCGCAACGGCATCCTCCTCGCGAAGCTCACGGCGGAGCAGGTCGCGGGCGCGCTCCTCGACGGGGTCGCCTGAGCGGCGCCGCGCGGGGCCGACGGCGCGCTCGAGGCGCCGCCGTCTAAGGCTGAGCGCGCCGCGAGCCTGTCACGGCGGAGGCTCGCGGTAGATCCTGTACCAGCCGTTGTCCTTGAGGAGCCGCTCCGGCTTCTGGACGATCGCCTCGAGCTCGGGGCAGAAGCTCGACATTCCGGTCAAGACGAACGCGATCCCGTCGCCGGTCCGGTGCGCCTGGTAGTACGGCAAGAGGACGCCGATCTTCGCGCGGCTGTCGGTCCACACCGTGGGCATCGCGGGACGCACCGGGGCGGCGAGGTAGGGCGCGGGGAAGTCGTAGTAGACGAGCATCCGCTTGGCGTCGCCGAGGGTCGCCCGCACGTCGCGGGTGAGGTCTTCGGCGCCGAGCGCGGTCGAGGGCGCGCTCCAGATCCCCTTGTAGGGGCCCGTCGTGACCTTCGCGGTGAGCGTCGAGACCTCACCGGAGCGGTAGGTCGTCCGCAGGTTGATCGAGAGCGTCGAGAGCGGAATCGCCGACATCACGAGGACGCCGAGGACTCGCCCGAGCTGTGACAGCGACGCGACCTGCGCGGCGAGGGGGGCCGCGATCATGGCGAGGCAGGCCGCCGCGAAGAGGCCCATGCCGCCGTTCACGCATCCGACGTTGGAGGTCGAGAACCCCATGATGAAGCCCGCGACGACCGAGGGGATCCACCCGGCGAGCATGAGCACGCGGCCGCCGCGCTTCCAGTCGACGAGGAGGAGGAAGAAGCCCGCGAGCAGGCCGAGGTAGATGCTCAGGTAGACCGAGTTGACGTTCGCCGTGTAGGCGGCCTGGACGTCCTGGAAGTAGCTCGCGATCCAGAGCACGACGCCGGCGAGCACGTACTTCCGGAGGCGCTCGTGTTGCTTGGCGATCAGGCCGCAGACACCGAGCGTGGCGAACCAACCGCTGCCGCCCGGCGCGGACGTCGACAGCGCCGAGGTGATGACGTCGCGGGCCTTGTCGATCGTGCGGACCTGCGTCGTCATGCTCTCGTACGTGAGCGCCTGGCTGACGCCGTGGTTCAAGAGTCCCGGCAGGAGGAGCGCGGCGAGGAGGAGGCCGACGGCCGTGAGGCCGAGCATGTAGCGCCAGAACGGCGCCCAGCGCCGGCGTCGGGCCTCGTCGTCTTCGTCGTCGAGGTCGTCGTCGTCCTCGAGGTCGCCGTCGTCGCCCTCGTCGCGCGCTGTCGCGTCTGCGCCGTCGTCGCGCGCGGTCGCGTCCGCGCCGTCGTCCTCGCGGGCGAAGCGCGTCATCGCGGCGAAGACCAGCACCGGGACCGCGAGCGGCGGATAGGCGACGCAGGCGAGCCCGTGGAGCACGCCGGCCGACGTGAACGTGTGCGGCCTGGGATCGTCGAAGAGCGCGCGGAGGCCCGTGAACGCGCCCGCCGCGAAGAACATCGCGCCGAGCGTGTTGTAGCTGCAGGTCGGGATGCCGAACGGGATGAACACGACCGGCAGCGACGCGGCGATCATCGCGAACGACCGCGGGAGCCTCTTTTCGGCGAAGCGGTAGACCGTCCACCCCGTCCCGAGCTGAACCAGGAAGTAGATGACGCGGAGGAAGTAGACGACGCCGTCGGTGCCTCCGTTCACCTTCAGGTAGAGCCAGTAGTACGGCACCGTGAGGAGGCTCGCGGTCTGGCGCAGGTTGTACTCGTCGAGGTACGGCACGTCCCCGAGCGCGTAGCGCTGGGTGATCGCCGCGTAGAAGGCCTCGTCGGTGAAGTCGACGCCGAACCTGAGCCGCCAGAACGACGCGACGACGATGGTCGCGACCGTGAGGCAGGCGAGGATCTCGTCGGCGCGGGCGGAGATGCCCTCCTCCGCGTCGATCGCCGTGGACTTCATGCGCTCGAGCAGACCCGGTCGCCTCATCCCTGTCGCACTCCTTGTGTCGGCCGGGCGGCGAAAGTGATCACGGAGCCGGCGTTTTTTAGGGCGGCGAGGGCCTCGACGACGACCGAGGGCGCGGCGAGCGCGACGCCGGCCGCTCCCGAGAGCGCGAGGTTCAGGGCCGTCTGCGACGCCGGCACGCCGGCGAGCGCGCCGCGATCCTTGATGAACTCGTACAGGAAGTTCTTGCGCGGGAGGATCCGGTTGAGCGCGCTCTGCAGCCAGCCGACGGGGCCGTACTCGAAGTGGAAGGTGCGCTCGCCGAGGATCTCGAAGCCGGTCTCGGCGAAGAGCGCCTTCAGCGTCGCGTGATCGAAGTGGGTGACGTGCCGCGGGGGATCGAGGTGGAACCAGCCGCCCTCGAAGAAGCGGCTCTGCCAGCTCTCGAAGTTCGGAACCGAGATCACGACGACGCCGCCGGGGCGAAGGTGCTCGCGGAGAGATGCGAGCGTCGGCTGCGGCGCGTCGAGGTGCTCGAGCACGTGCCACATCGTGATGACGTCGAAGTCGCCGAGATCGCTCCGCACGCGCTCGAGCGGCGCCCGGACGAGGCGCAGGCCGGGCTCGTCGACGGGGCGCCCGAGGCTGAACGGCTCGACGCCGACCGCGTCGAACCCCCGTCGCGACATCAAGCGCGCGAACGCGCCGCTCCCGCAGCCGACGTCGAGCAGGCGACGCTTCGCGCCCGGCTCGGACGGCGCAGGCGCGAAGCGCTCGACGATCCGCGCGCGCTCCCGCAGGAGCTGAGCGACGGCGAAGCGCATCGCCCGCACGAGCGCGGTCTCGCGCTGGTCGAACGCAGGGTAGGTCGCGTCGCCGTCCGCGCTGACCCCGAGGGTGCGCACCAGGCCGCAGCGGGCGCAGCGGCCGATGGTGAAGGAGCGCGACTCGAAGAGGGCGGTCCACCGCGTCACGCCGCAGGTCGGGCAGGGCTCGTCCGCCTCGGGCGCTCGGGCCTTCTCAGCTTCGGGGTTCATCGTCGGTTCCATCGAGAGAGGAGCGTCGACTGTCCACCACGTAGAGCGGCAAGGCGACCTGGTCCTTGTAGACGCGCGCCACGTAGACGCTGACCACCGCGACCGCGAAGACGAGCCAGACGAGGAGGAGCATCGCGCCGAGCAGGCTCCAGCCGAGCACGCCGAACTCGGGCGTCGCTGCGCCGTGGACGGCCGCCGCGACGAGCCCGATCAAAGACAGCGGGACGAGCGCGCCGGCGCTGTAGGCGAGCACCCGGAGCGGCGCGGTCGACGACGAGAGGATGCCGCCGACCGCGAACTGGGTCGCGCGGAGGAGGTTGTAGTGGCTCTTGCCGCCGAGCCGGACGTGGCGGTCGTACTTGATGCCGACGCGCCGGAAGCCGACGTAGCCGACCTGCCCGCGGACGAACGGAAACGTCGAGCGCGTCGAGAGCACGGCCGTCTTGACGCGGCGATCGAGCAGCGCGAACTCCGCCATGTCGAGGATGATCTCGTGGTCGGCCATGTACCGCGTGATGCGGTAGAAGGCCTTGCGCGCGAGGCGCATCAAGACGCTCTCCGGCCGCTTGTCGCGGACGCCGTAGACGATGTCCGCCTCGCCTCCGAGCCACGTCTCGACGAACTCGGCGAAGACCGCCGGCGGGTCCTCGCCGTCGGAGTCGATGCAGCCGACGGCGTCGCCCTTCGACAGGCGGAGCCCGGCGGTGATCGCCGCCTGGTAGCCGAAGTTGCGGCTCAGCGTGGCCACGCGCACCCGCCGGTCCTTCTCGCGGAGGCCGTCGAGCAGCTCGAGCGTTCGGTCGGTGCTGCCGTTGTTGATGAAGAGCAGCTCGAAGTCGACGCGATCCTCGAGCGGAGCGAGCGCCGCGCGGAGCTCTTCGTAGAAGAGCGGGAGCGTCGCCTGCTCGTTGTATGCGGGGATGACCACGGACACGAGGCGCCGGGGAGCTTCCGGGGCGGCCTTCACCGGCGTCTGCGACTCGAGCGGCATCGGCGGTCAGCTCCGGACGCGATAGATCGCCTCGAAGACGTTCTCGTAGAGCGCGGAGGTGCCTTCGTGAGCGAGCCGCCAGGTCGGCCGGACGGGGTAGCCCGCGCTCGTGAGGAGCGAGTTCTCGAGGAGGTTCACCTCGTGCTTGTGCTGCTTGATGAAGAGCGCCTTCGGATCGAGCCGCTCGACGAGGTCGAAGTAGGTCGCGACCTGCGCGGGCGCCATCTCCATGAACGAGTAAATGTTCACGACCGCGTCGACCGAGCCGGGGACGAGCGAGCGGAGCTGGTGGGGAAGCCCGAACGCGATCCGCGCGTCGGCCCACCGACGCTCGCCGTCCGCGCCCGCTTCGGCCGACTCGGGGTAGAGCAGCGCCTTCGAGTCGGGGTGGAGCGACGTGAGGTAGTACTGCGCGAGGAGCAGGCTCTCGGGCAGGTCGAACACGAAGTAGCGCGCGTTGGGCATCGCCGACAGGACGACGTGCGCGAGCCGGCCGTAACCCGCGCCGATCTCGCAGACGACGACGGGGTCCTCGCGTGACCAGCCCATGACCTCGACGAGCCGATACAGCTCGTCGACCGACTGCAGCAGATCCATGCTGAAGCGCCTGCCGCGGACGACGACGGTGTCGTTCTGTCCGAGGTCCGGCTCCTCGAGTGTCTCGAGCAGGCCCCACGTGTCGCGCCGCTCGAGCGTCGAGAGGTAGACGTGGTGCAGCGCCTCGAAGTAGCGCCGGTTCTCGGGCTCGTAGGCCGCGAGGAAACGGCCGAAGGTCGACTTGAAATCCCGCAGGCCGAAGCCGCGGAGCATCATGCGGAACATCGAGCTGATGAGCCGCCACTGCTTGGTCGGTCGAAAGACGGCGTCGTTCGCGTCGAGGTCGCGCCGCGCGCGCTCGTAGCGTTCGCGCCACTCGGCGTCGACGCGCGTGTCGGGTCGGAGGTGGCCGACGGCGGCGCGCGCGAGCATCGGTCCGCGGAGCGCGAGCACGCGCGCCAGCCGTCGGGCGGCATCGGCGCGGTCCGACGCGGAAGCAGGAGCGCCAGCCTGGACCATGGACCGCTCCTTAGCAGAAGTCGGCCGCCGGCACCCCTTCGAGGCGGCCGGCCGGCGTCGCTCGAGCCCGCGGGACGGAGCTCGTCCCGCTCAGAAGACGAGCTTCGGGCAGCGATCCTTCGGGATCGCGTTCTTAGCGCGCGCGTCGTCGCGGGCGGCCTGTGAATCCCGGTTGAGCACGCGCTCGAGGTCGGCGAGGCGATACCAGAGGCACGGGCCCTTGCCGCGGGTGCCGTGGCGCTCGGCCTCCTCGCGGAGGAGGCTCACGCGGTCGCGTCCTTGCGGCTCCCACCCGGTGCCGAGCGCGACCGTCGAGGGGTGGAGGACGAAGAGCGCGCTCCCGTCGTCGGGCGGCGACACGGCGGGCACCATCCCGAGGGCGAACGCGACGACGAACGAGAGCGCCCGCCCGGCCGTCTCGCCGCGCCGCTCGCCGGGGTACCAGGCGAGGCTCGCGACGATCGGCGCGAGGAGCATCGCGGCGCAGACGACGTACCAGAGCGTCGTCGAGCTCCAGCCGACCCACTCGCCGACGTGGTGGGGGACGAGCCCGATGCGGGCCATCGGCACCGAGAACTGCGCGAACGGCCGCGCGATCGTCTCGGGCAGGGTGTCGTAGAGGATCCCCACCGTCCCGATGGTCACCACGCCCGCGAGCGCGAGCCCGCCGCCGATGCCGCGCGCGAGCGAGCGCTTTGCTCCGCTGCCGTGCGCGAGGCGCTCGAGGGCGACGGCGGCGCCGAAGGCGAAGAACGGGGCGCACACGACGAGGTAGCGCGGGCCGACGGTCCAGCCGGCGCGCCACTCGACGAAGCCGGCGTTCACCCCGAACACGACGGTCATGCAGGCGAGCCACACGACCGTGACGATGCGCATGTGCGTGCGCTGGCTCGCCGGTCCCCGCGGCCACAAGAGCACGATCGGCGCGCCCAGGAGGCCGATCCACATGTACGGGCTCATTCCGAAGAAGCCGAAGCCCGGATCGATCGCGAGCGCCTTGACGTGATCCCACGACGGCCAGAGGACGCCCCAGAGGCCCATCTGGTGCTCGGCGGCGAAGTGCGCGGTCTCGAGCTTCTGGTGGCCCGGCGTGTACGGATTGCCGTACGCGGTCCAGTGGAAGTACATCACGTGCGGGACGTTCGCGAGGCCGCCGAGCGCGAACGCGAGGACGCGCGTCGGCGTCACGCTCGTGCCGAGCGGTATCCGCCGCCGGAGGGCGCCGAGGCCGGGGACGGCGCCGAGGAGCCAGTAGAGCGCGCCGAGCGGACGGAAGAACGTCAGCGTCGCGAAGAGCGACATCACGACGGTCATGAAGAGCGCGTGGTACTCGAGCGTCACGCAGGCGCTCGTGCAGAACCCGGCGAAGAGCGCGCGCGAGGGCCGCATCGCCTTCACGTCGCCGCGCGAGCGCCGGAGCTCCTTCTCGATCGTCGCGAAGGCGAGGAACGCGAACGCCGCGTACTGCGAGTGGCTCGCGAACATGTGCGTGTACGCGAGGTAGTTCGTGCCGAGCCCGGCGGCCGCGACTGCCGCGTACCGGATCGCCGGGTCGCGGGAGAAGTCGCGGAGGTAGCGCTCGAACCAGAGGAGGAAGAGGAAGCACGGGATCTGCGAGCCGAAGATGCGCATCGCCCAGGTGCTCATGCGGAGCCACCAGAGCTTGTCATCCTGCGACGACGGCTCCACGGCCGTGCCCGCGGGCTTCTTCGCCGCGGTGACGTGGCCGCCGTGGACGCCGGGGTACTTCTTGCCGACGAGCGGAGCCACGACCTTCGAGAAGATGACGTAGCCGGGGATGCCCGCGTAGACGATGCCGGGCGCCTTGACCATGTAGTAGTGGTCGATGCCGTCGTCGTTGCCCTTCACGCGGGCCATGTCGTTGACCCAGCCGAAGGTCTGGACCTGCTCGTCGATGCGGAACGAGCCGCTCTCGACGAGCGACATCACGGTGTAGACGCGAACGAACTCGTTCGGGTTGTTCACCGCCCGGAGGTACGGGAACACGCAGAGCATCGGCAGGAGGACGAAGAAGAAGAACAGCCGGTGCAGGCCCGTTCTTTTCCACCGAAGCTCGCGTCGCATCGAGCGGCGCAGTCTAGTACCCGGGCGCCGTGAATTCGACCGCTTCGTTCCGCCCCCCCGGCGAGCGAGGGGCTCGAACGAAGCTTTCGTCGTCGCACAGGCTTGCGCCCTGGAGTTTCGTCCTCATGGTCGTACCTCGACCCATCGAAATCGATGGGTCGAGGTACTAGGATGGAAAGCCGCTTCGAGGATCGTCCCCTGTGCAAGAAGACGCCGAGCCGAAGTTCGACAGTTACGCGAAGTCCTACGATGGGCTCCACCGCGCGAGCGTCTCGGCGAGCGGGGAAGACCCCGCCTACTTTCACGAGTACAAGATCGACAGCCTCCGCCGTCGGGGGCTCCTCCGTGGACCGCTCCTCGACTACGGCTGCGGTACGGGCAATCTCACAGAGCGCTTCGCCCGCGCTCGCGACGAGGTTCACGAGCTCCACGGCTACGATCCGTCGGCGGTGAGCCTCGCCGAGGCGCGCGAGCGTGCGCCGTCGGCCGAGCTCCACGACGACGTCGCGACGCTCCCGCGCGCTCACTTCGCGACGGCCGTGCTCTCGGGGGTGCTTCATCACGTGCCGCCGCGCGAGCGCGCCGGCGTGCTGGCGACCGTTCGCGACGCGCTCCGGCCGGGCGGTCACCTCGTGGTGTTCGAGCACAACCCGCTGAACCCGGTCACGCGCCGCGCCGTCGCGGCCTGTCCGTTCGACGACGACGCGATCCTCCTCTGGCCGTGGGAAGCGCGCCGGCTCCTTCGACGCTCCGGCTTCGACCAGGTGCGGCTCGACTACATCGTGTTCTTCCCGAAGCCCCTCGCGTTCCTGCGAGGCCTCGAGCCGCGTCTCCGGCGCGTGGCGCTCGGCGCGCAGCAGATGCTCGTCGCCGTCCGGCGCTGACCGGCGCGCGCGTCAGGCGGCGCGCGCGCGCTCGCTCGTCCGGCGCCGGTACACGAGGCCGAACACCGAGCCGACGAGCCCGAGCGCCGTGAGCACGAGGCCGAGCGTGAGGCCGACGGGCCAGTACGCGACGCGCATCCGGTGGTGACCGGGGGGCACGTCGACGGCGAGCTGGCCCGAGAGCTCGTGCTGGACGCCGACGTCGGTGCGCCAGCCCCGCGCCCACGACGTGTTGAACAGCACGGTCGCCGGCGCGTGCGCCTCGACGTCGACGACGAACGAGTTCTGCGTCCGCGTGACGGAGGCGACCGTCGCGCTCGCCGTCGTCGCCCTCGCCTGAGGCTCGTCGCCCACCCAGAGCGCGGCCGCGGTGTGAGGCGTCCACTCTTCCCAGCACTCGAGCCGGCCGCGGTTCTGGCGGGGCTGGTCGATGAACTGGGCGAGGTTCGGCCCGCCGAGATGCAGGCGCGTCGACGGCGGCGGCGTCGGCTTCGCCGGAGCGGCCCCGTTCCACTGCGAATCGATCACGTCGATCGAGTGCCCGGCCACGTCGCCGGTCGCGAAGAGGGCGCACGCGGTCACCACGACGCGCGCGGTGCGCGCGAGGGGCGAGCCGCCCGCCAGGCGCTCGAGCGCGCGCGGGAGCCGATCGATCGCCATCGCGACCCAGCACGCGATGAACAGGATGAGCAGCAGGCGGAAGCGCGCCGGCACCCGCATCGAGATGAAGGGAGGCACGTGGCCCTTGAGGAGCGACCACGGCGCCCATGACGCGAAATGCCCGAGCATGAACAGGAGGAGCGCGAGCGCGACGAAGATCGTCCACTTCCGGTCGCGGACCGAGAACACGAGGCCGACCGCGGCCAGCGAGATCACGATCGGCCCCGTGTAGGCGATGTACTCGCCCCACACGTACTCGTGGCCGAAGCGCAGCGCGTGCGTCCGCGCGAGGTACATCTCCTTGAGGAGCTTCCAGTCGATGAAGTCGACCTCGGTGCCGAGCGGGCGCTTGAAGTGCGCGAGCTGATCGAGCACCGGCAGGAGGCGCGCCGCGCCCACGGTGCCGGCGACGAGCCCGACGACGGCGCCTGCGCGGGCGATCTTGAGCAGGCGCGAAGGCGCCGTGAGCCGGGTCAACGTCTCGGCGGCGAGCATGAGGCCGACGAACGCGAGCGCGTAGACGGCGCCCTCGTAGAGCATGTTGGCGACGAGGAGGCCGAGGCCGATCGCCATCCGGAGGTCCGCCTCCGCGCGTCGCCAGAAGAAGATCGCGAGCGGCGCGTACTCGAACGCCGCGAACGCGATGTGGCCGCCCGCCATGTGGTTCGAGTGCGGCGCGCTGAAGGCGAAGAGGCACGCCGCGGTGAACGCGGCGATGCGGGAGGTGCCGAGCTCGCTGCGGCAGAGGAGCCAGGTCCCGACGAACCCGGCGACGACGTGGGCGATCACCCAGAAGCCCAGCGTGAGCGACGTGTCGAGCGGCTGGAGCAAGAGGACGAGCGGCGCGGCGACGATCGACTGCGGGTTGTCCCAGAGCGGGACGCCCCCGCACTCGTACGGGTTCCAGAGCGGGAGCTCGCGCCAGCGGCTCACGCTGATCTTCCCGGCCTCGAGGAGGCGGAAGAAGAACGGGCCGTCGCCGCCGCCGGAGGCCGGGTAGCGCGCGAGGATGACCGACCAGACCCACAGCGTGAGGACGAGGCCGAGCCCGGCGATGCCCGCGACGCGGAGCCAGCTCGGCGTCAGAGGACGTTCTCTCGAACGGTTCAGCACGGGAGAGCACCGTACCCCAGTCGTCCGCCCGGCCCAACCGAACGCGGGCGGCCTGCCTCGCGGCGCGCTCGGCGCCGCCCTTCCGGTATGATGGCGCGCCTTGGACCTCATCGAGACACACGACGGGCCTCGTCATCCGTGGGAAAAGAGCCGCGCCGCGTTCTTCACCGGCGTGCTCGAGCGCGCCCTCGGCCGGCGCGGGGCCTTCGACGCGCTCGACTGCGGCGCCGGCGACGCGTTCTTCAGCGCGACCATGAGCGCGACGACGTCGCCGCGGTCCGTCACCTGCTGGGACGCCAGCTACGACGACGCGACCGTCGCACGGCTCATGGATCGCTACGGCGGAGCGTCGAGCGGCACCACGTTCTCGTTTACCCGGACGATGCCCTCCGATCGTCGCTTCGACCTCGTGCTCATGCTGGACGTGATCGAGCACGTCGAGGACGACGTCGGCTTCGTCACGGACATCGTCGAGAGCTGCGTCGCGCCCGAGACGGGGCTCGTGCTGGTCAGCGTCCCCGCGTGGCAGGCGCTGTTCACCCGTCACGACGAGCTCCTCCGCCACCACCGTCGCTACTCCCCCGATCGCTGCGATCGCGTCCTCCGGTCCGCGGGGCTCGACGTCGTCGCGCGGGGTGGGCTCTTCCACAGCCTCCTCGCGCCTCGCTTCGCGAGCGCGCTCCGTGAGCGGGCGGAGGGGCTCGTCGGCAGGTCGGCTCCGCTCACCGAGAGCGCGGCGTCCACCTGGACGGGTGGAAGGCTCGTCACGTCCGTCGTCGACGCCGCGCTTCGCGCGGACAACGCCGTCTCGCGCGCGGCCGCCCGCGCGGGGCTCAACGTGCCCGGCCTCAGCTACTGGACGCTCGCGCGAAAGCGGAGCTGATCGGCGTCCGGCTCGGCCTCCGCTGGGCCGCGCTCGTTCACGTCCGCCGTCGCCAGCGGCCGAGCTCCGTCGAGAGACGCCAGAGCTCGAACGGCGCCTTGAGGAACGTCGACGCGCGGATCTTCGATCCCCCGACGTCGCGCCAGCGGGTGAGCGGATGCTCGCGGATCGTCCTCGGACCGGACGTGCTCTTCTCGACGCCGATCATCAGACGACCGAGGAGCTCGACGTCGAAGATCCACGCCGAATGAAAGGGCGCTGCGAGCGCCTCGTCGAGCAGCGGCGAGCGGCGGAACAGCTTCGCCCCGCACTGGGTGTCGTAATAGAAGGTCCCGAGGGTGAGGGCCGCCGCGGTCGCGAACACGCGGCCGGTGTAGTGGCGGAAGGGGCGGCGCTCGACGCGCACGCCCTGGAGCTGGATACGCGCGCCGGTGACCGCCAAGATGTCCGGATCGTCGAAGTGCGCCAGCATCGGCGCGAGCTCCTCGAGCGGCGTCGCGAGGTCGGCGTCGAGGTAGCCGACGACGTCCGCCCCCGTCTCGAGTGCTCGCAGGAGGCCGAGCCGGACCGCCTCCGCCTTCCCGCGGTTCCGAGGCAGCGTCAGCTGTTCGGCGCGTCCGGGCACGCGCGCCACGAGCTCGTCGAGCACGCGGCCGGTCGCGTCGGTCGAGCCGTCGTTGGAGAAGACGAAGCGTACGTCGTCGCGCGACGCGATGAAGTCGACGAAGCTGTCGACCGGGAGCCGCTCGGCTTCGTTGAAGCACGGCACCACGATCGCGATCTTGCTCGTCAAGACGGAGACCGATGCTGGAGGAGGACCATGTTGGCTCGAATGGGAGGAGCGTACACCGCCGAGGCCCGCGTCAGGGCTTCTGGCTCGTCCCGCGTTCGGCCAGAAGACGAAGCGTCACTCCTGGCTCGTCCCGGACGGCCGCGAGGCGCTCACCCGTCGCTCGGCCGCGCTTCGAGCTGCAGCGTCGCTCGACGCGAGGAGCCCTCAATCGGCGTCACCCTTGGCAGGCTCCGTCGCGACCGCCGCTTCACGGGTCGCGTCGCCGCCGTCCTTGACCGGCGGCGCGCTGGGGGACGACGGCGGGACGCTCGGGCTCTTGACCGGCGGCGCGCTGGGCGTGGGCTTCGGCGACGACGGCGGGACGCTCGCGGCCTTGACCGGCGGCGCGCTGGGCGTGGGCTTCGGCGACGCCGGCGGGACGCTCGGGCTCTTGACCGGCGGCGCGCTGGGCGTGGGCTTGGGGGACGCCGGCGGGATGCTCGCGGCCTTCGACGGCGGCATGCTCGGCGACGCCTTCGGTGGCGGGACGCTCGCGGCCTTCGACGGCGGGACGCTCGCGGCCTTCATCGTCGGCATGCTCGGCGACGCCTTCGGCGGCGGGACGCTCGGCGTGGTCGGCTTCGGTGCGGACGGCGCCGCCGCGCCGCTCGACGCATCCGGGAGCGACGACGCCTTCTTTGGCGCGGCCTTCACGGGCGGAGGCGTCTTCGAGAGCGAGGCCTCCGCCGCGGCGCCGGCTGCGACGATCGAGGCAGGCGGCGGCGGGATGTCTTTCGCCCCGCCGTCGCTTGCCGTCGCGCGCGACGGCAGCGCCGGAGCCGCGAGCTCCTCGAGGTCCGACGTGACGAGCTTCTCGACCCTGCGGCGCCCGAAGTTGATGCGCTCCGAGACGATGTAGAGCGGACGACGCTTCACCTGCTCGTAGATGCGCCCGACGTACTCGCCGAGCACGCCGATCATGAAAAACTGCACGCTGAAGAGGAACGACACGAGCACGACCGTCGTCGTCCAACCGGGGACGTTCATCCCGGCGAACCACGTGATCATCGAGGCGATCGCGTAGAGCACGCTCGCGGTGCCGACGAACACGCCGGTGTACGTCGCGAAGCGCAGCGGCTGGATGCTGAAGGACGCGATGCCGTCGATCGCGAACGCGATCATCTTCTTCAGCGGGTACTTGGTCTCGCCCGCGGCGCGCGCGGCGCGATCGTACTCGACCGCGGTCTGCTTGAAGCCGACCCACGCGACGAGGCCGCGCACGAACCGGTGCGACTCGCGGAGGCCGCGCATCGTCGTCACCACGCGGCGGCTCATGAGGCGGAAGTCCCCCGTATCGAGCGGCACCTCGATCGGGATCAACGCGGCGAAGACGCGGTAGAAGAGCTTCGCCGTGACGAGCTTGAACGCGGACTCGCCCTCCCGCGAACGCCGGCGGCCGTAGACGACGTCGTAGCCCTCGCGCCACTTGGCGACCATCTCGAGGATCACCTCGGGCGGGTCCTGGAGATCGGCGTCCATCACGACGACCGCGCGTCCTCGGGACTTCTCCATACCGGCGGTGATCGCGCGCTGGTGACCGAAGTTCCGCGAGAAGCCGATGACCCTGTAGCGGAGCTCGTGCGAGGCCATCCGCCGGAGGATCTCGATCGACTTGTCCTTCGAGCCGTCGTTGACGAAGACGACCTCGGTGTCGATCGCGAGCGTCTTCAGCAGCTCCTTGAGACGCAGGTCGAGCTGAGGAAGGACCTCCTCCTCGTTGAAGATCGGGATGACGAGCGAGAGCTCGGGGCGCGCCACGCGACCTTTTTACCCCTGTTTCGCCCGAAGCTTCCAGGCCCAAGCGTCTCGGACGATGGCGTCGAGCTCCGTCCGCCTGGCCTTCCAGCCGAGGATCCGCTCGGCCCGCTCGACCTTCGCGACGAGCTCGGCGGGGTCCCCGGCGCGCGTCGGCGCCTCGGTGACCGGGACCGCGCGGCCCGTCACCCGCGCCGCGGCGTCGACGACCTCACGCACGGAGCGGCCCCTGCCGGTGCCGAGGTTGAACGCGCCGGAGGCGCCGCCCTGGACGAGGTGCCGGAGCGCCGCCAGGTGCGCCTCGCAGAGGTCCAGCACGTGGACATAGTCGCGCACGCAGGTCCCGTCCGGCGTGGGCCAGGCGGTGCCGTAGATCGCGAGCGATGGCCGCGCTCCGAGCGCGACGTCGAGCACGATCGGGATGAGGTGCGTCTCGGGCTCGTGCCGCTCGCCGAGCCCGGCCTCCGCGTCGGCGCCGGCCGCGTTGAAGTAGCGGAGCGCGGTCCAGTGAAGGCCGTGGGCGCGGCCGTACGACTCGAGCGCGCGCTCGACGGCGAGCTTCGTCTCGCCGTAGGGGCTCTCGGGACGCTTCGGGTGGTCCTCGTCGATCGGCACCTCGTCGGGCGTGCCGTAGACCGCCGCGGTCGACGAGAACACGAACGCCGGCGGCGTCGGCTGCTCGAGGACCGCCTCGAGGAGGCCCAGCGTTCGCACGAGGTTGCCGTGCCAGTAGAGCCGCGGCGCGCTCACCGACTCCTCGACGCGGATCTTCGCGGCGAAATGGCAGACCGCGTCGATGCGCTCGTCACGGAGGAGCGCGGCGACTTCGGCCGTCGCCCCGACGTCGCCCTGGACGAAACGCGCCTTCGCGCTGACGGCGTCGCGGTGCCCGGTCGAGAGGTCGTCGAGGACGATCACGTCGTGCGACGCGGCGAGGAGCGTCGCGACCATGTGCGAGCCGACGTAGCCGGCGCCGCCGGTGACGAGGACCCTCACGCGCCGGCCCTGCCGTTGCCGTTTCCGCCGGCGGACGCAGGGGGTGAGAGCGCCATCAGGTGGTAGCGGACGCGAGCGCTCGTGGGGCTCGAGGCGATCGTCAGACCGCGCTCGACGGTGAGGCCGGCCCCCCGCGCGAGCGACGCGTAGGCGTCGGGATCGCGGCAGAAGCGCCCGCGGTCCATCATCGCCATCACGTTGTTGAAGAGCTTCCCCGGGAGGAAGACGATGTCGCTCGTGACGATGCGCACGAGGCGCGGCGAGCCCGCGGCGAGCCGGAGCACCCCCTCGGCCTCCGCGTTCGTCAGATGGTGGAGCACCCCCGAGAGCACGACGCCCGTGGGCGCGAGGTCGTCGATGTCCTCGGCGCGGAGCGTTCGCTGCTCGAAGCGCACGTTCGGCCGGTGGCCCCAGCGCTTCTTCGCGGCTTCGATGGCGATCGCGTCGGTGTCGACGCCCAGGTAGCTCTCGAAGCGGTCGAGGTATTTCAAGGCGTCGCCCATCCCGCAGCCCACGTCGAGGACCGACGCGCGCGCCTCGCTCGGGAGGAGCTCGTAGAGCGGCCGCATGTCGATGCCCCCGACGACGCGCGGACGCACCTGCTCGTAGACGAAGGGATGACCGAGGATCTTGCGGTAGAGACCGAACATGAACGCCCTCGACACTACCACCCGCGCGAGGGTGCTTGACACCCAACGCCGCGCAACGTAAACACGCGCCTCCCTCGACGGGCCAATAGCTCAATTGGTAGAGCAGTAGACTCTTAATCTATTGGTTTCGGGTTCAAGTCCCGGTTGGCCCACTAGTTTCGACCCGTAAAAAAAGCCCCCGCGTGCGAATGTAGGACGCGGGGGCCACCACGGGGGCCAAGACCTGCGCAGGTCAGGCTGAGCGCGCCGGCAGCGGAATGACCTCTGCCCCACCGAGGATGCTCGCCGGCAGAGGCGGATGCGGCTGGCCGAACTTGGCGCTGACGCTGGCCGCCTTGCCCAAGTACTTCTTCGTCATCGTCACGTCCATGTGGCCGGCGACGGTGAGGAGGAACAGCTGGCTCTTCCCGGCGACGGCCCAGTGGGTGATCGCCGTGTGGCGCAGCCCATGGAACGTGAAGGGCATCACGTGGGCGTCATTTTGGCTGAGGGCTGGCCTCACAAGCTCCATGTCACTCCGGATGAGGTCGGCCGTCGCGTGCGTCCCCTGACCGGACGGCACGTCGAGGAGAGGCCCGGTCTTTCGTTCCTCCACGAGCTTCGTGAGGAGGGGAAGCAGAGCGGGCTCGATGGGGATCTGGCGGGTGGCCGCGTCGGTCTTGCTGCCCATCACCGTGATCATGTGGTGCTCGAAGTTCACGTGCTGTGCTTCGAGCCGCTCAAGCTCGCTCCTAAGCATGCCCGTGTAGATCGCCACGGCGTAAAGGCGGCGGCGGGGCAGGGGAACGTCCTCGCAGGACAAGAGTCGCACGACCTCGGAAGCGAAGAGGGCCTGCTGCTCACGAGCCTTCGTCCGAAGCGGCGGCTGGACGCCGACCGTGGGGTCAGACGTGATCACCCGAAGCTCCTCGAGCTTGGACGAGAGGGCCTCGCGGAACCCGCTCGTGCATTCGCTCAGATGTGAGCGGCGGTCTTGCTGGCGAGGCCAGGCGTGCGGAGCTTGCCGCTGCGAACAAACGCGGTCGTCGTCGTCGGCTCCGTCCTCGTAGCACTCGATGCGACGGCGGATCTGATCGTCGAGCGATCTTGACGATCGCCCTCATCTGCTCGGTCGTGACCTGCGACCTATGGAGGTGTCCGATGTGCGGCTCGATCGAGATCCGAAAGCGGTCACGACGATCCTGAATCGCCGTCTGCCCTTTGCCTTGGTTCTTGCGGCCGACGGTCCGCGCCTTCCGCGGCCTCGGAGTACGCCTTGTAGAAGTCGGTGACGGAGATCGCCGTGCTGGTCTTCGCGGCTTTCACCTCGGCGAGCTTGTGCTCACCCGTGGCGAGCAGATCGGCGTACTGCCTCTCGCCCCAGTCGTTCGCCTGACGCTCGGTCATGTTTCTGACGACCGTGCGATCTCGGAGCTTCTTGCCGGACGGCCACTTCATGCGGACCGTGACCATCCACTCTCGTGGGTTCTTCCATGCTGCAACGCTGAGCATCTGATCGGACTTCCGTTCATGAGAGATAGGGAGAGGGGCTGATCTTCGACATCTGCAACGGCCGGCGTCGACGCTTCGGACGCACAGTTCAGCGACGCGACGGTTGAACGAGCTTGTCGCGGACGAACATCACGCGGGGCCGCTTCGTTACAGGGATGTAGACGACGGACCCTGGAGGCATCTGTCCCGTCGCGAGATTCGTTCGTACGCGCGTCTCCGGCGCGGGATCGACACGCCGACGATCTTCTTCGAGCGACCGCCTCCGCCGAAGATCTCCCTCGACTGGCCAGCTCAGCAGAAACCAGCTCGTTGATCGCCCACGTTCGACTGAGCAAACCACCGAGCCCGCGCTGAGACTAGAGCCCGGCGGAGGCGGAAGGTGCGAGGTTGCAGGGGCGCCCTTGCGCCGCTGACGCGATGGTTATCTTGCCCGCCAGGCGGAAGTGGTCTTGCCGCGCCTCCTCTCTCGGATCGAACCAGTTCAATCGATCTGAACAACCCTAACGGCAAAAACATTGACCCCGAGCCTGGAAAGGTCGGGGTCTCTTGCTTCTGGAGACCAAGATGGACGCAAATAGGAAAGTTGGCTGCACCATCGGGATCGAGATCGATGTCGACATCCAAGGGCCGCAGCGCCTCCTGGGGATCGGCGGGCCTGACGGGTACCGCTTGCTCGAACTGGTTGGTGGGACCCGCCGTACGAATGTCGAGGTCACCTGCGGCGGCTGTGCGTTCGTCGCCACGACCCTCTCCTTCTACGATTCCGAGACGAATCAGCGCTGGAAGATGACGGTGCCGAAGAGACAGAAGAGTGCTCGGCAGATGTGGTTGTACATCGGTCCGAAGGGCGCGCGGTTCAAGTTCAGGGGGGCCTTCACGTACAACGCCCATGGTCGCGATCGGCTCGACCTCGTGCCCCCCGCCGACTGGATGTAAGTCGTGTCGGAGCTGTCGGCCCTTCGGGCTCTTCCCGAGGGGCTTCGTGTTTCGGGCCGGGGGTCAGTTTCGTCTCTCCGGGATCGGGCTCGTCGTCGTCCCCGACCTCGAGGGCCACGCTGTCCATGCGCCGTCCATCGGGCTCCGGCTCGCGCGCTACTCGTGGGAGCGACACCGGCTGTCGCTCGAAACGCGCTGCCGATCTTGGCTCACACGCGCCGCGTCGAAGCTGTGCTGACGGCAAGACACGACCCGACTCGTCGACTGGAAACGGTCGGCATCGTGCCGGCCTCCGACACGGGGCGCCCGGCCGACTGCGCCGGGCGTCCCCGTTCAACGACGATTACTTCGAGGGCGGAGCGTTCCCGCGACCCCCGCCCGACGGATTGCCCGTCGTGCTCGGCCAGTTTCCACGAGGACCGGGACCGCCCTGCACGGCCCCGCCGCCGCCCTTCGGACCCCCACCGCCCTTCGGACCACCGCTGCTGCTTCCCTTACCCATGATGCACTTCCTTCGGAACTCGGGACGGGACGAGACCACCATGGCCGCGTCCGCCCGAGTAGTGCGGGCTCTTCGCCGACACGGGCGGCGGCACGACGAGCGCGGAGCCGACGGAACTTGACGAGGATGCCCTTGGGCACGGGATCGGCGAGGTGGTTGATGACGGCGATGAACGTCTCCCCATCAGCGAACCGCCACGTCTCGTGGGATCCGCTGGTTCGCACGGCGCGTGCGCCGAGGTCGCCGAGTTCGGAACGGACTTCTCGCCAGCTCTTAGGATCCTGAAGAGCGCGCGTCATCGTAACTGCCCGGTCAGGACCAGGAACGCCTCGAAGAAGCCTTCCTCCGTCGGCGAGCGACCTCCGGCCTTCGCCATTTCTTGGCAGGCATCGAGCCGTGCGAGGACACCGTCCGGTAGTTGGTCGATCTTCCGCAGACGATGCAGTGGACCGCCGATGAACGAACCGGCGTCAAGGCTGAGGAGCGCGGACAGATAGAGGTCGGCCGACTCGCGATCGCCGACTCGGAGCGCATGGTCGGCACGCTCCACGAGTAGCTTCGCAAGCTCCTCGTGGATCCTCCGAAGGATCGGCTTGCGGTGGTCCTCCGCGCTCGGCCCGTTTCCGTCGCTACTCGCTCCGAGAGCGACATGGAGGACTGCCGGAGGGAAACCTCGTCCCAGTTCGATGCAGAGGTCGATGAAGGACCGGCCTCGGGTCTTCCACGTCCCTCCCGTGTTCAGGAAGCTGCCGATCCGCGCGTGCCAGAAAGACGAGATAGGATTGCGTTTGAAGCGCTCGACTGCGAGCGTGTACGCGTCCCAGTCGTGAGCCCCGGCGGGGAGAGCGGCGAGCCACTCGTAGAGGTTCTTGGCCTCCTCGTGGTCTTCGCAACGGCGAACCCGTTCGACAACGAACGGTGCCATCCAAGCGGGTAGCGGCTCGCTTGCTGACGCCCATGAGATCGGCGAAGCGACGCGACCGGGAAGCGCGGCCTTGATCGCGTCCTCCGTCACATCATCGGGAAACTGACGGTGGAGCCGAAGCACGACGTCCAGCGGCGTCTTGTCGATGACGAGCTTCGCTACGTCTCCGTCGTCATGCGCCCGGTGCAGAAGCTTCACGACAACGGGCTCCTGGCGAGCCTCCTCGATCGAGGTCACGAAGCTCTCGTCCGGGTTCCAGCCCGGCTCGTTGGACGCATACGGAGCGAGGCCGACGTTGAGTGCGTTGAACAGCTTGTGGCCGCGCGCCTTGTCGACGAAGCGATACCACTGGTAGTTCGGCAACCGGCCCCGAAGCGGCAGGACGAGATCTTCGATCCAAGCCTCGGCGTTGATCTTCTCCGACAAACGGAGCGCCTCGAGCAGAGTCGAGGTGTCGGCGAACGGAAGGAGTCCGGCAAGTCGTCGGAGGAAGGGCTTGTCGTTCCGCTCGTCGTCGAGGGCGACCCTCGCGCCGAGCAGCGCGACAAGGTGATCCGCGTCGAGTTCATCGACGTGGTTGAGCAGGAACGAGCGGGTGTCGGATCCGAGTGGCTTTTCGGACAGAGCACGATTGAAGACGCGGGTAGGTGAGCCCCTCGATGCGGAGTACAGCGATTCGAGTGTTCGACGGTCCATGAAGCCGCCCTTCTTGGTGGCGCTCCGTCGTCCGCACCCCGTGCCGGGGTTGCCGCAACTACACTCGAACCCGTGCGGCGGCTCCTGTCCGAGCTTCAACAGAACGTTAGCAGCGGGAGACCGAGCGTCAAGGCAACCTCATGACCAAAGGAATCCTTGTGCGCGCGGCATCTTCAACGCGGTCGAGCTGCACGAATCGCCATCCGCCCGAAGGGCTGAGGGGGCTCGCTCCCCACGGACGAGCCGGTCGGTAGCGACCCATCAACGAGGAGGCGACGATCTCGATCAGCGCCGAGAACGATCCGCGTGGTCCGTTGTCGTCGTTCTCGAACGTCATGCCCGTGAGCCTGCGCGCGCAGCTTCCAGATCCCTGCCGTCCCCGAGACTACGGCGCTCACGATCGCAACGATCACCAACGCAAGTGTAACGGTGCGGCCGAGCGGAGGAGCGGAGGCTTCCTGAACGTCCTGCACAGCTTCCGCTCGTGCATCGACCTTCCCCGGTCCATCGTCAGGCTCGCCTTCCTGCCTGCGTGTCGGAGCGCCGAGCATCGGCTCCGTGCGAACTTGCGGGACCAACGGCTCTCGCTCGGTCGGTGCCGAACTCGAAACCTCTGAAGACGTAACCTCTCTGCGCACCCCGGGCTTGACCCCGATCGTCGGGACATCGCTCATGGGGATCGTGTTCTCCTGTCGCGGCTGCTCGACGGTATTCGCGCCGGCCACCGCCGCATGATCGGAGATCACGGCAGCAGTCGCGTCCCGCATCTCGGAGGCGCTCCCCCAGCGCGAAGCCTTGTCGTGAGCGAGCGCGCGGTCCACGGGATCTACGACGGACGATGGAAGGCAGGTGTCACCTCTGCGAGGGACCGCGCTGGCTTCGTCGCAGCGAGCATCGCAACATGCTCTGCGCTCTTCCCTTCGTGCACGAACGGCCCCGACGTCGTCTCCATCGAACGATGTACCACGGAGGCCTCGATGCGGATCGAACTAGCTACCCACGAATACAGGGGATCGTAACTGTCTCGATCGGCTCTTGCGACATTCGGTAGCATCGCGCTTTCACTGCGGGCCTCGCGGCATTGGGAGACGAGAAATGGCGAAGATCCTCTGTCTGTTCAACCATAAGGGCGGCGTCAGCAAGACGACGACGACGTTCAACCTCGGCTGGGCTCTCGCGTCGCTAGGGAAGCGCGTTCTGATCGTCGATGGCGACCCTCAGTGCAACCTGACGGGCATGGTCCTTGGGTTTGACGGCAAGGACGACTTCGACGACTTTTACTTGAACAACCCTGACGCGAATCTCTGCTCTGCGCTGGCGCCAGTGTTCTCGCCAACCCAAGGTAGTCTCCAGCCCGCCAAGGTCGTGCCGACCAGCAGATCGGGGATGTGGCTCCTCCCCGGACACATCGACCTGTCGAACTACGAAGCACAGATGGCCGTCGCGTTCACCACGGCCGCAGCGCTCCCCGCTCTGAGCAACATGCCGGGCGCGGTGGGCGCCCTCCTAAGGATGACCGCGTCGCAACAGGAAACTGACATCGTTCTTGTTGACATGAGCCCGAGCATCGGGGCTTTCAATCAAGCGATGTTTCTCGGCGCCGACTACTTCTTCGTACCTACGAGCCCGGACTACTTCTGCCTGCTCGCCGTCGATTCCCTCTCGAAGGTCCTGCCAAAGTGGAACGCGGTGGCCGCACAATTTCGCTCGGGCGTGACATACGCACTTCCTGCAAACGGACCGAAGTTCATCGGCATGATCTCACAAAAGTATCGACCGCGGAGCGGAGGACCCGCGAAGTCGTTCCAGCGCTGGATCGATGAGATCAAGGGGCGAGTAAATTCGAGTCTCGTGCCTGCCCTTGCGGCGCAAGGCATGTCCGTGAGTGAGACAGAGTTCCAGGCCGCAACGTCCGGCGATAGTCCGTTCAATCTCGCAAACATCGCAGACTTCAACAGTCTGATCGCGAAGTCGCAGGAGAAGCAGAAGCCGCCCTTCGCCCTGACCGACAAGGAGCTGGGGGAAGTGGGCACGGTGCTGGACACGATGAAGAAGAGCCGGGATGATTTCCAAGCCGTCTTCAAGACCCTGGCCAACAGCGTGGTGAACCTCACGGGGATCTGACGAGCGTGTTCGCTCGTTTTCCGCCGGTCTCTCGGGCGCACAGTCGGCACCGCGAGTGCGTCGTCCCACGCGGCGCACTCGTTGCTTCCCTCATCCCTCCGCGTCCCGGCCCACCGCCGACGTCGACGCTGCGCTCGGCAGACCTGTCCGCAAGGTGGAGCCCAGCTTGTTCCACGACGCCTGGGATCACACTCGGCACCCTATCGAAGCAGATGCATCCCCTTGCCTTCGCCGTTGTCGGTCCAGCCCGCGGAGACATGACTTGACCACCGAACTGTCCGCCGTCGACAACGCCGATGCCGGTCCATCCTCCGGACCGCGGATCGAGAAGGTCGTCGTCCAGAACTACCGCTGCCTTCGCAGTGGCGCGATCACGCTGAACTCGGGCTTGAACATCATCGTCGGGGACAACGAAGCGGGGAAGTCCACCTTGCTGGAGGCAATCCACCTGGCGCTGACCTGCCAGCTCAATGGTCGAAGCCTCCGCAGTCAGATCCACCCGCACCTTTTCAACGAAGACGCAGTGGCGGAGTTCTGCGCCAAGGTGAACGCTGGGCAGACGGCACCCGCACCCGAAATCCTCATCGAGGTTTACTTCGCCAGCAACGACGAGTTGGCCCGGTTCCGTGGGACGAACAACTCGGAGCGCCGCGACTCACCCGGACTCCGGCTCGCGATCAAGCTCGACGAGGAGTTCGGCGACGAGTACGCCGCCCATTTGGACCGCCGCGAGATTGCTGCTGTTCCAGTGGAGTTTTATACGGTTGAGTGGATGACCTTCGCGAACGAGCCGGTCCATCCCCGCAGGCTGCCGACGAAGAGCCGGCTCATCGACACGACGACGGTGATCGCGGAGCGGGGCACGAGCCGCCACCTGCTCGACGTCGTGGACGACGACCTCGATGGCTCGCACCGAAGCGAGTTGGCGCTGGCGTACCGGCTCTTGAAGTCCGAGTTCTCGAAGCACGATGCTGTTGCCGCCCTCAACAAAGTCCTCGCGGACCGAACCGGCGCGATCTCGGACAGGTCAATCACCATCTCCTTGGACACGACGGCGACAGGGTCATGGCAGAACGCGGTCGTGCCGATGTTGGATGACGTGCCCTTCTCGCTCATCGGCAAGGGCGAGCAGGCGGCGCTAAAGCTCCGCCTAGCGGTTGACGCCGCCTCGTCCGCGGGCGTCATCCTGGTCGAGGAGCCCGAGAACCACCAGTCCCACCCTCGTCTGAGCCGGCTCCTTGACGGGTTCCGAGCCTCCAACGCGTGCAAGCAGTTCGTCGTTACGACCCACAGCAGCTTCGTGGTGAACAAGCTCGGCATCAGTGAGGTGTTGCTGTTCCACCGCGGTAGGGCGCTCCGTCTGAGCGACCTGGACAAGGACACGGGGCGCTACTTCATGAAGCTCCCAGGTCACGACACCTTGCGGCTCATCTTGGCCCGCCGAGCGATCCTGGTCGAAGGCCCTTCTGACGAGTTGGTGGTGCAGCGGGCGTACCGCGACACGCACGGGAAGATGCCGCTCGACGCGGGGGTCGAGGTGATATCGGTCGGAGCCCTGGCATTCAAACGCTTCATTGCCATCGGGAAGGTCGTGAAGAAGGCCGTGGCGGTCGTAACAGACAACGATGGCGACCCCGCCGCGGCACGCAAGCGATATGCGACAGACGCCCTGAACATCAAGCTCTGCGTCAGCGACGAGGCGACGCTTCCGTCCCTTGAGCAACAGCTCGTCGCCTCCAACAGCCTGGAGACCATCAACGCCGCCCTCGGCAAGGACTTCGCGACGACCGAGGACGCCCGAGTCTGGATGACCGCCAACAAGACGGAGGTCGCCCTGCGGATCTTCGAGAGCGCCACGGCCATCAGCTACCCGCAATACATCCGTGACGCCGTTGACGAGTAGGGTCGTCATCGCGTCCGCAGGATCGGGGAAGACGACCTGGGTGGTAGGCGATGCCCTGGGCTGCCAGGGCCGCACAGCCGTCGTCAGCTATTCGAACAACAACACCAGGAAGATCCGGGAGAAGTTCGCCGAGCTGGCCCACGCGGTCCCCGAGCGGGTGACCGTAGACACCTGGCTCAGCTTCCAGCTCCGTGAGCTGGTTCGGCCCTACCAGAACGTCTTCCGGAATGAACGCATCGCCGAGCTGCATCTCGTCAACGGGGTATCGGCCAGGTACGCGAAGCAGAACACGCATCCGTACTTCTTCGACAGTCAGGGCCGGCTCTACAGCGACAAGCTCTCGGCGTTCGCGCTCCTGTGCAACACGCTGTCAAAGGGCCGCGTCTTCAACCGGGTCAAGGCCCTCTACAAGTGCATCTACATTGACGAGGTGCAGGACCTCGCCGGCTACGACCTTGACCTCCTCGAAGCCGCGATGAGGGCAGGCGTGAGCCTTCGGATGGTCGGCGACAACCGCCAGGCCACGTACGCCACCAACAACTCGCCGAAGAACCGCGCTTTCCGTGGTCCGCAGATCGTCAAGAAGTTCCTTGCTTGGAAGAAGGCGGGGCTCTGCGATGTGACGAGCCACGCCTGGAGTCACAGGTGTAACCAGGGGATCTGCAACGTGGCGGACGCGCTCTTCCCGGACTGCGAGCCGTGCACGTCGAAGGCGACAGGAACCTGCGAACACGCGGGCGTGTTCCTGGTGGAGGAAGGTCTCGTAGACCGGTACGTCGCGAGCTACCAGCCGCAGGTCCTCGTTTGGAGCAAGGCCGACGGCCATGCCGCGCTGAACTTCGGCGACTCCAAGGGGCTTGAGTTCCCGCACGTTCTGATTGTACCGACCGGGCCGATTGGCAAGTGGCTGAGGTCGGGAGATCCCTCGGCCATCGAGTCCGACATCTCTCGGGCCAAGCTCTACGTCGCAATCACGCGGGCCAGGCACAGCGTCGCGTTCGTCTACGACGGGAAGTCGGCGCTTTCGGGGGTGCGGCGCCTTACGTCGGGCGATCTGACGTGAGAGAGCGTGCCCGGAGCCCTCGGCGATTTCGTTCGCGGCTTGTCTGCCCCCAAGCATGGTCTCTTCGTCCGCGGGGCTGAAATACCCTCGGGGATCGCCTCAAATCCGGCCAACGAAGATCGGGTCAAAACCGGCCAACGGAGAGGCGAGCAGGACAGGTTCTCTCTAGCTCCGCGCCTCGCCGTCTGACAAGTCCGCGCGCGTGGTCCGGTAGCTCCGCGGTCCACATTTGAGGATGACGGCGTGATGGAGGAGGCGATCGAGCATCGCCGAGACGGCGGCGTTGTCTCCGAGCAGCTTCCCCCAGTCCTCGACGGGACGGTTCGAGGTGCGGCCTGGAAGATCTGCTCCGTGCGTCCCGACGTCGAGGTGCGGGCGTTCGCTGTCATCCGCACGGTCAGCGACGCCAACGACTTTTCGTCGCTCATGCTCCCTGCGCCGGGCGTATCGAGTTGCGGGACGAAGAGTGCCGGCGACGGCCTTGAACCGGATGCGGCCAAGACGGAAGATTGGTCGGACGAATGCTTGAGATCCAGACGGAGACTGTTGCTGACTTTCTGCGCGCGCTGCTGCCGACCGAACCACACTTCCCGTTTGCCGGGGAGTGGTACTTCAGGGGCCAATCGGATCATCGGTGGGGCCTGGTTCCCAGCATTCGTCGCATCGACTCGTGGGCGCCGCTTGGTGGCGTCGACAGCGATCGGTTGGCGAACGACGGGAGATACCTTCGATGCAGCGATGGCGAGCTGAAGGACCTTGAGCGCAAGGTGCTGGCGGTCCTCATGGAAGTGATCGCGCGGACCGGACTCGATCTGGACCTTCAGGTTGAGCATCGGTTGATGGCCCTTGCTCAGCACATCGGCCTCCCGACGCGGCTCCTGGACTGGACGAGCGCACCCTTCGTCGCGGCGTACTTCGCCGCGAGCCACCCCAATCGCGGCACCGACGATCGCCGTATCGTCGTCTACGCCATGTCCTCCCTGTTTGCCCGGCAGTCGGCGACTATGGCGAGCGCGTGGACCCATATCGTGGAAGGCGTCGGCAATCCGAACATCGTTGCCCAGAACGGGCTGATGATGCGCGTCGACGGGGACACGTGTGACCTGCTCGAAGGCGTTCCCCGAAGCTCGTGGACTGCAGGACGAGGGCTAGGCATCGACGGACGCAAGCTCAACAACCACCTCCTTGCCATCTCGCTTCCGTCGAAGCGGTCGAACGATGTCATGCTCGCTCTCCGACGGCAGGGCATTCATGGTGCGGCCATCTATCCTGGTCAGGCTGGAGTCGCGGCCCTCGTTCGCGAGGTCGTTCGGTATGGCGAGCTCAGCGAGGACGATGCGACGAGCGCCGACTGACGGCGCTTCGGCCAGCGATAGAGGGGCCATGAGGGGGGCCAAACCGGAGACAACGCGGTGAACCGCCCGGACGAACCTCACGCGCGCGCCCAAAATTTCCGAACCCCCGTGCAATCACTCGACTTCACGCCGCCGGAAAGGATCTGCACCCAAAGCGATTCGCCTGGGGCGGCCCGCCTTGGGGTGGTGAGGTAGTCTACCCGTATGCCTGAGCTGAAGCTGAGCGTGGTGAAGACGGTGATCGACGTTGCGGATCCCGGTCTGCTCCACGACTTGCGCGAGCATGTCTACCCAGACGTCCGCGCCAAGCTGGCACAAGCCATCGAGACCTCCGACAACGAGATGTGGCTTTCCGTCTACGTGGTCGTGCGTGCGCTCATTGGTTCGGTCCTTGGGCAAGAATCGATGGCGGCGGAAGTGACGAAGTTCCTCGAACAGGCGACCTCGGATCCAAGCTTCGCGGCACGAGCCACTCGTCTTCTCGGAGAGGGGCTGCGCACGCCGACCAGACGTCGTCGGCGAATGTTGGCTCTCGCGCTGTTCGCACCTCCACCGGACACTGACGTGCGCGATCGCGTAGACATGGCCGTCGAGAAGTTGACGGCAGCCGACGTCGATTGCCTGCGCCAACTTGTCGACGCGGACGTAGATGGCGGGTTCAAGCTTCTTCACCGCGGGCCGACCAGGACATGGAGCGCTCGGCCGACGATCGACGCGATCTCTGCAGGTCACAATCCGGGTGCTAGAGCACCGACGATCGCCCTCTCCGTGGCCGCGCTGTACGCACTTCGCGGAGCAGACTGCGTCGACATCAGCGTGCCCACAGGTCTCGCGGACGCTCGAGACGGCGGGCTTGTCGTACGGGATGTGCACGTTCTTCCTCTCGGCCGTGCAGTGCTCGACGTGCTCAAGGACGAGCGCGCCATCGCGGACATCGACGAGAGTTTGGAGGCTGGCCAGCGCGGAGTCCCTAGCACCCCCTGAGCGCTCGCTTTCCGGAGGCATCCGCGTTGATGCGTCGAGCGCGGGAGGCCACGAGGGAGGCCAAACCGGAGACAGACCGGGACACCTCCGGACGTCCCAGGACGTCTCGGAGGCCCCAGAACCCCCGAGAAAGCACGGCGAGAGCCTTTTGTCAGAACCGCGTTCGTTGGTTCAAATCCCCGTTGGCCCAATAGTCTCGGTTCGGAAAAAGCCGCCTCTCCGAGCTCTCAGGAAGCGCGCTCGGTGCCGTTGCGAGCGTGCGGAGCGCCGCGTAACGTTCGCTCGTGGACGAGCTGACGGCGAAGCTCGACGAGCTCGTCCTCGCCGCGCGGAAGAGGCGAGGGCTTCACCGCGCGATCGCGATGCTTCGCATCTTCGTCGGCTTCGCGTTCGTGCCGTCGGGGCTGAAGAAGGTGCTCGCCCAGCCCTTCACCGATCCGCATCTTCACGGACCCTTCCACGACTTTCTCCACGCGTTCCACGCGACGGGGGCCTTCTACCAGTTCGTCGGCGTCGTTCAGCTGGTGACGGCGACGCTGCTCGTCACGCAGCGCCTCGCGACAGCCGGCGCGCTCCTGGCGCTGCCGATCTTCAGCTCCATCGCGGTGCTCTGCTGGAGCACGAAGGTCTATCCGACGGCGGCCGTCGTGACGCTGCTGTGGCTGAGCACGCTCGCGCTGCTCGTCTGGGACTGGCCGACGTGGCGCGCGGTCCTCGGACGCAACGCCTCGCACGGAGCTCGCGGCGCGCTGTCCGAGGCGCCGGTCGACGGGCGCCTCTGGCAGCGCTGCGGCGTCGCGATCATGAGCCTCTACCTCGCGGTCTGCGCGGCGACCGGCGGCGTGTACCGACCGCGCGGCGCGGCGTGGGGCACGCCTGCGTTCTATGTCTTCCCGCTGATGCTCCTCGTCGTGATCGCCACGTTCGTCGTCGATCGATCGCGCTCACGCAGCGACGCTCCGTAGCCGACCGAGACCGGCGGCGCGCGGCTCTGGCGCTGAGTGGCGACGTGTCCTCGTCACATCAACGTTCCGTGGCCGCCACCGAAGTTTTCGCCCGTGCCTCGCGTCGGTCACATGACTCGGCCAAAAGGCGGTCGTGCTCGGCCGGCGTCACGGTCCTCCTCTCCCCGCCGCCCTCGGAGCGTTCGGGAGCGTCATCGCCGGTGCCCTCGCCGGATGCGAGCCCTCGCCGGCCGACGCGCGCGAGGCGCAGATCGTCGCGGTGCTCGCCGCGGCCGACGAGCCTTACATCCGCGCTCGCCCCGCCCTCAGCGCCGGCAAGTACACACGGATGGCCCAAGGGCTCTTCGACTTCTACCGCGGCACCGTCCCGCTCTTTCGAAGCGACATGCGCACCGGCTCCACGACGCTCGCCGTCTCGCGCTTCGATCTCGACGTCCCGCTCGTCCCGAGCATCGGCGATCCGCACCCGGAGAACTTCGGCGCGCTGCGCGCGCTGGACGGCACGCTCGCGATCGAGCCGAACGACTTCGACACGGCCGATCTCGCGCCCTACCTCTGGGACGTTCGCCGCCTCGCCGTCGGCCTCGCGCTGGCCGCGCTCACGTCGAACCCCGACGACGCCGAGGCTCGCCGGAACGTCGTCGACGCGCGCCGAGCGATCGTCCGCTCGGCGGTCGTCGGCTACCGCGCGAGCGTCGAGGCGGCGGCGCGCGGAGAGGCTCCGGTTCGCGTCACGGAGTCGACGAACCCGATCCTCGCGAGCGTGATTCGCCGCTCGGAGCGCGACCACGCCCGCCGGCGCGAGCTCACGGAGCTGACCGTGCTGGACGGCGATCGACGTGCACTGAGGCGCGGTCCGATCGATCCCGAGGACCCGCAGAGGGTCTACGCCGATCTGCCGCCCTTCGCGCTCGCGGCGCTCCCCGAGGCGATCGAGCGGTGGCGGCGGACGTTGGTCGCGCCGCCCCCGCCGGAGCACGTTCGGCTGCTCGACGCCGCGCGCGTCTTCGGCAGCGGCGTCGCGAGCTGGCCGCGCGCTCGCGTCATCCTGCTCGTGCGGGGTCCGTCGGACGATCCGGATGACGATCTCCTGCTCGAGCTGAAGGAGCTCGGTGACTCGATGATCGGGGGCCTCTTGCCGCCGGGCGTCCATCGCGACAACGTCGGTGAGCGCGTCGTTCGATCCGCTCGTCTCGCGTGGGCGCGGCCCGACGCGGAGCCGTTCTGGGGCTGGACGACGTGGCTCGGGCTGCCGTGCCAGATCCGACTCGAGTCGGAGGGGCACAAGGGCGTGCGCGCCGCGCGGATGGAGGGCGAGGAAGGCACCGCCGACGCGCTCACGAAGCTCGGCGTCGTTCTCGGAGGCGTGGTCGCGCGCGTTCACGCTTCCGGACCGGGCGGCGCCGAGAACGCGCGCGCGATCTACGCGCGCATCGCGACCGATCCCGAGGGGTTCCTCGACGAACAAGCAGACGTCGGGGTGGCCTACGCCGAGCTGGTCGTCGCCGATCACGCGCGGTTCGCGCGCGCGCTGCGCCGCCCGGACGGACTGCGCCTCGGGATCCCGTTCGATCGGAACGACTCGGCTCGCCCCGACGTGGCCGCCGTCCTCGGCGTCCCCCCGGCCCCGCCGCCGTTGCCGAGCTCGCCATGATTCGGCTCTCCCTCGCATCGGCGCTCGCGCTCTTCGTGTTCGTGCTCGGGGCTCGCGCCGCCGCCGCCGCCGACGACGGCAATGCACCGTCGAGCGCGACTCGTCTCGCCGGCGACGCCGGTCCGGAGCCGCCGGTGACCGCCGCGACCGAGCCCACGCAGCCGGCCGCCGAGGCCACGCAGCCGGCCGCCGAGCCCGTGCCGCGGACCGCCGAGCCCGCGCCGCGGCCGACGGCCGAGGACGGCGCGCCCATCGGTCACGCGGCGCCGCCGACGGAGGCGGCCACGCACGGGGCGGGGCCAGTCCGCGCGGGCCTCGAAGTATTTGCGCAATACAGCTATCGCAACCTCGTCGGGCCGGGGAACAACCAGACGTGGTTTCACGCGTTCGACGTGCCGCGCGCGCACGCCGCGCTCGAGGGCGAGCTCGACGGCGCGCGCGGCCGCGTCGTGCTCGAGGCGACGCGCTCGGCGAGCGAGGGCTCACTCCTCGGCGTCGCGGGCGACAGCCTCGTCCTCCGGATCCGCGAGGCCTACGGCGCCTACCGTGTCGTCGCGCCGCTCGAGCTCTCGGCAGGCGTCATTCCCACGCTGACCGTCCCGAACCTCGACGGCACATGGATGCTCCGCCCGGTCGCGCCGTCCGCGCTCGAGGCGAGCGGCCTCATGTCCGCCGCCGATCTCGGCGCGAAGGCGCGCGTCGATCTGCCACGCGGCTTCGGCTGGCTCGCCGCGGCCGCGTACAACGGCGACGGCTACACGAATCGCGAGCTCAATCGCGGAAAGACGTTCGAGGGCGCGGCCGAGGTGCACCCGTTGCCGAACGGCGCGCTGCGTCCGCTCGGCGTCTTCGGCTCGTACGTCGCCGGCTCCACCGGGACGTCGCTGGCGCGCGCCGACCGCGTGACCGGCGGGCTCGTCTGGCAGGGCTCACGCGTCCGGGGCGGCGCGTACTTCACGCACGCCTGGGGCGTCGCTCAGCTCGGCACGCAGCGCGCGATGCTCGCGAGCGCGTTCGTGCGCGTCGAGCCGGTGCCACGGCTCCTTCTCGGCGCCCGCGCCGACCACACGATCCGCGACAGCGCCGTCTCGCCCACCGGCGCGTTCACCACCGTCCTCGGGAGCGTCGGCTACCGGGTTGCGCTCCCGGTCGAGACGTTCCTCGCGCTCTCGCGTTCGATCCCCACTGCTCGCGCGCAGAGCGAGGTCCCCGGCTCGAATGCCTGGGAGCTCCGCGCGATCGTTCGTGTCGTCTTTTGATCTCGCGGAGGCTCCGATGCGTCGTCTGTTCGTGTTGCTCGCTCTCGCCTCGGTCGCCGTCTGGGCATGCTCGGAGTCGACCGACGGGCTCATTCCACCCGCCCCGCTCGACAGCGCGTCGCCCGACGGCGCTGACGCGTCCACGGGCAGCTCCGGATCGTCGGGCTCATCCGGCTCCTCGCCGGAGCCCGACAAGGGGCGCTTCGACGCGACGACCGGGAGCTCCTCGGTCGTCCTGATCAACGAGGTCTCGGCGAGCGACGACTGGATCGAGCTCGTCAACTCGAGCGCGACCGCGATCGATCTCGGGGGCTGGAAGGTGGCCGACCGCGACAAGAAGACGGGCGGGCCGAAGCTCGCCGACGCGGTCACGTTCCCGCCGAACACGAAGCTGCCCGCGGGCGCCTACGGGCTCGTCCGCGCCGGGGGCCTCGACTCGGGCGAGCCGTGCCCCGCCGGCGACCACGCCTTCTGCGTGCTCGCCGAGTTCGGGATCAGCAACAAGGACGGCGAGGCGATCTTCCTCATCGACAGCGGCGGCGTGATCGTGGGCACCGTCGTCTATCCGCCCGAGGCGGCCTCCGGCGGCGACACCTGGGGCCGCATCCCCAACGGTGACATGAACGGCACGTTCGAGCGCACGACCGCGACGCCGGGAGCGCCGAACAAGCCAAAGTGAGACGTCCCGGTTCGGTCGTGAACCTCCCGGGGAGGTCGGCGGTGCCATGCGCTCCCCGGCGCGCTGGCTCGGGCAGTCCGTTTGACAAACAATAAGCGATGGCTTATTGATATTGAATGCAGCGCGCGGCCGCGGCCGAAAACAAGGTCTTCCAGGCGCTGGCCGATCCCAGCCGGCGGGCGATCTTCGAGTCGCTCACGCGTGGGGAAGCGGCGGTCAAGGAGCTCACGGCGCGCTTCGACATCTCGCAGCCGGCGGTCTCGCAGCACCTCGCCGCGTTGAAGGACGCGGGCCTGGTCAACGGCCGGCGCGAGGGCCGCTGCGTCTACTACCGCGTGGATCCGCGAGGGATGAAGCCGCTCGTCGACTGGATCGCGCACTACCGCGCCTTCTGGACGGAGCGCGTCGATCGTCTCGAACGCCTGCTGGAGGAGATGTAACGATGACTGTCGTCGACAAGACCGCCAGAGAGCAGACCGACTCCATTTCATTCGAGCTCGAGCTGCGTCATCCGCCGGAGAAGGTGTGGCGCGCGCTCACCGATCCGGTGCTGCTCGCCGAGTGGCTCCTGCCCGTCGCCGGTATCGAGCTCGATCCGGGCGCCGCGTTCACGTTCAAGACGCAGCCTTTTCCCGGATGGGACGGAACCGTGAGCTGTCGGATGCTCGAGGTCGAAGCGGAGAGGAAGCTCAGCTACACCTGGGTCGTCGGCGACATGGCCCTCGACACCGTCGTGACGTTCACGCTCACGCCCACCGCGTCGGGCACCCGCCTGTCCCTCGTCCAGTCGGGCTTCAAGCCGGATCAGAAGCAGAACTTCGGCGGCGCGCGCTACGGCTGGAAGATGATGGGCGGCAAGCTCCTCGACTTGCTCGCGAGGCTCCCGTGAGCAGGTCTGTCGAGGATCTCCACGAGCCGTCGCCACTCGCCTAAGCTGAGGATATGCGCTCTGCATCGATCGTCTCTTCGGCAAGACTCGATCTCGAAGTCGACGGGACGGAGGTGACCCGAGGCTCGAGCGACGCGATGAAGCGGTTCGCCGTCGTCGGCCTGGTGTCGTTGCTCGCGCTCGGGTGCGACGAGAAGACGTCGTCGAGCGCAAGCGCGCCTCCGAGCGCAAGCGCGCCTCCGAGCGCAAGCGCCTCTCCGAGCGCAAGCGCCTCTCCGAGCGCGACGCCGTCGGCGACCACTCCGCCTGCATCCGCGACCGCGCCGCCGTCCGCGGTGGCGGCGCAGCATGTCCTCGTGACCTGGAAGGGAGCCAAGGGGGCGCCCAAGACCGTCACGCGCAGCAAGGCCGAGGCGAAGAGCCGCGCCGAAGAGGTCGTCGCGAAGGCGAAGGGCGGAGCCGACTTCAGCGCGCTCGCGGCGGAGTACTCCGACGATCCGGGGAGCAAGGAGCGCATGGGCAGCGTCGGGAAGTTCACGCGCGAGAAGATGACGAAGCCCTTCTCCGACGCCGCGTTCGCCCTCGCCGTCGACGAGGTCAGCGGCGTCGTCGAGTCGGAGTTCGGCTATCACGTCATCAAGCGAAACCAGTAGCGCCGAGGCGCGTCAGCGCTCGGGAGCCGCCGTGACGTCGACCTGGAGCCTCGCGGCGCCGTCACGCGCGACGAACGTGACCGTCGTCGAGCCGACCTCCTTCGCCGAGACGACGAACATGCGGCAGCTGCCCCGCACGCCCCTCACCTCGACGCGCTCGGGAGCCGTCGAGGTGGCCCGCACGCAGAGCTCCATCGGGTCGAAGTCGCCGTCGAGCGGCGTGGTGTCGAGCACGAAGACGTCGCCCTCGACGAGGCTGACGCGTTGCGCTCCCGCGTCGCCGACGATCGCCTGACCACTCCTCGGCTGGAGGCTGAAGGTCTCGGGCGAAGGCTCGCAGGCGGCCGACACGAGCGCCAACGACGCCGCGAGGAGGATCCTGCGGGCGTTCACGAATCACCTCCGTCGTCGCCCGCGTCCGATGGATCGGAGGCGTCGTCCGAGGCGTCCGACACGCTGGAGTCTTCGCCGGCGTCGGCGACCGCCGCCGGCTCGTCGACGTGAATCCGGATCTCGGCGACGAGCCCGGCAGCCGACGCGAGGAGGCGCCCCGACCCCGGCGTCCTTCCCGTGAGCTCGCACGTCCCGGCGCCGCTGACGACCGTCGCGAGCTCCGGCGGGTCGACCGTCCACACGACGTCCGACAAGGTGCCGGCCAGCGGGACGCCGCTCTCCAGCGCGGCGACCCGCAGCGCGAGCGGGGAGCCGACGGCGAGGCGCTCCGATTCGCGGAAGAGCGACGAGCCGAAGAACCCTCCCCCGACGCTCCCGATCGCGAGGCTGTCCGCCTCGACGATCTCGAGCCGAACGGCATCGATCGCCTCGGCGTCGGCGAGGACCACGAACCCCACGGCGCCGCTCCGGAGCGCGACGAAGTCTCGCCCCGACGTGCGCACCGCCTTCGACGAGACCGGCGTGACGGTACCGCCGCCGTACAGCAGGCCGAATCGCGCTCCCTTGGCGACCGCGCGGGGCAGTGGCTGGGTCGCGTCGATCGCCGAGCGACCGTCGCACTCCGGATCGGCGCCGCTCACGCAGACGTACGTGAAGCTGCCCGCGCCCGTGAGGCCGTTGCCCGCAGGCGCGCACCCGCCGTCGCCGGAGCCCCAGGAGAAGCACCCCGCTACCGCAAGGCTCGTCGCGACGACGGCCGTGAGGCGTCCCAAATAGGTCATGGCCGAGCTCGAGCAACGAGCATGCCGTACGGAGAAGTGGGCGTTTCGCGGGGAAAGGCCGAGAAGATGCGCGCGTCGTCATGATCGACGTGTCAGAGAAGGCGGTCGACCAGGAAGCGCGTTTACGCGCTGGCGGCGGCGACGGGGCTTGCGGCTCCATCCTGGTCTCGTTCCGGCGCCCCTCCCTCGGCGGCGGCGTTCACGGTGCTCTCGCCTGCCTCGAGGGTGAACCGGTCGATGAGCCTCACCTTCGCGCGGTCCGCCTCGTCCGTCGTGTCTGCGGCGATGGCGAAGACCTCGAGCCGATCGGCCGCCACCCTGATCCGCAGGATCTGCACGAAGGAGTCGACGCGGACCGCTCCGCCGGCCTCGTTGTTGTGCCCGTCGTACGCGAGCGCGATGACGAGGTACCAGGCGAACCAGACCGTGGAGAACAGAGCGCCCGCGGCGGGCGTGAGGGCGAGCGGCCACCCGAAGCTCTCGGAGGGCGCGCCCGGTAGCGCGATCGGAAGCCCGATCGCGCCGGCAAGGAGCACGACGCCGGCCACCACGAGAAGGCCGCGCGGCGCGCGTCGCGCCTTGCCCGCGTGCGATCTCCCCACGAGCACGAACAGCGCGCCGAGTCCGACGAGGCCGAGGAGCGCGGTCCACGAGCCTTGCAGAACCCAGAGCCGCGGCGTGCCGAGCTGGAGGACGGCGTGGAGCAACCCGAGGACGACGAACCCGGCCTTGCCGAGCCACGTGGCGTGCTTTCCCGCCGGCACCGCCAGCGCGACGAGGCCGAAGAACAGGGCCACGAGCAGCACGACGCCGAGGCTCACGAGGAAGAGCCGCAGCGGGACGTCCGAGTAGAGGGCGAGCGTGAGGGCGAACGAGCCGACGCCGGCCGCGAAGACACCCACGCCTCCCGCCGTCACGAGCGCGTTCGCCTTCACCGACTCGAGCTCCGAGAAGAGCTGTCCGCCGATGATCGCGGCGACGATGACGGCGAGACTCGATCCACCGAACATCACGAGCGCGAGGCTCTTCGCGAAGACCGAGAGCACGCCGCACCACGGGCTCGCCAAGGGCAACGCGGCGACGATCAAGAGGGCGAGCGGCGTCCACACACGCGCGCATCGATGCGCGGACTCCTCTTTGGCGGTCGCCGGGTCGACGCGTTCGCTTCGGTCGCGCGTCTTTCCCAGCCGCCGCAGTCTCTCGAGCTGCCAGAAGACCGCCGCCAGCAGCAGAACGCCAAAGGCCGCGGGTAAGAACACCGCGACGCCGTTCTTCCAGCAGTCGGCCTCGGCGATCCAGAGCCGCTCCCAGTTGCGCGCGACGACCCAAGCGATCAGCGCCACCAGCGCGCCCGCGATGCCGATGTTCCCGTTCCAGAGCATGCGGAGCGGATCCAAGAGACGGCGGTTGACGATCTCCCGTGAGGTCTCGGTCGGCGGATGGAGGACCGCCGGGAGCTTGCCTCGCTTGGTGTGAGAGGGGTGGAGGAACGCGCCCCCGAGCCCGGCTTGCACCGAGGCATAATTCGCCTGCATCGGCCACGCCTCCGCGGGACCCTCGTCCGTCACGGAACGCGCCATCCACTCTTCGGGGGCCGGACCCCAGTGGCGCGCGTAGTGGTGGATGTCACCGGACAGATCGAGCCGACAGCGCTCCGGCTCGGCGAGCGCGCCTTGGTCGGAGGAGAACGGCTTTCCGAGACCGAGCTCTGCGAGGAAGCTGCCGATGGCCTCGCGCGACCCGCTCGCGCCCCCGAACGTCGTCGTCGGCTCCGGCGTCGCGACGATGAGCCTCTCGAGCTTCTCCGGCTTCTTGGGCTCCTCGGGCTTCTCGGGCTTCGCGCGCTTCGCGGCCGTCACGCCGTCGATGATCTTCTTGAAGAACGCGTGCTGCCGCGGGTCGATCGCGCCCTTCTGTGCATCGAACCCGAAGAGCCACCACTTGTGGGGGAGCGCGATCGCGAAGTAGCTCGAGCGCTGATCGCTCCTGAAGCCCGGTAGAAACGCGGGTCTGTCCGACGACGCCGGCGGACGCACGACCGCGCTGAACCCTCCGAGCGCGTCGTAGTAGTCGTGGTTGCCCGGCAGCGCGAACATCGGCCTCACGTCCTCGCTGGAGGCGAGGCCCTCTTTGCAGAGATCCTCGAGCGCCCACGCGAACGGGGTCTGCAGACGCTCCACGAGGGCGGCGTGACTGGCCACCGGATAGGCGAGGTCCGACCCGATGACGAGGAACCGTCCGCGCGGAAGGAACGTTCCCTGAGCCTTGTCGTGCTGCTCTCGAGCCGCGCCGGGAGGCTCGAAGGAGAGGATGTTCTTATCGGAGACCCACAGGTTCGCGAGGCACAGGTACGCGGCGCGATAGGTCGCCCACTGGCCGTCGCCGGTGTCGGACACGTAATCGAACCAGAGCTCCTTCTCGCCAGCCGGCAGCTTCTCGAGCTCGCAGTGCGGTTTCGGCGTCATCCAGGCGATCCCGGAGAAGCGCCGCTTGAAGACGGCTTCGAGCGCGATCCACGCGGCCTCGAGGACCAGCTTTCGCCCGAGCATCCACTTCACGGGCTCCTTGAACCGGCCCGGTCGCTTCGTGATCGTCGCCCCGTCGCTCTTGTCCCCCATCGGCGTGGTCATCGCGCGAGGAGTGTCGGCGCACGGCGGACGAGCGTCCATCATCCCCCGGGCGTAGGGATGCGCCAGTCCGATTCGGATAGTTCTCTCCCGAGTCGCGCGCGTCGCTCGCCTCGCGGCGCGGCGCGCATCGGGCGCGCGCGCGCTGCGACGACGCCGCATCGCCATCCGGCGCGCGATGCGCGATGCTGGTGCTTCGATGGCGCTCCCGTTCGACGCGCTCCGGCGCGACGTCTCGTATCTCGGAAGGATCCTCGGCGACACGCTCGTCGAGCAGGAAGGTGAGGCGCTCCTCGACCTCGAGGAGACCATCCGCGCGCTGGCGAAGGCGCGGCGCGCGCAGGAGGCCGCAGACGACCTCGAGCGCGCGCGCGCGACCGCGAAGAAGCTGGTCGACGTCGTCCGCGGGCTCGACACGAGCGTCGCCGAGCGCGTCGCGCGCGCGTTCACGCACTACTTCCAGCTGGTCAACCTGGCCGAGCAGCACCACCGCACGCGTCGACGTCGCGACTACGCGCGCGAGGGCAAGCCTCAGCCCGGATCGCTCGAGGTCGTCTTCACCGGCATGTCGCGGGAGACGTCGCGCGAGCGCTTCGAGGAGATCCTGCGCGACGCCGCCGTCGAGCTCGTCTTCACGGCGCACCCGAGCGAGGCGCAGCGGCGCACGGTGCTCGAGAAGCACCGGCGACTCGTCTCGCTGATCGCGCGGCGCGAGCGCGCCGAGCTCACGCCGGCCGAGGCCGACGACGTCGACCGCGCGATCCGCGCCGAAGTGGCAACGCTCTGGCAGACCGACGAGATCCGTCAGGAGAAGCCGCGCGTCGGCGACGAGGTGAAGAACGTCCTCTTCTACCTCGAGGAGGTCCTCTTCCCGCTCGTGCCGAAGTTCTACGCGGCGATGGAGAGCGCGGCGGCGAAGGCGTTCGGCAAGGCCGTCGACGTGCCGTGCGTGCTTCACTTCGGCTCCTGGGTCGGCGCCGACATGGACGGCAACCCGAACGTCACGCCCGAGGTCGCCGTCGACACCGGGCTCGCGCAGACCGCGCGCGTCCTCGACCTCTACCTCCGCGAGGTCACGTCGCTCGGCTCGGCGCTCTCCCAGAGCACGCGCCGCGTCCCCGTGTCGGAGGCGCTCCTCGCCTCGCTCGACGAGGACGCGCGCGCCATGCCCGACCTCGGTCACGCCCTCGACACGACGGCCCATCACGAGCCCTACCGCCGGAAGCTCCGCTTCGTGACCGAACGCCTCCGCGTGACGCGCGCCGCGATCGTCGCCGTGCGCGAGGCGGGAGGCGGAGGCGCCGCCGGGGAGAGGCCGCGTCTCGCCGCGCACGCGTACGAGGGTCCGGCGCCGTTCGTCGCCGATCTCGAGCTCGTTCTCGCCTCGCTCCTCGAGAACCGCGGCGCGCGCGCGGGAGCCGAGCGGGTGCGCGCGCTCCTCCGGCAGGTGCGTACGTTCGGCTTCCACCTCGCGCGCCTCGACGTCCGCATCCCTGCCGAGTGGGTGCGCGCCGACGCGCGCGTCGCGCTCGGGCTGGCCGAGGACGCGCCGCTCACGCTCGCCGCGCTCGAGGAGGCGCTCGACGCCGCGAACGCCGCGAGGCTCACGACGCCGGACGGTCCGGGCATACGCGCCGTCCGTGCGCTCGCGCGCATCCGCGAGGTGACGTTCGACGGAGGCGCCGAGTCGCTCGTCCTCAGCATGACCCACGGCGCCGAGGACATGCTCGCCGCCCTCGTGCTCGCGCGGCTCGCGGGCCTCGACGATCCGGCGCGCGCGACCTCGGCGATGGCGATCGTCCCCCTGTTCGAGACGCTCGACGACCTCGATCGCTCGGACGTCGAGCTCGCGCGCGCCGCCTCGAGCGCCGCGTACGCGGCCTACCTCGCGCGCCGCGGCCGCGTTCAGGAGGTCATGATCGGCTACTCCGACTCGAACAAGGACGCCGGGATCGTGGGCTCCTCGTTCGCGCTCTACCGCGCCCAGCAGCGGCTCGTCGCCGCCGCCCGCGAGCGCGGCGTGTCGCTCAAGATCTTCCACGGCCGCGGCGGCTCGATCGGGCGCGGCGGCGGTCCCGCGCAGCGCGCGATCGAGAGCCTCCCCGCGGGCGCGGTGTCGGGGCGCTTCAAGCTCACCGAGCAAGGCGAGGTGCTGGGCTGGAAGTACCTCGTGCCCGAGATCGCCGAGCGGAACCTCGAGCTCACCGTCGCCGGCGTCCTCGCGCACTCGCTCCGTGGCGGAGCCGGCGCGCGCGACGCGAGGCTCGCGGAGTACGAGGCGATCTTCGAGGAGGTCGCGTCGATCAGCGTCGCGCACTACCGCGCGCTCGTGAGCGATCCGGACTTCCCCGCGTACTTCGCGGCGACCACGCCGATCGAGGACATCCCGCGGCTCAACATCGGATCGCGCCCCGCGCGACGCTCCGGGGGACGAGCCAGCGAGGCGCCTCGCGTGAAGCTCGAGGACCTCCGCGCGATCCCGTGGGTCTTCGCATGGACGCAGTCGCGGCAGATGGTGCCTGGCTGGTACGGCGCCGGGCGCGCGCTCGTGTGGCTCTTGAAGGCGCACGGCCCGCGGCGCGTCCGCCAGATGCGCAAGGACTGGCCGTTCTTCGCCAGCACGCTCGACGCCATCGCCGTCTCGCTCGCGCAGGCCGACATGGTCGTGGCGTCGCGCTACGCGGGCCTCTGCGAGGACGCCGCGCTCGCGCGGCGGCTCTTCCACCGGATCGCGCTCGATCACGGCCGCGCCGTGCGGGCGATCCGCACGATCTTCGAGCGATCCGCTGCGCTCGATTCGGACTCGACGCTCGCGCGCTCGATCGAGCTCCGTAACCCGTACGTCGATCCGCTCAGCTTCATCCAGATCGAGCTGCTCCGCCGCAAACGCGCCCACGAGGGCGAGTCCGCCGAGCTCCTTCGCGCCATCCTCCTCACGATCAACGGCGTCGCCGCCGGTCTCCGCTCGACGGGCTGAGCGGGCGGCGGCTACCGGCCGCGGGGGTCGGGGGTCGTGATGGCGCGCCGGATCGCGGCGAGCGGCGCGGCGTCGTCGAAGCGGATCGCTCCGGACGCACGGACGACGCCGAGCTCGCGCCAGAGCGCGTCGAGGTCGACCGGGTGGGGTGAGGTGCCCATCGCCCGGTGAAGCTCGCGAAGGACGGGGACGCCCGTCGCCCGGTCGCCCACGTCGAAGGCGTCGTCGAGCGCCCAGCGGTGCGCGTTGTCGCCGCCCGCGGTGAGGATCGCGCGGAGGGCGTGCTCGAGCCCGAACCGGCCCTGCGTTCGCTTGCGGATCTCGACGTCGGCGAGGAGGTAGAAGAGCGCCCCGCCCCAGTACGTGCGTCCCCAGGTGGGCGTCCGATCGAGCCCGCGGTCGCCGGCGGTGGGCAGTCCGTTCGGCAGCCCGTCCGCGAGGCCCAGCCAGGCGTCCTCGATCGACAAGATGCCGGCGCGCGCGCGCGCGAACGGCTCGACGTACGTGGCGAGGCCCTCCTCGGCCCAGTCGTGCTCGCGCGCGACGGTCGGGAACGCGAGGTGCGTCATCTCGTGGACGAGCACCCAGTCCTCGTGGAGCTTCTTCTTCGGGGCGTGCTCGCCGACGCGAATGAAGATGGCGCCGCCGCCGCCCGAGAGCGTCTTGCCTTCGCCGATCCAGCGGCCGCGCGACGGCACGACGAGCACGAGCGCCTCGGCGAGCGGAAAGCGTCCGAAGTAGCCCGCGACGGCGCGCGCGGAGTCGCGGGTCCAGTCGGCCAGATCATCGTCGGAGACCGCGAGCGCGCCCGGCGCGATCGCGAGCTCGACCGCGCCGCCGCTCTCCTCGAGCGCCCGCACGCGGAGCGGCCCGAAGACGGAGTACGGCGAGGTCCAGAGATCGCCGAGCGCGATGTCCCACGCGCCCTCGATCTCGCGCGATCGGAGGACGCCGGTGCAGAAGCGCGTGCTCTCCGTCGTCTCCACGCGGAAGCGCACGCGCCCTCCTCCGTCGCGCCGCTCGGGCGCGAGCAGCCAGCTCGAGGGCGGCGCCTCGATGACCTCGCCCTCCTCGCTGGCGACGTCCAGATCGCCGATCGCCCGCGCGGCCGCGCGTAGGCGGACGCGGTAGCGGAGGCTGCAGGGCCCGAGCTCGCAGGGCGCCGCGAGGAACGATCGGCCGTCGCGCTCGCCGCGCGTCCACTCCGCGCCGTCCGCCTTGATCTCGAGGTCGTCGACGAAGTCTTCGACGCCGCGCTCGACGGTGAGGACGCGGCCCGACCGGTCGAGCGTGGCCTCGACGCGGAGCTCGCCCTGCCCGTCGTAGCGGACGGCATACTCCCCAACGACGGGGCCGGCCGGACCGCGACGGCTCGAATCGCTCCCGCGCCGCGCGTCGGGCGGAGAGGGCGAAGCCGTACGCGTGGGCGTGTGGCCGCAGGCGAGGGCGCTCGCCAGGAGGACGGAGGCGCCGACGCTCGCCGGCTTCACGACCTCAGTTGCCGTACTTCTCGATCAGCCTGCCGAGGCGCGGGACCGCCTGCTCGACGTTCTTCTTCGCCGAGCCCCGGAGCTTGTCGTACGCGCTCTTGGCGACGCCGCTCTTCGCCTTGGCGGCCTTCGCGTCCGTGATCGACAAAAGAGCGTCGGCGACGCGCTCGCTGTTCGAGTTGAAGAAGTCGGAGACGGGCTTGTTCGCCGACTTCGCGTCCGCGTAAATCGGGTCGAGCACCTTCGCGAACTCCGGCAGCAGATCCTCGACCGCCTTCTCGACGAAGCCCGGCTTGATCCCCTTCACCGTGCCGTAGCCCGCCTTGATCGCGAGGCCCGAGATCCCGCCCTTGTCCTTCACCTCTGCGTCGATCAGATCGCAGCAATCCTTCACGACATTCTTCTTCTTGGACTCGTCGGTGAGCGCTTCGATCAGGGATCCCATAGGCTCGCTCGTTAGCACAATCGCGGGAACGATGGGGCGCTCCGGTGGAGCTTGACGCCTTGCGTTAGTCGGGTCAGAACGAAAATGACTGAATCGTCATTCAGTTCGGCGGAAGGGAGCGAAGATGGCGGCTGGCGCGAAGGATCGAGTGGCGGTCGTGGCGGGGCTCCGAACGCCGTTCGCGAAGCAAGCGACGGCGTACCGCGACATGACGACGCTCGACCTCGGCCGCGTGGTCGTCAAGGAGCTGCTCGCGCGCGCCGAGCTCGATCCGCGCGAGATCGGGCTCGTCGTCTACGGGCAGGCCGTGCCGACGCCGACGGCGCCGAACGTGGCGCGCGAGATCGTCCTCGGCTCCGGCATGCCGAAGAGCGTCGAGGCGTACAGCGTCGTGCGCGCATGCGCGACGTCGTTCCAGTCGACGACGAGCGCGACGGAGGCGATCCTCGCCGGCCAGCACGATGTCGCCGTCGCCGGCGGCGTCGACAGCGCCAGCGACGTCCCGATCACCGTCTCGCGCCGCCTGGCGACCGCGCTCGTCGCCGCGTCGAAGGCGAAGAGCCTCGGCGACAAGATCCGCATCTTCGCGCGCTTGTCGGCGAAGGATCTCGTTCCCGTGCCGCCCGCGCTCCGCGAGCCGTCGACCGGCCTCACGATGGGCGAGCACGCCGAGCGCATGGCGAAGGACATGGGCGTCACGCGCGAGGAGCAGGATCGGCTCGCGCATCGGAGCCACACGCGCGCGGCCGCCGCGTGGGAGCGCGGGCTCTTCGACGCCGAGGTCATGCACGTCATCCCGCCGCCGGCGTTCGATCGCCCGATCGCGAAGGACAACCTCGTGCGCGAGGACTCGAAGCCCGACTCGTACGCGAAGCTGCGCCCCGTCTTCGATCCGAAGCACGGCAGCGTCACGGCCGGGAACTCCTCGGCGCTCACGGACGGCGCGAGCGCGCTGCTCTTGATGCGCGAATCGAAGGCGAAGGCGCTGGGCTACGAGCCGCTCGGCTTCCTCCGCTCCTGGGCCTACGCGGCGCTCGATCCGGAGGACGGCCTGCTCATGGGACCGGCGTACGCCGCGCCGATCGCGCTCGACCGCGCGGGCCTCCGGCTCGCCGACATGGACGTCGTCGACATGCACGAGGCCTTCGCGGCGCAGGTCGTCTGCAACAGGAAGGCGCTCGCGTCGCGGCGCTTCGCCGAGGAAAAGCTCGGACGCACGTCGGGACCGGTGGGCGAGATCGACGACGAGCGCTTCAACGTCCACGGCGGCTCGATCGCGCTCGGGCACCCGTTCGCGGCCACGGGCGCGCGGATGATCCACACCGTGCTCCGCGAGCTCCGGCGGCGGAGGGGCCAGTTCGGCCTCGCCACGGCGTGCGCCGCGGGCGGGCTCGGCGCGGCCGTCGTCCTGGAGGCCGCATGATGCTCGACCAGACCGCCTCGTCGGGGCCCGCGAGCGCGCGTCCGGTCTCGATCGTGAAGACCGAGCGTCGCCCGGACGGCGTCGCGGTGATCACGCTCGACGATCCCGCCGAGCCGCTGAACACGATCACCCCGGCGCTTGCCGGCGAGCTCACCGCCGCGGTCGACGCCGCGTTCGGCGACGCGTCCGTCCGCGCCGTCGTCCTCCGCAGCGGCAAGAAGGACTCCTTCCTCGCGGGCGCGAACATCGACTTCGTGCGCTCGATCCGCTTCGCCCAGGACGCCGAAGAGGCGTCGCGCGAAGTGGCGCGGCGCTTCGAGCGCCTCGCGACGGGCCCGAAGCCGGTCGTCGCCTACGTGCACGGCTCCGCGCTCGGCGGAGGCTTCGAGCTCGCGCTCGCGTGCACGGCGGCGGTCGCGACCGACGATCCGAAGACGACGCTCGGCTTGCCGGAGGTGAAGCTCGGCCTCATCCCCGCCGCCAACGGCCTCTTTCGCGTCGCCGAGCGCGCGGGCCTTCGCGTCGCGCTCGATCTCGGCACGACCGGCCGGAGCCTCCGTCCGAAGGCGGCGCTCCGCCTCGGGCTCGTCGACGACGTGGTGCCGGTGACGTCCGGCCTCGAGACGGCCGTCCGCTTCGCGCTCCGCCTCGCGGACGAGCCCGGACACGCGCGCTCGCTCGCGAAGAAGCGCCGCCGTCGCGGCGTGATGAAGCAGCTCGAGCGCGCGCTCCTCGAGGACAACCCGCTCGGGCGCCTCGCGCTCTTCCGCAAGGCGCGCGCCGAGGCGCTGAACAAGACGCACGGTCACTACCCGGCCGCCGAGCGCATCGTCGATCTGCTCGCGCGCTTCGGGGCGCGCGGGTTCCACGCCGCCGCGGAGCTCGAGCCGCGGATGTTCGCCGACCTCGTCGTGAGCGAGACGGCCCACCGGCTCATCGATCTCTTCTTCGCCCAGACGGCGCTCAAGAAGGACAGCGGCCTCGCGCCCGGCGAGCGCGCCGCGGCGTTTCCCGTCGAGCGCGTGGCCGTCCTCGGCGCGGGCTTCATGGGCGCCGGCATCGCCGCCGTGAGCGCGCGCGCGGGGCTCGAGGTCCGGATGAAGGACACCGACGACGCCGCGGTCGGGCGAGGTCTTCGCTACGTGAAGGACCTCCTCGACGGCCGCGCGAGGCGCGGATCGATGACCGCCCTCGAGCGCGACGCGGCGTTCGCGCGCCTGAGCGGCGCGATCGACTACACGGGCCTCCGCAACGCCGACGTGATCGTCGAGGCCGTCTTCGAGGACCTGGCCTTGAAGCACGCTGTGATCCGCGACGTCGAGGCCCGCGTCCGCGACACGTGCGTGATCGCGTCGAACACGTCGTCGATCCCGATCGCACGCATCGCGGAGGCGGCGTCGCGCCCCGAGATGGTCGTCGGGATGCATTACTTCAGCCCCGTCCACAAGATGCCGCTGCTCGAGGTGATTCGCACGAAGGCGAGCGATCCGCGCGCCGTCGCGACCGCCGTCGCGCTCGGGAAGAAGCAAGGCAAGACGGTCATCGTCGTGAACGACGGCCCGGCCTTCTACACGACGCGCATCCTCGTCCCGTACCTCAACGAGGCGGCGCACCTCCTCACCGAGGGCGCGTCGATCGAGGCCGTCGACGCGGCGATGGTCGACTGGGGCTTCCCGGTCGGACCGTTCCAGCTCATGGACGAGGTCGGGATCGACCTCGGCGTGCACGTCGGCGAGGTCACCGAGGCCGCGTTCGGCGCGCGCATGCGCCTGCCGGAGGCCTTCGCCGCGCTCCGCGCCGACGATCGGAAGGGCAAGAAGAACGCGCGAGGCTTCTACCTCTACGGGAGCGCCGCGCCGCGGAAGAAGAGCGTGGACGCGACGGTCTACGACGTCCTCCGGATCGCGCCGAAGCCGAACGCGGTCGCCGCCGACCAGATCGCGCTCCGGTGCGCGCTCGCGATGGTGAACGAGTCGCTCCGCTGCCACGGCGACGGCGTCCTCGGAAGCGCGCGCGACGGCGACGTCGGCGCGATCCTCGGCGTCGGCTTCCCCGCGTTCCGCGGCGGGCCTCTCCGCTACGTCGACGCGCTGGGCACGACCGAGGTGCTTCGCCGTCTCCGCTCGCTGGAGCAGTCCTTCGGCGCGCGCTTCGAGCCTGCTCCACTCCTCGTGGAGATGGCCCGCGCGGGCAAGCGCCTCTACGGGTGAAGCGCGCGTAGGCGTGCGAGCTCGCCGTGCGGCTTTGTCGCGCGGAAGGCGGCGAGTAGAGTCTCTCCCGATGCAGCCGCCCTGGAACCCCTACGGTCCACACGCTCCTCACGGCTCGCAGCCCTACGCTCCGCCGAACCCGTACGCGGCTCCGGCGGCCGGGCCCGCGATGTACCGCCAGAACGTCTTCGTCCCCCCCGGCGCCAACGCCGGGCCGCTCGTCGGGCCGGCGCTGCGCAAGTTGAAGCTCGCGGCCGGCATCGCGCAGCTCACCACGCTCCTCGGCGGGACGATCGCGCTCATCGTCGCCGGCGTGATGGGCGGCGAAGACGGCGGCGTCTTCATCGTCGCCGGGATGGGCCTCCTCGGCCTCTGGTACATGCTCCTCTTCGCCTACAGCATCGTCAACGTCGTGTGGCTCTACAAGTTCTGGTCGTGGATCCCGCCCGAGCAGCGGCACACCAGCATGTGGAAGAAGTACATCTCGCCGGGCACCGTGGTCGGCTTCATGTTCATCCCGTACTTCAACATCTACTGGATGTTCGTCGTCTACCTCGGCATCGCCGACATCATGGAGCGGCTCCGCGTCCAGTACCCGTGCAGCAAGGGACCGGCGAAGACGCTGGCGCTCTTGACGCTGCTCATCCCGCTCGGGTTCTTCCCGGCGGGCCCGTTCCTCCAGTTCATGTTCGCCAAGCACGTCGAGGCCATGGCGGAAGAGATGCACGCGCGCATGGTCGGCGCCGCGAACCCGATGGCCTACGCGGCCTGAGCGGCCCACCCGGCCTCGCGGGCGCGCGAGCGGAAACGGGCGAGTGAGCGGAAGCGAGCACGAAAAATGGGCTCGCTCCCCGCATTCCGGCTTCCTGTCCCATCGCGCGCTCGCTAGGGTCCGCGCGGCATGATCCCGCGCTACACGCCGCCCGAGCTCCTTTCGCTGTGGTCCCCCGAGCGTCGCTACCAGATCTGGCTCGAGGTCGAGCTCGCCGCGTGCGAGGCGATGGAGGAAGAGGGCCTCGTCCCGAAGGGCATCGCCGAGACGATCCGCGCGAAGAAGCTCGTGCTCGACGCGAACCGCATCGAGGAGATCGAGCGCACGGTCAAGCACGACGTGATCGCCTTCCTCACGCACGTCGAGGAGCTCGCGGGCGCCGACGCGCGCTGGCTCCACCGCGGGATGACGTCGAGCGACGTGCTCGACTCGTCGTTCGCGATCCAGCTCCGCGACGCGACCGACGCGATGCTGGGGCGGCTCGACAAGCTGCTCGACGCGCTCGCCAAGCGCGCTCGCGAGCACGTCAAGACGCCCATGATCGGGCGGAGCCACGGCATCTTCGCCGAGCCGGTGACGTTCGGCGTCGTCCTCGCCGGCCATCACGCCGAGATGCGTCGCGGCCGCGAGCGGCTCGCGCGCGCGCGAGCCGCGATCGCCTACGGAAAAATCGCGGGCGCCGTCGGCACGTACGCGCACCTCTCGCCGTCGATCGAGAAGCGTGCCCTCGGCGCGCTCGGCCTCGAGCCGGAGACCGTGAGCACGCAGGTCGTCCCGCGCGATCGTCACGCCGAGCTCTTCTGCGCGATGGGCCTCGTCGCCGCCGGCATCGAGCGGCTCGCCACGAACGTGCGCCACTGGCAGCGCTCCGAGGTCGGTGAAGCCGAAGAGGCGTTCACCGTGGGTCAGAAGGGGTCGAGCGCGATGCCCCACAAGCGCAACCCCATCCTCACCGAGAACCTCTGCGGCCTCGCGCGCGTCGTCCGCGCGGCGTGCACGCCTGCGCTCGAGAATGTCGCGCTCTGGCACGAGCGAGACATCTCCCACTCGTCGGCCGAGCGCATGATCGCGCCGGACGCGACCGCGACGCTCGCGTTCATGCTCGACCGCGCGCGCGGCGTCGTCGAAGGGCTCGTCGTCTACGCCGACCGCATGAAGCAGAACCTCGATCGCGCGGCGGAGCTCTACTTCTCCGAGGCGGTCCTGCTCGCGCTCGTCGAGTCCGGCGTGGCGCGGCAGGAGGCGTACGTCTGGGTGCAGCGCAACGCCATGCGCGCCTGGAAGGGCGACGGCTCGTTCCGCGAGAACCTCGCCGCGGACGGCGACGTGCTCGCCAAGCTCACGCGCGCGAAGCTCGACGCGCTCTTCGACCTCGACCACGCGCTCCGGCACGCGCCGGCGATCGTCGAGCGCGCGCTCGGGGCCTGATCGCCTGCGCCCGTCGGGGCGCTACGCGCGAAGCGCGATGACGGCGATCGTGATCGCCGCGCCGAGGCAGAGCGTCAGCCCGGTCATCACCGTGAGCGCCCAGCGGGCGTCGTTCGAGTAGCGCTTGCTCGACCAGAGGGCCGCGAGCCCGATCGGCGGCAGCACGAGGAGGAGCGAGCCGAGCACGACGGGGTCCTCGTACCAGGCCTGCCGCGGAGGCGCCTTGCCGAGCAGCTTCGCGGCCTCGTCGGCGTAGAGCGCGCGCTTCTTCGCGGCGAAGACGTCTTCGGGCGAAACCGCGGGGAGGAGCCGCGCGTCCTTCGCGGGGTTACGCCGGTGCGCGACGAGCGGCTGCTCGGCCGGCTTCGGTCGCGGAGGCATCGCGGCCGGCGACACGTCGCCGCCGAGCGCCTTCAACCCCGGCGGGATCGGCAGGAACATGCACTTTCGCAGCGCCGACCTGCCGCGAATGTCCCAGCCTCGCGGCCAGACATTCTTCGGCGACTCGTGGAGCCAGCCGTTGCCGATCAACGTCGTGATCCCGCGTCTCGTGTGGATGGGCCGCGGGGTCCGCATTCGGTGCTCACTCAGGATGATACGGCGAAGTCGCGGCGCAACCCCTTCTTCCGCGCGTCATCCGGATGGGTGACGCGGTCGCGCGAGGGGCGCGCCCTCGGCCCGCGCATGACGCACCGCGGCGCGGGCGATCAGGAAGAAGATCGGCGGCAGGTGCCGGAGGCGTAGCTTGCTGATTTCACTGCCATAAATCGGCTGGACAGCGACCTCGCGGATGCGCGCGCGGCGCGCCCCGAGCTGGCCGAGGAGATCGTTGGGGTAGCCGAAGCTCGGCCAGAGCCCGGCCAGATCGATCGCGACGACGGCCCCTCGCGCGATCGCGGTGAAGCCGCACTGGCTGTCGGAGACGGGCTGGCCGATCGCGATCGACGTCAGGCGCGAGAAGACCTGACCGCCGATCCAGCGAGGCAGGCCCATCGCGCGGCGAACGCCCGGCTCGCCGAAGCGATCGCCCTTCACGTAGTCGGCCTCGCCCGAGACGATCGGCGACACGACATGCTCGAGATCGTCCGGCGCCATCTGTCCGTCGCCGGCCATGACCGCGATCGCGTCGTCGTCGTGGGTCGTGAGCTCGAGCGCGGCGGCGTAGCCGGTCGCGATCGCCGCGCCGACGCCGCGCCGCTCCGGATGGCGGACGACGCGCACGCGCCGATCGCCGGCGCCGTGGGCGATCGCGCTCGTGCGGTCGGTGCTCGCGTCGTCGACGACGACGACGTGGTCCACGAAGGAGGGCATCGTCGCGATGACGCGTCCGACGTGCGCTTCCTCCTGGAAGGCGGGCACGACGACGATCACCCGGCGCTCGTTCAGCATGGGGGCCGCTCCGAGGCCGTCACGGCAAGGCGAGGCCGCGCGCGCGCCACGAGCTCCGCCGCGCGGCGCGCGACAATCGCAAGGATTTCTGGGGTTCGCGCGGTGGACGACCGCGCCGGGCGGGGCATCATCACTTCCAAGCTGCCCATGTGACACATGTTCGTCACACGGCTAAAGTATTCGCCGATCATGGCGCGAATCCTGGTCATCGAGGACGAGGCCGACATCCAGCAGGTCCTCGACTACAACCTTCGCGAGAAGGGACACAAGGTCTACATCGCCGGCAGCGGCGAGGACGGGCTGAAGCTCGCCCGCGAGAAGCGGCCGGACCTCGTCCTCCTCGACCTCATGCTCCCGGGAATGCCGGGCACCGAGGTCTGCAAGACACTCAAGGCCGACCCGGCGACGAAGAACACGCAGGTGGTGATGCTCACGGCCAAGGGCGAGGAGATCGATCGCGTCGTCGGCTTCGAGCTCGGCGCCGACGACTACGTCGTGAAGCCGTTCAGCGTCCGCGAGCTGCTCCTCCGTGTGCAGGCGATCCTCCGGCGTTCGCAGGGCGAGCAGGAGGCCGCCGCGGGGTTCCAGTTCGGCAAGCTCCGCGTCGACCGCGAGGCGCACCGCGTCTGGTCCGAGGAGCAAGAGCTCGAGCTCACCGCGCTCGAGTTCAAGCTGCTCGTGACGCTCTACGACCGCCGCAACCGCGTCCAGACCCGCTCGGCGCTCCTCAGCGACGTCTGGGGGATCGACGCGGACATCACGACGCGCACCGTCGACACGCACGTCAAGCGCCTCCGCGAGAAGCTCGGCGAAGCGGGCGAGTACATCGAGACGGTGCGCGGCGTCGGCTATCGGTTCACGGACACCCCGGAAGAAGCCATCGCCTCGGTGTCGTGAGGAGATCGTGAGGGGCAAGCTTCGCGTACGCCTCCTCCTCCTCGTATGGGCCGTGGTCAGCGGCTCGGTGCTGGTGTGCGGGCTCGTCCTGCCGATGAGCGACAACCTCGGCGCGCTCTCCGCGGGCGCGCTCCTCGCGGGCGCGATCGCGGGGGCGATCGTCTCCGAGCTGTCCGTGCGATGGTTCGACGAGAGCGTGCGCCCCCTGACCGACGCCGCGCGCCGGATGCAGGAGGGCGATCTCTCGGTCCGCGCGCGCGTGGGCAAGAGCGAGGACGTCGGGCAGCTCGGCGCCGCGTTCGACCAGCTCGCCGGGAGCTTCTCGCGCACCGTCGGCGAGCTCCGCGGCGAGCGCGACCTCGTCAGCCGCATCCTCGACGGCATGCAGGAGGGGGTCCTCCTCCTCGACAAGGAGGGCAGGGTCGCGCTGATGAACCCGGCGCTCCGCGAGATGCTGCTCCTCAGCGCCGACGTGATCGGCCAGCCGCTCCTCGAGGTCGTTCGCCACGCCGAGCTGAAGGAGCTGCTCGACAAGGCGCGCACGACGAAGACGACGTGCTCGGGCGAGGTCGAGCTCGGCGGCCTCAAGCCGCGCCGCCTCCTCGTCCGCGGGACCGCGTTCACGCAGCACGCCGGCGGTCTGCTCGCCGTCTTCTTCGACGTCACGGACATCCGCCGCCTCGAGTCGCTCCGCCGCGACTTCGTCGCGAACGTCTCGCACGAGCTCCGCACGCCGGTCACCGCGGTGCTCTCCGCGGCCGAGACGCTCGACATCGCGCTCGAGAAGGACCCGGAGGGCGCGCGCCGCTTCCTCGGGATCATCGAGCGCAACGCCGCGCGCCTGCAGGGGCTCATCGAGGACCTGCTCGATCTGTCGCGCATCGAGTCGCGCGAGCTGAAGCTGCGCCCGGAGCGCTTCGGCTTCGAGCCGTTCGCGCTGCACCTCGTCGGCCTCTTCCGCGATCGCGCGGACAAGAAGAAGATCACCATTCGCCTCGAGTGCCCCGTCGCCGAGGCCCTCGAGCTCGAGTGCGACCGCCGCGCGCTCGAGCAGGTGTTGACGAACCTCGTCGACAACGCAGTGAAGTACTGCGCCGAGGGCTGCACGGTCGTGCTCCGGGGCGAGCGCGCCGAGTCGAGCACGCGGCTCGTCGTCGAGGACGACGGGCCGGGCATCGAGGACAAGCACATGGTCCGCCTCTTCGAGCGCTTCTACCGCGTCGACGCGGGGCGGTCGCGCGAGATGGGCGGCACCGGGCTCGGCCTGTCGATCTGCAAGCACCTCGTCGAGGCGATGGGCGGGAGCATCCAGGTGAAGAGTGTGGTGGGGAAGGGGACGTCGTTCGAGGTCCGGTTCCCCGATGCGAGCGGTCGCGCGCGCGATCGCGCGTCGTCGGAGGACGCGGCCGCGTGAAGCTCCTCTCGCCGCGCGTCGCGATCGCCATCGGCATCGTCGCCTCGGGCGCGCTCGCCGCGGCGTCGTCGTGCTCGCGCGCGGGCGACGGACCGCGGGTCATCGACGGCGCAGGCGCGACGCTCCCGTTCCCCCTCTACGCGAGGTGGTCGAGCGAGTTCGCGCGCGTCGACACGACGGTGCGCGTCAACTACCAGCCGCTCGGCTCCGGCGCCGGAATGCGCCAGACCGCCGACGGCGTGGTCGACTTCGGCGCGACCGACGAGCCGATGACCGACGAGCAGCTGGCGCGCTCGCCGATCCCGCTCGTGCACGTCCCGATGACGATCGGCGCGGTCGTCGTCACCTACAACGTACCGGGCGTGACGGAGCTCAAGCTCACGCCCGACGTCGTCGCCGACGTGTTCCGCGGCGCGGTTCGCCGCTGGGACGATCCTCGCCTGCGCGGGACGAACCCCGGCGTCGCGCTTCCTTCGACGCCGATCACGGTCGTGCATCGCGCCGACGGGAGCGGCACGAGCGCCACCTTCACCACGTTCCTCTCGCAGAACAGCGAGGCGTGGCGGGCCGACGTCGGCGCCGGCGTCGCGCCGCGCTTCCCGGTCGGCGTGGGAGCGCGGGGCAACGACGGCGTCACCGCGTACGTGAAGGCGACCCCATACGCGATCGGCTACGTCGAGCTCGCCTACGCGCGGCAGGCGAACCTCCCCGTCCTGCTCGTGAAGAACCGCGCCGGAAGCTACGTCGTGCCGACCCTCGGCTCGCTCGACCGCGCCGCGCGAAGCGCGCTCAAGAGCGTCCCGGACGACCTCCGCTTCTCGATCGTGGACTCGGAGGACGAGGGCGCCTACCCGATCGCCGCGCTCTCGTTCCTGATCCTCCCACGCGATTCGAAGCAGCGGGCGCGTGCGGAGGCGCTCGCGCGGTTCGTCTGGTGGGGCCTCCACGACGGCCAGCGCTTCGCCGCGGAGCTCGACTACGCGCCGCTTCCCCCGGAGCTCGTCGCGCGCGCCGAGCGCGCCGTTCGTGGGCTCCGCGCCGAGGGCAAGCCGATCGTCGTCGGCGACGGCGCGGGGGCGCCTTCGCCATGACCCAGCGCGCCCTGTCGACGCCGCCTCGCCTCCCGCCACGTTCGCTCCGCGCCTCGGTCGAGGGCAACGGCAGCTCGGTCGATCGCGCCTTCGGCGCCGTCGGCGCCGGCGCGGCGGGCGCGCTCGGCCTCGTCCTCGTCGGCGTGGCCGCGTCGGTCGCGCGCATCGCCTGGCCGAGCATCCAGGCGACGGGGCTCTCGTTCGTCACGACCAGCGTGTGGGACCCGTCGCGCGGCACCTACGGCGCGCTCGCGTTCGTCTTCGGGACGCTCGTCACCTCGTTCATCGCGCTCCTCCTCGCCGTGCCCGTCGCCCTCGGCGTCGCGGTGTTCCTGACCGATCTCGGCCCGCGTCGCCTCCAGCGACCGGTGTCGTCGCTCGTCGAGCTCCTGGCGGCGATCCCGAGCGTCGTCTACGGGCTCTGGGCCGCGCTGGTGCTCGCGCCGATCCTCCGAACGACCGTGCAACCGGCGCTCGCCGCGGTCGGCGGACCGCTCTTCAGCGGCCCGAACGTCGGCTTCGGCATCCTGTGCGCGTCGCTCGTCCTCGCGATCATGCTCCTGCCGACGATCGCGTCGGTCTCGCGGGACGTCCTCCGCGCCGTTCCCGCCGATCTCCGCGAGGGTGCGCTCGCGCTCGGCGCCACGCCGTGGGACGCGCTCCGGCTCGTGGTGTTCCCGCACGCGCGCCGCGGCATCTTCGGCGCCGTCCTCCTCGGGTTCGGCCGCGCGATCGGCGAGACCATGGCGGTCGCCGCCGTCGTCGGCAGCCGCGCGGACATCTCGCCGTCGCTCTTCGCGCCCGGCTACACGATGTCGAGCGTGATCGCGAACGAGTTCCCGGCGGCGTCCTCCGAGCTCCACGTCGCTGCGCTCGCGGAGGTGGGGCTCTTGCTCTTCGTCGTCACGGTCGCCTTCAACGTCGCCGCTCGCGTGCTCGTCGCCCGCTCGCGCGAGGGCTCGCCGCGCGCCTCGCAGGCGGGCGCCGGTTCGGGAGGGGCCGCATGACGCCGGAGCTCGAGTCCGCGTACAGCGGCCGCAAGCTCGCCGCGCGCGCCGCGAAGACGGCGTCGAGCGTGGCGGTGGGGCTCGCGCTCCTGCCCTTGTTCGCCGTCCTCGCGTACGTGGCGAGCCAGGGCGCGCGGGCGCTCTCGGTCGCCTTCTTCACCGAGCCGATCGGCGTGCGCGGCGCCGGGATGGCGAACGCGATCGTCGGCACGATCGAGCTCGTCTTCCTCGCCAGCGCGATGGGCATCCCGCTCGGCATCGCGGCGGGCCTCTACCTCGCGGAGTACGCGTCGACGCCGCTCGCACGCGCTGTCCGCTTCTCCGCCGACGTCCTCGCGGGGGTGCCGTCGATCCTCGTCGGCGTCGTGGTCTACGCCGTCGTCGTCGTCTGGATGAAGCAGTTTTCGGCCTTCGCAGGCGCGGCAGCGCTCGCGATCGTGATGCTCCCGCTCGTCACGCGGACGACGGACGAGCTCGCGCGCGCCGTGCCGGACTCCCTCCGCGAGGCGGCCCTCGCCCTCGGCGCGCCTCGGTGGCGCACGGCGATCTTCGTCGTCCTTCGCACCGCAGCCCCCGGGATACGCTCGGGCTGCCTGCTCGCCGTCGCGCGCGTGTCCGGCGAGACGGCGCCGCTCCTCTTCACCGCGTACAATAGCCGCTTCTTCAACGAGAGCCTCTTCGACCCCACGTCCACGCTCCAGGTGCAGATCTTCACGTACACGATGACGCCGAACGACGACTGGCATGCGCAGGCCTGGGCGGCGGCGCTCGTGCTCGTCGCGCTCGTCGTCGTGCTCAACGTGCTCGCGCGCCGTGTGCTCGCCGAGAGGGAGCCGGCGTGACCGCCGTGACCGACTCCGAGGCCAGCCTCCGGCTCCGCGGCGCGCGCGCCGAGGGCGGCGCCGAGGCCACGGCGAAGATGAGCGCCGCCGATCTCTCGGCGTGGTTCGGCGACAAGCAGGCGCTCCGCAGGATCACGCTCCCGCTCATCGAGCGCAAGGTCACGGCGATCATCGGCCCGTCGGGCTGCGGCAAGTCGACGTTCATCCGTTGCATGAACCGCATGCACGAGGTCGTCGCCGGCGCGCGCACCACGGGCGACGTCTTGCTCGACGGCAAGAGCGTCTACGGCGCCGACGTCGATCCGGTGCGCGTTCGCCGGCGCGTCGGCATGGTCTTCCAGAAGCCGAATCCGTTCCCGACGATGTCCGTGCGCGACAACGTCCTCGCCGGGCTGCGCCTCAGCGGCATCGAGCCGCCCGACGCGGACGCGCTGGTCGAAGAGGTGCTCGTCCAGGCGGCGCTCTGGGACGAGGTGAAGGACGCGCTCGACCGCCCTGGCGGCGCGCTGTCCGGCGGGCAACAGCAGCGCCTCTGCATCGCGCGCTGCCTGGCCCTCGAGCCCGAGGTCGTCTTGATGGACGAGCCGTGCTCGTCGCTCGATCCCATCGCGACGGCGAAGATCGAGGAGCTCATCCACGATCTCCGCGATCGGTACACGATCGTCGTCGTGACCCACAGCATGCAGCAGGCCGCGCGCGTCTCGGACTACACGGCCTTCTTCTACGTCGGCGAGCTCGTGGAGTACGATCACGCCGACGTGATCTTCACGAAGCCGTCCGATCCGAGGACCGAGGACTACATCACGGGGCGCTTCGGCTGAGCCGGACCTCCGAACGAAGCGAACACCGCCGATGCCCCGCCTCCACACCGACCGCCTCTACGAAGGAGAGCTTCGCAAGATCCGAGAGATGCTCCTGATGATGGGGGCAAAGGTCGAGGAGATGCTCTCGCACGCGATGCGCGCGCTGATCGAGCGGGACACCGAGCTCGCCGAGCGCACGCTCTACATCGATCGGCAGATCAACAGGCTCGAGATGGAGGTCGACGACCTCTGTCTCCGCGTCCTCGCGCGCCGCCAGCCGGTCGCGAGCGATCTCCGCTTCGTCACGATGGCGCTGAAGGTCGTCACCGACCTCGAGCGCATGGGCGACCTCGGCGTGAACATCTGCGAGCGCGTCGTCGAGCTCAACGAGGAGCCGCCGCTGAAGCCCTACGTCGAGGTCGTGAACATGGCCGAGGCCGCGCAGGAGATGCTGCGCGAGGGGCTCGACGCCTTCGTCGCGGGCGACGCCGAGCGGGCGCAGGCCATCGTCGAGCGCGACTCGAAGGTCGACGCGTACTACGGCGCGATCTTCCGCGAGCTTCTCACGTACATGATGGAGAACCCGCGCAACATCTTCCGCGCGACGCGGGTGCAGTCGATCGCCAAGTACATCGAGCGCATCGCCGACCACGCGACGAACGTCGCCGAGATGGTCGTCTTCATGGTCCGCGGCAAGGACATCCGCCACGTCGGCAAGCTCGAGCGTCGCGGGGCGAGCCGAGGCGAGCCCGAGCTCGGTCGACGCTCTCCGCCGCCGCCGGAGGCCTCGGACTCCGACGCCTCGCTGCGCGACATGATGAGCGTCGCGCGCGGCCCTTCGAGCCGCAGGCCTTAGAACCGGACACCCTGATTGCGGCCGGCTCGGGCGAGCCCACGTGCGTCGACGAGCGTCAGATCGCTTCGGCCTCGACGGCGCGGCGAAGATCGTCGAGCGACGGGACGCTCGCGGCCTTGTAGCCGAGCTCCGTCGCGGCGGCGCGGACCCAGCCGATCTGCTCCTCGACCCGCTCCGGCGCGGTGCCGCCGCTGCTCTTCTTCGCGGCGACGGCGACGCGCGGGTCGACGACCGCGAGGACGGCCTCGTCGAACGCCGCGTGCACCGACTTCGCCGCGTCGAGCCCGATCGCCGCGAGGTCGACGCCGCGCTCGCGCGCGAGGTGAACGAGCTGGCCCGTGGCCTTGTAGGCTTCGCGGAAGGGCATGCCCTTGCGCACGAGCGCCTCGGCGATGTCGGTCGCCTGCGTGGAGCCGTCGGACACGGCGGCGAGGCAGCGCGCGGGGTCGAAAGAGAGGTGCGCGATCGCCGCGCGGACGGCGCCCGTCGCGCCGCGGACGAGCGGGCCGGTGTCGAGCGCCGCCTGCCGATCGTCCTGGAGGTCGCGGTTGTAACCGGTGGGCAGGCCGCGCACGAGCGTGAGCATCGCCATGACGTTGCCGACGCCGCGCGACGCCTTCGCGCGCACGAGCTCGAAGATGTCCGGGTTCTTCTTCTGCGGCATCATGCTCGAGCCCGCCGCGACGGCGTCGCCGATGCGCAGGAACGCGAACTCGCTCGTCGTGAAGTCGATCACGTCCGTCGAGAGCCGCGAGAGCGCGAGCAGGACACGGGCGCCTGCCCACGTCCAGTCGAGGACGAAGTCGCGATCGCCGATCGTGTCGAGCGCGTTGGCGGTCACGCCCGAGAAGCCGAGGAGGTGCGCGACGACGCTCCGGTCGATCGGGAGCGACGTGCCCGAGCACGCGCCGGAGCCGAGCGGCGACTCGTTCGTGTGCGACACGGCCTGGGCGAGCACGTCGGCCGCGCGGAGGAGCTGCATCGACCACGCGCAGACGAGGAACGCCGCCGAGACGGGCTGCGCGCGCTGCCGATGCGTGTACGCCGGGAGGATCACGTCCTTCTCGCGCGCCGCCCGATCGGCGAGCTCGCTCGCGAGCGCCGCGACGTCCGCGAGGGTGCGGGCCGCCTGGTCGCGCACGTGGAGCCGAAGGTCGAGCGAGACCTGATCGTTGCGGGAGCGCGCGGTGTGCAGGCGCTTGCCGACGTCGCCGAGCTCTTGCGTGAGCCGGGCCTCGATCGCCATGTGGACGTCTTCTTCGCCACCTTCGAGGACGAGCTTGCCCGCGGCCGCGTCGTCGTACATCGCGAGGAGCGAGGCGCGGAGCTTCCGCGCGTCGTCGGGCTCGAGGAGCCCGACCTTGCGGAGCATCGTGACGTGCGCCGCGCTGCCGAGGATGTCCTCGCGCACGAACGACCGGTCGTGGTCGAGCGATGAGCTCCAGGCGAGGAGCTCGGGGATCATCTCCACGCGCCCGGTCGCGTCCGTTCGTGCGATCCCGCTCGCCTTGTCCGCGCCTTTCGCCATGTCGGCGGGCTCCTTTCCCGTTCCGGGGGTCACGACACAGCTATGACCGCCGCTTCACAGTGACCCGCGCCGCGGATCACACCGCGTCGTCGCGTCAGTGCTCTCCGGCCGCTCCAGCGTTCGCGCCCGGCGCGCTGCCCGCGGGCTGCTCGCCCGGCTGGGTAGACGACGGCGACAGGCCCCAGATGAGCCCGGCAATGAGGAACAGGACCGCGCCGAGCGCGCTCAGCCACATCGGCGTCTTCGGCTCGGGCGGCGCCGGCGGCGCGTGGTGGTGATCGCTCGGATTTCCGTGCGTTTCGCTCATTCCACTGGACCTCGCCGCTTGTTTCCCACACGGGGGCGCGCCAGGTCAAGGCTCGGGAGGGGGCGGGCGCGCCTTCGACCGTCCCGGCCGGTCCGCGGGCCGTCGCCTGGGGGCGTCGTTCGGCACGGCGAGTGCTAGATTTCCTGGACCCCATGTCCCGAAGCGCCCTCCTCCCCGCGTCGCTCCTCGGTGGTCTCCTCGTCCTCGCCGGGCTCCCCGCGCGCGCGGCTCCGGCGGCGCCCGCGTCCCTGCCGTCGCTGCCGGGGGAAGGCTCCGAGGCGAGCGGAGGCACGATCGACCTCGAGCAGCTTCGCCGGGGCGTCGTGCAGATCGAGCAGGGCGGTCGCCCGATGGCGGTCGGGACGGTGCTCTCGAAGGATGGGCGGGTGCTCACGTCCCTCTCCGGGCTCGGCGCGGTCGAAAACCCGGACATTCGCTACGCGGACAACACGGTCGTGAAGGCGAAGATCGGTCACAAGGACAAGGGCTGGGATCTCGCGCTCCTCATTCCGCAGTCGGGAAAGTGGCTCGACGGCCTCATGCCGACCGACGCCGACCCGACCGGCGTGGACCTCAAGGCGTTCCTCCCGAAGGCCGGCAAGCTCGCCGCCGCCGGGATCAACCTCAAAGGGCGCACCGACGCCCGGACGAAGGAGGGCGACCCGCTCGCGAGCGCGCTCGACCTCGATCTCAAGGGAATTCCGGGGATCCCCGGCGCTCCGCTGCTGGACCCGAACGGCAAGGTCGTCGGCGTCCTGGTCCGCGCTTGCAAGGAAATGGCCGCGCCCGCCGCGCCGCCCCGGTCGGACAAGGCCGACGCCGGCAAGAAGGCCCCGCCGCCGTGCTCCCCGATCACGATCGGCGCGCCGGTCACCGCCCTCCGAGGCTTCCTGATGAAGACCCCGACCACGGCCGTCCAGCCGGCGCCGTGGCTCGGCCTCGGCGGCGCGCCGACGGAGTCGGGCAGCGTCAAGGGCGTTCGGGTCGTGGGCGTCGCGCCCGGCAGCCCCGCGGAGAAGGCGGGCCTGACGGCGGCCAGCGAGAACCCGGACACCATCGTCGCCGTCGACGGCCAGCCCGTCGAGACCCCCGAGCAGCTCGCCGACGTCATCGCCAAGCGCGCAATCGGGCAGAGCGTCAAGCTTCTCGTGTTCAGCCAGGGCAAGTTCCGTGAGGCGGCTGTCACGCTCCGTGCAGCACCCTGACTTGGCTCCGAACTGATTGACAGGGGCCCTCGGTCCCTGTTGGAGTCCTTGGCCGTGGGACTGCGCATCGAAGTTGCCGGCGAGACGAACGTCGGCATGAAGCGGACGCACAACGAGGACAATTTCGCGATCATCGAGGACAGCGGCCTCTACATCGTCGCGGACGGCATGGGCGGTCACGCGTCGGGCGAGGTCGCGAGCAAGATGGCCGTCGACTCGTTGAAGGAGTTCTTCGCCGCCACGGCGCAGGACCCCGAGCGGACCTGGCCTTACAAGATGGACCGGTCCAAGGGGTACGAGGAGAACCGGCTCATCACCGGGATCAAGCTCGCGAACCTCCGCATCTACGAGACCGCGCAGCGCGACGCCGGCAAGCGCGGCATGGGCACCACCATCGTCGTGCTCTTCGCGGTCGAGGACGGCGTCTACGTCGCGCACGTCGGCGACTCGCGCGGCTACCGCTTCCGCGACGGCAAGATCGAGCAGCTCACCGAGGACCACTCGCTGCTCAACGACTACATCAAGATGAAGCGGCTCACGGCCGAGGAGATCGCGAACTTCCCGCACAAGAACGTCATCGTTCGTGCGCTCGGCATGAAGGACACGGTCAAGGTCGACACCCGCTTCGAGTCGCCGCGCGCGAACGACGTCTACCTGCTCTGCTCCGACGGCCTCTCGGGCCCGGTCGAGGACCCGGAGATGCTCGAGATCATCACGCGCCACAGCGACCTCAAGGTGGCCGCGTCGAAGATGATCGAGCGCGCCAACGAGAACGGCGGGCCCGACAACATCACGGTCATCCTCGCGCGCTGGGTCGAAGACCGGCCCGGCTGACGGGTCGCTTCAGGTCGGCCTCGGCCGGTGGTGCCTGAGCGTCAGGCGCCGCGTGGCTTGCTCGAGCGGGCCGACCCGCGGCGTCGCGGCCTTCGGGAGCTCGAACCAGAAGAGGCTGCCTGCCCCGTCGTTCGGCGCGGCGCCGACCTTGCCGCCGTGCGCCTCGACGAGCCGGCGCACCGTCGCGAGGCCGAGCCCGAGCCCAGGGAGCGCGGACTCGGCGGCGCGCAGGTACGGGTCGAAGATCCGCTCTCTCATCTCCTTCGGCAGGCCGGGGCCGGTGTCGCGCACCTCGAAGCGGACGGACTCGGCCAGCTCGCGCGCGCGGATGTCGACCTTTCGCTCCGGCGCGCAGCCCATGTTCTTGATCGCGTTCCCGACGAGGTTCGAGAGGATGCTGATCAAGACGCCGGGGCTCGAGGCAACGAACACCGACGGATCGGGCTTCTCGAGCGACAGGGTGATCCCGCTCTCAGCCGCGGAGCTGCTCATCTCGTCGACGACGCCGCTCATGACCTCGGCGGCGTTGGTCGCGGCGCTCTCCTGCGGCGGCGCCCCGGACCGCGCGAAGATGAGCAGGCCGTCCACGAGCTGCCCCACCCGCTGGAGCGTCTTGCTCGCGCGGTCGAGCACGCCCCGCGAGAGGGCCTCGGGATCGCGCTTGGTCAGCTCGAGGGCGAGCCCGACGGCCGCGAGCGGGCTCCGGATGTCGTGAGCGACGCGTCCGGCGAAGTGCTCCATCTCGGTGACGCGTCCCTCCATCAGGCTCGTGAAGCGCCGGAGCACGCGCACCATCATGAGGGCCACGGCGCTCGCCAGGAGGACGCTGAGCGCGATCAGGAACGCGAGGATCGACTGGGACGACGTCCGGATCGACCTGATCTCGGCGCCGAGCGTCGACGACTGCCGGGCGTTCAGGTCGATGTTCTCCACGAACGTCTCGTCGAGCTGGTCGAGCGCCGGCTCCGTCCGCGCGAGCAGCTCGGTGGCCGCGCCCGCCTTGTCGCCCGTATCCAGCCGGACGAGCACGCGGTCCATCGACGTGTTCATCGTGGAGCTGCGGAGGCCGATCCGGTCCTGGAGCGCCTTCTCGCCGGGGTAGGTGGGGAGCTCGAGGCAGCGCTGCGTGTCCCGCGCGAGGTCGTCGCGCGATTCGCGGAGCTCGGCCATGTCGCTCTGGACGTGGCGGGGGCCGGCGCTGGTCAATCGCTCGAGGAGCATCTGGATCTGACGGAGCTCCGTTCGCACGCGCGACAGGCACGCGATCGACGGGAGCGCGTTCGTCGTGATGCTCTCGGCGGCCGCCTCGATTCCGCGCGCGCGGTGCTCGGCCACGCTGGTGGCGGCGATGAAGCTCGCGACCGTGAGGAAGAACGAGGCGATGAGCAGCCAGACGACGCGAACGGAGCGCCGCGCGCGGTCGTGGGTGGAGGACCAGCTCATGGCCGCTTCTCCGGGAGGTGAGGGTGCGGCGCCGCGCGCTCGCGCAGCACCTGCTGGATCAGGTGCGTCAGGACCATCGGATCGTAAGGCTTCGGCAGGAAGTAACGCGTCCCGACCTCGGCCGCGACGCTGTCGAGGTCGAGGACGCCCGAGCAGAGGATGATCGGGATGCTCTCGAGACCGCGATCGCGGAGGAACATCTCGAGCGCCATCTCCGGCCCGCTCAGCGAAGGCATCTCGACGTCGAGCACGACCAGGTCCGGTCGCCGATCGCGGAGCAGGGTGAGCCCTTCCATGCCGTTGCTCGCGACGCGCGTGGCGTGCCCGTCGAAGCGGAGGAGCTCCGACAGGAGGTCAGCAGTCTCGGCGTCGTCGTCGACGATCAGCAAATCCGCCATCGCAGCGCTCGCTTCTCGCTCGGCGTCCCTCGGGGCGGGGAAGCCTCACTCGGAGCTCGCACTTCTCGTACCAGGCGTGCTCAGCGCAGGCTGAAGCCCGTGGGGCCGAGCGCGAGGTACACGGCCACGATCGTCACGAGCATCACAGCGGCGATGAGCGCGTAGTTCATGCGTGACTGGGTCGTGCTCCAGCCGTCGCCATAGAACTTCCCCTTCGAGCGCTTCCGCAGCTTCTTCTGCACCGACGCGAGGAGCTCCTCGTCGCGCGCGGGCTCGGGGAGGACATCGTCGGCGCTCGCGAGCGAGCGCTTGAGCAGCGCGCTGAGCGCGGGGGCCTCGTCGAGCTGGGCGAGCTCGGCTTCGGACAGCTCTTCGTCCGCGCCAGCGGCGTCGTCCTTGGGCTTGTCGTGGTCCTCGGTCATCCGATCTTCTCGCCGAGCTCGCGCTCGACGATCTCCTTGAGCTGGGCGCGGGCCCGGAAGATCCTGCTCTTCACTGTACCAGCCGCGAGGCCGGTGATCTGCTCGATCTCCTCGTAGGAGAGCTCTTCGACGTCGCGGAGGACGAGGCACTCGCGGAACGCGGGATCGATCCGCTGGATCGCATCCTGGACGATCTTCTCGACCTGCTTGCCGCCGAGCGCCTCGTCCGGGCGCTCGATCACCGCCACGTTCGCCCGGCGCGCTTCGCCCAGGGGGACGCGTTCCGCCACGGCCTCGAGCTCGTCCTGCTCGCTCGCGTGACGCACGCGGAGGTACTTCGAGCGGTTTTTGCAGAGGTTCACGGCGATTCGGTAGATCCAGGTCGACAGCTTCGACTCGCCGCGGAACGTGCCGATGGCCTTGAAGACTTGGACGAAGACCTCCTGCGTCAGGTCCTCGGCCTCGGCCTTGTTGCCGAGCATGCGGAGGACGAGCGCGGACACGCGACGTCCGTACGTCTGCACGAGCTCGTTGAACGCGCGTTCGTCCCGCGCGGCCAGGCGCTCGATCAGCTTGGCTTCGAGCTCGTCGGGAAGCGCCACGTCCGGCCATGGTGAACTACTATCGGGCGAAAGTGCAAAGTCACTCCATCGAACGGAGATAGGAGCCGACACCGGGCTGTCGTCGGCGCCTCTTCGGAGGGCGTCTTCAGCGTCGACTTGCTCCCAGGGCGCGTCTCCATGACGAACGGAACGCGCGCCCGTGGGGGCGCGTGCCCGTCGGTCCGCCATCATCTCTGCCCATCCGGACACGCGGCTGCCGAGAAAGTTCCACGTGAGGCTCTCCGCGAGGAGCCGCTCAGAACGACGCGGTCAGCCGGAGGGCCGCGCCGTCGCGCTGCGGCGCGGCCGTGAGGGCGGCCTCGTTCCGCGACTTGGGCGGGCTCGTCCAGAGGAGAAAGCCCCCGACCGCGCCGAACGCGGCGCCGGCGACGAAGGCGGTCGTCGCGATCGTCGCTCGACCGTGCAGCGCGGGATCGCGCGGTTCGGACGCGATCGCGAGGGCGCCGAACGTGGCGCCGGTCACGACGCCGGCGAGGCCCACGCCGAGGCCCACGAAGCCGAGCGTGCGCCGCGTCCCGTCGGGCGCCGCCACGGCCGGCGCGCTCGTCGCGGGGCGCTCGTCCGCGAGAGGCGGGACGTACACGAGCTGATCGCTCGGCGACGACGTCACGCGGAAGGCGATGGTCGCGCGCTGCTTGCCTGGGGCGGTCACGCCGAGGCGATGCTCTCCAGGATCGAGGTAGAGGGGCAGGTACCAGCGCGGCTCCGGCACGGGTTCGCCGTCGAGATCGAGCCCGTCGATCGCGCGGTCGGCGGGGAGCTGCAGCACGACGCGCGGCAGCTTCGGCTCGAGCGCCCGGACGTGCTGCGTGGCGAACTCGTAGCGGTCGCGCTGGCCGTTCTGCGCAGCCCACGCCGCGGCGTGCGAGAACTCGTGCCACGCGGTGACCGGCTTGCCGACGGTCTCGTGGCAGAGCGCGAGGTTCAGGAGCGTGCCGAGCTTCGGACCGAGCTTCAGGCTCTCGGAGAAGTCGTGGCACGCGCCCGCGTAGTCGCCGCTGTCGAACTTCTTCTCGCCCGCGCGAAAGAGCTGGTCGGCGCGCGCTTCGGTCGAGAGCTCGACGGGCGCCGCCTGGGCTGCCACGGGCACGAAGAGCGCGAGGAGCGACGCGACGCCGGCGAGGCGCGCACGAGAGGCGACGGAAGGCATGGCGCCGCGCGGTGGGGTCATTCTCGCGAGTTCAGGAACTTCGGGCGCTGAGGCTTGCCGCTCGCCTTCGTGTTGCGCGCTCGCGGCGGCGCCTTTTCGCCCTGCGGTGTCGAAGGCAGCTCCATCACCACCGGCGGGTCGGAGTCGAGGGCGCGCTCGCCGGTTCGCGAGTCCTCGTCGACCACGCCCTCGGCCGGAGGCGGCGTGGCTTCGTCCGGCCGCTCCGCGGTCGGCCGCGGCGGCGAGGGGGCCGCCTCGGCCGCCGCCGACGAGCGCGTCGCGTGCACCGCGCCGAACAGGCACACGCCGAGCGCGAGCAAGAGCCCGAACGCCGCGCCGAGCGCGCGGCGCGGAGACCGGCGCGCGAACGACGCAATGCGCGTCGAGACGCCGTCCGCGACCGTCGCTGCGCCGCCCTTCGGTCGGACGAGCAGGAGCGCCGGGCCGCTCCCCGCGCCGGTCGTGCCCGCGCGCGACGCGGCGGCCTCGATCGCGTCGACGACGCGCCGGGTCTCGAGCGGCGTCTTCATCACGCGCATCTGCTCCGCGCGCGCGAGCACTTGTTCGGCGCGGTCGGCGAGCTGCGCCGTCGTGTCGCTGCCGAACGGGGCGAGCGCGCGCGCGAGCTGTCCGGCGTCGTCCCACCGCTCCTTCGGATCGCGGCGAATGCATCTGGCGATGACGTCCGACAGCGCGCGCGGGATGGCCGGGTCCTTCTCCGCGAGAGGGAGGGGCTCCTTCTCGAGGATCGCCGCGAAGATCTCGCCGACGCCGTCACCGTCGAAGGGGGGCGCGCCGGACAGGAGCTCGTAGGCAACGATGCCGATCGACCAGATGTCCGCGCGAGCGTCGATGTCCGTCGCGTTGCGGAGCTGCTCGGGCGACATGTAGACGGGCGAGCCGAGCACGTGATGTCCCGTCAGGCGCTTGTCCTCGGGCTTGCTGCGCGTCGTCTTGGAGATGCCGAAGTCGAGGACCTTGATGGCGTTCGATCCGTCGGGGCGGCAGCCGAGGAACAGGTTCGCCGGCTTGAGGTCGCGGTGAACGACGCTCGCGGCGTGGGCGTGCGCCAGCCCCTCGAGCGCCTGGACGACGTAGTCGACGACGTCCCGCACCGGCAGCGTCTTCTGGAGCTCGAGGAGCTCTTCGAGGTCGCAGCCCTCGAGGTACTCCATCACGAGGAACGGCGATCCGTTCGCCGTCGAGCCGGCGTCGAGCACGCGCGCGACGTGCTCGGAGTTGATCTTCGCGGCGGCGCGCGCCTCGCGGGCGAAACGTTCGACCACGGCGTCGGAGGCGACGGCGTCGGGCAGGAGCACCTTCACCGCGACGCGCTGCTTCAGCACGAGGTGCTCGGCGGCGTAGACGATCCCCATGCCGCCCTCGCCCGCCACCTTGTCGAGGCGGTACTTGGCGGCGATGACATCGCCGATCTTGGGCATCCCGTTGCCGGTCACGCTCGGAGCGACCCCCGCCTGGAGTCGAGGGTCGCCATAGGAAAGTATACGCCTCGGCTTCGCCGCCGACGGCGCTCATTTCTCGAGCTCTACCGGTTCGAGCGGGGCTCTCCGCGGCCCTCGGCCAGCACCGGGGCACCTACGGGTCACGACCGGGGCACCTCCGGGCACGACCCGGCCCTCGCGCGCGCCATCGCGGCGCGATTCTTCGAGCTTTTGGCCGCGGGCCGGTGGCGCTAGAGGTAGGCCATGCACGCACGGAGGACGGCTCGCGATGCGCTCTTCCCCTCGAGGGAGGATGACGTCTTCTTCGCGCCGCGCCGGGGCGACATCGTGTTCCAGGACGGCGCGGCCGTACGCGCCTTCGCCGACCGCGTGAACCGCGGCGAGGCGCGCGCGGCGGGCGCCGAGGTCCGCCCCGCCGAGCTGGCGGCGATGGCGCTCGTCCACGAGGTGCTGCACGCCGTCGCGGGCATGTACCGCGAGCGCCATCCCGAGAGCTTCGCGCGCCTCACCGCGGCCATCGAGGCGTCGCTCGGCCCGGACGCGCGGAACCTCGTCCTCGAGTTCCTCGGGACGTTCCCGCCTCCGCCCGTGTACCGCACGCTCCAGGGTGACGGCGACGCCTCGCCGGCGGCGTACCTCGAGCGCATGGATCTCGACGCGGGCGGCGCCGCGCGCGCCCGCGCGGTGGCGGAGATCGACGAAGAGCTGCTCCTCCTGTGGGTGACGAACCAGAACGTCGCGTACGATCCGGTGCGCTCGATCGTCGGCGACCACGAGCTCGGGCCGACCTACCGCGCGTTCGTCGGCGAGGCGCGGCGCTTCTTCGCCGACGAGCCTCGCTTCGGCCCGAAAGGCGAGACGCTGCTCGAGCTGCTGCTCGCGCCGGGGCGCGCGCATCCGACGTCCATCTTCGCGCAGCTCGAGTACATCGACCGCGCCTGGGCGACGGCGCTCGGCCTCGACAAGCTCCCCCTCTGGCGCCGCATGGCGTGGACGCAGGACCTTCGCGTCGAGGAAGACAAGTGGTTCGAGCGCGGCGGCCCCGGTCCGGGCGAGCCGCTGCTCGAAGCGATGCAGTTCGGCGCGAAGGCGGCCGCCGACGAGCCGGCGCAGTTCAGCCCCGACCTGAACTGGATGCCGAACGTCGTCTTGATCGCGAAGAGCGTCTACGTGTGGCTCGACCAGCTCGCGAAGAAGTACGGACGCGAGATCACGCGGCTCGATCAGGTCCCCGACGAGGAGCTCGATCTGCTGGCCGCGCGCGGGCTCAACGGGCTCTGGCTCATCGGGCTCTTCGAAAGGAGCGCCGCTTCACGCAGGGTGAAGCAGATGCGCGGCGATCGCGACGCGCTCGCGAGCGCGTACTCGCTCAAGGCCTACGAGATCGCGCACGAGCTCGGCGGCGTCCCCGCCTACGAGAACCTCAAGGCGCGCGCGTGGGCGCGTGGCGTCCGCCTCGCGGCCGACATGGTCCCGAACCACGTCGGCATCGACGGCGACTGGGTGATCGACCACCCCGACTGGTTTCTCCAGGTGCGGCGGCCGCCGTTCCCGGCGTACCGGTTCGGCGGTCCCGACCTCGCCGAGAACAACCGCGTCGGCGTCTTCCTCGAGGAAGGCTACTGGGACAAGACCGACGCGGCGGTCGTCTTTCGCCGTCACGACAGCTGGAGCGGCGAGGACCGCTTCATCTACCACGGCAACGACGGCACGAGCATGCCGTGGAACGACACGGCGCAGCTCGACTACCTGAAGGCCGAGGTCCGGCGCGCCGTCATCGAGACGATCCTCCACGTCGCGCGGATGTTCCCGATCATCCGCTTCGACGCAGCGATGACGCTCGCCAAGCGCCACATCCAGCGCCTCTGGTACCCGCTGCCGGGTCAGGGCGGCGCGATCCCGTCGCGCGCGGACTACGCGATGACGCAGGAGGAGTTCGACGCGGCGATCCCGATCGAGTTCTGGCGCGAGGTCGTCGACGAGGTCGCCGAGCGCGCGCCCGACACGCTGCTCCTCGCCGAGGCCTTCTGGATGATGGAGGGCTACTTCGTCCGGACCCTCGGGATGCACCGCGTCTACAACTCGGCGTTCATGAACATGTTGAAGCGCGAGGAGAACGACAAGTACCGCGCGACCATCACGAACGTCCTCGACTTCGACCCGGAGATCCTGAAGCGCTTCGTCAACTTCATGAACAACCCGGACGAGGAGACCGCGGTCGCCCAGTTCGGCGACGACGACAAGTACTTCGGCGTCTGCGTCCTCATGAGCACGATGCCGGGGCTCCCGATGTTCGGTCACGGGCAGATCGAGGGGCTGCACGAGAAGTACGGGATGGAGTACCGCCGCGCGCGCTGGAACGAGCAGCCGAACGAGCACCTCGTCCGCCGTCACGAGCGCGAGATCTTCCCGCTCCTCCACAAGCGCTATCTCTTCAGCGGCGTCGAGCGCTTCGCCCTCTACGATTTCGTCACCGACAGCGGGCGCGTCGACCAGGACGTGTACGCGTACTCCAACGGCGCCGGCGACGAGCGCGCGCTCGTCGTCTTCAACAACAAGTGGAAGAGCACGCGCGGACGGATCTACCGGAGCACCCACCGCGGAAGCGTGGTCGACGAGCTCGGGCTCGCCGCCGCGGCAGCCGCCGGCGACTGGCTCGTCATCCGCGATCTCCCCCACGGCCTCGAGTATCTCCGCTCGGCGCGGGAGATCGTCGAGGGCGGCGTCGCCTGGGAGCTCCAGGCGTTCCAGTACCACGTGCTCGACGGCTTCCGCCCGGTGACGGCGACGCTCGAGCTGCCCTACGACCGCCTGGCCGCCGAGCTCGCCGGTCGCGGCGTGCCCGACGTCGAGCGCGCCGTGCGGGAGCTCTACCAAAGGCCGGTGCACGCGCCGCTCCGCGAGGCGTGCTCGAAGGGCCACATCGGCTACCTCACGTCCGAGCTCGACGCCGCGGACGACACGCGCGCACGCGCGGCGCTCGCCGAGCGCCTCGGCCACGTCGCCGACGGGCTCGACTGGATGCTCTCACGACGCGAGCACCGCGACGTCGCCGTCGACCGCGCGCCGGCGATGCGCCACGCAGGCGATCGTTTCGCGGCGCTCCACGCCGTCGTGCGCACCGCGTCGCCCGCGTCCAGCACGGACGCTGCGGTGCCCGCGTCCGTGGAGCCCGATTCGGCGACGGTCGCACCGGACGCCTCTGACGCCGGCGTGGCGGAGGGCGCTCCTCCCGGCGACGCGTCGGTGCTTCACGTCGACGTCTTGCTGGCGCTGATCCAGGTCGAGGCGGTGCTCGATCTGCTTGCCGCCGCGGAGCCCGCCGTCGCCGCGGCGCGCGCGCGTCCTTCGCCGAAGCCCGAGGCGGCGCGCGCAGCCGAGGAGCCGAGCGCGCCGGGAGCTCTGCGCGAGTCCGTCGTCGCCATCGAGCCCGAGCCCCCGCCCGAGCCCGCGCCCGCGCCCGAGCCGACGTCCGAGCCCGAGCCGGCGTCCGCACCGGTCGAGGCGACGTCGCCGGCGGCGATCTCCGACGCCGCGCCGGCCGCCCCTCCGCATGGCCCCGAGGCGCTCGAGCCCGCGGCGACGACGATCTCCCCCGCGATGTGGCCCGTGCGCGAGGCGTCGATCGCGGAGTGGCAGCTCGCCGATCCGCTCGTCGCCGGCTTCCGCACCATCGTCGATCCGAACGAAGCGCACCGCCGGGCGGCGCTCGTGCTCCTCGCGGCGACGCTCCCGACCGGACCGATCGCCGTGGCCATGCGGCTCGCGCTCGGGACCAAGCGCGGTCAGACCTTCATGGACGTCCACGAGTCCGACGGCACGATCTGGTTGAACAAGGAGCGCTTCGAAGAGCTCGCGCGCCTCCTCGCGGAGCGCGAGGCCTTCGGTGGACGCGAGGCCCTCGCCGCCGCCGCCGCGGACGCCGCGGCGCTCCGTCAGCTCGCCGAGGGCGAGGGTTACCGCGCCGAGCGCATCGCCGCGCGGCTCGGGCCTCCGCCGAGCGTCGACGCGCCTTCACCGCCTGCGGTCGCGCCGGCGGCCGAAGCCTGATCGGCGCGCGCCCGGCGGCTCAAGCGCGGCGGTTCTTGTCGACGACGCCCCAGGCGATGAGGACGAACGCGCCCAGCCGGAGCAAGTACAGGTAGGGCTGCGACTCCCGCGTCGGCTCGAGCAACGCGAGCAGCACACGGTTCGACGCGAGCGCCACGAACGCGATCGCGAACGAGAGGAAGAGCCGGTCGCGCGTGTCGCGCCAGAAGCGGAGGAAGAAGACGGAGGCCACGAAGAACGCCGTGGCTCCGGCGCCTGCGAGGAACGAGTGGAGGACCTGCGTGCTCACGGCTAGCGCGCCCTCCACACGAGGCCGATCACGAGCGCGGCGACCGAGGCGAAGTTGGTGAGGTCGCGGGCGAGGATGAGGCTGACCTCGTCCTTCAGCACGACGTCGACGACCAGGAGCACGTTGTTGATGAAGAGGCCGACGAAGCACACGCTGCTCCAGAAGAGGAGCGGCGAGCGGCTGGCGAGGTACGCGCGCACGAGGAGGATCGCGCACGCGAGGCTCGTCAGGGCGCAGAGGACGTAGACGATCTCACCCATCATCAAACGCCTTTCTTCTTGGTCGGCTTGCGAATGAGGAACGCGTCGGCGAACACCTCTGCCGGATCCCGAGCGAGCGGGCTCTTCAGCACCGCGACGACGTCCGCTCGCCGGTCGCGGTAGAGCTCCTCGATTTCCTGCAACGCGGCGTCGAGCGCCGCGCTGACGGGCTGGTAGCCGTAGATGAGGTCCGAGCCGATGCTCACCTCGAGAAAGCCGCGTCCGCACAGGATGGCGAGGTGCTGCTCGGCGAAGACGCTCGAGACGCGAAGGGCCTCGGCGACCGCGCGAGCTCCGAACGTCTTGCCGCGCCGCGCGCGGAGGTGGAGCAGGATCTCGAGACGCTCCACCGACTCGATCGAAGACGTGAGGAGCGGGGCGAGGTGCTCGGGGATGCTACGTTCGTCGGACATCGACCGTCGGGGCGGGCTTCCGCGCGCTGGCTCCGGAGTGAAGCTTCTCTCCGCGCCGATCTCCAGGTGGTGCATTGCCGCAGCAGCGATGCCCTCGCTCGCATGAGCTCCCAGCGCCCGCGCGCCGGGACGCTCGGCAGCGTCAGCTCGCGACCCGCTTGCGGAAGAGGAGATACGCCGCGACACCGCCGAAGGCCGCGATCGCGATCGCCACCGCGAGGAGGACCCACACGACGCCCGAGTCTCGCTGCTGCGCGCCGGGTGGGCAGTAGACGTACCCGCGCGGCTCGACGCGCTCGCACGTCACCTCGAGCCCGCTCGCGATGGCTTCGCTCTGGCAGGCGCGGTCTTCGGTTCCGCAGAGCCTCCCGGTGCTCGAGCACTTCCTCGCGACGGTGCAGGGCGACGGATCGGGCACCGCCGTCGAGGATACCCTCCGGTGAAGCGCGGGTGTAGCGCGAGGGAGACACCCACCGCCGCGCTCGTCGTGAGGCGGAGAGGTCGATTCGTGGCCGTTTGCCAGGGGCGCGGCTGCCGCGTTCGCCTTGGAGGGCTCGTTATTCTGGCGTTTCCGCCGGAACGCGCGTTGCACCCAAGCGCCGCAGTGCTATGAGGCCGGCCATGAAGCTCGACCATGCTGCCTCCGCCCTCGCGATCCTCGTCGCGATCCTGGCGGCCGGGTGCGGAGCGCGCGTCTCGAACGAGCCGGTCGCCGCGCCGAAGTCGCCCGTCGCGGCGGTTCGGCTGCTCGCCGCCGAGCTCCACGCGACCGACGACGCGCCGAGGGTCGGCAAGTCGCAGCACTCGGACGCGTCCGTCCTCGACGAGGAAGCGGGCAAGAAGGACCCGCCGCGCGGCCGGGTCGACCGCACGCGCGGCGGCGGCTTCAGCGGCTACAAGTGAGCGGCCGGCTCCCGTCGCTCCGCCGGCCCTTCGGCGTGACGACGGCCTGATGGGCTCACACGGCCACGCGCCGTGCGCGTAGCCCCCAGCCCGCGCTCGGCGGGTTCGACTCGCGGTCGAGCGCCAGCGCCGAGCGGTCGAGCTGGGACGAGAGATCGGCCGGATCGTCGTAGAGGGCGATCGCTCCGGCGAGGTCGCGGTCGGGCCAGCCTCCACATCGGAGGGCCACGACGGGCACGCCGGCCCGCTCGCCGGCGGCGACGTCGTACGGCGTGTCGCCGATCATCAGCGCTTCGCCTGCCGTCACGCCGATGCGGTCGAGCGCGACTTCGACGAGATCCGGATCGGGCTTGCTGCGGTCGGCGTCGTCGGCCGACACGACGACGTCGATGAGATCCGCGACTCCGGCCGCGCGGAGGAGGTCCGCGATGTCGTCCGCGGATGCCGAAGAGACCGCGGCGCAGACGAGCCCGCGCGATCGCAGGCGGTCGACGAGCACGCGTGAGCCGTGGAACGGACCGAGGTCCGGCAGGTAGCGCGCCTTGAAGATCATCGCGCGCCGCTCGCGGATGGCGGCGCCCTCGACGGACGTGGGAGCGACGCCGACGAGCTCTGCGAGCAGCTTGTCGGCGCCCATCCCGACCTTCGATCGCACGAGCGCGAAGGGGACGTTTCGCCCGTGGCCTCGAAGTGAGTCGAGCCAAGCATGAGCATGTGCGTCGTTGCTGTCGAGCAGGGTTCCATCGATGTCGAAAAGGACGGCTCGGATCCGCGCCATGGCTCACCTTCTGCCGAGCGAGGTGCAGTCCACGTGCCCGCTTCGAGCGGACGCCGGGCGTCCCGCACCGCCGCAGCACGCGCTGCCGCGCGGTGACGAGGCGCCCCGCGCGCTCCCGAGCGCTCCCCGGGGAGCCGCCCCGCGCCGCGCTCGGCTCCACGCGGGGCCGGATCGCGCACGATCGATGGTGGAGCTCGCCTACACCAGAGTACATCATGTAACTTATGGAAATAATTACAGTGAGCCAATGTCCCACATTGGCACACCTGTCGCTTCAGAGCTGGCTTGGAGGTTCTTCGCCATGCTCGTCGATCGTAGCCGCTTCCTGAAGCTTGCCGTCGCCATCGCCGCCACGACCTCGGTCGCCACCGTCGCTTGCTCGGCGGCTCCCGACGAGGCCGGTGAGGACGGCTCCGTGGAAGAGGAGGTCCAGGGGCAGACGGCCGGCGGCTCGTGCAACGCGCGGTCGATCCGGAGGCCGGGCGAGGGGAGCATGACGCCGTACTCGTACGCCGAGGGCTTCTGCTTCGACCTCGCCCGACACGAGGGCGCGCCCGACGCGGAGGGCATCACGACGGGTTGGTTCGACTTCATTCACGATCACTGCCGCGCGTACAGCTCGCAGCTTCAGCCCGCGGTCGCCAAGACGGTGAAGGAGTGCCTCGAGCGCGCCGACGCCGCGCGGCCGCGCAACGCGAACGGCGACCCGACCGTCGAGTTCGACGCCGGCGCGATGTACGACTGCGGCAAGAGCGCGCTCTTCTCGATCTGCCGCGACGGCATCGACCAGCGCGTCAACGCGAAGAAGGACGCGAACAACCAGGGCCGCGCCGACCGGATCGCCTCGGTGTTGAAGGCGCGCGGAGACACCCGCCCGCTCCGCGCGATCCTGAGCGAGGTGATGGCCGTGCTCTCGGGCCTCAAGTCCTCCGCGCGCGGGCAGATCGAGCAGTGCGTCAGCGCCGAAGGCTGGGACCTCTACACCTGCGTCGAGGGGATCTCCGCCGACTTCTCGCTCGCCGAGGCCGACGCGAACGAGCCCGGCCCGAACGCGTCCGACGCCTGCTCCGTCGGCGCCGCGGGCGGCGCGCCTCCCGCGAACGCGTGCGACGCGGTGCTGGCGAAGATCGATCGCGAGAGCGCGCAGGGCGCGTTCGCCGTCCGCGACTTCGCCGAGAGCCACTGCGCCTCGTACCTGAAGAACTTCCAGCCGGCCGCCGCGAAGGCGACCATCGCGTGCCTCACGGACCCGAGCAAGCCGACGTACCAGAACATCTACGCCTGCGGCGCCACCGGCTTGAAGAAGGTCTGCCGCGATCCCGGCGCCGTCGACGCGACGTGCAAGGGCATCGTCGCGTCGATCGTCGCGGTCGATCCGCAGGCGAACGCGGGCGGCCGGCTCACGCGCCAGTGCCGCACGCTCATGCCGGGTCTGAGGGCGACCGCGCGCGACGCGGTGAAGTCCTGCGTCCCGGACCTCGCCGCGCGCTTCGGCCAGCCGCTCGCACGCTACGCGTTCTACTCGTGCGTCGAGGGACTCGATCCCTGAGGCGGGCATCGCCCCCTTCCGGTCGGCGTCGCGTCCTCACCAGCCGGTCTTGTCGCGGACGGGCTGCGCGAGATCGTCGGCGAGCCGCCGGTGGAACTCGGGGTTGCCGTGGCCGCCGCACCCGGTGAGCTCCGAGGCTCGGGCGACGGGTGGGGTGACGGCGTAGACCCTGCCGTCGCC
>JAHBWC010000160.1 GCA_019637225.1 Labilithrix sp.
CGCCGGCGCGGCGCTGCTCGCGCTGTCGATGGCAGCGCTGCAGTGGATCGGCGGCGAGGCTCGCGCGCCGGTGTCCGAGGCCACGGCGTCGCCGTCCACGAGCGCGGCGCCGGCGGAGGTCGGGCCCGCGCACGCCGAGAGCCGCGGTGCGGAGACCGCCTCGATCCGTGTCGAAGACCTCCCTCCGGCGACGTCCACGGCACGACGTGAAGCGCCGCCGGCGGCGACGCCGGAGCGCGATGCCTCGACGGCGAGCGCGCCGAGGCCGGCAGACTCGTTCCGGGAGGAGCTGGCGCTCGTCGAGCGCGCGCGCGCCGAGCTCTCGCGCGGCGACGCGTCCGCCTGTCTCCGCACCGTCGACGCCTACGGCGCGTACGTCGGCCCGAACGGCGGCGTCTTCACCCAGGAGGTCGAAGTGATGCGCATCGAGGCGCTCACGCGCTCCGGCGAGCGCCGAGCGGCGCAGGAGCACGGCCGTCGGTTCCTGGTCGACCACCCGGCCAGCCCCTACGCGGAGCGTGTCCGTTCCGTGCTCGACAAGACCGAATAGCTCGACGCGAGATTCGACTGGCTACGTCCGAAACCCGCGGATCTGGAGCTCGAGCGACACGCGGAGCATCGGCTCGAGAGCCGTGTCCAGCGTGTAGTGGCCCGTCAGCCAGCCGAGCAACGCCATGAAGTAGAGGCCGAAGATGTTCTGCGCGCAGGCCAAGGGCTGGAGGTCGGACGCGACCTCGCCCCGCGCCTGCGCGTCGGCGACGAGCGCCCCGAGGCGCTCGAGGAAGGCGAAGGTCAGCACGTTCACGCGCGCGGCGTTGGGACCGGTCGCGCCCGGGAGCGCTCGCACGAACGCCGCGCCCATCTTCGGGGACTCGTCGTACATCGCGAAGACGCCGCGAAACACGTGCATCAGGCGATCGATCAGCGGGCCCTCTCCGAGCGTCTCGAAGCTCCGGGCGACGGCGTGCTCGAGGCGGTCGTGCATCACGAGGAAGAGGAGGTCGGCCTTGTCGCTCGCGTAGAGGAAGACCGTGCCGGCCGCGACGCCGGCGCGCTGCGCGATCGCCTGCGTCGTGGTCTCGTCGAAGCCGACGGACGAGAAGAGCTCGAGTGCCGCCACCCGAACCTGCTCGCGGGTGCCGGCGCGCCGCGCTGCCCGGCTCGTCTTCGGGGCGACGGCCGGCTTGCCGCGCCTCGCCGACGTGGCGGATCTCGCGGACTTGGACGGCTTCGACGTCATCCGGGCATTTTACTGAGGATACTCACCGAAAGTCATCTGCGCATCTTGCAAACGTTAGCGACTGGCCTCATATACTGAGCATACTCAGTGAGTGCACTCACTCAAGAACCGGAGAGCAAGATGCTGACGACGTACCCGGAAGCGATGACGATGCGCGACGCGCGGAAGGTCTACTTCGAGACGAACGGTTTCGGAGAAACGGGCGGCTACGACGAGGCCTGGGTCGACTTCAAGCTCGGCCCGATTCCGATGCCCTTCCCCAACACGAAGGCGCGCGTCGAGGCGGTGCGCTACCACGACCTGCATCATCTCCTGACGGGCTACGACACGGACATCGTCGGGGAGCTCGAGATCTCCGCGTGGGAGCTCGCCGCCGGCTGCAAGTCCTACAGTGCCGCGTGGGTGCTGAACCTCGCCGGGGCGACCGCCGGCATGTTGCGCGCCCCCGGCCGCGTCTTCGCGGCGTTCGTGCGCGGCCGCGGTCAGCAGACCACGTACGGCGAGGACCTCGAGACGGTGCTCGGCATGACCGTCGGAGAGGCGCGCCGGCGCTTCACGCGCGCTGCAGGCGCCGCGCGCCGCGCGACGCTCGCCGACGTCCTCTTGTTCGCCGCGACGGTCGCGACGGGCCTCGTCGTCCTCTTGATCCTCCTGGTCGTGGTCGTGCCGCTCGTGCCGTTCGGGTTGCTCGCGCACGCAGCGCGCCAGCGCCGCGCGGCTCCGGGCGCGACGCCGTGAGGCCAGCCCGCGGATGAGTCGTGAGCGCTCGACGGCTCAGGACGCCTTGAAGGTCACCCGGAACAGCTGGAATCCGAGCACTCCGCCGACGACGCGTGACGCGATGATCGTCCGGACCACGGGAGCGTTCAGGCTCTGGCCGACGAGCGCGAGCTGCGCCGCCGCGACCTTCGGGTTGCCGACCGTGAGCGGCAGCTGAGGTCCCGACGTGAACCGGGCGAGCACCGCCGCGTAGGTCGGCGACGGTCCGAGCGTGCCCTCGTCGACGACGTAGAGCGCCCCGACCCGCGCTCCGTCGTTGAGCGTGATCGTCCCCGTCGCGAAGGTCGCGAGCTTCGCCGCGTCCATCTGGATGTTGAAGCTCGAATCGAACGAGAGCGCGTAGTCGGGTGGCAACACGCCGACCGCCACGCTCGACGCCTCGACCGACGCATACGCTGCGACGACGTCGACCGACGAGCTGCTGACGTCCGTCGAATGGACGAGCGTCAGGTTGAAGTCGCTGCTGAACGTGAGGCTGTCGACCCGCGCGTTCGCGCGGAACGCGCCGCCGTTGCCGTCCGAGAAGACCGAAGGGACCACGGCGTACGACGACCCGAGCGGGATCGCCGGAGATGCCGCGTAGCTCGTCGCGCCCGCGACGAGCTCGGTCAGCGTGAGCGTGCACCCCACGTCGTTCTTCACGACGGTCAGCGCGTCGTGGTCGAGCGGGTCGGTGCCCGCGATCCGCAGGCTCCACATCCCCGACCGCGCCGTGCACCCCGAATACGTGCCGTTCATCGACGTCAGCTCGCCGCTCGCCAGCGGAATGCTCACGCGTCCCACCACCTCGACGTGCGGCGAGACCGTCTCGCCCGCGTCCGTCAGACACCCCGCCGTCACCAGCAGCCACGACGCCAGCGCGACGGCGCGAGCGCTTCCACTGACTCTCACCCCTGTCATGAGCCCACCTCTCCTACCAGGTGAACGGTCGCACTCGCGCTCGATTCAGGAAATTCGTGATCGACTATCCGGCAAATTCGGGGCACCGGATGTCCACGATGCGGGGCCACGTCGGCCTCGCTCGCGGCGCCTCACGACGCGCGGCGAAGCCCCGTGAGCTCGACTCCGCTCGCCTCCGGCGGCGAGCTCGCCGGCCTCGCCTCGATGAACGCGAACGCGCGCTCGGCGTCGAGCGGCTTGGCCCAGTAGTAGCCCTGACCGTTCGAGCATCCCATCCGGCGCAGCTCCACGAGGTCGGCCTCATCCTCGACGCCCTCGGCGGTCGCATCGATGCCGAGCGCGCGCGCGAGCGCGATGATCGTCTGGACGATCGAGGCGTTCATCGCGTTCTGTCGCATCGTCGAGGTGAACGCGCGGTCGATCTTGAGGGCGTTGATCGGCATGCGGTTCAGGTAGCTCAGCGACGAGTAGCCGGTGCCGAAGTCGTCGAGGTGGAGCTCGAGACCGAGCTCGCGGAGGCGCCCGCACGTGGCGACGGCGGCGGCGTCCATCGTGGAGCTCTCGGTCACCTCGATCTTGAGCGCCGCCGGCGGCAGCTCTGCCCCGGCGAGGAGCTCGGCGATCTCGTCGGCCATCGACGCCCTCACGAGCTGCTTGCTCGCGACGTTGACCGCGACCGCAACCCGCTCACCGCCGACGCGGCGGCGCCACGCCGCGAGCTGACGGCAGGCCTCCTGCAGCACCCAGCGCCCGAGCGGGACGATGAGCCCCGTCTCCTCGGCGAGCGGGATGAACTCCGCCGGGGGGACCACGCCGCGGGTCGGGTGCCGCCATCGCACGAGGGCCTCGAGGTGCTCGATTTCGCCTGTCTCGAGCTTCACGATCGGCTGGTACTCGAGGAAGAGTCCCCCCTCGTCGATGGCTCGCCGGAGGTCATGCTCGGTTTGCCAGCGTGCGACGGCGGACGCATGGAGGTCGGCGCTGAACACGCGGTAGCGACCCCGCCCGTCCTCCTTCGCGCGGTAAAGCGCGGTGTCCGCGTCGCGCAGGATGTCCTCGGCGGACGCGTAGTTGCCGTGCCCGATCGCGATCCCCATGCTCAGCGAGGCGTGGAGGTCGTGCTCCTCGATGCGGAACGGCTCGACGACGCTCGCGTACAGACGATCGGCGACGGTCAACGCGTCGGCGTCGTGGCGGATGCCCTCGAGCAGGAGGACGAACTCGTCGCCTCCGATGCGCGCGAGGTCGCTTCTCTCGCTCACCGCGAGCGTGTCGGTCTCACGAACGCAGCACGAGAGACGCTTCGCGAGCGCCACGAGCAGCGCGTCACCGACCAGGTGCCCGAGGCTGTCGTTGATGACCTTGAAGCGATCGAGATCGATGAACATCAACGCGAAGCGAAACTCGGGCGTTCGTCGCTGCCGCACGATGCACCGCTCGAGGCGCTCGGCGAGGAGCGCGCGATTCGGGAGCCCGGTGAGGCTGTCGTGGAAGGCGTCATGACGGAGCTGCGCCTCCGCCATCTTGCGGTCGGTGATGTCGGTCTGCGATCCGGCAGCTCGGTAGGGCACGCCTCCCTCGTCGCGGACGAGGACACCTCGACACAGCATCCACCGGTACTGACCGTCGCGATGGAGGATCCGGTACTCGGCGGAGATCTGGTCCGTCGCGAGGGCCGGAGCGAAGGCGCGCTCGACGCGCTCGCGATCGTCGGGATGAACGCGCGAAAACCAGTCCTCCGGCTTCGATCCGAGCTCGTGCTCCGCGAGCCCGAGCATCGATCTCCAGCGCGGAGAGTAGAAGATGCCGTTGGCCCGTAGGTCCCAGTCCCAGAGCCCGTCGTTCGCGCCGGCG
>JAHBWC010000161.1 GCA_019637225.1 Labilithrix sp.
TCGCCGCCGGTGCCGCGATCGGGATCGCCGGACGCGAGCCGGAGGCCATCGGCGCGGAGGGCGAGGCCGGACCGGCGTGCGGGGCCTTCGAGCCGGGTGTGGAGCCGGAGCCCGGCGCACCTGCGCCGCGCCAGGCGGCCCCGCGCGCCGCCATCGGGCCCTTCTTCTGTCCCTTGAACGCGAACTGCCGCGTGACGGCGAGCGAGTAGACGAGCGAGGACACGACCTCTTCGTCGGCGAGGTTCTGCTTGAACAGCTGCGGGAGCGGCATGCTCTCGGCGCGGATCGCGTCGAGCACCGTCTGCTCCTCGGCGATCACCGCGATGTTCGAGAGGTCGGAGTCCGGGTGGAGCGCGAGAGGGTGCTTGCCGATGCGATTGAGCGTCGCGCGGACGCGCGCACGATCGGTCCAGTGCCGAACGCTCGCGAGGATCGGGTTCAGCGGATGGCTGACCAGGATCTCGCCGCCCCACCCCTCGAGCAGGTCGACGTCGCGGTAGTACGCGTACTGGATCTCGGGAGCGAGGTTGGCGACGTGCGCGATCTTCCGGAGGAGCTGGCCCTCGAGGCCCCACGCGAGCGCCTCGCGCGAGACGAGGTCGTGGCCGACCAGGTACTCGCCGATCAGGATGCCGAGCCGGCGCGCTCCCTCGACGGCCTGCTCGACCGCCCTCGCCTCGAGCGAGCCGTCTTCGACGAGCACCTCGGCGAGGAGCGCGACGCTCTCGCACAGGCGGATCTTCGCCGGGACGCCGTTGACGAAGTAGACCGTGTCGTCACCGGCGCCGCGGCCGTCGACGTTCGTCCCCTCGAAGACCACGCTGCCAGTGAGCGCGTGATCGAGCATGTACACGAGCACGTGGGGCAGCGGCGTCGCCGCGAGGTTGCCGCGCGCCGTCGCCTCGCGCGACAAGGGCGCCGCGGCCCGCGGCGCGGCGGAGTCGTCCGGCCCGTGCGGCTGGAACACGGTCCGGTCGGGACGATCGGCCTCGCGCGGCGGCATCGCCGGCGGACGCAACGAGTCGTTGATCATCCGCCCCATCGCCTCGGCGACGGCCGACGGGCTCGAGCCGAGCGAGGGCATCGACGCGCTCGCCGGGTGTTCGCCCGAGGCGCCCGACTCGCTCCGGCCCGTCTGGTCCGGCGGCCCGCCCGCGCCCCATGACGCGTACTGATCGGCGTACTGGTCGGCGATGCTCCTGTTCGCGTTCGGCGGCATCGTCGTCGGGACGACCGGCGAGAGCGGCGAGAGCGTCTGCGGCGGGGCGGCCGGCGGCGCGGTCGCGAGCATCGGCGCCGGGGGCACGCTGACGACGACGTCCTCGTCCGACTCGGGGCCGGGTCCCGGCGCCTCGGGACCACCCTCGAGCCCCTTGCGCCACCCGTCGACGCCGAGGACGCGAAGGACGGTGCGCCGCGGATCGTCGGCGAGATCGAGATCGACCGGCTGCGGGTACGGCTGCCCGTTCGCGTCGGCGACGACGTTCACGCGCGCCTTCTCGCCGAGGCCCTTCGTCCCGCGCGTCACCTCGGCGACCTCGCCGGTCGAGAGCTGCACGACGGTCCCGATCGGCAGGAGCCCGAGCGCCGAGACGAGCATACGGAGGACGGTGCGGTCCTGCGCCTCCGTGAGCTCGTTCGCGAGCATCGCGACGGCGTAGTCCGTCGTCGGCGGCATGAGCCCCGGCTCCGGCGTGAGCAGATCGTTGTAGCGGCGCGCGACCGCGATGATCGTCGCGTGGAGCGTCGGCGCGCGCGCTCCCCAGTAGACCGGACCGAGCCAGGTCTTGCGCCGGAGCCAGAGCGCCTCGAACGTGAGCACCGTGCGCGTGATCGACGGCTCGTTCACGCGTCCGAGCGCGGTCAGGACCGCGGCGGCGCCCGCGGCGAGGCGGTCCTCTTGATCCTCGGAGAGCGTCGACGGGCCGGCCATCCCCGGCATTGGCGAGCCGCCCGCGCCCGCGAGCGCGAGCGCGCGCGGGCGGGCGACGTCGTGCATCATCGCCGCCATCGCGATCTGCGAGAGGGTCGTGCGGTCCTGCGTCGTCTCGCGCGCGATCGAGACCGCGAGGATCGCGGTGTTCACGGCGCGCCCTGCCTCGTCGAAGTTCGCGTTGCGCACCTCGGTGACCCCGAGGAACGACGCCGTCGACGCGTCGGAGAGGTCGACGAGGCTCTGGGCGATGCGCTTGATGCGCCGCGGGAGGACGTAGCGGCTCGACGAGAGGTCCTCGAAGAAGCGCCGCATGATGACGACCGCGGACGCGTACGCCCGGACGATGCGCTGGTCGGGCGTGAGGTCTTCGAGGTCGATGCCGCGAAGGCGCGCGGAGTCGGCGACGCGGCGGAGGTGCATCTTCGGCGGAAGCCGGAGCTGCGAGGCGTTGCCGGTGCGGTGGTAGAGCGAGATCAGCTCGGCGAACGCGTTGAGCTCCTCGCGCGGGATGTCGCGCGCGATGTGGAGCTCCGAGCCGCCGAGGCGCTCGAGGAGCGCGCCGAGCTCGGCGGCCGCCTCGTACGCGCCGCGGTTGCCCTTGAGCAGCTGCCCGGCCACGAACGTCGCCTTGTCCGCGAAGAGCACGCTCACGTTCGAGCCCGAACGGAGGCAGTACTCGCCGATCATCTGGTGCGTCTGCTCGAGCTGCCGCAAGAACGCCTGGTTGCCCAGGTCGTGCATCTGGGCGAGCTTCGTCAGGCGGTAGATCGCGACGACGACGCCGGCGCCGAGCTCGCGCGCGTGCTCGCGGCGGACGAGCTCGCCCGCGTCGTTCGTCACGATGTCGAGCCGCATCGTCATGCGGTGGCGCTCCCTTGCGGCTGAGCGAGGCGCAGGCCGATGCGCTTGGCGGCGTTCGCGGCCATCGCGCGCGTCTCGTCCGAGACGCCCCAGCGCGCGTTCGCGATCTCCTGGAGGGCCATCGCGGTCTGCCGCGAGCGCGACAGCTCGCCGAGCAGCTCGGCCGCCATCGATCGCGTCGCCTCGCGCTCTTCGCTGGTGAGCACGCCGCCCTTCTTCGCGAGATCGACGAGCACCGGCTCCCCCCGCTCGGGCGAGAGCACGACGCACGTTCGGAGGAGCTCGCGCCTCTCGTCACTGCCGAGCTCGTTGAAGTGCTTCGCGCCGATGATGCGCGCCACCGTCGGCCACGCGTTGCGCATCCCGTAGCGCGTGCTCGTGCGGAGCGCCGCCATGCGGACGAGCGCCGAGGTGTTCTCGAGGAGCGCGCTCACCTCCTTCTGCGCGTGGTCGGCGGAGGGCGCCACGAGCACGCGGGCCTCGACACGGGCGTTCACGTCCTCGGTCTGCTGGGCGAGCTGCCCGAGGACCTGCCGCGCGGCCGGGGTGCCCATGCGGCCGAGGAGCTGGACGATGTAAGCGCCGGCGTCGGGATCGGCCCCGACGGCCGCCTGCGCGAGCTCGGCCTCGCGACCGCCGACCCAGCGCTCGACGTACGAGGCGAGGAGGTTGCGGAGCGGGACGTGCGAGGCCTCGCGCAGGCTCGCGAGCACGGTCGGGAACTCGTTCGCCGCGAGCGCGGGGACCACGAGCCCGAACGGCTCGAGCCCGCTCGGGTCGTCGCGCAGACGCTTGAGGAGGATCTCGAGCGTCTCGCCGCCGAACATCGCGTTGGTGAGCGCGGCGGCGAGCTTCGCCTGGTTGTCCGCTCCTTGCACGCGCGCGCGCAGCCGCTCGATGACGGCGAGGTTGATCTGGACAGCGACCGAGAGGCGGCCCGCCACGACGAGATCGGCCGAGGAGCGTCGGAGCGACGCGAGGACGAGCGGCGCGTCGCGGTGGGCCGCGGAGTCGAGGTACCCCTCGACGAGGGCGTCGACGAAGCGCTCCGCCCAGGCCTCGTTCGAGACGTCGAAGTGCGGCTGGAGGTGCTGGCGCGTGGCGTCGTCGAGCGCAAAGGGCGAGCGCTCCTTCTGCTTGCCGAGCGCGGCGTCGTCGGTCGAGAGCGCCATCGCCTGCATCTCGAGCCGGTTCATCTGCTTCTGCTGCGCGGCCTGCTCGGCGAGGCTCTCGATCTGATCGGCCTCTCCGTAGAACTGCTCGCGCTCGCTGGCGTCGCCCTCGGCGAACGCGTCGACGCACTCCCACTTCACGTGGGGCAGCGCCTTCTCCCACAGCGCCGCCGCGAGGTCGTCCTCGGGCGGGAGGTCGCGTCCGGGGTCGAGCAGGCAGAGCGCGAAGAGCTCGCGCATCTCCTCGAACGAGATCCCCGGCTCCACGCGGAGCGCGCGGATCCCGCACGCGAAGAGGTTGTAGGGGATCGCGTCGAACGGCGCGCCCGGCTCCCAGACGGTGTGCCCGAGCGTCATGAACGAGTACGGACGCAGCGTCCACTGCACGAGCGCGGGCTGCTGCTTCAGCGCGTCGACGAACGCGTCGTAGGCGAGCCGGAGGGTGCGCTCGGTGGCCGGGTGCGTCCAGCCGAGCTGCCTCACGCTCGGGAAGAGGCGGTCGAAGTGCTTCATCAGATCGCGCAACGCTTGAACGCGCGGATCGGACTCGTGCACGTCGAGGCCGGGCACGGCCTGCGGCGCGGCCGGAGCGGGCGGCGGCGCGAATCCGCCGAGCAAGGGATCGAACGAGGCCACCTGCTGCGGGACCTGCCCCGGCATCGCGATGGGCGCGGCGATCGGCGCGGCGGGCGCGGCGACCGGCGCGGCGACCGCGTTCATCGCGCCGAGCG
>JAHBWC010000162.1 GCA_019637225.1 Labilithrix sp.
CTCCTCCGTCACCGTCGTGCCCCGGCTCGAGGCCGCCATCGAGGGCGCCGACGTCGTCATGATGCTCCGCATCCAGAACGAGCGCTTCGCCGAGGCAGGGCGCACCGGCGCCGTCCCGCCGATGAGCACGACGCGCGAGTACGCCCGCACCTTCGGGCTCAACGCGACGAAGCTCGCGCGCGCGAAGCCCGACGCGATCGTCATGCACCCCGGGCCGATCAACCGCGGCGTCGAGCTCGATCCTTACGTCGCCGACGGCGACCGCAGCGTCATCCTCGATCAGGTCGAGGCGGGCGTCGCCGTCCGCATGGCGGTGCTCGAGCTCGTGCTCGCGCCGCGACCCGCGTGAGCGCCGCGGGCGGCTCGCCGCGACGCGACGCGCCGCTCGGGGTCTTCGACTCGGGCCTCGGCGGGCTCACCGTCGTCCGCGCGCTCCGCGCCGCGCTGCCCGACGAGGACATCGTCTACCTGGGCGACACCGCGCGCGTCCCGTACGGGACGAAGGGAGCAGGCACGGTCACGCGCTATGCGCTCGGCTGCGCGGGCCACCTCGTGTCGAAGGGCGTCAAGGCGATCGTCATCGCGTGCAACACGGTGAGCGCCGTCGCTCCGGAGCGGCTCCGCGTCGAGCTCGATCTGCCGGTGCTCGGCGTGATCGAGCCGGGCGCGCGGGCGGCGGCGGCGGCGACGCGCGTCTTCAAGGTGGGCGTCCTCGCGACCGCGGGGACGATCGCGTCCGGCGCCTACACGCGCGCGCTCGCCGCGTGCTCGACGCGCATCGAGGCGTACGGGCAGGCCGCGCCGCTCTTCGTCCCTCTCGCCGAGGAGGGCTGGACCGAGGGCGAGGTCCCCACCCTCGCCGCCCGCCGCTACCTCGAGCCGCTCGCGAAGGCGGGCGTCGACGTCGTCATCCTCGGCTGCACGCACTACCCCTTGCTCTTCGACGTCATCGAGCGCGAGGCGAAGGCGATGATCGGCCCGAACGTGACCATCCTCGACAGCGCGAGCGTCGTCGCGCGTGAGGTCGCGTCGTTCCTCCGCGAGCGCGACCTCCTCCGCGAGCGTGGAGCCGAAGCCGAGCGCGACGACGTCGCCCGGACGGGCCGAACGCACCTCTTCGTCACCGACGTGCCAAAGACGTTCGAGGAGACCGCCGCGCGCTTCCTCGGCGAGCACGCCGGCGCCGCCGAGCAGATCGATCTCTGACCGCGCGGCGCATCACGGGCTCCGTCCTCCGTCGCATCGACGACCGCGCGTGCGGATCGCGCAATTCATCCCGGTCGACACATATGCGGTTCGGGTTCCTTCCGCGCGGTAGATAGATCAGAATGAGCACGTGGCTTTGCCTCGCCTCGTCCTCGCCACGCAGGACACCCGTGAAATCGCGCGGGTGATCCGCGGCGCGCTCCGCCTCCGAACCGAGATCGTGAGTCTCGTCGAGCCGCCGGTCGGCTCCGGCCAGCATCTCCTCCACATCGACGTGCCGGGCGCCGGGAGCATCTCGCTCCTCGCCGAGCCGGCCGGGAGCGCGCGCCCCGACGGCTACCCGCTCTCGGTGCGTCCGGTCACCCGCGTCCAGATGGCGGAGCTCTTCGCCCTCGTCGAGCGCCTCGACGAGCCGTCGCGCACGGACCCGCCGCCGGCCGAAGAAGAGGACGACTCCGACCCTCCCCTCGGCCCGCCCGACGACACGATGATCGACGCCGTGCCGTCGCGGATCGTGTTGCCGACGAGCGCGTTCGCCAACCCCGACGCGTTCGCCCCGGTGACGGCCAAGACGGTCCCGCCCGCCGCGCTCCCCGTCGGCGATCGGTCGCCGTCGTCGACGCGCGATCGCCCGCCGTCCTCCGCCGGCCTCCGCGCGCAGTCGCCGCCGTCGGCGGCGAGGCCGGCCGACCCGCGCGTCGGTCGCCTGCTCGCCGGCAAGTACCTCATCGAGGCGGCCATCGGGCGAGGCGCGGCGGCGACGGTCTACCGAGCCACGCACAAGGACCTCCGTCGCTCCGTGGCGGTGAAGATCCTCCACGCCGAGAACCAGGGCGAGTCGCAGTTCATCCGCCGCTTCAAGTCGGAGGCGCTGACCGCGAGCAAGCTCGAGCACGTCAACGTGACGCGCATCATCGACTTCGGCGAAGAGCGCGGCGAGCTCTACCTCGTCATGGAGCTCGTCAGCGGCCTCACGCTCGAAGCGATCCTCGCCGCGGAGGGCCCGCTGCCGCCGAGGCGCGTCGTCGACATCGGCATCCAGGTCTGCCGCGCCCTCGTCTTCGCGCACGGCCAGGGCGTCATTCACCGCGACATCAAGCCGGAGAACGTCATGATTGTCCCCGACGCGGACGACGACGGCGAGCCGTGCGATCTCGTGAAGGTCTGCGACTTCGGCCTCGCCAAGCTGCGCGATCCCGGCGACGGCGACAGCGTCGAGATCACGGTGAGCGGCATGCTGTGCGGCTCGCCCGCGTACATGTCGCCCGAACAGACGCGCGGCGACACCCTCGACGTCCGCACCGACGTCTACTCGCTCGGCGTCACGATGTTCGAGGCGCTGACCGGCGCGCTCCCGTACGAGGCCTACAGCATCGGCGAGCTGTTCCTCAAGAAGTGCACGGAAAACGCCCGTCGCGCCTCGGAGCTCGTCGTCGGCGTCGACCCGCTGCTCGACGACATCATCACGCGCGCGATGGCGATCGACGCGAACGATCGCCACGAGTCCGCCCGCGAGCTCCGCACCGAGCTCCGGACGGCGCGCGACGCGCTCGTCGAGGACGAAGGCGAGCACGCCACGATCCTCGGCGGCTGAGACCGGCGACGACGCGGCGGCCCGGCCGCCCCGCCGCGCTCATCCTTCTCTCGAGGGGTATCACCCCTCGAGAGAAGCGAATCGTCCGACTCTTGGACTCAGTGCACGCGGATCATTCGCGGAGGGCGCGCGACGTAGTCGCTCTTGCCGATCGCCTCGAGCGCGCCCTGGATCGCCGCCTCCTTCGCCTCGTGCGTGAGGATGACGACGTCGACCGGAACGTCCGCCGTTCCCCTCCCCTGCTGAACGAGCTGCTCGATCGACACGCCGCGCTCGCCGAGCGAGCCCGTGATCTTCGCGAGGACGCCCGGACGGTCGAAGACGGCGATGCGGACGTAGTAGCGCGTCTCGACGTCGGCCATCGGCGCCAGCCGGCGCGCGCCGAGGCGGATCGCGCGCGTCATGTTGCCGGACGCGCCGGTCTTCTTCGCGATCGCGACGTCGACGAGGTCGGCGACGACGCTCACCGCCGTCGGCATGTCGCCGGCGCCACGCCCGGAGAGGAGGCACGGCCCGAGCGCGCGTCCTTCGATCGCGACGGCGTTGAGGACCCCGTTGATGTTCGCGAGCGGATCGTCCTCGGCGATGAGCGCGGGGTGCACGCGGAGCTCGAGCGCCGCCGACGTGCCCTCGCCCTTCAGCTTCGCGACCGCGAGCTGCTTGACCACGAAGCCGAAGCGCTCGGCGAACGCGTGGTCGACGGGCTCGACGGCGTCGATCCCCTCGGTCGAGACCCGCGCTCCGTCGAGGCGAGCGCCGAACGCGAGCATCGAGAGGACGACGAGCTTGTGCGCGGCGTCCCCGCCGCCGACGTCGAGCGTCGGGTCCGCCTCGGCGTAGCCCTTCTCCTGCGCCTCCTTCACCGCCGCCTCGAACGAGAGCCCGCCCTGACGCATCCGGGTGAGGACGTAGTTCGAGGTGCCGTTGATGATCCCGGAGAGGCTCACGATGGTGTCGCTCGCCAGCGAATCGCGGAGGACGCGAATGACCGGGATGCCGCCGCCGACGGCGCCCTCGAACGCGAGGTCGACGCCGCGCTTGCGGGCGCGCTCGAGCAGATCGCCGCCGTGGAGCGCGAGGAGCATCTTGTTCGCGGTGACGACCTGCTTGCCCGCGGCGATCGCGGCGCCGAGGTACTCGCGCGCCGGATCGACGCCGCCCATGACCTCGACGACGACGTCGATCGACGGATCGTCGAGGACGTCCGCCGCGTTCGTCGTGATCCGGTCGCGATCGAGCTCGGCGACGCGGTCCTTGCCGGGATCGCGGACGAGGACGCGGGCGATGTCGATGGGAGCGCCGACGCGGGCCTCGATGTACGAGGCGTTCGCGCGGAGGAGCTGCACGACACCGCCGCCGACGGTGCCGCAGCCGAGGAGGCCGACCTTGATCATCTGGGCATGCTCGCCGGATCAGAAGCCGGGGTCACGCGCGTTGTGCGGCTCTTGACCGGGCTTCCGCCCCGCCGCGGAATTCGCGGGCCGGCG
>JAHBWC010000163.1 GCA_019637225.1 Labilithrix sp.
GCGAAGACTTCGCGGCGCTCGCGAAGGAGTTCTCCGACGATCCGGGCAGCAAGGACAAGGGGGGCCAGTACCCCGGCGAGATGGTCGAGAACTTCGTCCCCGAGTTCAAGAAGTCGGTCGAGGGCCTCAAGCCCGGCGAGCTCGATTCGAAGCTCGTCCAGACGTCCTTCGGCTACCACATCATCAAGCGTGACGCGGCGTCGCACGACGACATCGTCAAGGCCTACAAGGCGACGAAGTCCGAGGACCTCGCCAAGGGGATGGCGAAGGAGATCGCCGACGACATGAAGGGCGGCAAGAGCTCGGACGACGCGATCGCCGCGGCCATCGCCAAGTTCGGCAAGTACGCGCCGAAGCCCGAGAAGCCCGCGGCCGCCGAGGGCGACGCCGGCGCGGCGCCCGCCCCCGAGACGTTCACGGCCGACAAGGACCCGCAGCGTCCGCAGCTGCTCACGTCGAGCGCGTTCAACCGCGGCGGCGATCCGATCCCGGCGATCTCCGGCGAGGCCACCGAGTCGATCGTGAAGTTCGCCTTCGACAGCAAGCCGAACGACGTCGCCGCCGAGCCGGTTCACACCGACGACGGCTTCATCGTCGTGCAGCTCAAGGAGAAGAAGCCCGCGACGAAGGAGGAGTTCGACAAGGAGCGCGACACCTACGTGCTCCAGCTCCTCGGCGCGAAGCAGAACGAGGCCCTCGCCTACTACGTGCGCCGCATCCGCGAGGCGTCGAAGCAGGAGATCAAGGTCGACGAGCACAACCTCTTCGGCAACACGTCCGACGCCGGGACCCAGCGCGACGACGAGGACGAGTAAGCCGTGCGCGCGCATCCACGCGGCGAGGCCGGGTGATGGACAGCGCTCCTCGACGGGGCGGCTCGCGCGCCTGCTGTGTCGAGACGCTCGACAACGGGCTCACGGTCGTCGTGTCGCCGCAGCCGGCGCTCCACCGCGCTCACGTGGCGCTCTACGTGCGCGTCGGCTCCCGCTTCGAGACGCCGAAGGAGAACGGGCTCTCGCACTTCCTCGAGCACATGCTCTACCGCGGGACGCCGCGGCTCCCGCACGCGCACGACGTGAACCTCGCGTTCGAGAGCCTCGGCGGCTACCTCTACGCGGCGACGCAGGTGGACTTCGGCGTCTTCTCGGTGACGCTTCCGCCCGAGTCGCTCGCGGACGCGACCAGCCTCTTCGCCGAGGTCATGATGGATCCGACCTTCGCCGACATCGACGTCGAGAAGGAGATCGTCTGCGAGGAGATCCTCGAGGACCTCGACGACGAGGGCCGGATGATCGACGCCGACAACCTGTCGCGGCAGCTCATCTACCCGGAGCATCCCCTCGGCTTCACCATCACCGGCGACGAGGAGCGCGTGCGCTCGTTCGACCTCGCGATGCTGAAGCGTCATCACGCCAGGCACTACAACGCGTCGAACGCGGTGCTCGCGTTCTCGGGCGACGTCGATCTCGACCGCGCGATCGAGCTGGCGAACACGCACTTCCATCGGATGCCCCGCGGAGAGCGCGTCACCGCGGTCGCGCCCGTACACGCGCAGAAGCGCGCGCGGTTCGAGCTCGTCGAGAACGTCTCCAGCCAGACCGAGCTCCGCGTCTGTTACCGCGCCGTGCCGGACCGCTCGGAGATGCGCCCGGCGATCGACATGCTGATGCGCATCCTCGACGACGGCATGTCGACGCGGCTCTACCACCGCGTCTGCGACAACAAGGGCCTCTGCTACGACGTCAGCGCGTCGTACGACGGCTACGACGACGACGGCATCCTCGACTTCGCCGCGGGCGTGCAGCACGCCCGCGCCGCGGTCGTGACGACCGAGATCACGGGGCTCCTCACCGACCTCGCGCGCACCGGCCCCTCCGCCGAGGAGCTCGAGAAGGCGCGGCGGCGCCACCTCTGGGACATGCAGACGATGCACGACTCGCCGGAGGAGCTCGCGGGCTTCTACGCGGCGGGCGTCTTGTTCGACCGCTTCGAGACGCCCGAGGACCGCGCGGCGAAGAACGCCGCCGTCACGCGCGAGGACGTGCGCGCGCTCGCCGAGCTCCTCGCTCAGCCGGAGCGGCTCAACGTCCTCGCCGTCGGGCTCCTCGACGACGGCGAAGACCGGCGCCTCGAGGACGTCGTCGACCGGTACGGGCCGCCGTGACGCGGGGCATCGGACGGACGGCGGCGACGCTCGCGCTCGGCCTTCTCGCGGCGTGCGGCGGAGGCGCGCCGCCCGCGGCGGCTCCGCTCCCGGCCGTCGCGCCGGTCGGAGCGAGCGCTCCGGAGGCTCCGCCGCTCGCGATCGAGTACGTCGCCATCCGGCGGCCCTGGGTCGAACAGCTCGTGCCGGCGGCGCCCGCCGACGTGAAGGCGTGGAGCGACGCGCCGGAGAACGCCGCCGCGGTGAGCGGTCCGCTGCGGCAGATCCTCGTCAAGGTGCCCGGCGGCGAGAAGGATCCCGGCCTGGCGGCGAAGAAGAAGGCGCAGGCGATCGCCGGCCGGATCGCCAAGGGCGAGGACTTCGCGAAGCTCGCCAGGCAGCTCTCCGAAGACTCCGCCACGAAGGACAGCGGCGGGGAGCTCACCCCCCAGGCGCTCGAGGCCCTCTCGCCGCCGGTGCGCGCGGCGTTCGCCGCGCTGAAGCCCGGCGAGACGAGCGCCGAGCCGGTGCGCTCGAGCGACGGGTTTCTCGTGCTCCAGAAGGAGCGCGCGCCCGAGGAGGCGCTCGAGCGCGCCTACCGAAAGGCGAAGGCGCCGGAGGCGGCGAGGAAGCTCGGCGAAGAGCTGCTCGCGCGCTGGAAGAACGGAGCGGACTCTCGCCCGGCGATCGCGGAGGCCGTCGAGGCCGTCCTCGGTGAGCGTGGCGTGAACGACGCCGATCGACCGCGGGCGCACGTCGTCGATCGAGAGCGGCTCACGCAGGTGCGCCTGACGGCGGCGGCGAAGGCGGCGCTCGAGACGTTCGCGCGGGGAGCGCGCGCGGGGGACGTGCTGCCCTCGCCGGCGGCGGACGGCGAGATCGTCGTGGTCGCGCGCGCGCGGGCTCCGGGCGCACGCTGAGTGACCGCGCGTTCGTGGGTGGCGCGCTTCAGGTCGCGAGGAAGTGCTCGAGCAAGGCCTTGACGCCGAGGCCGACGAGCACGACGCCGCCGAGGACGTCGAGGCGCTTGCCTACGCGTGCGCCGAAGCGGTGGCCGACGTAGACGCCGGCGAAGGAGAGGGCCGCGGTCACGAGGCCGATGGTGGCGCAGGCGACGGCGATGCTGGCGCCGCGCACCGCGAGCGTCACGCCGGCGGCGAGCGCGTCGATGCTCGTCGCGACGGCGAGGACCGCGAGGACCTTGAGCCCGAAGGGGCGCGAGGAGTCGCTCTCGTCCTCGGGATCGCCGGACGCCGTGACGGCTTCGTGGATCATCTTGAGGCCGAGGACGACGAGGACGACGAACGTGAGCCAGTGTCCCCAGCCGCCGATGCGTGACGCGAACGTCGCGCCGGCGAGCCAGCCGAGCGCGGGCATCGCCGCCTGCGCGCCGCCGAAGAACGTGGCGACGAGGAGGGCGTCGCGCGCGCGGATCGTCTTCGCCGCGAGGCCACGGACGCCGGCGACGGCCATCGCGTCCATGGCGAGGGCGACGGCGAGCACCACGACCTCGACAAACGCCACACGCGTACCCTAGCGCGAAGGGCGCGCGCTGGTGATCGCGAACTCGGGTCGCGGTCACGGCAAGAGGGCTCCGCCGTGCGCGAGCTCGTCACAGAACCCGAGCGCCGGCCGACGCCGGATCGTGCCCCGCGCCTCGGCCTGCTCGTTCGCGCCCAGCCGCGCGCTCGCGCTCCTCGCGCTCCTCGCGAGCTGCGGGCGCGCTCCCGCGTCCGCCGGCACCTCTTCCGCCGCGAGCACGTCCGCGCCCGCCCCGCTCACGC
>JAHBWC010000164.1 GCA_019637225.1 Labilithrix sp.
CGCGAGCTGCTCGCGCGCATGCGCGCCGTCCTCCGCCGCGCGCGGCCCGTGTCGTCGTCGGCCGGCTCCGTCGCGGTCGCCGTCGCGGTCGAGAAGATCGATCTCGGCGCGATCGAGATCGATCTCGGCGCGATCGTCGTGCGCCGCGCGGGCGCGGAGGTCCCGCTCACGTCGTTCGAGTTCCGCATCCTCGTCGCGCTCGCCAAGCGCGTCGGCGAGACCGTCACGCGCGAAGAGCTCGCGTCGGCGGTGCGCGATCCCCAGCCGAAGGGCAAGGCCGCGGCGGTCTACGATCCGAGCGTCGATCGATCGCTCGACGTGCACGTGAGCCGTCTGCGGCAGAAGCTCGAGGACGATCCGAAGGAGCCGCGCCTCATCAAGACGGTGCGCGGCGTCGGCTACGTCCTCGCGAGGCCGGCTTGATGCGCCTGCGCCGCCTCCAGGCGCGCTTGCTCGTCTGGTTCCTCGCCGCGATCCTCCTCGCGGTCGGCGCGAGCGTCCTCACGACCTTCCTCACGAGCAGCGATCCGGGCGAGACGCCGACGCGCGTCGTCTCGCGCCACGTGCAGCACCGCCTCGCGCGGCTGTGGGACGATCCCGTCGCGACCGAGGCGTACGTCGCCGAGCTCCGCGACACGACCGGCCTCGACATGCGCGTCCGGCGCGATCCCGCCCTCTTCAGCGGCCGTCGCGGCCGCGGGCAGAACGGGATGATCTTCGAAGACGGCGTCGCGTACGTCCCCGTCGTCAAGGGCGGCGTCGTCGTCGGCGCGCTCGAGCTGCGAACGGGCTCGCCCGCGCCGCAGCTCTGGCGCGTCGCCGTGGCGCTGGCCGCCGCGCTGCTCGTGCTCGGCCTCGTCGCGCGCCGCGTTTCGAAGCGCCTCGCCCGCCCGCTCGAGCACCTCGCGCAGACCGCCGAGCGGTTCGGCTCGGGCGATCTCGCGGCGCGCACCGGCATCGAGAAGCTCCCGCGCCGGTGGGTCGCCGAAGAGGTGCGCGACGTGGGGCAGGCCTTCGACACGATGGCCGACCGCATCGCCCGCGTCGTGCTCGAGCAGCGCGAGCTGCTCGCGGCGATCAGCCACGAGCTCCGCTCGCCGCTCGGCCGCGCGCGCGTGGCCCTCGAGATCGCGCGCGAGCGCATCGGCGTCACCTCCGACGACGGAGCCGGCGTCGAGGGCGGAGCGGACGCCGAGGACGCGTCGCCGGCGCCGCCCGTCGAGACCGCGCTCGCCGGCCGCGCGCTCGACGACGTCGACCGTCAGCTCGTCGAGATCGACGCGATCCTGGGCGATCTCCTCGCGTCGGCGCGCGCGAGCCTCGCGGACGTCCGCCTCGAGCCCGTCGCGCTGCGCGCCTGGCTCGAGCAGCGCATGGAGGCCGAGGGGACCGGGCGCATCGAGGTGGTCGCCGAAGAGCTCGACGCAGGGCTTCGCGTGCCGATCGATCCGGCGCTGCTCGGTCGCGCGCTCCACAACGTGCTCGCGAACGCGTGGGCGCACGGGCATCCGAAGGACGTGCCGCTCGTCGTGACGGCGTCGGCGACCGACGAGCTCGTGCGCGTCGGCGTCCGCGATCGCGGCCCCGGCTTCGCCGCGGACATCTTGCCGCGTGCGTTCGATCCGTTCGTGACTGGGACCGGCGCGGCGCGCTCGCCGGGGGCCCACGGGATCGGGCTCGGCCTGTCGCTCGTCCGGCGGATCGTCGAGGCGCACGGCGGGCGCGTCTCGGCGGAGAACGTGGAGGAGGACGGCCGACCGGCGGGCGCGATCGTGGCGTTCGAGCTCTCGCGCGTGGCGCCGGCGAAGGAGCGCGAGGCGTCGCCCGGCTCGTCCTCGCGCGGCGTCTCCTGACCTAGGCGCGCGAGCGCGGGACCTCCCGGCGCGTCGAGCCTCACCTGCCGCTCACTTGGCGCGTGGGGCCGCAGTCGATACCCTCTTCGCAGTGAAGGGTTTCACGAGGTGGGCGGTCTGGGGCACCGGGATCTTTTGCGCGATCGCCCTCCTGCTCCACTTGTTCGTCTTCGACCTCTGGGTCGTCCCGCGCGGCGACGACGCGCAGTTCGCGGCCTCGATCCTCCCGGCGCTCATGCCGGAGGACAAGGTGCTGGTCCAGCGCGGTCGCGTGCCCAAATGGGGCGAGCTCGCGCGCTGCGCCTCGCCGCTGACGTCCGGGAGCTACGTCGTCGGCCGAGTCTTCGGGCTGCCCGGCGATCGCGTGGAGGTGACGGACAGCGGCGTGTCGACGAACGGCACGACGCTCGCGGCGCGTCACGGCTGCCCCCAGCGGATGGTGGCGCACCCGGTCACCGAGAACCTCGTGACCATGAGCTGCGGCGTGGCCGAGACCGGAGCCTGGAGCTTCGAGTACCTGACGACCTCGCAGATGGGCATGGGGACGCACTCGGCCATCGTCGAGGCGGGGAAAGCCTATCTCGTTAGTGATAATCGCCTCATGCACCAGGACTCGCGCGACTTCGGGCAGGTGGACGCCTCGACCTGCGAGCACATCGTCTACCGGCTCTGGGGGGAGCGGTACTCGGACGGCTCGCGGCGCTTCCAGATCCTCTGGTGAGGCCGCCGGATCCGGGCGATCGCACGATCCGCACCTGGCCTTGGAGATGGTGTAAGCTCGGGTCCGCTCGATGGATCTCGAGATCGGCATCGTCTGCGGACGCTGCGAGGCCTACGCGGCGCTTCGAACCACGACCTGCCCGTCGTGCTCGAACCGCCTCGCGCTCGGTGCGTTCGGTTCGTCCGTCTCGGTCGACTCGCATCGCGGGCTCTCGCCTCCTCCTCCGGCGAGCGGATCGCCGCGCGTCGCCGAAGAGCCGCCCATCAGCAAGGCGCCCCCGACGACGCGCGATCCGGCGCAGATTGCCGAGGCGGCGCGCGAGGCCGCGCCTCCCGCGAGCCGGGGCGGCATGCTCGTCGACCCGGAGCCGCCCGTGGGGCGCGTGACGGCGGAGCTCGTTCAGAGCCGAGTGCCGATCGACGTCAACGGGTCCTCGCCTCCTTTGTCGGCGCGGAGCGGCCGCCTCTCCGGGGCCATCGCGTCCGTGAAGTCGTCATCGAAGCCGAAGAGTCTCAGTCTCGAGGAGCTCATGGATCAAGCCAAGAACTTCGTCTGCCGTTCGTGCTCCACGCCGGTGCCTGTCGGGCACAAGTTCTGCGGCCGCTGCGGCGCCGCGGTTCCGCCCGAAATCATGAACGCACGCACGCAGTTCTTCGGACAGCTCCAGGCGCCCGGCAAGGCGAAGCTGATCCTGATCCGCGGCGAGGGCGTCGAAGGGCTCAGCTACCAGCTGAACGCCGAGCAGCACGTCGTCGGCAAGGCCGGGCAGCTCGTGTTCCCGGACGATCCGTTCGTGTCGCCGCGGCACGCGAACTTCTTCTACCGGAACGGCACGCTCTGCGTTCGTGACGAGGGCTCGCTCAACGGCGTCTATCTCCGCGTGCGCGGCAGCGTCGACATCACGCCCGAGGATCACTTCCTCGCCGGCGAGCAGGTGTTCCGCGTCGACGGACCTCCGCAGCTGAACGATCAGCCCGGACCCGACGGCACGTACTTCTACTCGTCACCGAAGCATCAGAGCCCCTTCCGCATCACGCAGGTGCTGCAGGGCGGCGCCCACGGCATGACGGTCTGCGCGCGGACGTCGTCGCTCCAGATCGGACGCGAGGGTGGGGATCTGAACTTCCCGACCGATCTCTACATGAGCGGCTCGCACTGCAAGATCGAAGAGGCGAACGGCGCGCTCACCCTCACGGACATGAGCTCGCGAAACGGCACGTACGTCCGCTTGAGGGCGGAGCGCGAGCTCGGCCACGGCGACTACCTCTTCATCGGGCGGAAGCTCCTGCGCGTCGAGATCACCGCGGCCTGAGCGCACGCGGTCCGAGCCCGAGG
>JAHBWC010000165.1 GCA_019637225.1 Labilithrix sp.
GTCTGGCACTTGAACGGAGGCTGTCCGCTCGGATTCGGCGAGTCACACGTGGCGTAGGGATAGGGGCACGTCGTCCCGATGCAACGAAGAGCCTCGGTCGCAGCGTCCACGTCACGGCCGCCGTCCGGCGCAACGAACGGAGGCGCGGCCGCCGCGTCGCCGTCGGGAGTGCCGAGCACGACGGGATCGTCGAGGCCCGCGCAGGACGCGGAGAGGATCGCCGCAGTCGCCGACACGGCGAGCGCAACCAGCACTCGCATGCTGCGGCCGGGCCAAGGCAGATGGATTCGTTCGCTTTTCATGGGAGACCACGGTTTCAGCGCGGCGGCGCTACTTCATCTTCTCGAGGATGGTGCGAAGGCGGCCCACGTACGGACTCTTGGGACGCCGAGCGATGAATTGCTCACCAGCGATTCGCGCCATGACAGCGGCGCCCAAGAGCGCGAGCGCCGTCCTCGGAGAGGGAGCTCTCCAAGCCCGGAATGACCTGTGGGCACGCGGACATTTCACATGGATGTCGCGCCACCCCGCCTTGATCAAAAAAAATTCACCTCGCGTTCGAAGCCGGCGATCTCCGGATCGGCGGGCTCCGAGGATGCCTCCACTTGCGCAACCAAGGCGCAACCCTGTTGCGCCGGTCCTGGACGGTCAGAAGCGTGGCGCATACTGCGAGCTTCGTTGAGCCCAACGTCCGCTGCTCTCGTAAGAAACCGGAGGCGGGAGCAGCGGACTTTGGGCTCAAGTGAGCGCCGCTTTAGTCGAGCGCGCCGCGCATGACGTCGAGCGGCGGCTCGACGCCGAGCCACAGCTCGAAGGCGAGCGCGCCCTGACGGACGAGCATGCCGAGGCCGCCGTCGCACGCGAGGCCGCGCGCTCGAGCTCGCTCGAGCAGCGGCGTCCGCGGCGGCGTGTAGACGACGTCGTAGACGACGCAGTCGAGCGGCACCTCTTCCCAGGCGACGACGTCCGCGACGACGTCGCCGGGCGCCGAGGCGCCGTCCATTCCGGCCGTCGTCGCCTGGACCACCGCGACGTAGTCGGAGGGATCGGACGGCGGCGCGTCGATCGGCTCGAACGCGATCGCCGCGCGCGTGGCGCCGCTCGCGGCGAGGACGCCCGGCAGCGGCTCGAACGCGTCCCTCCGGCGCCCGCGGACGACGACGCGTCCGACGTCGAGCTGGCCAAGCGCGAAGATCGCGGCGCGCGCGGCGCCGCCGGTGCCGAGGACCAGCGCGGTCCGCGCGCGGAATCGCTCGACGCCGCCGGCGAGCCGCGCGAGCTCGGCGCGGAGGGCCGGAGCGTCGGTGTTGAACGCGCACACCGAGCCGTCCGCTCCGCGCACGAGGGTGTTCGCCGCGCCCGTCGCGCGCGCGCTCGCGTCGACCTCGTCGACCATCGCGAGCACCCGCGTCTTGTGCGGGACCGTCACGTTGAGCCCGGCGAAGGCGCCGGAGCGGAGCGCGGCGACGCGCTCGCCGAGCTCTTCGGCGCTCGTCTCGAGCTTCTCGTAGGTGTGCGGGAGGCCGAGCGCGGCGAACGCTGCGCCGTGCATCGCGGGGCTCCGCGAGTGCGCGACCGGAGATCCGATCACGGCGAAGCGGAGCGGCGTGACACGGCCCGCGGCGTCGCTCACGAGCCCTCCTCGTCGTCCTTCGAGCCGCCGCGCGTCACCTCGGCCTCGAACGCGCCGTTCGCGACGCGGACGCGGAGCGCGTCGCCGGGCTCGACCTCGCCGGCGTCGCGGACCGCGCGGCCGTCGGCGGCGCGCGTGACGATCGCGTAGCCGCGCGCGAGCACCTTGAGCGGGCTCATCGCGTCGAGCCGACCCGCCAGCGCCGCGAGGCGATCGGCGCGGTCGCGCGCGACCCTCGGCGCGATCGCCTCGAGCCGGCCTCCCAGCGCCGCGAGGCGATCGCTCCGTCCTCGCGACTCCGCGCGCGCCGCTGCCACGAGGCGCGACGCGGCCTCGGACACGCGGGCCTGATCGCGCGCCATCCGCTCGCGCGGATGCGCTGCGCCGAGGCGGGCTCCGAGGCGCGACCGCGCGTCCTGCTCGCGCGCGAGCCGCTTCGCGAGGATGCGCCCCATGCGCATCACGTGCTCGTCGACGCGCTGCTGGGCGCTCGCGATGAGCAGGCGAGGGTCGCCGAAGGCCTGCGTCAGACGCCCCGCGACGACGCGGTCCTCGGCGATGCGCGCCTGCATCGCGCGGCGGAGGCGACCCGCGCGCTCGTCGAGGAGGCGGCGGCGCGCGGCGGAGTCGGGGACGATCATCTCCGCGGCCTGCGACGGCGTGGCCGCGCGCGCGTCGGCGGCGAAATCGACGAGCGTGACGTCGACCTCGTGACCGACGGCGCTCACGATCGGGACGCGGCACGCCGCGACGTCCCGCACGAGCGCTTCGTCGTGGAACGCCAGCAGATCGTCTTGTGAGCCGCCGCCGCGACCGACGACGATGACGTCGACGCCCTCCACCTTCTGCAGCATCCGGAGCGCCCGGCGGATCGACTCCGCCGCGCCCGCGCCTTGCACCTGCGCCGGCGCGAGGAGGATGTGCGCGCCGCCGCGCCGGAAGGCGACCTTGCAGATGTCGTGGATCACGGCGCCCTGCGCGCTCGTGACGACGCCGATGATGCGCGGATCGTGCGGGAGCGGGCGCTTCCTCTCCGGCGCGAAGAGCCCCTCCGCCTGGAGCTTCGCCTTCAGCTTCTCGAGCGCCTCGAGGAGCGCGCCCTTGCCGGTCGGCTCGACGCGATCGCCGACGAACTGGAGCTTCCCGCGCGGCGACCAGTACGTCGGCTTGCCGCGGACGCGGACGCGCGCGCCGTCCTTGATGAGCGCGCGGCTGCGCGGCGTGACCTGCGAGCGATAGAGCACGACGTCGATCGCGGCGTCCTCCTCTTCGTCCTTCATCGAGAAGTAGACGTGGCCGCTGGCGGCGGGCCGCGCGCCGCTCACCTCGCCCTCGACCCAGAGCTCGGCGGAGAACGCGCGCTCGAGCGATCGCCCGACGGCGCGCCCGAGCTCCGCGACGCTGAGCACGCGCTTCTCCGGCTTCGGCGAGGGCGGAGGACGCTCGGGCAGCGGCGGCGGCACCCACGGCGGCTCGCTCGCCGGCGCCGGCGCCTCCGGTGCGGGAGCCGGCCCTGGCTTCTCGACCGGCGGGAGCGTCCAGTCGAACGAGAGCGACTCGCCGGGTCGGGGGCGCTTTCGTTCCACCGCTCAGACGCGCTCCATGGCCGGCAAGCTTTCCCCGTCCCCGAGACGAAAAGCAAGCTCCGTCGGAGGGCGCGCGCACGACTCGCTCCCTCGAGCCGGCCTCAGCTCGAGACGCCGGCGGCCGTGGCGCGGAGAGCGCCGTCCTCGCCGAGGACGATCGCCGTGCCGTACCGCCGGCTGCCCTCGGCGATCGACGCCGCGAGCCAGCGCGCGTCCGGAAGCGACGCGCGCTCGAGCCGCATCTTCCGGAGCTGGAACGGCGTCATCCGGAGCGCGACGGCGCCGCCCGCGAAGCGGACGGAGTACGTCAGCACGAGGTCGTTCCGGAACGCCTCGTACCCGCGGATCCCCTCGTAGTCGTTGATGAGATCGCCGCACCCGTAGAAGATCGGCTTGCCCTCGTAGAGCTCGATCGGCCGCGGGTGATGCGACGAGTGCCCGAAGACGACGTCGATCGCGCGATCGACGAGCGCGTGGGCGAAGCGCACGTGCCCTTCGTCGACCTCGTATCCCCAGTTCGAGCCCCAGTGGATCGACACGACCGC
>JAHBWC010000166.1 GCA_019637225.1 Labilithrix sp.
CGACAGCCCGACTTACGGTAGCCTGGACGGCGAGCGATCGGATGCGGAAGACGCCTCTCAAGAAGCGCGTCACGCGCAGCCTCCGGCCACGAAGCAACGTCGACCCGACGCGCGTCGCGCTCGCCGCGCTCGAGCGCATCAAGACGGTGCTCGTGAAGTCGGGCTACAAGGACCGCCTCGGCGATCCGCTGGCCATGAAGGAGCTCGCCGCGCAGGCCGCGCTCCTCGGCACGGAGCTGCCGCCGAGCTACGTCGCGGCGATGCGCGTCGCGAGTCGCATCGGCGAGCCCGAGAGCTTCCTCCTCTCGCACGAGATGGAAGCGGAGGCCGAGCGCATCATCACGTTCGGCGGCGAAGAGGCGAAGCGGTACGCGCCCTTCTGCAAGGGCTTCGAGCACGTCGTCTGCTTCGACAAGGGCGGCGGCAAGCGCCTCGTCAGCTCGATCCGTCACCAGGGCGAGCTGCCGATCATCGAGTGGCGCGACGGGACCGCGAGCCCCGTCGCCGCGCACTTCGGCGAGTGGCTCGACTCGATCGCCGACGCGCGCGAGGAGTCGGTCGAGACCGCCGCGAAGATGCCGCAGCGGCTGAAGCGGCTGCTCTACGAGCTCGGCTTCCGCTTCGAGTACCCCGTCGTCGGGCGCCTCGAGACGGGCGACACGGACGCGGTCCTGGACCTCATCGGCAAGGAGCTCGCCCGCTCGGTGCGCGGCGACGTGGATCGCCTCTTCGACTCGAGCGGCAAGGCCTCGCTCACCCTCAACGTCGACGAGTTCACGCTGGCGGCCTCGCTCCGGACCGGCATCTACGTGTTCGAGGCCGAGGACGTCTTCCGCTGGCTCCGCACGTTCCGCGACGAGAACTTCTTCTCCGACGCCGTCACCGCACCGAGCCACCCGGACGTCGTGCGCGACCTCCGCCGCGCGCCGCGCGAGCCTCCCCTCGTGCAGCGCGGCGTCCTCCACGTCGCCGCCGTACCGGCGAAGAAGCTCGTGTTCCGCGCCGCGAGCGGCACCGGCGCCGACGACTTCTACCTCCTCGGGCGGGCCGCGCGGGCGAGCGATCGCTCGCCGAGCGTCATCCTGCACGTCGTCGACGGACAGATCGCGACGTCGCACACCGTCGACGAGCCGTTCACCGATCTCCACGTCGCGCGCGACGGCACGACGTGGGGGCTCACGACGACCCACGCCGTCCGCGTGACCGGCGGGCGCGCCCAGAGCTTCCCGCTCCAGCGCCCCACGCGCGGCCGGCCCTGGTGGTACGGCATCGGCGGCGCCGGCGATCGCGTCCTCGTCTGGGGGACGGGCGCCCTGCTCGAGTTCGACGGCCAGCAGTTCGTCCCGTTCGAGCCCGACGCGATGCTCGACGAGACCGAGTCGGTCGTCGCGCTTCAAGCGCAAGGCCTCCGGCTCTGGATGCTCGTCTGCGGCGATCGCGTCGGCGCCGTCGCGCGCTTCGACTCGGTGCAATGGCAGCCGATCACCGAAAACCAGGTGATCGACGCGACGCTCGCCGATCTCGACATCTGGCGCGGCACCGCGCACGTGCTCGATCGTGACGGCGGCGTCTGGAAGATCGAGAGCGGGCCGCCGCAGCCCGTCGCGCTCCTCACGTATCACCAGGCGTACCTCACCGAGACCGGCGCCGCGCGCCCGCTCCACGGCGTCCGCGCGCACGACGGCGGCCTGCTCCTCGCCAGCACCGGCGGCGTCATTTCCGTCGGCGGGGCCGAGCCGCTCTTCCACGCCGTCCCCGAGGGGCGCGATCCGGTTCGCCTCGTCCGCGTCGGCGGCCGCTCGGGTACGACGACCGACGGCGAGGCGCGCGCGGCGGCGATCGTCGCGCTGAGCGGCCCGAACGCGTGGGTCTGGCGCAAGAACGGCTTCAGCGTCATCGACGCGCACGAGTGGTAGCCGCGCGCCGCGCGGGCGCCGGTCGTGCCCTATCTGGTTGACATCGAGGACAAACCCGTCTTCCGTGCGGCACGGCCTCTCCTCGAGGCACGCGAACCCATGTCCGACGCGAAAGTTGCTTCCCTCGTCGCGCGCATCAACGACGACGCGCCCTCCCCTGACGCGAAATGGGCGTTCGAGGGCTCCGTCGCGTTCGGAGCGTCCGACGGCGGCCTCGGCGCCGAGCCCCCGCGGGTCCTCCGCTTCCGCCTCGGCAACGGCCTCCGTCTCCTCCTCCTCGTCGATCGCAGCGCTCCGGTCCTCAGCTACTTCACGTGGTTCCGCGTCGGCTCGCGTCACGAGAAGCCCGGCAAGACGGGCCTCGCCCACCTCTTCGAGCACCTGATGTTCAACGAGACCGAGGGGCTCGCCGCCAGCGAGTTCGATCGCAAGCTCGAGGAGAACGGCGCGGAGTCGAACGCGGCGACGTGGCTCGACTGGACCTACTATTACGAGTCGCTCCCCAAGGACCGCTTCAAGCTCGCCGTCGAGCTCGAGAGCGAGCGCATGGCGCGCCTCGTCCTCCGCGAGCCGCAGGTCGCGAGCGAGAAAGAGGTCGTCGCCAACGAGCGCCGCATGCGCGTCGACGACGACGTCGAAGGGACGGCGAACGAGATCCTCTACAAGACGGCCTTCACGTGCCACCCGTACCACTGGCCGACGATCGGCTGGATGAAGGACATCGAGGCGTTCACGCCCGAGGACTGCGTCGCGTTCTACCGGACGTACTACGCGCCGAACAACGCGACGGTGGTGGTCGTTGGCGACGTCGCCGAGAAGGACGTTCTCACCCGCATCCGCGACGCCTACGGCGCGATCCCCTCCTCGCAGGTCCCGGAGGAGGACACGCAGCCCGAGCCGCCGCAGCAGGCGCTCCGCGTGATCACGCTGAAGAAGCCCACGCCGAGCGAGAAGCTGCTCGTCGGCTACCGCGGTCCTGCCCTCGGCGACGCGGACCACGCGACGTGCGTCGTCCTGAACGAGATCCTCTTCGGCGGTCGCGCGTCGCGCCTCTACCACGAGCTCGTCACGACGCGCGAGTCGTGCACCGAGGTCCGCGGCTGGGTCTCGACCTTCCGCGATCCGGGCCTCTACGAGCTCTATTTCACGGCGCGACCGGGGATCGCCGGCGACGACGTCCTCCGCGCGCTCGCCGCGGAGCTCGCGCGCGTCAAAGACGAGCTCGTCGCCGACGAGGAGCTCGATCGCGCGAAGGCGCGCCTCGAGCTCGGACTGCTCCAGTCCCTCGAGACGACGAGCGGGAAGGCCGAGCAGATCGGCTTCTACGACACGGTCCTCGGCGATCCGGCCGCCGCGTTCCGTCGGCTCGAGCGCTACCGCCGCGTCACCGCCGGCGAGGTGCGGACCGCCGCGCGACGCTACTTCGTCGACGAGGCGCGCACGATCATCCGGGTGCTCCCCGAGCCCGAGACCGAGGCGCCGCCCGTCTCGACGGAGGCGAGCGCGTGACGTCCAGGTTCGAACTCGACGGCGGAGCGGTCGGCTTCGTCGAGAGCTCCTCTGCGGTCCCCCTCGTCTCGATCGTCGTCTCCGTGCGGAGCGGCGCCATCGCCGATCCCGACGGCAAGGACGGCGTCTGCCGCTTCGCCGCGCGCATGCTCCGGCGCGGCGCGGACGGGATGACGGCCCAGCAGATCGAGGCGACCATCGACCGCCTCGGCGCCGAGCTCGCGCTCGACGTCGGTCCGTCGACGGTCAGCCTGCACGGTCAGGTCATTCGCCGGAACGTCGAGCCCTTCGTCGCGTTGATCGCGCGC
>JAHBWC010000167.1 GCA_019637225.1 Labilithrix sp.
GACGAGGCGCCGGTCGAGCCGCATCGGCCGACGGTGCAGAGCCTCCTCGAGGTCGCAGGCGTGTTCTTGCGCCTCGGCTGCCTCTCCTTCGGCGGCCCCATCGCGCACCTCGGCTACCTGCGCGCGGAGCTCGTCGAGAAGCGGAAGTGGCTCGACGACGCGCACTACGGCGACCTGGTCGCGCTGTGCCAGTTCCTTCCGGGCCCCGCGAGCAGTCAGGTCGTCTTCGCGCTCGGCATGCAGCGCGCCGGGCTTTTGGGCGCACTCACGGCATCGGCGTGCTTCACGCTCCCGTCGACGCTGCTGATGATCGGCTTCGCGTACGGCGTCGCCCGAGCGCCGGACCTGAACGGCGCCGGCTGGTTGCATGGCCTGAAGCTCGCGGCCGTCGCCGTCGTCGCGCAGGCCGTGTGGGGCATGGGGAAGAAGCTCTGCACGGACCGCGCGCGCGTCTCGCTGTGCATCGGCTCCGCGGCCGTACTGCTCGCGGTCCCCGGCGCCGTCGCCCAGCTCGGCGTCATGGCGTTCGGCGGTCTCGCGGGGTGGTGGCTGTATCGCGACACGATCGTGGTCGGCGCGCCGCCGAGTGTGACGCGTGGCGCGCGCGGACACGTCGCTGCCGCCGCGGCGCTCATGATGTTCGTGGCCTTGCTGGTCGCGCTTCCGGCGCTCGCCTCCGCGACGGGTTCGCACCACCTCGCCGTCTTCGACAGCTTCTATCGCTCGGGCGCGCTCGTGTTCGGCGGCGGTCACGTCGTGCTCCCGCTCCTTCGCGCGGAGATCGTGCCCCGCGGTTGGCTCACCGACGACCAGTTCCTCGCGGGCTACGGAGCCGCCCAGGCGCTGCCGGGGCCGATGTTCGCGTTCTCCGCATACCTCGGTGCAGCGATGAGACCCGGCCCCGCGAGCTGGCTCTACGGCCTCTGGTGCTTGCTCGCCATCTTCCTACCGGCGTGGCTGCTCATCGGCGGGGCGCTTCCGTTCTGGCACCAGCTTCGAGCGAAGCGCTGGGCGCAGGCTGCGCTCGCCGGAGCGAACGCAGCGGTCGTCGGCGTGCTCCTCGCGGCGCTCTACGACCCGGTCGTCACCGAGAGCGTGCGCGGCCCCCGCGACGTCGTGGCAGCGCTCCTGGCGTTCGCGCTCCTCGAGCACTGGAAGGCGCCCCCCTGGCTGGTGGTCGCGGCCAGCGCGGCGGCGGGACAGTGGCTGCTCGGCGCCTGAGTCGCCGCTTACGGCGACTACCGCCTCTGCCAGCGGAGTAGCGGACCGTGCTCGTGCTCGCCCGAAGCCCGGAGCGAGCTCGACGTGCTCACAAGCCTCGATGGCCCTTCATTTCCTCGCGCGAAGCTGACGTCCCTACTTCCAGCTCTCCCAGGCGTCGGGCTGGTAGCCGAGGGTCGCCTCGGGGCCACGACGGACGATGGGCGTCTTGAGGAGCAGCGGGTCGGCGAGGAGGAGCGCCTCGATGCGCGCTCCCGTCGGCGCGGAGTACTTCAGGCCCTTGTCGACGTAGCGCTTGCCCTCGCGATCGATCAAGGCCTCGACGCCGCCGACTCGCGCCGCGACGCTTCGGAGCTCGCCGGGCGACAGTCCCTTCTCCGTCAGGTCGACGCTCTGCACCTTCTTGCCGCGCTCCTTGAACCAGCGCTCGGCCTTCCGTGTGTCCTGACACTTCTTCGTGCCGAAGATCTGGATCGCGGGTGAAGACACGATCGGGAGCCTATCGCACGTAGACCCCACGCGACTCGGAAACCCGGCCGAGACAGCCGACGCTGCGGCCGGGCTTCGGTCCGTGCTCCGTCACTCGAAGCGGTACGCGACGCCGAGCGGCAGCGCGAACGAAGATCCCTGCGAGCTCGTCAGGAAGAACGGCGTCGCCGTCGCGAGCAGCTCGCCACGTGCGAGCGTGGCGAGGCGGAGCGCGACCTCCCCGCCGCCACCGAGGCCACCCGCGAGCTGCCCCCGCACCGGCACCGTCGTACCGCTGCTCGCGTGGCGGTAGCCTCTCGGCGGCGACACCTCGGCGTAGCCCGAGATCGTCGCGTCACCGAACGCGCCGAAGACGCCGAGCGTGAGCGTGCTCGTCGCGCGAAACGCGATCGAAGGACCGAAGGCCCAGACGCTACCGCCGGCGAACATGGGTCCGGCGAGCACGCGGATGCCTCCGCGAAACGCCTCCGTGAAGGCGTAGCCGGCGAACAAGTTCAGACCGGCCGAGCCGGTGCCGGGCACCGAAGCCGCGCCGTAGTCACAGCTGAGCGCGGCGCAGCTCGTGCGATCCGACGTCGTCGTGGAGTCGAGGACGACCGTGGACTCGTTCCTCGGGCTCGGTCGATCGGCGCTGCCGCTCGCATACGCGACGTAGATCCCCGGCTCGAGGATCCAGCGGCTCCGCTCCGCGGGCGCCTTGGGCGCCGGCGTCGGCGTCGGCTCGACGACGAGCTTCGGCGCGGGCGGCACGTTCTCTCCGCCGCCGCTCCGAGCGTCGCCGGGCTCGACGAGGACGGTGCGATGCTCGCCTTCGCGGAGCTCGACGCGCTCTTCGAAGACGGTCGCGCCGCCCACCGTCGCGGCGGCCACGTGAGGCCCCGGATCGACCGGCATCTCCGTCCCGAGCGCGACGGGCGCGACCTCGCCGCCGTCGAGCGTCACGACCACGTCCGCTCGCGCGGATCGAAGCGAGAGCCGGAGCCACGGGACGCGCGGCTCGATCGCGGCGATGCGCTGCTCGGCGAGGCGCGCGCGATCGGTCTGGCCCTCCGCGCGCGCCGCGGTGAGCCCCTTCTGGTACTCGACCCACGCGCTGCCGACCTTGCCCTGGCGCTCGTGGCACGCGGCGAGGTTGAGGAGCGTCCCGACGTGCGGCTCGAGCCGCTGGCTCTCGGCGATCCTCGGGCAGGCCTCGTCGAAGCGTCCTTCGAGCATCAAGGCGCGGCCCTCGAGGAAGAGCCGCTCGGCCTCGCTCGTGTCGGCGAGGGCATCCCCTGCGCCCGCGAAACACGCCAGCGCGACGAGCCCCGCGGTGAGGGCAGGCTGGAGGTTTTTCCTCGAACGCCGCGCGTCTCCGTCGCTCACTTGTCGAGCCTCGTAAGCAGGTAGACGAGGACGCTGGACGACTTCACGATGTGCACGCTCAACGTCGACGCCGTCGCAGTGTAGCTCGTCTCCGTGGCCTGAGAGGACGGACATGTCGTCGTCGTGACGAGCTTCGTGCCGTCGATGGTCGTCGTCGCCGAGCGATTGACGCCCTCGAAGACGCTCTCCACCTCGGGCAAGGCGAAGCGGAACGTCATCCGAACCGTCTGTCCGGTCTCGCCGCTCGAGCCAGCGGCTCCGGTGTACTCCGTCGCGGCCGTCACGATGTACGTCCCCGAAGCGATCGTGCCGCCCGCGGGAGCGGGCGCGTCGTCCGCGACCCTGACGACGGCGACGTCGCTGGCGACGTTCTCGAGGAGGTTGCATCGCCCGCCCGCGTCACCTGCGTCGCTCGCGTCGCTCCGGTCCGTCGCGGCATCGGGCGGATCGGCCGGCGCGGCAGCTCCGTCCGCGGCGTCGTCCGGGGGCTCGGGCGTCTCGCGCGAGGTGGGCCCACCGGCGGGGCCGACGTCGTCCGAGCTCGAGCAGGCGGCGGTGGCCGCGCCGGCGAGCAGAGTCACGGCAAGA
>JAHBWC010000168.1 GCA_019637225.1 Labilithrix sp.
AACCCCGACACCGCTTTGCGGACTGCCGGTCGCGTGGGTTTCGAGTGAGCAGAGCTCCGCGGATCGGACCTCGTCGTTCTTCTTTCGGACCCGTCGTCACCGGCTCCGGCGTTCGAGTCGGCTCGAGTTTCCGGTTCGGTGGGGCTCCGAAAGCCCTTGTTTGTGCATGATGCATGTCTTGACCAAGCTCATGCGACGCACGACCGGCATGCTGCCGTACAGGATCGAAGTCACGGACGACGGACGATGCGGTGACGCCGTACGCCGGACTGCCTCCTGTGCTGGAGACAATGCGGACGCTGGGCGTCAGCCAACAGCTCGACGAGGAGCTCGGAGGTCGGCGGCGGAACAGCGGAACGAGCGACGCCGAGAAGGCGGAGGCGCTCGTGCTGCTGATGAGTGCGGCGGGAGCTGCTTGAGCGACATCAACAAGCTTCACGCGGACAGGGGACCCGAGCGCCTCTTGGGGCGAGAGCTTCCGAGCGAGCAAATTCTATGGACGTACCTGAATGCCTTCCACGACGACCGGCTCATCGACCGCGCTCGGCAGTTCGCAAGGCGGTGTCGGGGTTGGGGAGACCTCGCGCCCGCACAAGGAGCCCAGGATCTCCCTCGCCGGTGGGAATCACCTACCTGCGCGCGGGCACGCGCCCGAAACGACCTCCGCAAACCGAAAGAGCCCCAGTGGCGCGTGACTCGCGCGGAAGTGGCCTCGCGACCGGCAGGGGCGACGCGGGCGCGAGGGCTCTCCGACCCCGGCGCCGCCCCGACAGGATGAGTCGCGCGGGGGCATCCGACAGGCAAAGCTCGGCTGTGAGATCGGGGTCGCAGCGAGGCCCTTGTCGCGGCGCTCTCCGCTTGCGATGCTGGCCGCCGCCATGAAGACACGCGCAGCCGTAGCCCACGAAGCACGATCCCCGCTGACCATCGAGGAGGTCGATCTCGAGGGCCCGAAGGCGGGCGAGGTGCTCGTCGAGATCAAGGCGTCGGGGATCTGCCACACCGACGAGTTCACGCTCTCGGGCGCCGACCCGGAGGGCCTCTTCCCCGTCATCTTCGGGCACGAGGGCGCGGGGATCGTCGTCGACGTCGGCCCCGGCGTCACCTCCCTCCGAAAGGGCGATCACGTCATCCCGCTCTACACGCCGGAGTGCCGCGGCTGCAAGTCGTGCCTCAGCCGGAAGACGAACCTCTGCACGGCCATCCGCGCCACGCAGGGCAAGGGCGTGATGCCGGACGGAACGAGCCGCTTCTCGCTCGGAGGCAAGAAGCTCCACCACTACATGGGCTGCTCGACGTTCGCGAACCACACCGTGCTCCCGGAGATCGCGCTCGCGAAGATCCGCGAGGACGCCCCGTTCGACAAAGTCTGTTACATCGGCTGCGGCGTCACGACGGGCATCGGCGCCGTGATCAACACCGCGAAGGTCGAGGCCGGCGCGAACGTCGTCGTCTTCGGCCTCGGCGGCATCGGCCTCAACGTCATCCAGGGCGCGCGCATGGTGGGGGCCGACATGATCGTCGGCGTCGACATCAACCCCGCGCGCGAGGCGCTCGGTCGGAAGTTCGGGATGACCCACTTCGTGAACCCGAAGGAGGTCTCCGGCGATCTCGTCGCGCACCTCGTCGAGCTCACCAAGGGCGGCGCCGACTACAGCTTCGAGTGCGTCGGCAACACGCAGCTCATGCGGCAGGCCCTCGAGTGCTGTCACCGCGGCTGGGGTGTCAGCGTGGTCATCGGCGTGGCGGGCGCGGGCCAGGAGATCTCGACGCGACCGTTCCAGCTCGTCACGGGCCGCGAGTGGAAAGGCAGCGCGTTCGGCGGCGCGCGGGGGCGCACGGACGTCCCGAAGATCGTCGACTGGTACATGGACAAGAAGATCGACATCGACTCGCTCGTCACGCACGTCATGCCGATCGATCGCATCAACGAGGGCTTCGAGTTGATGCGCAAGGGCGAATCCATCCGCGGCGTCGTCACGTTCTGACGGACGGCGCGCGCGGCGAGCGCGAGCCGACGGGGCACGAGGGCCGAGCGAAGCGGCCCCGTCCTCGGCGCTCGTCTCGTCGTCGCAGCCGTTCGCGCGACCGTCCACGTCGGAGCGAGGCATCTCGCGACGGGACGTGTCGAAAGGCCGCGCCTACGCCGCGGGACGCGCGCGCGGACGGCCGCGCGCCTCGCGACGCACGGATCGGCGGAAAACGCCGGCGCGTTCGGAGCCGGTCGCGCGGCACGAACGGCGTCGGCGCGCGTGGCCACCTCCTTGCTTCGGTCGCGCGACGAAGGAGAGCGACAATGCCTGAGAAGAAAACGATCGCGCGGGCGCGGAAGGCCAAGCGCGAGGGCAAAGCATTGACGACGCAGGCCGGCGAGTTCGTGCGCGAGGAAATCGAGCACATCCGTGAAGGCAAGCACGGGGCGAAGAACGCCAAGCAGGCGATCGCGATCGGCCTGTCGAAGGCGCGCCGCGCCGGCGTGAAGCTCCCGGCGGCGAAGGGTGCGTCGACGTCGGAGCGGACACGCAAGGAGGCCAAGCGCGGGACGAAGGCCAAGCCGAAGGCCGCCCGTCGGAAGTCACCGAAGCGCACTCAGTCGTTGAAGAGCCCGGCGGCGAAGCGCTCGCGCGCCGCGACGAAGGCGCTCAGGCGCGCGCCGCGCGCTTCCGCTTCGCACCGCGCCCTCTCCCGCCAGGCGCGCCAGGCGCCGCGACGGCGCAAGCGCGCGTCCGGGTCTCGCTCGCGCACGAAGCGCGCGGCGACGGCCGATTGAGGCGGCCCCGGCGGAGTCTATCCACACCCGAACACGCCGCGGCCGCGGGCGCCCGACCCACGAATTTGTCGATTCGTGGGTCCGTCAGGCCGACGCCGGGCCCCTCTTTCGCGATGGATCGCGCAGAGCTGCGCGCTCGTCCCGAATCGGGACCGACGAGGCCGCACCAAGCGACCATGGATCGCAGCGCCGTCGTCCTCAGGTTGTCCACAGGCCGGCCAGGCCGGCCGAGGCCGCGTTCGTCGGGCTACTTCACGCTCGAGGGGGGCAGCGTCTTGCACGCCGCGTCGAACGTATCGAGCGCCTTCTCGAGCGCGTCGCTGAGGTCGCCGTCACAGATCGAGCTGAACGTGCCGTTCTTGCCCGCCATCGAGACGAACTCCTGGAGGCGCGCCGCCTCGCTCGCCTTGCCGAAGGACGACTCGCACGCCGTGGGGCCGGCGATGACCGCGGTCGCCCAGCGCCCCGCGCCCTTCGCGACGTTGTCGAGCATCTGCTTGTAGTCGGCGATCGGCTTCACGCCCGGCATCGTCTTGCAGACGTCGTTCTGGATCGTGAAGTCGTTGTCCTGGCGCGAGCAGTCGTCTTCGTCCGTGAGGACGACGATCGCGAGCAGCGCGTCGTCGCGGAGAAAGCCCGCGTTGGTGCCGTCGGACATGCGGTCGTTGAGCGCGAGCTTCGTCGCCTCGAGCGGCATCTCGATGCTCGGCCCGCCGGTGCCCACCTGCGCGAGGCACTGGAAGTCCTTCGCCGCCGTCGCGTCGGCCTTCTCGACCCAGCGCTTCGTGGTCCCGCACTTCGAGGTCATGCGGAACGCGCCGTTGTCGCCCTTCTCGTTCTGGGGGAGCGTGCCGCCGAACGGCACCTGGA
>JAHBWC010000169.1 GCA_019637225.1 Labilithrix sp.
TCATGGCGCGGCGCCCGTCGGCGCTCCTCGACGCGCGCATGATGAACTCGCCGAAGCCGCGCGGGCTCGACATGACGATGCCGTTCATCCCGACGAAGTCGCGGTAGATCTGGCGCTCGGCGTCGTGCTCCTCGCGCTCTTCCGGCGATAGCTCGACCTCGACGCGCTCGGTGTCGTACTCGGCGAGGTACTCGCCGGCGAGCTCGCCGATGTCGCGCCGGTACACGGTGGGGCCGACGAGCGCGGCGAGCGTCGCGTCGAGGCCGTCGGTGCGCTCGGGCGTGGCCGTGAGGCCGAGGCGGAACGGCGCGATCGCGAGGCGCGCCGAGAGCGCGTAGGTCGGGCTCGGCAGGTGGTGACACTCGTCGAACACGACGAGCCCGAACCGCGAGCCGAGGTGCTCCATGTGGAGGTACGCGGAGTCGTACGTCGTGACCGTGAGCGGCCGGACGTCGTGCTCGCCGCCGCCGACGACGCCGATCGGCACGCCGAAGGTCGCGCCGAGCACGTCGTACCACTGGCGCACCAGGTCGAGCGTCGGCGCGACGACGAGCGTGCTTCGCCGCCGGTCGTCGATCGCCATCATCGCGAGCTGCGTCTTGCCCGCGCCCGTCGGGAGGACGACGACTCCGCGGCCGCGATGGCGTCTCCACGCCTCGAGCGCCTCGGTCTGGAAGAAGCGCGGCTCGCGGTGCACGCGCGCGCCGTGGGCGAGCTCCTCGTAGCGGCGCGCCTCGTCCTCGTAGGCGACGCCCGCGCGCCGGAGGGCGAGGACGATCTCCGCGTACGCGACGGCGGGGGCGCGAAGGCACGCGGACCGCGCGTCCCAGGTCAAAGACTCGGGGACGCGCGGATCGTCCTTCTCGACGCCCTCGAGCAGAACGGTGCCGGCTTCGAAGCGGAGCGTGGGCACGCGGCACGCTTAGCACGCCTCGGCGTGAGCCACGGCCGCTTTGGCCGCGCGAAGCCGCGCCCGCGCGTCAGACGACGAAGTCGAGGAGCTGAACGCGGGTCGTGTAGTCGTCCAGCTTGACCTTGTACTCCTCGATCGGCTTGTCGAGCTTCACGACGACGCCGCCTTCGCCCTCGCGGAGCACGCTGCCGCTGAGGAGGATCTCGCTCGCCGGGACGACGAGGACGCCGGCCCAGAACGTCGGGTCCGCGGTGAGGTCCTGCGTGCGGCCCGCGACCTTCACGTGGCCCTCGGAGACCTCGAGGACGGGGATGACGCGGCCGTCGTCGAGGCGGACGTGCGCCGGGTACGAGGCCGTCGGGCTGACGCGGTAGTTCGCGCGGCGGTTGTTGTCGATGAGCGTGTCGAGCGTGTCGAACACGGGCTTCGAGATCTCCGTCTCGGCCGCGGCGAGGACGACCTCGCGGAGCTGCTTCATCGCCTTCTGGGTGCGCACGATGTTGGTGCGCATGTCCTCGATGCGGCTGCGATCGCGGCGGACCTTGTCGCTCACGAGGCCGAGCAGGTTCTTGTAGAACGCGAAGCCGATGTCGCCGTTCGCCTCGAAGAAGCCGATGAGGTCGCCGACCTTCACGGAGAGGAGCTCCACGTCGGTCGTCGCGGTCGCCGTCGTGCTGCGCGGCAGGCCCGTGAGCGCGCCGAGCTCGCCGAGGGGCGCGAGGGGGCGGAGCGCGAAGCGGACCGGGGGCACGTCGACGCTCGCCGGCGCCTGCGGCTGCTCGGCTCGCGGCTCTTCGATCGAGACCTCTCCCTTGGCGAGGAGCTCGAAGTGCGTGGCGGTTTCGCCGGGGCGAAACAGCACCGTGCCCGCCTTGTGCGTCACGGTCTGGAACGTCGCGACGAGCTGCTCGAGGCGCGCCTCGGAGATCCCCTGAAACAACGGCAAAGACCGAAGGTCTTGAACGATCGACACGGTGCTACCCTCCTGCCCAACGCATTGCGCGCTCGGGCCATGGCTTAATAGAGGTTCGGGCCCGCCACAAGCTGTCCGGGAGCCGCCGAGGCGATCGGTCCTCGCGTTCCCGAGCGGTCCGGCTCTCGTCGAGCTCGTGGCCGAGGCTCGCGGGGAGGCTCGCGGCGAGCCTCCCGAGCCGGCCACGCGGCCTCCGCTCGTCGTTCCGCGTCACGGATACATCGCGGCGATCGTCGCGACGTCTCCCGACGAGAGCACCGTGGCGCCGCCAACGAGGGCGCCGCCGCTCCGGCGGACAAGGGTCGCGTAGCCGTTCTTCGAGAACGCGTACGAGCCGTAGTGCATGATCGAGAAGTAGTCGTAGCCCCCGAGGTCCTGGCTCGACGCCGAGTGTTTCTCGAAGTTGTAGGCGCTGCCGTCGGCGATGTTCGCCCAGTGGATCGTGACGTACTGATCGCGGTCCCAGCGCGTCTGCTCGTGCTGGAGGCCGACGGCGTGGCCGATCTCGTGGATCGTCTCGGTCACGCCGCAGTGGCCCGGCGTCGTCACCGCGTAGGGCGCGTAGGTGGCCGCGAGATCGAGCGCGGTGCCGCCGCTCGCCTGCGAATCCGCGTACCACGCGTAGACGTTCGCCCCGGCGACGCCGACGGCGAGGAGCGTGGACGCCGACTGCCCGGCGGCGAGCGTGAAGGCGGCCGGCGCCGCGTGGGCCCCGAGGTCGTAGGCCGTGCCCTCGCTCGTCGTGCCGTTCGAGTACCAGGCGCGGACGCGACCGCTCGCAACGAACGCGACGCCGAGGATCGCCGACGCGCTCAGCCCGGCCGGCACGACGAACGCCGCCGGCGCGGCCTTCGCGCCGAGGTTCGACGGCGTACCGACGCTGACCGTGCCGTCGCGGTACCAGGTGTAGACATCGCCGTTCGGAGCGAACGCGGTGTCGCGGATCTGCGCCGTCGTCTTGCCGCTGGGGAGCGCGTAAGGCGCCGGCAGCGCGCTCTCGTCGACGTTCCACGAGCGGCCGACGGTGTAGAGCCCGTCCTTGAACCAGTAGTGCGCGAGCTGCGTCGTCGGCGAGAAGTCGGCGCCGGCGATGTTCTGGATGTGCTCGCCCGCCTGCAGCGTGACGTCCTGCGGGCCGCCCATGCGGCCGACGTGCGCCGAGCACGTGCGGCCGGGGGTGAAGACCAGGTAGTCGGCCTGGTGGGTGCGCGGAACGAACCGGAGCGCCGTGTACGCCTCCCAGTGGGCGATGGCGTCGGCGACGCGCGCGCCGTGCGGGAGGCTCGCCGCGATCGTGAACGGGACCGTCTTGCCGATCCACCGGCCGCCGATGAGGGCCGCGCCGCTCGGCTTCTGCGGCACCTCGATGTCGCCCTCGAAGAGGAGGCGTCCGTCGACCTCCTGTACGGCGACGTTCGCGCGGCCATGTCCGGTCTCGACGTCGACGCGCCGCGTGGCGGCGGCCGCGTGGGTGCGCGGCGGCGGG
>JAHBWC010000017.1 GCA_019637225.1 Labilithrix sp.
GCGAACGAGTTCGAGGGGCAGGAGCCGGGCACCGACTCCGAGATCGCGTCGTTCTGCTCGAGCAAGTACGACGTGACGTTCCCGCTCTTCTCGAAGATCGTCGTGAAGGGCGAAGGGCAGCACCCGCTCTACGCGGCGCTCACGTCGGCGAAGCCCGAGGCGCGCGCGGTGCCGGGCACCGACTTCCGCGCGAAGCTCGCCGGCTACGGCATCCAGACCGGCGCGCCGCACGAGGTGCTCTGGAACTTCGAGAAGTTCCTCGTCAACCGCCGGGGTGAGGTCGTCGATCGGTTCGCGCCCGATGTCGCGCCCGACGCCGAGCTCCTCGTCGCGGCGCTCGAGCGTGAGCTCGAGACCTGACCGAGCGCGAGCTCGAGAGCTGACCGTCGCGCGCGGAGGCCGCACCGCCGCCGAGGTACGCGCGTTGCTCCCTCCCGGGCATGCGTCGCGGAGTCGTGCGTTCCGCTGCGATCCTCGGCTCTGTCGCGTGGTCGGTGCGGGCGCTCGGCTGCGACACCTCCGCGACGAACGGCGCGTTCGTCGACACGGACGGTGACGGGCTCAGCGACGTCGACGAGATCAAGATCCACGGAACGTCGCCGCTCCTCGCCGACACCGACGGCGACGGCATGTCGGACTACGACGAGATCGTCCTCCACGCCTACGATCCGACGAACGCGCCGCTGCGCTTCAACCCGCGCGTGGCCGACGTGCCGCTGATGAACGTCCGGATCACCGGTCCGCCGCTCATCTCGCTCCGCTTGACGGCGACGAGCGGCGAGACCTGGACCTACGAGACCTCGCAGACGCTCGAGGAGGGGGTCATCCTGCGCACGAGCGTCACCGAGCAGGACTCGTTCTCGTCGACCTTCGGCGCCTCCGACACCCTGAGCAAGGAGGTCACGCTGGAGTTCGGGCCGAGCTCGCTCGTGCTCCAGGAGGACGTCACCGAGGAGGAGGTGGTCGACGATCCGGGGGCGGTCGTGCCGCCGCCGATCGGCGTGGGGGGACCGACCACCGTGATCCTCACGAGCGGCATCTCCTCGACGATCGACTGGTCGAACACGGCGGGCGTGACGCTCTCCTTCACCGCCGAGCAGGCGCGCGAGCTTCGTCAGGCGCTGACGTTCGCGCAGAGCTACGCCCAGAGCCACGAGCTGTCGGCGAGCGGCGCGATCATGGAGGTGCTCGTCGAGTTCGAGAACCGGGGCATCATTCCGTTTCAGGTCACGAACATGGTCCTCGCCGCGACGCTCGTCGGGCCCGACGGCGTGGAGATGCCGGTCGGAAACCTCGACCTCAACACTCTGTTCAATCACTTCATCCCGTACTCGATCGCGCCGGGGGCCGCGCAGGGGCCGGTCAACTTCTCCCGTGACTTCTTGACCCTCGATCAGGTCAGCGAGCTCACCGCCGCCATGGACGCGCTGAACGTGCGCGTGGGCGTCTACGAGATCGTCGACAGCGCGGGGAGGCCCTTCGTCTTCGACACGTCCACGATCATGTCGCGCACGGCGACGGTCGTCATCGACTACGGCGAGAGGCGTCCACCCGAGCGCTTCCTCGTGGCGACGAACTCCGATCCGGCTCGTCCCGGCGTCACCGTCGATGGGGCCCTCTCGGAGATCCTTCGCATCCCGTACGAGGCCGACGCGGAGCGCGGCCTCATCTCGGTGCGCGCCGTCTCCGCGCCGGAGGACGGCGAGGGCCGCTGGACCGTCGAGCAGCGCCACAACGTGGACGGCGAGCCAGTGACGACGGCATTCGAGCCGCCGTACGAGCTCACCGACATCCTGCTGCGGGCGGGTGACGTCATCGTCCTCACGCTGGCCGATCCCGTGACCTCCAAGGCGCGTTAGGTGTCGCACGGTCGAGGTGCATCGATTGCTTGTCGAGGTGCCCACGGAGGCGGATGTCTGCGGGATCGTCGTTCGTGCGCGGGCCGGCCGTGGCCTTCGGCCTCATCCTCGCCGGCGACCTCGCGCTCTCGCCACGGGCGGTCGCCGCCGAGCGAGAGGCGGGCGACGCGGTCCGCCTGCGCGACGGGCGCGTCGTGGAGGGGCGCGTCGTGGAGCAGGCGCCGGGCCGCTGGCTCGTCGTCGAGACCGAGGACGGGCGGCGTCGCACGTTCGCGTGGGACACCGTGGACGAAGTCGACGTCGGCGCTGCTCCGCGCCCCGCGGCGATGCACGCGGCGACGGAGGATGCGTGGCGCCGGCGCAGCGGCGTGGGCGTCACGTACGAGCTTCGCCTGAGCCTGTCGGCGATCGCGCTGCCGGACCAGACGTTCGGCGTGAGCGGCACGTGCTCGACGGGCACCGGAACCGCGCCGGCGTCGATGTACGGTCAGACCGCGAGTGACGGCGCGGTCGGCTTTGGCGGGGGCCTCGGAGGGCGGCTCGGGTTCATGCACCGCTCGCGGCTCGACCCCGACGGCGCGTCGTCGTGGTGGGGATTCCGCGCCGTGGCGGGCCTCGATCTCCACGCCCACCACGTGCGCGGTCCGGTCGGGATCCCGCCGCTCGACGGCGCGATCTGCTCGAAGGTCGCGAAGGACAGCCACCAGGTCGCCTACGAGAGCTCCACTCAGCTCGTCGCGAGCGTGCCGCTCGTCGTCGGCGGGCTCGTCGCGCTCGGCAAGCTCGACGCTGCGCGTTGGAAGGGGGTCGTGCTCGGTGCCGGTTGGAGCCCCTCCTTCACGCACTTCGGCCTCGCGAGCAGCGCGGCGACCTCGTACCTGAACCCGCTCGGCCTCGAGCTGACGTTCGACGTGACCGTGATCCACGCCGTCCCCGTGCGTCCGGAGCCTCACCTCCGCGTGGCGTTCTTCTTCGCGCCGCCGACCGACGCGCAAAAGCCCGCGATCGGGACCCTGAGCGTGGGCGCCGTCTGGTACTGAGCGAGGGCGCCGTTTGGTACCGAGCGCGCGATCGCGATCAGAGCCCGAACGAGCGAAGCTTCTTGTGGAGACCTTCGCGCGTGATGCCGAGGGACTTGGCGGCGGCCGTCTTGTTGTTGCCGTGCTCGCGGAGGGCCTCGATGAGGAGCCAGCGTTCGACCTGGTCCATCATCTCTTTCAACGTGCCCTTCGTCGGGCGCACGCGCTCGATCATCCCTTCGACCTGGCGGACGCGGGGCGAGAGCATGTCGGGAGTGACGAAGCCGCCGGTGTCGATCTGGATGACGAGGCGCTGGATCTCGTTCTGGAGCTCGCGGACGTTGCCCGGCCAGTCGTAGCTCTGGAGGAGCTCCATCGCCTGCTGCGAGAAGCCGCCCGCGGGCTTGCCGAACTCGATGGAGAAGCGCTGGAGGAAGTGCGCGCCGATGAGCGGGATGTCCTCGCGGCGTTCGCGGAGCGGCGGGACGCGGAGCGGGAAGACCTTGAGACGGTAGTAGAGGTCCTCGCGGAAGCGACCCTCGGCGACCTCTTTCTCGAGGTTCCGGTTCGTCGCGGCGACGATGCGGACGTTGACCTTCTTCTCCTGCGTCGCGCCGATCGGCCTGATCTCGCCCTCCTGCAGGACGCGCAGGAGCTTCGACTGGAGCGACAGCGGCATCTCCGTCACTTCGTCGAGGAAGAGCGTGCCGCCGTCGGCGACCTCGAAGAGGCCGCGCTTGTCCTCGTGCGCGCCGGTGAAGGCGCCCTTCTTGTGGCCGAAGAGCTCGCTCTCGAGCAGCGTCTCGGGCATCGCCGCGCAGTTCTGGCCGACGAAGAGCCGATCGCGCCGGTTCGAGCGGTAGTGCACGCTCGCGGCGACGAGCTCCTTGCCTACGCCGGTCTCGCCCTCGATGAGGACGGTGACGCGCGTGTTGACGACCTTCTCGAGCTGCTGGAGAAGCTGCTTCATCGGCGTGCTGTTGCCGATGATCTCGGGCGCGCCGTCCTTCTTGCCGCCGCTGCGCCGCTCCTGCTCCTTGCCCTTGAGGAAGGCGTTCTCCTTCTTGAGGCGCTCCTCGGCGGCGCGGAGGCGCTTGGCGACGCGCGCGTTCGCGACCGCGAGCGACGCGTTCTGGGAGAGAACCGCCATGATGTCGAGGTCGCTCGCGGTGAGCACGCCCGTCGCCTCGCGGTTGTCGACCTGGATGACGCCGAGGATCTCGTCGCCCTTCCAGAGCGGGATGCCGAGGGTCGAGCGGATCTGCGCGCCCATCAGCGACTCGCTCTGCCCGACGTCGCGCGGGGCGTCGGCGGCGACCACCGCCGCGCGCTCGCTCACGACCTTGCGGAAGACCGAGCGCGTGATCGGGATCGCCTGAGAAGGCGGCGCGTCCTGTCCGCGCACGCGCGTCATCACGGGCACGTACCCGGAGGCGCCCTTCGCCGCTGCGGACTCGTCATCGTCGTCGCGGAGGATGATGGTCACGTGCGTCGCGAGCGGGACGAGCGTGAAGCTCGACTCGCAGATCGCGACGAGCACCTCCGAGAGGTCCTGCGCGCCGCCGATGCGCTTGAGCGCGTCGTACAGGACGCGGAGCCGGCCCTCGTCCTTCTCGAGGATCGTCGCGCGCGGGACGAGCTCCTCGATCTTCTTCATCGCGAAGACGCGCGCGTCGTCCGCGTCTTCGCGCATGCTCACGGCCACGTGGACGATGCGGTCCTGGGAGCCGAGCTCGATGACGTCGCCGTCCTCGAGGGGCGCCTCGCGGCTGTTGGCGTCGTCGAGCGCGATCCGCGCGGCGTGGTTGCCGTCGCCGCCGCCTCCTCCGCGGAGGATCGCCGTGCCGTTCGTCGATCGCTGATCGACGAGGACGTAGCGGTCCGCGGAGAAGACAATCTTGGCGTGCTCGCTCGAGACGTGCGTGTCGGGCACGACGAGATCGTTGCCCTCGGCGCGTCCGATGCGGACGACATCCGACGTGGGTTCGATCGCCGTTCCGGCGAGCTGGCCGCGCGTGACCTCGAGCCTGATCACGGCACGCGCGACCGGAGCTTCAAGGCGATGCGGTACATCTCGTCGGTGCCCGCGGCGTTGCCGGCGGCGCGCTCGGTCTCGACGAGCTTCTCGAGCTTGTCGGCGATCGCCGCGTCGCCCTTGGGCGAGAGCGTGTCGATGCCTTCGAGGATCGCGAGGCGGACGGAGCCGTCCTTCACCTTCTCCACGCGCTCGAGGAGCTTCGTGCGCGTGTCGTCGGGGTGGAGCTCGACGGCCATCCAGACGGCCTTGACGTGGCCCATCTTCGCCGCCGGCGGCGCCGACGGGACCGGGGTGTCGAGGACGCCGAGGTAGCAGGCCGCGTCCTTCTTGCACTTGTCGAGCACCGCGCTGGCGCTCTTGAACATGTCCTTCTCGATCGCCTGGCCGGGGATCTTGTTGACGGCGTCGCCGACGGCCTTCGCCTGCTCGACGGTCATGAGCTTGATCGCCGCGGGGAGGCCCGAGGCCGGCATCGCGTCGGCCGCCTCGCCCTTCGCGCTGGCGACCTCCTTGAGGATCCACTCGGTGAGGCTCGGATCGAAGAAGTTCGCCGCGGTGCCCGCGAGGATGGCGTGGCCGTTCGCGCCGCCCATGAGCGGGATCGCCGCGTTCGGAGCGATCTTCGCGTACGCGTCGGTGTACGCCTTGACGTTCTTCGGATCGGTCGGGAAGTACGTGAGGTACGTCGCGAGGATCGTGCGGTTCTGATCGGTGTCGGCGGTCGTGAGCGCTTCCTGGATCGCGGTCAGGCCGGAGGGGCGCGAGATGTACGCGAGCGGCTCGGCGATGAGCGGAAGGTAGGCCTTCTCCGGGTACGCCTCGGCGAGCTTCTGGTAGTCGCCCTCGCCCTTGAGCGCCTTGATGAGCTCGGGCTCGGCCTCCTTGGGCATCTTGTGGAGCGCGAGGCGGACCGGGAAGGTGAGGTCACGCTTCGTGGGCGTCATGAGGACCTTCACCAGCGGACCGACGCCGGCGGTGAACTTCGTGTCGCCGATGAGCTGGACCGCGGTGAGCTGCCAGAACTGGAGCTGGTCCATGCCCTGGTCGGGGTTCTTCGGGTCCGTGACCGGCGCGTTCAGCAGCGCGACCGCCTTCGGTCCCCACGACGGGTGCTTGACCGTCTTGACGGCGCTCTGGAGGTCCTTGACGAGGTTGATCGACTTCGCCTTCGACGGCTGGAACTTGGCGAAGCAGTCCCAGAGCGCGTCGATGAGCGGCTGATCGGTGAGCTTGCCGCTGTTGGAGAGGCGCGACGAGCCTTGCGCGGCGAACTTCACGTCGTCGTCGTTCTTGCCGGGCTCGTAGTCCTTGAACGCCTTCGCGAAGGCCGGCGCCGCGCGCGGATCGCCCATGTCGGCGATCAGCTTGATGAGGTCCTTGCGCGTCTTCTCGTCGAGGCCGCCGGCCGTGTACGTCTTCGCGAGCGCCTCGATCGAGTCGTCGACGACCGCCTTGACCTTCGGGGCTTCGCGGTTGTTGCTCTCGCTGCCCATCGCCGCGTTGAACATCTCGTCGAGACGCTTGATCGCCGGCGCGCGCTGCGCCGGATCGTCGAGGCGCTTCACCCACGTCTTCGGGTCGTTCTCGTCGGCGCAAGCGACCATGGCCGTCGACGCGAGGACGATCGGCGCCGCGACGAGGCACGTGCGCGACAGGACCCCGAGCAGGCCAGAGGACAGCGACCGGGCGAACGTGGTGCGAGGCATCTTCATGACGAGCTCTCCGTCGAAGGTGCCGCTCGGCGCACGAGCGGCCAGCAGATATGCGGGGACCGAGAAAAGAACGGAAAAGCCCGTTTTTTCCGAGGGCCACGGTAGTCCTCGGGCTCGCGGGGTGTCAACGATTGTTCTCACCCTGGCCGGTGGGCGCTCACTAGATGTAAAAGTGCATAATGTCGTATGGATATAGCGCTGTAGCGCTCGGTGCCCTCGAGCGCGTCCGGGCCGCCGGTGCGTCCCGCGCGCACGCGCCCCGCAGCCACGTGCCGCACTCGGGGAGCGGGCGGCTCGTCGAGTCGCCGCTGCAGCCCTCGCTCAGCCGATGATCATCGACTCGCTGAGGAGCTTGCCTTCTTTGAAGCGGCGGAGGTTCCAGCGCTCGAACATCGGCAGCTCGGGGGCCTCGTCGCCCTTGGCGATGTGCTCGGCGATGAGCTTGCCGACGACGGGGGCCATCATGAAGCCGTGGCCCATGAAGCCGGAGGCTTGGTAGAAGTGGCCGATCTCGTCGACCCCGCCGACGATCGGGTTCGCGTCGGGGGTGAGGTCGTAGCAGCCCGACCACTGGCGAAGGACCTTCACCTCGCCGAGCACGGGGCAGGTCGCGACGAGGGCGCGGGCGTAGAGGCCGAGGAAGGCGAACGAGCTGTCGTGGTTCACGCCCGGCGGCACGTGCTCCTGGCCGATGCCGCCGACGATCTCGCCGCGCGTCGACTGGCTGAAGTAGAGGCCGTTCGTCAGATCGGCGACGAGCGGCTTCAGCCAGGGCTTCAGCGGCTCGGTCGAGCAGATCTCGTGGCGGTGCGGCTTGTTCGGGAGCTCCACGCCGAGCAGGCGCGCGATCTCCGGAGACCAGGCCCCGCACGCGTTCACGACCTTGTGGGTCTCGATGCGGTGGACGGGCGCGTCGGGCGAGCCGGCCTTTCGCACGCGCACGCCTTCGATCCGAGCGCCGCGCGTGTCGAAGCCGACGACCTCGGTGAACGTCGCGATCTCGACGCCGAGCTTGGTCGCGGCCTGCGCGAAGCCCCAGACGAAGGGCCAGGGGAACACGACGCCGTCGTCGGGGTTGTAGCTCGCCGCGACGACGCCGTCGGTCGAGAGCTCCGGCACGATCTTCTGCGCCTCGCGCGGCGAGAGCATTCGCGTCGACAGACCACACTCGCGCTGCAGCTTGCAGCTGTCTTCGAGCGCCTTCTTGCGTGCCTCGGTGCGCGCGAGAAACAGGTAGCCGCCCTGACGGAGCCACACGTTGATCTTGAACTCGCTCGCGAAGTGCTGGCACATCCTGATGCTCTCTTGCATCAAGCGGACGTTCGCTTCGCTCGACCACTGCGCTCGGATCCCGCCGCCGTTGCGGCCGCTCGCGCCGCCGCACAGGTAGCTCTTGTCGACGACGACGACGTCGCGGACGCCGAGGCGTGCGAGGTGATACGCGATCGACAGGCCCATGATGCCTGCGCCGATCACGACGACTTCGGCGCGGTTCTTCATGACGCCGCCGGGGCCGTCGCGAAGCGGCGCAGCGCTTCGGCGTGGAGGGTCGGGTTCGCGGCGAGCGTGCCCTCGTTCTGCGCGACCGGGCCGCGGTAGTCGAACGCGCGTCCGCTCGCGTCGGTGTAGACGCCGCCGGCCGCGCGGACGATCGCCTCCGGCGCGCACGTGTCCCAGAGCTTCACGAGGCCCTTCGACGGGTGGGCGTAGACCTCGAGCGCGCCCGAGGCGACGCGGACGCCCTTGATCCCGGCGCTGCCCGTCGGCACGAGCTCCTTCACGCCGAGCGCGGCGAGCTTCGCGTTGACCGACGCGCTGCGATGGAAGCGCGAGACGGCGCACCGGCACGAGGCGAGGTCGGTCGCGTCCGCGACGCGGATCGGGGCGCGTCCGTCCTTCGTGATCCGGAACGCGCCGCTGCCGACCGCGGCGCCGTACACCTCGCCGAGCGCCGGGCAGTCGACGACGCCCACCGTCGCGACGCCCGCCTCGGCGAAGCCGAGCATCACCGCGAACTCGCCGTTCTTCGCGATGAAGTCGCGCGTCCCGTCGACCGGGTCGACGAAGAGCGCCGCGGGCGCGGCGCCGAAGCCCGCGAACGTCGACGGATCGCTCTCCTCGGCGACGATCGGCACGCCGGGGAAGTCCTTTCCGAGGAGCTCGAGGAGCAGCGCGTTGGCCTGCTTGTCGGCGCGGGTGACCGGATCGTTCGGGCCCTTCTGCTCGACGCCGAAGTCGGACTCGGCGTAGACGCGCATCACGACCTCCGCGGCGGCGGCGGCGGCGGCGAGGAGCTTGGCGAGGACGTCTTGGCGGTCGATCATCGCGGGGCCCTTCCTCAGCTCTGGATGCCGACCTTGTCGAGGGCGCGCGGGAGCTGGCGGAGATCGTCGTCGGGGAGGTAGCGCGGCCCGCCGCCGGTCTCGCGGACGAGCTGCTCGAGCTGCTCCTTCGTGCGCGGGCCGAGGACCGCGGCCGACACGAGGTGGTTCGCGAGCGCGAAGCGCACCGCCGCGCCGCGCAGCGTGTGGACGTCGCCCTTGACGAGGAAGCGGACGGCGTCGAGCTGATCGATGCGGAGCTCGAGCTCCATCTTGGTCCAGCGCTCACTCCGGTGATCGCCTTCGTCGAAGCTCCGGTCCTTCGCCCACATGCCGGCGAGCAGGCCGTGGCCGAGGACGCTCCGCGCGAGGATGCCGCAGCCCCCGACCATCGCGTCGCCCGAGATGCGGTGGAGGTCGATCGGGTGCGTCAGGTTGTACGCGAGCGAGACGACCTCGGCGCCCTTGTCGATCGCGGCGCGCGCGACGTCCTCGTCGCCGGCTGCGACGCCCCAGTGCTCGATCTTGCCCTCCTTGACGAGCGTCTGCATCGCGTCGACCGCCTCGCCGCTGTGGAGCGTCTCCGGCGTGGGGCTGTGAAGGAGGTAGACCTGGAGGGCGTCTCGGCCGATGCGCTTGAGCGAGCGCTCGACGGCGCCGCGCAGGTAGTCGAGCGCGAAACACTTTCGCGGCGGGTCGGTCGTGCGATCGATCCCGCCCTTCGTCACGAGGACGAGCTCGGGATGGTCCTTGGCGAGCCTCCCGCAGAGCCGCTCCATGCGACCTACGCCGTACGCGTCCGCCGTCTCGACGAGCGAGAAGCCGATGTCGATCGCGCGCCGCAGCACGGCCTCCGCGTCGGCTTCCTCTACCTTGCCGTAGGCGTCACCCGAGAGGCCCCACGTGCCGATGGCGAGCTCCGAGACGACGAGCCCGGTCTTTCCGAGGGGGCGCTTTCGCATGGCACGACTGCTTCTAGCACGGTCCCCTGGCTTGACGTGGGGCCGGAAAGGGGCGTACGGAAGGCCCCCTCGGCATGAGGTCGAGCTAGCAGGCCCTACGTCCTCGAAGGCAGAACTGCCGGTACCAGGCGGGGGCTCTCTCTCAGGAGGAGTCACATGCGAAAGGTCTCGTTTGCTGTTGCCGTCGGGTTCGTTCTTGCAGCGTGCGGAGGGGAGGAGACCCCGGCGCCGAAGACCCCCGAGGCGCCTGCCGTGACCGCGACGCCGCCGACGGCGCCGACCGCCGAGGCTCCGAAGGAGGAAGCCCCGAAAGAGTCTCTCGCCGAGCTCCAGCAGAAGACGATCAAGGGGATGATCGCGGCGATCAACGCGCACGACGCGAAGAAGCTCGCCGGCTTCTACGCCGAGGGCGGCGTGGTGAAGATCGCCGGCGCGCCGGCGGACGCGAGCGGCCGCGAGGCGATCGCGCAGAGCTACACGAAGCTCTTCGAGGCGTTCAAGGACTACACGACCGCGCCGAACCGCCTCTTCGTGAAGGGCGACGTCGTCGTCGTCGAGTGGGCCTTCAACGGCACGCACACGGGCGACCTCTGGGGCATCAAGGCCAGCGAGAAGAAGGTCGGCGCGCAGGGCGTCGATGTCCTCTGGTTCACGCCCGAAGGCCAGGTCAAGGAGCACCACGTCTACTACGACGGCGGCACGATCCTCTCGCAGATCGGCCTCTCCAAGCAGAAGGCGCGCGCGATCCCCGCGTTCGGCTCGAACCCCGAGGTCGTGACCGCGAGCGGCTCCGAGGCCGAGACGAAGAACGTCGAGGCGCTGACGGCCATGGGCGCCGCGATGGAGGCCAAGAAGGAGGCCGACTGGCTCGGCGCGATGACGGACACGGTGGAGTGGGACGACATGACCCAGCCGCAGACGTCGAAGGGCAAGGCCGAGGCGAAGAAGTTCTTCAAGGCCATGACGACCGGGTTCCCGGACGCGAAGACGACCGTCGTCAACGCGTGGGGCATCGGCGACTTCGTCATCCACGAGACCTCGTGGACCGGCACCCACAAGGGCGCGTTCTTCGGCATCCCGGCGACGAAGAAGTCCGTCACCGTGAAGAGCATCGACATCATCCAGTACAAGGACGGCAAGCTGGCGAAGGGCGCGAGCTACTCGAACGGCGCCGACTTCATGATGCAGCTCGGCCTGATGCCGAAGCCGGGCGACGCGAAGCCCGCCGCCGACAAGAAGCCCGCGGACGCGAAGGCCCCGGCCGCCGACGCGAAGCCCGCCGCGGACAAGAAGCCCGCGGACACGAAGACCGCTCCGAAGAAGTGAGCGAGCGGGCTCAGCGCGAGCCGAACCAGTAGTGGAACGAGGTGAACGCCGCGCCGTCGGCGATCACCTCGACCACGCTGTGCTCGCCGCGGGCGTCCTCGGGGACCCCGAACGACACCTCGTTCCACGGGCCCTCGGGGACCTCGACCCGCGCGATCTCCTTGCCCGCGACGCTCACGCGGAGCGCGGTCGGAGCCGCGCTCTCGACGCGCGCGATCCCGACGAGATCGGCGCCGCGCGGGAGGTTCGCGACGAACGTGTCGCGGCTCCGGTGGGTGCGACCGCCGTCGAGGACCACCGCGCCGTCCGGCGCGTTGCCCTCGTGCGCGACTTGCTCGCCCTCGCGGGCGCCCGCGAGCTCGTAGCGGTGCGCCGCCTCGCTCTCGAGGTCCGCGACGTCGATCGTGTCGTGAAGGGCGGAGAGCTTCGTCCACGGTCGCTCTCCTGTGCCGAGGTGGTCCCATCGCGCTTCGCTCGCGCGCATCGTCTGGCCGCCGAGGATCGTCGCGTCGGTGACGGTGGCCTCGTGGAGCGCTCGGCCCAGCACCGGCTCGAGGGCCATCCACTCGGGGTAGACGATGAAGTGGGTAGGGAGGGCGTCGGGGCGGGTCGCGTGGAGGCGCTCGTAGTGCTCGAGCCGTGAGGCGGCGCCGGCGACCCAGTGGCGTCCCTCGGTCGGCGTGGTGAGGCCGACGACGTCGAACGTCTTGCGGTCGCCGAAGTAGGCGATCGCGCCGGTGTCGTTGACGCCGATGCGCGCGTCGTGCGGCAGGTTCTCCTTCGCCCAGTGCCCGAGCGCCACCTGCTGGCGCGCGATCCCGCTCGACGACTGCGCCACGTCCTCGAGCACCCAGTCGAGCCGGACGGCGAGCATCCCCGCGAAGGCGCCCGCGACGAGCGCCGCGGTCGGGCCTCGCGCGCGTCGATCGACGAGCGACGCGAGGAAGGCCGCGCGGTCGGCGAGGCACGCGAGCCCGACGAGCCAGCCCGTCGCGAACGGCCAGAGGTAGCGTAGGCGGTTCCAAAGGAACGTGACGTAGAGGCAGGGCACGAACATCGAGAGCGCGAGGAGGACGACGAGCGCCGCGCGGACGCCGCGCTTCGCGCGGACGCCGCACCACGCCATCGCTCCGAGGCCGAGGAAGGCGAGCGGCGCGCCGCCCTTCGGAAGGAACTCGGCGCTCCAGACCTGGCCGTCGAGGATCGTCCCGGTGAGCAGCCTCGCGTTCGCGAGCGCCGCGTCGGGCAGCACGTAGTACGGGTTTCCGGGGAGGAGCTTCACCTGCGCGGTGCTCGACGTCGCGTGCCCGGTGAGCGCGACGAGGAAGAGCTGAGGCAAGAGCGCGGCGGCGACGAACGCGAGCGCCTCCGCGCGCGACACGTCTCGGCCCTTCATCACGTGGGCGCCGCGGCGAGGGAACGCGAAGACGACGGCGCCGAGCGCGAGCGAGGTGATCGCGCCCTCGGGGCGCATGAGCGGACAGAGCGCGGCGAGCCCGACGAGCAAGAAGAGCCGCGCGCGCGTCCTCGACTCGGCGCCCTCGGCCCACTCGCACGCGCGGCGCGTCGCGGAGGCGATCAGCCACGCGAAGGGGACCACCTCCATGCCGCTCGCCGCGCCCCACGCGAAGCCGCCGAAGGCGAGGACCATCGCGCCTGCGCCGATCGCCGCGGCGCGACCGGCGAGAGGCTTGGCGAGCGCGAAGGCCTCGTGGGCGAGCCCGCCGAGGGCGACGAACGACAGGATCCACGCGGGCCAGAGGATCGCCTCTCCGCGGAAGCCGAGCGCGTAGAACGGCGCGAGGAGAATCGGCCAGAGGAAGCTCGTCGCGCCGGTCGAGATCGGCTCCCCCGCCTGGAAGCGGAAGGGGTGACCCTCGGCGAACGCGCGCGCGTACTGGAAATGGATGTACGCGTCGTCGAGCGCGGCGCCCGGGTGGCCGAGCCTGGCGAGGACGCCGCCGACGGCGCGTCCGGCGAGGAGCCCGGTGGCGAGCACGAGCGGCGCCCAGCGCGCGGCGCTCCGGAGGCGGGCGCCGGTGAGCAGGCGACCTCCGGTGGCAGACGCGGTCGGCGCGGCGCTCATGCGGGAGGGGACGCTAACAGACCTCGAGAGCCCGGCCGAGCAGTCGCCTTGACCGTGCTCGAGGCTGCGTCTAATCCGCGGGCGTGGAAACCGAGCCCTCGACCGAGCAGAAGCGCCGTCTCGGACCGTACGCGCACGCGCCGCGACTCCCCGAGGGCGACGAGGTCGACCTCCGCGCGCTCGGCGCGGGCGCCTTCATCGAGCTCGAGATCGGTCCGGGGCCGAAGGCGGGCTTCCTCCTCGAGCGCGCCGCGGCGGCGCCCGAGGCGTTGCTCGTCGGTCTCGAGATTCGCCGCAAGTGGGCCACCGTCGGCGACGAGCGTCTCGCGAAGCACGGCTTCGGCGCGCACGCCCGCGTCTTTTGCGAAGACGCGCGCCTCGCGCTGCCGCGGCTTCGCCCGAGCGGCGGCGTGCGGCGCGTGTTCCTCCACTTCCCGGATCCGTGGTGGAAGAAGCGGCACCAGAAGCGCCTCGTCATGGGCGACGTCTTCTTGACCGAGGTCGCGCGCCTGCTCGAGCCGGGGGGAGAGCTGTTCATCCAGACCGACGTCGAGGAGCGCGCGGAGCTCTACGCGGACGCCGTCGGCGCGTGCGACTCGTTCGTGCCCGCGGGCGACGCGCCCGGCTCGCCGGTCGTCGCCGAGAACGTGTTCGGAGCGCGGAGCCCCCGCGAGCATCGCGCGATCGCCGACGGCCTCCCGGTCCATCGGATGTCCTGGCGACGCCGCTGAGTCGAGCGCGCGCCGTTCGTCAGCGAAGGGGCGCGTCGCCGGGGCCTGACGGATCGAGCGATCTCCGGTCCGCGGCCGCTCCCTCGTCCGCGAGCACGAGCTCGATCACGCCTTCGGTCGGTTGAGAGGGCGGCGCCACGGCGTCGGGGCGGAACATGCGCTCCTCGAGCGACCTGCGGAGCGACTCGACGGCCTCCGTCGCGGTCTTGCCTTCGCCGGCGGCCTCCGACTCGACGCACTCGGCGACGAAGCCGCTGCTGATCCGGACGAGGCGGTACGAGAACTTCATGGTCGTCGCGCGCCGTCGCCGGCGACGTCGCTCTCTTGCGTCACCGGAGTCTTGGGATCGGTGCCCTCGTGGATGGGCTGCACCGGGACGGCGGGGTGGATGGGGTGCGCCTTGGGATCGGGGTTCACCGGCGACGCTGGCTGTCTCTCCGGCGGCGTCTTCTGGGGATCGCGTCGGTCGGGCGCTGTCGGATCGATGGGCATGCCGCGGCCCCTGCAGGACGGATGCCGCGCACGGAAGCCGCAGCATGGATCGCGACCCGTGAAGATCGCGTTGCGGTGGCGTGCCCATCTGCCCCGGATGGGCCATCTCGCCCCGGAGACGCGGCGCGCACGCGCGTCGGGCCGCCCGATCGCGCAAAGGACCGCAGGCACGCTCCTCGCTACGTGGTGGTCCAACTCTGGAAGGGACATCCATCATGCTCTACTGGGCCGCTGTCTTTTTCGTCATCGCGCTCGTCGCGGCCGTGCTCGGCTTCGGCGGGATGGCCGCAGGCGCCGCGGGAATCGCGAAGATCCTCTTCTTCGTCTTCCTCGTCCTCGGCGCGCTCTCGCTCATCTTCGGCCGCCGCGTCCCGGCGTAACCGCGGCCTCGCCCGCCCCGCCGCGCTTCACGCCGGCGCGTCGTCGGGGGTCGGCTCCGCGCAGCCGGTGCGGAACTGGAGGTCGCAGCGCTCGACCGCGCCGAGCTTCTCGGCGTGGACGCGCGTCAGCTGAGCGCCGAACAGGATGATCATGCTCGAGACGTAGATCCACGTCGTCAGCGCGAGCACGCCGCCCGCGACCCCGTAGGCGGAGTAGCTCGTGAGGTGCGCGAGGTAGGACGCGAAGAGCTCCTTCAGTCCGCTCAACAGGATGGTCGTGAGGAGGGCGCCTCGCGCGACGATGCGCACCGGGGGACGCGAGCGCGGGATCAGGTGGAAGGCCGCCGTGAACACCGCCGAAAGGAGCGCCATCGAGAGCGCGAGCTCCGCGGCGCGAGCCAGGGCCGGCCACATCGGGGTCGAGACCTCCTCCGCCGCGCGCCCGACGAGAAACGAGAGCAGCGAGCTCGAGACGAGCGACACGAGCAGCGTGAGCCCGAGGCCGAGGACGATCGCGAACCCCGAGAGCCGCTCGAGGGCGAACACGCGAATCGAGCCGATGATGCCCTTGGACTGGCGCCTCGGCACGCACCAGATCCGGTTCAACGCCGCGTCGAGCTCCACGAACGCGCCGCTTGCCGCGAAGAAGAGCGTGCCGATGCCGACCGCGGTCGAGAGGCCGCGCGAGCCGCGGTTCTCCTGCATCGCGGTGATCGTTCGATCGAGGACGTCCCGCACGGGAGAGCCGGGCGTGGCGATCGCCTCGAGCAGCCGCTCGCGGGTGTAGGCGCTGTCGCCGACCACGAAGCCGACGATCGTGATCGAGAGGAGCAAGAGCGGGAAGATCGAGAACGTCGCGTAGTACGAGAACGCCGCGCCCAGGCGGAAACCCTCGTTGTCCGTGAACCGCGCGGCGGTGTCCGAGAAGAGCTCGACGAGGAAGCGGACCCGGTTGCGAACGCCGGGCGCGTTCGGGTCGGCGCGGTTCGCCGGCGTGGTCGTCGACGTGCTCGGCGAGGTGGCGCTCACGTCCGGGGTCGCCCTGCAACGTGCGTTCCGCCCTCGACGTGCTCGGCGCGAGCGCTTAGGGTCCTCGAGTGCCGCGGCTGCGCGTCATGACGTACAACGTCCACCGCTGCGTCGGTCGCGGCGGGTACGACTCGATCGACGACATTACGAGCGTCTGCGCCGAGGCTCGCCCCGATCTCGTCGCGCTCCAGGAGCTCGATGCCCCGGAGACGGACGACGCCGAGGGCGCGCACCACGCGCGCGATCTGGCGAGCGGCCTTGGAATGACGCTGCTCTTCTGTCGCACCTTCCGGCGCGGCGTCGGCTTCTACGGACACGCGCTCCTCAGCCGCTCTCCGCTCGAGCTGATCCGCGTCACCACGTTTCCGTCGATCGGCAAGGGCGCCGAGCCGCGCGGTGCGATCTGGGCGCGCACCCGCGTCGCGGAGCAGACCGTCGAGATCGTGAGCACACACCTCGGTGTCGGCCGGCGCGAGCGGCAGCTGCAATCGAGCGAGCTCGTCGGCCCCGATTGGCTCGGGAGCGCGAACATGGGGCCGGTGCGCCTCTTCTGCGGCGACCTCAACGCCGTCCCGAACGCGACCACCTACCGGCGTTTCGCGCGCCGGATGCGCGACTCGCAGCGTTTGCTCCGCGGGCATCGCCCGAAGCCGACCTTCCCGAGCGTGCTGCCGTTCTTGCGGCTCGACCATGTCTTCGTCTCGGACGCCGTTCGCGTGCTCGGCGTCGCCGTCCCGCACGACGCGCGCGCACGGCGCGCCTCCGATCACCTCCCGCTCATCGTCGATCTCGACCTCGGTTGAGAGGTCGCGCTCGGTTCGCCGGCGGCCGGGCGTTCAGGTGGCCGACGCCTCACCCGCGTCGAGGTCGTCCTCGGCGTCGAGGTCGTCGCCGAGGTCTCTGATGAGGTCGCGCGAGATCTTCGCCACCTGGCCGCGCACGGACTCGCTGAGCAGCGCGCCGGCGGCCGTGAAGAAGAGGATCCGCGACAGCTTCGATCCGATCAAGACGCCCACGCCGAGGCCGAGGACCCCGGTCGCGACCGGGAGCAGATACGGTCGCTCGTGGAACGCCACCTCGGCGCGGTCACGCAGATCCTCGACGAGGTCGCGCGCGTGCTCGAAGCGCTCGCGGAGCGCGACCTCGGTGTTCTCGACGCGCTCCTCGACGGCCTGCGCCTTCGCCCGCGGGATCCCGTTCTTCGCCTGGGTCGGTTGCATCTCGTGAGCTCCTCTCGCGCGGCAAGGAAGCGCTCGGACCAGAACGGTCGGCGGAGGCCGCGCCGCGCATGTCGTGCAATCGCCGCGCCGACGAGCGCGAGCGTGGCGAGGCCGGGCGCTTCGGGCGGCGCCCGCGGAGATGTGGCCCACGAGACGCTGCCTTCTGCCTCACGCGTGCACGGATTGCCCGAGCGCCGTCCGCGTCTCTCGCCTTTCACGGCCGTCGCCGCCGACGCCGCTTCGTCGCGCCGCACCGCCGCAGGACGAGCTAGAGTCGCGCTCGTGATGGTTCGGCCGGCTTGGGGGCGCGGGCTCGTGGTCGCGCTCACGCTCGCGCTCGCTGCGACGCCGCGGAGCGCGCTCGCTCGCGCCGACGAGCCGGAGGCCCCGTCGACGTCGCAGCTCGTCGCCCCCCAGCTGCTGACGCCCATCGCCGCACCCTATCCGCCGGGTGCCGAGGGCGACGCCGTCGTGATGCTCGCCGTGAGCGTGAACGCGGCGGGTGCCGTGGAGGACGTGCGCGTCCTCGAGGGCTTCGAGCCCTTCGCCTCCGTCGCGGTCGAGAGCGTGCGCGGAGCGCGGTTCGTTCCGGCGTCGCGCGACGGCAAGGCGATCGCCGCGACGGTGCGCTTCCGCGTCGACTTCACCAAGCCCCCGCCCGCGCCGGCTCCTCCGCCGGAGCCGGACCCCACCCCCGATCCCGACCCCGAGGTGCCCGCCGACGCGCCGGCCGAGGGCGCGCCGCCGCCCGCGCCGCGTCCGCCGCCCGACGTCGTCGTGCGGGGCGGACGCGCCGCGGTCGGCGCCGGCGTCGCCGAGTCGCTCGCGCGCGCGGAGGTGCGCCAGCTCCCGGGCGCCTTCGGCGATCCGTTCCGCGCGATCGAGGCGATGCCCGGCATGACGCCCGTGCTCACCGGCCTGCCGTACTTCTACGTGCGCGGCGCTCCGCCGGGCAACGTTGGCTACTTCTTCGAGGGCGTCCGGGTCCCGTACCTCTTTCACTTCGGGCTCGGGCCGGCGGTCATCCACCCCGCGCTCATCGCGAAGACCGAGCTCCACCGCGGCGGCTATCCGGCGGCGCTCGGTCGCTACGCGGGCGGGATCGTCGACTCGCAGGCGATGCCTCCTGCGGATCGGCTCCACGGCGAAGGCCAGCTCCGCCTGATCGACGCGGGCGCGCTCATCGAGACGCCGTTCGCCGACGGCAAGGGCTCGGCGCTCGCGGCCGCGCGCTACTCGTACACCGCGGCGCTCTTCAGCCTCCTCTCGTCCGACACCACCCTCGACTACCGCGACTATCAGGCCCGCGTGTCCTACGCGCTGAGCGATCGCGACACGCTCTCCGTCCTCGGGTTCGGCGCGTACGACTTCGCCGCGCAACGCCAGACCATCGATCCGAACCAGCGTCCGATCTTCGTCGATCCCGGCGCGAGCAGGGAGCCGCGCGACGTCACGCGCGTGCTCTTCGCGTCCGAGTTCCACCGCGCCGACGTCCGCTGGGACAGGACGCTGGCTCGCGGCGGACGGCTCCGCGCCGCGGCGACGCTCGGCTTCGACCGCACCCGCGTCGAGTCTCACCGCGCGGCGACGGACACGATGACGGGGGCGCGCGTCGAGCTCACGCAGCCGCTCGCGCCCTCGGTGCTGCTCCGGACGGGCGCGGACCTCGTCGTCGATCGCTACACGGCGGACTCGCTCCCGACGTTCTCCGATGACGACGACGTCGTCGTTCGCCAGCGGAACATCTTCGTCGAGCGCGTCGACTTCGCGACCGGCGCCCGCGTCGACACCGTGCTGACGATGATCCCGAACACCGAGATCGTCCCCGGCGTCCGCTTCGACGTCTACGGGTCGGGCCCCGCGCGCGCGGTCGCCGTGGACCCGCGCTTGACGACGCGCTTCTTCGTCAGCGATCGCCTGCGGATCATCCACGCCTACGGGCTCGCGAGCCAGGCGCCCTCGACGCCGGTGACGCTGCCGGGCATCACGATCGCGCGGCTCCGCGGCGGTCTGCAGCGCGCGGTCCAGACGAGCGCCGCGGTGGAGATGGACCTCCCGAGCGATTTTACCGCCACCGGCGCGGTCTTCCACAACGCGTTCTACGCGCTGAACGACGCGCTCGGCACCGCGCAGGTGGAGCTCATCGACATCGAGCGGAGCGACGCTCTCCTCGCGAAGAGCCGCGGCTCGGCCTACGGGCTCGAGCTCGGCGTCCGGCGCAAGCTCTCGCAGCGCGTCGCCGGGCTCGCCTCGTACACGCTCTCGCGCTCGATGCGCACGGTCGACGGACGAGCGGTCATCTCGGCGTACGATCGGCCGCACGTGTTCACCGCGGCGCTCTCCTTCGATCTCGGCCGAGCGTGGCGAGCCGGCACGCGCTTCGTGACGTACAGCGGCATCCCGATGAGCCCGGCGGCGCCGGCGTTCCCCGAGCAGCTCGTCGGCGTGCCGCCCGCGCGGACGCCGGCGTTCGTGCGGCTCGACTTGCGCATCGAGAAGCGCTGGAAGGTCGGCAAGACCGGCTGGATCTCCGGCGTGCTCGAGGCGCTCAACGCCACACTCTCGCGCGAGGTCACCGGCTACTCCTGCCAGACGGCGCTCGCGCTGCCCGGCGCCGCAGCGGGCCAGCCGCGCTGCTTCGAGCGCGTGATCGGGCCCGTCAGCGTGCCGAGCCTCGGCGTCGAGGGAGGCTTCTGATGCGCCTCTCTCTCGTCGGCGCGCTCGGCGCCTCGGTCGGTCTCTGTGCCCTCGCGGCGTGCGTGCCGGCGGACGAGGCGCTCCGCCTGGGATCGGTGCAGTTCTCGTTCAGGGTGAGCGAGCGGACGCAGGAGGGGGTCGACGCCACGGAGACCCTCGACGGTTGGTCGATCCGCTTCGAGCGCACGGTGCTCGGCTTCAAGACGATGACGATCGGGCAGATCGGCGTGCCCGACGTCTGTTCGTATCGCGGCCGCGGCGCGGAGAGCGACATCGTCTTCGACCCTCGCTTCGGCGCCGTGCAGACGTTCAACGGCATCCAGCCCGTCGAGTGTCCGGACGTCGGCATCATCTTCGGGCCGCCGGGCGCCGAGACGACGCTGGGAGCGGGCGTGACCTCGAAGGATCTCGTCGACCTCGCGTCGGGTGTCCCTGCGCACGCGATCATCGAGGCGGTCGCGTCACGCGAGGCCCTCGGCTCCCGCGAGCCGGAGACGCTTCGCATCGTCCTCCGCTTCGACTCGACGCGCACCTCGACCCGCTTCGGTGGCTGTCGCGCGGCGGCGCGCGGCGTTCGTGTCCTCGAGGGGGAGCGCGATCAGGTCTCGGTCCGCCTCGCGGCCGAGCACCTGTTCCGCGACGCGATCGCGCCGGGTTCGGGGCTCCGCGTCGAGCCGTTCGCGCTGGCCGGCCGGAACGGCGACGGCGACGACGTCGTCACGATGGCCGAGCTCGACGGCCTCCGTCTCAACCGGATCCCCTTCGGCGGGGACTACCAGATCCCCAACGGCATCAGCACCGACACGTTCGGCGACTACGTTCGCGTGCTCTTCCGCTTCGCCTTCATGTTCCGGAACGAGGATGGCCTCTGCGTCGGCAACGAGCCGGGCAGCGAGGAAGGCGGTCAGGCCCCGCCCGAGCCGTAAAGCGGCGCTCAGGGGGAGGGCTTCGCGTCGCCGCCGCTCGCGATGTGCAGCTCCACGCGGCGGTTGTTCTGTCGGCCCTCTTCGGTCGCGTTGGTGTCGATCGGACGCGTGAGGCCGAGGCCCTTCGCCTCGAAGCGCCGCTTGTCGAGGCCGTAGCTCGTGAGCCACGTCACGACGGCCTCGGCGCGCTTCTGGCTGAGCCGCGTGTTCGCGCCCTTCGACCCGGTGTTGTCGGTGTGCCCTTCGACGCGGATCTTCGTGATCTCGGGGTGGTCCTTCAGCGTCGCCGCGATCGCGAGGAGCGTCGGATCGCTGTCGCGAAGGATCTCCGCGCTCGCGAACTTGAACTTCACCTGCTCGACGATCTTGATCTGCCCGCCCTCGATCCGCGCGAGCGGACAGCCGTTCTTCTTCGGATCCGGATCGGCTGCGCCGGGAGCGTCGGGGCATGCGTCCTCGGCGTCGTAGACGCCGTCGCCGTCGCGGTCGGACGGGCAGCCGTTGCTCAGCGGATCGTCGCTCGGGACGCCTGCGACCTCGGGGCACGCGTCCTTGTCGTCGAGGATGCCGTCGCCGTCGCGGTCGGGCGGGCAGCCGTTCTTCGCCGGATCGTCGCTCTTCGGACCGGGGACGTCCGGGCACGCGTCGACGAGGTCGCTCACGCCGTCGCCGTCGCGGTCGGGCGGGCAACCGTGCTTCGTCGGATCGTCGCTCTTCACGCCCGCGGCGTCCGGACAGGCGTCGACCGGGTCCAGGATCCCGTCACGGTCGCGATCTCCCTGGGCGGTCGCGGTCGCCGGCGGACATCCGTTCGTCTTGGGATCGCCGGTGCGCACGCCCGCGACCGACGGACACGCGTCGTCCGCGTTCGGGATCCCGTCGTGGTCCTCGTCCTCCGAGAAGCCGGGCGTCCACTCCGCGCTCAAGAACGCGCGCATCGCCGGCGTTCCCCAGCCGCGCGTGAGGCCGCTCGCGACGCCGCCGCCGAAGCGGAAGTCCGAGAGCGTGTAGTGTGCACCGATCAGGATCTCGATGGGCGTGCCGCGCCGCTTGAGGAACGAGCGGCTGTCGAGGATCGAGCTGCCGTAGAGCTCGGGGCCGATGACGAGCTTGCGATCCGCCACGCGGACGCCGGCGGCGCCGCCGAACGTGAGCTCGCTGCCGAGCGGGTTGCGCTCGAAGCGCTCGCTGAGCGCGCGGTAGTGCCAGCCGACGCGCGCCGAGTAGGTGAAGAGCGAGATGTCGCCGGCGACGGTCGCGCGCGGCATCACGCGGACGTTCCCGTCGCTCGTGTAGTTGTCGCGCGAGCCGGTGGGCAGATAAAGCGTCGCTCCGAGCGCGCCGGTGATCGGTCCGCCGTGCGAGCCGAACACGCGCGTGTCGGCGGCGAGGCGGAGGTCGCCCGCCGCGCTGCTGGGCGGCGAGTACGACTTCGTTCCGATCACGATGGGCTCGCCGGTCTGGACGAGCGCGATCGGCATGCTGAGCGCGGCGCGCACCCGGTTCCAGAGGACGAGCGACGCGCCCGGATGCACGAAGAGCTGATGCTCGACGAGCGACAAGACGTAGTTGCCGTCGCGATCGTAGGCGACGAGGGGGTTGTACGCCCACGCGCCGACGACGCCGCCCGCCGAGGGGCGGAGGTGGCCGCGCAGGTCGAGCGAGTCGAGGACGAACCACTCGCTGCCGCGCTCCGACGGATCGAACCGGTCGAGGACGAAGCCCTTCTGCGCCTGCGCCTGCGCCGACGACGTGGCGCCGAACAGGAAGAGTCCGAGTGCGAGCGTCGCGGAGACGAGCTTGCGGAACGACATCGGCCACACCAGCGTAACTGGCTCGCCGGCGCCTGGCCCAAGAGCGCGCGAAAACGCGCACTACTTCGATAACCGCCGGCTCCTCAGAGCGTGAACTTGTAGCGCGCCGTGTCGCCGGGCTGCACGGTCACGGTCGCGTCGCGGACCTTGCCGTCGGGCGTCGTGCACGTGACCTTGTGCGCGCCCGCGGGGAGCTCGAGGCCCGCGACCGGCGTGGCCCCGCGCGCGGCGCCGTCGACCGTGACGTTGCACCAACCGCCGGACGCGCCGACGTTGAGCTTGCCGTTGCCTACCGGCTGGGCCGCCGTCGTGGCGGGGCGGACGGAGCCGCCGTGGCGGGGCTCGGGCAGCTTGTCGAGCGTGACCTCGAGGTGCTTGGTCTCGAGCGGCGCGCCCGTGAAGGTGACGGTCCCCTCGGCGTAGCCCGGCGCCGAGACGGTGAGCTTGTGGGAGACACCGGAGGTGAGGCCGTCGATGCGCGGGCCGCCGACGGGCTTGCCGTCGACGGCGAACGTCGTGGCGAGCCCCTCGGGGGTGACCTTGACGTCGACGACGACGGAGCCCTTCCTGAGCTCCACCTTCACGTCGCTCGGCTGCCCGTCCGCGAGCGTGACCTTCTGCTTCGCGTGCTCGAAGCCGTCCATCGTGAGCTTCACGTCGAGAGGCACGCCCGTCGGGAGCTCCTTGATGGTCGCGGGCGTGACCTCCGGGCGGAGGTCGCCGTTGATCCAGATCGACGCGCCGACCGGCTCACTCACGACGGCGAGGGAGCCCTTCGCGGCAGGCGGCGTCGCGGTCGCCGCGGGCTGAGGCTCCGCCGTCTCGTTTTTCTTCTTGGCGAGCACGTAGCCCGCGCCGCCGAGCGCACCGGCGACCACGAGGACCGCCGCGACCCCGCCGGCGATGAGGGCGCCGCTCGCCTTCCGCGGGCGGTTCGCGCTCACGTCGGTCACCGTGCGCGCGGCGGCGGGCATGCTCTGCGTGCTCGCGACGCGCTGCCCGCTCGCGTCGACGTCGAAGCCGCCGGAGACGTCGGGGTTCGAGGTGCCCTGCGCGTGCTGCAGCTCGATGATGTCCGCGAGGTGCTTGCCTTGCAGAAGGGCTTCCTTCTGCATCGCGAGCTTCTCCTCGAAGAGCGACTGCATGAACTGGTTGAGCGCGAGGCTCGACACCGCGATCTGGTGCTGGCGGACGAACGCCTCGAGGTCCGCCTGCATCTCGCGGGCGCTCTGGTAGCGATCGGTCGGGTCCTTGGCGAGCGCGCGCATCACGATCGCCTCGAGGTCCGGCGGGTAGTCCGGGTGGATCGCGCTCGGGCGCGGATACTCGCGATCGCAGATTAGCTTCAGCGTCTCGTACTCGCTCTGTCCCTTGAAGAGGCGCTTGCCGGTCGTGAGCTCGAAGAGCATCGTGCCGGTCGCGAACAGATCGCTCCGCGCGTCGATCGCCTCGCCGCGCGCCTGCTCGGGCGACATGTACGGGACCTTGCCCTTCAGCTTCCCGCTCTTCGTCTGCTCGCCGACGCGCGTGTCGCTCTTGGCGATGCCGAAGTCGACGATCTTCACGTCGCCGGTGAAGGTCACGACGATGTTCTGCGGGGAGATGTCCCGGTGGACGATGGCGAGGTCGGTGCCGTCGAGATCGCGCTTCTCGTGCGCGTACGCGAGCCCGCTGCACATGCCGAGGACGATCGCGAGCGCGTGCTCGAGCGGGAACTCGAGCACGCCCTTCTTCTTCATCTGGCGGACGATCGAGCGCAGGTCCTCGCCGTGGACGTGCTCCATCGCGATGAAGTACTGGCCGTCGGCCTGACCGACGTCGAAGATCTGGACGATGTTGGGATGCGAGAGCGTCGCCGCGATGCGCGCCTCGTGGAGCAGCATCTCGATGAACGCCCGGTCCTGGTTCATCGCCGGCAAGATGCGCTTGATGACGAGCAGCTTCTCGAAGCCCGCCACGCTCTTCTGGATGGCGAGGAACAGCTCCGCCATCCCTCCCATCGCCAGCTTGCGGATGAGGGTGTACTTGCCGAATCGCATCGGCATTCCCTCCATCCCAAGATCGCGATCCGCGCCTGCCCCGTCGGGCTGGGCCGCCCTCGGCGGCAACGGCACGGGCTGCTGTGACATCCTGGAAAAACCCTAGTCTGCTCGAGGTGACCGGTCAACGCGACGGGAGCAAAGAGCGCGGGTTCGATCGCCGATCGGTCGGCCGGCTCGGTCGAGGCTCCGCGGAGCGCGGGGCGCCATCGTCGCGCTCGGCGATCCCGCGCGACGCCGAGGGTAAGACAGTGTATTCCTTCAGCCTCGCGATGGTCACAGCCCGGATGAGGAGGCCTCGGCTCGGGGTGGGAGTCGGGCTCGTCGGCGCCCTCGTCGGGTTGGAGGCGGACGCCGTTGCCGCAGGGCCCATCACGAAGGGCCCGTGGGTCCAGCGCGTGACGTCGAGCTCGGCGGTCGTCCGTGTCGAGGTCGACCCGCCCGCGGCCGCGGCCGTCGAGATCGGCCTCGGTCCCACCGAAGGCGACAGCGGCCAGCGCGTCTTCACGAGCGACGCTCCGCGCGCGCTCCACACGATCGTGCTCGACGGCTTGCAGCCCGGCACGCGTTACCCGTACTCCGTCCGCGTCGGGGCGACGTCGAAGTACGCGGCGTTCGTGACCGCTCCGCCCGACGAGGGGGACGCGCCGTTCCGCTTCCTCGTGTACGGCGACAATCGCACCGACGACGCCGCCCACGCCGCCGTCGTCCGCGCGATGGTCCCGGCGGCCACGGATTTTCTCGTCCACACGGGCGACTTCGTGGCGGACGGCGGTTCGGCGGCAGAGTGGCAGACGTTCTTCGACATCGAGGCGCCGCTGCTCGGCGCGCGCTGCCTCTTCTCGTGCGTCGGCAACCACGAGCTCACCGACGGATCCGGCATCGCCTACGCGCGCTTCTTCGGGCCCACCGATCTGCCGGCGGTCGTCGACGCGGGCCGCGCCCCGACGGGGCGTGCGCCGGCGGCCCTGCGCCCAGAGCACCTCAACGGTACGTACCGCTGGGGCAACACCCGCTTCTTCTTCATCAACGGTCTCGTGAGCTACCGAGGCACCGTCGATCGCACGTGGCTCGAGACGGCGCTCACCGAAGCGGACGCCGAGGCGAGCTTGAAGTGGCGTGTCGTCGTCGTTCACCACGGTCCGTGGTCGAGCGGCCCTCACGGCAAGAACGCGCGCCTCCACGACGCCGGCATCATCCCGCTCCTGAAGGAGCACAAGGTCGACCTCATCCTCTCGGGACACGATCACATCTACGAGCGCGGCTTCGCCGACGGGCTCGCGTACGTCGTCTCCGGCGGAGGCGGAGCGCCCGTCTATCCGATCAAGGCGCCGCTGCCCGAGGCGAGGAAGCTCGAGTCCGTGCGCCACTTCGTCGATGTCAGCGTGAGCGGCGCGGCGATGCAGTTCGTCGCGACCCGCGCGGACGGATCGACGATCGAGCGCTGCGCGCTCAGCAAGGCCCTCGGCGGTTGGGACTGTGACGGGACCGGCGCGGTCGCGCCGTCGCCTCCGCCGGCTCCGACCTCACGCTGCGCGTGCGACGTCGTCGGCGCGACGCCGTGGGTCGGCGCCGCGCCGCTCGGCGGCGTCGCGCTCGGGGCCGTCGTCCTCGCGTTCGTCCGGCGGCGTCGCCGGACGACGCCCTGACGCACGCGCCGCGGCCAAGACCGTGAACACGTGGCGGCGATGACGTTCTCCCGTCACCGTGCCGTACAGAGGTCTCGTCAGGAGCGCGTCACGGCGACGGAGTTGGAAGTTGCGGCGCGCGCTTTCGCACGGTGATCGCCTTCGTGGACGGCTTCGTATCGTAGAGCTCCTCGTGGCCTCCTTGCACGAAGAGGTCGCCCGCGGCGAGCATGCCCGACACTGAACCGGTGCGGCCACCGACGATGCGCCGAACACCGTCCACGAGTGAATAGGCGAAGACGAGCCCGCAGACGGGGGGCTCGTTCACGCGTGCCTCCCGCTCGGCTGTGCTCTCGTCTTGGGGCACCACGTCGTCGATGGGCTCGGCGTAGTAGAGCAAGTCCGTTCCGACGAACGCCGCTTCGCGTTCCACCATGCCGGTCGGCCACGTGACGGCGAAGGCGCTGGTAGGAAGTGAACCAGGTTGGCTCGTGTCGAGCCGATTCACGATCCGACTCGGATTTCGTTCATCGTATGCGAGATAGTAGATGAACGTGCCCAGGGCGCCGGGCGACCGAAAGAAACGACTGTTCGGCGTCGAGACGCCCCCGTCCGCCGGCTCGAGGTCCGTCGGCGAGACAGCGTACGACCCGTCGATGAGCATCAGCGCCTCTTGGGGAACGGCGACGTTCGACCAGCTCGGGGCACCCGCCGGGAAATCGAGGTAGCGAAACTCCCAGGTCGTGGCGTCCGGCGTGCGCCGGCTCATCCACGTCAGGCGTTGTTCCGACGCGACAGGAGCGAGCACCTCCGTCTCGAGGAAGGCGGGGTCGAGCTCCCATGTGTCCAGGTGGCGACGCCGCCACGCCGCTTCCCCCAGCGGAACGTAGAGAAGGTCGCCTCCGACGAAATAGGCCTTGGGATGGATCGGCGTGTTCGCGGCTGCGGTCAGCGGGTTCGGGACGAACATCGCGATCTCACCGAGCTCCTGCTGCGTCCGATCGGAGAGCGCGACACGGGTGAGATAGAAATGCGGATCGGCGCTGTAAGAGCCCGTTCGATGAACGAGAAAGAGGTGTGTGCCCGTGCTGTAGAGCGCGTAAGGCTGCCACGAAGAGTCCACGGAAGCTGTGGCCGGAGTCGTGATGCGCACGATCGCCTCGCCCGCCTCGGGCCCCTCGAACGCCTCGCCCTGCAGTGGATCTCGCCAGAGCGTCAGCGTTGGCACCTGCGGTGGGATCTTGTCGAAGGTATCGTCGGCCTCCGCGCTGATCTCCGGGCTCGCGACCCAGTAGAGATGAGCTGCGTCGACGGCCACGATGCCGTTGACGGCGTCGACCCCGAGCTGCCTGTCGATATTGTGGAAGTCCCCACACTTGTCGAGACAGATGCCGCTCGAGCAAATCATCCGCTCGGCCTCTGGGCACGGCGAATCGGACGAGCTTCGCTCGCATCGAAGCGCTCTCGAGTACGGACAGCGCACGGCTTCGTCGCAGCGAATGCGGCAGATGCCATTCGCGCACGCGGCGTAGGCTGGGCACTCAGCCGAGCTCGCGCATGACGTGTACTCTGCAAGCTGGAGAGGAGCCGAGTCGCAGGCGGGAGCGATGAACGCAAGCCCGCCAAGGCTGGCGAGCAGCCCAGCCCAGATCAACCGCATCTTCACGGCGTCTCCTTGGATTCGTTGGTGGCGAGGCCGTAGCGCGTACGCTGGTCTCTCCGACAGGCCTGATTGGGTTGGTAGGCGATGCCGAACGTCGCGCTGGCAGCCAAGTCCGTGAACGAACCGCTGAGCGGGCTGTCCAAGCTGATGCCGGCGAACACCGGAAAATCGCAGGTGATGTGCACGTCCACGAGGGCCCCGCCGGTGAGGAACCCGTCGACGCCACCCGCGACGCGCAAGCCGGCAGGCTGATTGCCGACCTGGAGGCCATCGACACCTGCGCCGATGTTCAACACGACGGCGGCCCTTCCGAGCGGCAGTCGAGGGCCCACGCGCCCAGCTGCGCGCAGCCAGGTCAGGCTGATGTCATCGACCGACGCGCGTACGCCCGGGAGTGTCGACCTGGGCGGAGTGCGAACGTCGGCGCTCAGCGCGGCGAGCCCGACCTCGCCCAAGGCCACGAACCAGCGGCTGACGAAGCCTCCATGCATGGCTCCGCCGACACCGCTGAAGCGAAGGTCGAGGCCTTCGTAGGTCGGTCGCGCCTCTTCGGCGACCTCGGGTCGAATCCCATAGCCGTCCGAGAAGCGTGTCGTCGGGATCCACACCGCGAGTCCAAGCCGAAACCCGTTCGGATTGCCGGACGGTCCGCGAAGCAGCGCCCCGTCGGCGCTCTCGAGCGCGCCACGAAGATCGACATCGACGCCGGCCTTCGCGACGAAGGACGTCTTCAGATCCCGACACCCCGGGACGCGGACGACGACGCTGTGAGGCCCAGGCGCGATCGGGAAGGAGACGTGCTCGAGCCTGTCGAGGCCCGTCGTCGAGTCCCTCGTCTGCTTGCCTCCGTGCGCCGCGAGGGCCGTCGGGGAGCCATCGACGTACAAAGCGAGCCCGTGCTCGATGCTCCTCGGAGCGTCGCCTTCGCAGGTCACCGCGACCCTGAGCTGCGGTAGCTTCGGACCTTCTTCGACGGGGGGCTTCCACGTGTCGAGCTGACTACGGATCGTCGCGAGGCTCGGCGCCTTCTCGGTCGCTCCGCGCTCGAGGATCTCGTCATCTGCGTCGGTGATAATCTGAGGATGTTGCTCGTGGTTGTTCGGGAGACTCCGGAGTACCAGGCTCGCGTACGCCTGCGCCTCGGCGACGGTGACGACCTGATCGCCGTTGGTGTCCGCCCATCCGCGGAGCGCTCCGAGGAGCAAGTAGCTCAACGCCGGTCGCATCGAGCCCGGCAGCGCGCCCGCGTACTCCGCCGCACTCCCTGCAGTGAAGACCGTCGTTGCCGATTCGGAGATGAGGTTCGTCGCCACCACCGGCTGCACTTGCGGGAGCAAGGTCTTGCCCTCGTTCGAGACGCCGGAGAAGCACGCGTCGAGGACCAACACGGATCGGCTCTGCTTGCCCGTCTTCACGAGCTTCTGCAGATCGTCGTAGGGAACGCCGCGCGCGGTGAAGCTCGCGTCCGACGGCCGGACGTCGGCTCCCAGCAGGATGCCCTTCTTGCCCGCATCCGCCGGGGCACCATGCCCGATGAAGATGACGAACATCGTGCCGGACTCGTCCATCCGCTCCGCGACGTCCTTGATACTCGCGACGATCGCGTCGGAGGTGGCGTTCTGATCGGTCAGCAACTTCACGCGATCGGGCGAGAGGTTGCGTCGAAGAAGAAAGTACTTCTCCCAGTCGCGAGCGTTGTCGGCGGCGCCCGGCACTCGCGGCAGCGCGTCGTAGCGATCGATGCCGATGATGACGGCGCCGTCCTTCGACGGCTCCGTGGCTGCTCCCTGGATGGGCGTGCCGAGGTCGGGCCAGAGGCCCGTCGTCGCCTGCGCGTTGGCCTCACGTGGGGCGAGCGTCGCAGCGAGCGCCAGCAGCGCTGCCGCCCAGGTACGGCCACGCTGCCAAGGCGCCCAGCTCACGGCTCGTCCGGCGCGCGCGAGGAGCGTCGGCCTCGAATGACTCTTTTGCACGGTGTCGCCTAGCGCTTCGTCGCCTGCGTTACGGCTTCGCTCGCAGCGGTCTTGTCCTTCGGCGATACCGCGGCGCCCTTCGCCGCGGCGACCTCCTCGAGCGCCGCTGCGGCGGCATCCGCGAGCGCTGCGTTCGGCACGAAGGTGAGGATCTTGTAGACCGAGAGCCGCTCCGGGCTGTTCTCACGCTCGACGCAGACCTTCTGCTGCTCGACCCGACTCGCAACACCCTTGGCGACGGAGCTCGTGAAGCGCTCGTCCTTGATGAGGCCCTTGGTCGTCGACGAGAGCGCGCTGCTGCTCGTCTGGATATGCTCGCCGAGGTAACGCACCATCTGGGTGCGGGCGTCGTCCATGGCGCTCGATCGGCCCGAGCTCTCCTGGGGCGACGGCGCGGATACTCCGCAGAAGTAGATGCCGCTGTCGCTCTTCGGAATGTCGTTGCAGAACGCGCACGACTTCTCGAGCTGCTCCGCCTTTGCGTCCGCTTCCTTCTTCGCCGCGAGGTTCACGACGCCGGTGGTGACGGGCAAGAACGCGAAGTAGGTGTCGTTGAAGGAGTGGAGCTTCTTCCACTTGCTCGTATCGCTGTACGCCGCGTTCGCGACGACCGGCGGGATCGCGACATCGGCCGAGCCGCTTCGGGCCGACTCGACCGCCGCGTAGATTTCGCCTGAGCCGCGGAGGAACTCGCCGACGACGAGGTTGGTGCACGCGCCGGGCGTCTTCGCGCAGCACGCCGAGAGCCCCTCCGCGTCCGTTTGCACCTGTACTTTCTTCGTGATCTTGTAGCGGACGCGCAGGACACTGCCGCTCGAGGTGGCCCCTTGGCCCGTCGCGGCGGCTCCCGGTGCGGCCACGCCCATCGCCGCGCTCGCCTGATTCGACGCGTAGACGAGCTCGTCGAGCTCCTGGTTCACGCCGACTTCCTTCATCGTGAAGTACTTGCTGCAGACCGTCTGCGCCGCGCGGTTCTCGTCGAGCTCGGCGCCCACGACCTCCGCGGGCACGAAGCGGCCGACGTAGGTCGAGGGGTCGTCGTCGAATGCGGCACGAAGATGGAGATTTCGTGAAGGCGTCACGCCCTGGACCGACGTGGAGGACGGCGCGCTCGCCGGATCCGGGTTGGTCGCATTGGATCCTCCGCAGGCGACGGCGCCGAGCGAGACAATGACGAACGAGACAGCGGACGCAGTGCGCATGGGTGGCTTCCTCGAGATGGCGCGACGGTGGTTGTGACGTGTCAGCGTGGACAGATCGGGACCCGAGCGAGGGCGGAGAGCGCCGCTTTCTGGCGCTCGGCCGACGGAGGCCGCGGGCAGCTTCCGCCGGTGAGGACGCGGTAGCCGGTGACCGCGGTCCGGGCTCCAGGCGGGAGGTTCGCGCCGCGGTGGAGAGCGTCGCCCTCTGCGGGTGCGAGTCGGCAGGTCTCCTTGACCGCCGCGAAGCGCCCGAGCCCGGCGGGCGTGGGCGAGGCGATGACGAGATAGCGTTCGTCTTCCATTCCCGGCAGCGGGAACGCCTCGAAGCCGCTCTCATCGCCGAGAGGGATCGTCTTTCCAGCGGAAACGACGTCGCTCCGACCTTGCGTTGGAAACAGCAGGATCGCGCCGTCGGTACCGTAGAGATCGAAGACGCGCACGTGGAGCGTCTCCGTCGTCTTGAGCCACAGCTGCGTCGTCTCACCCGCGCAGATGCTCCCGTGATGGTCGCTATCCATGCTCAGGAATAGCCCCTCCGACGTGGGGAGCGCAGGCGGTGGCGTGGGAGGCGGACGCGGCGCGGCCGCTTCGGGGAAGGAGCCGCTCGAGATCTCGAGCTGGCGTCCGTCCGGCGCGTAGCCCGTCCAGGAGACGTCGACGCGCGGCATCTGCACGCCGCCACGCTTGAAGAGGCGCCCCACGACGACGAGATCGAAGCCATCGGGTGCCGGCTCCGGGGCCGCCCAAGCCTTGGGTCGAGGGAGGACTCCGCCGATGCTCGTGAATCCCGTCTTGAAGCGTGATGCGAGCCAGTCGGCTCGCCGTCCACCTGCGAGCTGGTTGCGAGATGGCCCGACGTCGTGGTCGTCGTAGACGGCGGCGAGAGCGATGCGCGCCGGGCCGGCGATCGGCCGCCGTCCGGCGCGCGAAGCGCTCGCTTGGATGAACTGCGCCGCATCGGCCACGAGCTTGCTGTCGAACGCCGCGAGGTCGCTCGCGAGGCGGGTCCACTCCTCGATGTGCTGTCGTTTCACGACGGCGGAAGCGCACGTGTCACGTCCGTTCGAGCCGGTCCTCCACGGCTCGATATGGGTCGCGAGAAACGCACACGCGTCGGCCGCAGCCGCATCGCGCTCGGCGTTGACGCAAATGCGTGCTCGGAGGCGCTGTTGGGCGGCCTGGATGGCATTGTCGAGCGCGTGCGGTTGGTTGGCTGGAAACGCCGCGATCTCCGTCTTCCAGCCCGGTGCGATCTCGGGAGGATCGCCGAGGCATGTCCACCCGGACGACGTGGGCAGGACGGGGTCCGGCGATCCGCTCCGCGCGGGCGAGGCGCTTTTCTGCGATGCCGCGCGCGGCGTCGGCGTGGCCTCCGACGCGCGGCTGCAGCCCACGCCCAACATCACGAGCAGAGCGGCCCCAGCCGCTGCTCGGCGGGCGCGCGTGTGCACGACTTCCTTCTCCTCCACGAACGAGTCCCCTCCACCGGCGAGTCGAGGTCGGCGCCAGAGCCGGCGCGAGCGTTCCCACCACGGTATTGGCGGCCCCTTCTTCGTGCGTCCCCCAAATGGGGTAGATGCTTCGGAGCGCGCTCGTGGCTCCTCTCCGACACGGGCCGCACGCGCTCGTGCGCAGCGCCGTTCGCGGATCGCACGCGCTCGCGCGTTCCACCTTCCGTTGCGATCCGCGAGTCTCTACTCGAGGCCCCGCATCGCAACGCCCGTGAGGAGGACGCGAACGAGGTCGGCCTGGCGGCTCGTGCCCGTCTTTTCGAGGATGCGCTTCAGATGCGTACGCGCGGTGTCCTCGCTGCAACCGCGCTTGGATGCGAAGTTCGCCAGCGTATGCCCCTCGGCGATGGCGCACGCCAGCAACGCCTCGGTCGCGGTGAGCCCGTAGACGCTCGCGACCGTGTTGGGCTTCAACCGGACGTGCTGCTCGGGATCATGAAAGAGGGCGATCACGCGCACCGCGCGAGATGTATCGCGTAGCGCGCTCTGCGGGCGGAGCGCGAAGAGGACGACGGCGATAGGCTCCTTGCCTAGGCGTGCAATGGAGATCGGGGGCACGATCGGCGCGGCCCCCGACGAGGCGTTCGAGTGGATCGCGGTCTGCGCGATCGCTCCCGCGAGCGCGCGCGCATCGGACAATCGCGACGCCGTCAGCTTGCCGTGCGCGGTGTGGACGCCGTTGCGCTCGCGGAACAGCGCCTCGGCGCGCGTGTTGGCGCATACGACCTTGCCCGTCGAGTCCAGCACGGCGCTCGCTGCAGGGAGGAAGTCGAGCGCGCGTCGAAGATCGACGAGCTCCTCGCGCATCGATCGAACGAGATGACGTAGCTGCACGGCTCGACGGAGGTGCGGAATGAGCGACATCACAGCGGCGATCTCGGCTGGAGAAAAGGGCCCGAGGCGCCTGCCGCGAATGAATGCCTGCGCGAGAACGAGACCGTCGGCGAGAGGGAAGGCGCCGAAGGTCGTGTAGTAGCTGTCGCTCCTCAGCAGGTAGTCGTTGAAGATCGCCGAGCGTTCGAACGCCCTGCGGTCGATGTCGATCGTGTCGGAGAGGAGGACGCCAGGACGCTCATGGGCGGCGAAGAAGCGTGGGTCCTGGTCCCGCCAATCGAAGTACGACGCGAACTCACTCTCGTCGGCTCCCGTGAAGCCATGCTCCACCAGCTCGGTGCCGCCAGCGATGACGAGTGATTGCCCGTACGGAGCGCCGGCGTGGGCGGAGAGCTCCGCGAGGACCCCGGCGACCCCCTCCGGCTCGTCCGCGGTGTCATAGATCCGCTGGACGAGCTGATCGCGGTCCAGTGAAGACGAAATGCGACGCGTCATGGGCCTCGAGGATCGGACGACCCGCGATCATACGACGTCACGTCGCCCGCGCGTCGCGCCGATCTCGTCGAGGGCGCTGGACGCTCTCGATGCCCGCGTTTCTTCGTCAACGCGCTCTACGTAGCGGTCACCCGCGCCGTCGAGACGTCGTCCGGCGGCGGCGCCGGACGATGCCCTGACGCGCGTGCCGCTTACTTCGCGCTCTCCAGCTGGTCCTTCAGTGTCAGGCGCATCTTCTTCAGCGTGACCGCCTGCTGGCGCTCCGGAGGTGTGGGCCTCGGCCGGTGATCGAGCTTCTTGATCTGGTGCTCGACGTCGCGGGCTTGAGCTTCGAGATCACGGGCGCTGAGGCGTGACAGGTTCATGACTCCTCCGTAACGGCACGGTCGTGTTTGACGACGTTGCTCGAAGACACCGGGATGAGGTGTGCGGCAGGCGGCTCGGGTTCAACCGAACGGGAGGCATCACTCGCTCCGCACTCGCCCCCTGCTGCATCCACCACGAAGCGCGTACGTCGTAACACCGCGGTTCATTCCCGCCAGAGTCGCAGCCGTCTCTTCGCCGTCGCGTCGCGGTCGTCGTTCGCGCCGCGCGGCGGCTATCTCCACGGGCCAAACCGCGTGCCACCGAGCGGTCGGTGAGATCGGAACCATCGGCCTCGAGCGACGTCTATGCTTCCTGAGATGACGCATCGCCGTCGCACCCATCGCCTCGCCCGCGTCCTCGCAACGCTCGGGCTCGTCGTCGTCGGTGCCGCATGTGGCGGCACATCGCAGGAGGTCGCCAAGACACCGCAGGCACCCCAGCGCATCGACGCGTCGAACCAGATCATCGGCACGCGCGCGGAGGGGACCGCACGAGAGCTCCTCGCGCGCGGCGAGCGCGCGCTTCTCGCTCAGAGCTGGCAAGAGGCCGTCGACGCATTCGAGGCGTTGCTCGCCGGCGATCCGCAGGCGGCGAACGATCCGCAGGTCATCTACGATCTCGCGCTCGCTTACGAAGGGCTCGGCGATCGTGAGAAGGCGCGCGTTCGGTACCGCGAGGTCGTGAGCCGCTTCCCGACGGATCCGAACGCACGGAGCGCGCTCGCGCGCGAAGTGTCGCTCGACGCGTACCTCGAGGACTGGAAAGCGCTCGGCGAGGTCGGCGAGCAGATCCTCGCGCGCAAGGACATCGAGGTCGCCGACAAGATGCTCGGCCTCGGCGCGCGCGGCCTCGCGCGCATCACCGCGGGCGACGAGGCCGGGGCGTCACGCGACGTGAACGAGGGGCTCGATCTCGTCGAGGAGACGCGCTTCGGCGCGACCGGTCAGCTGCCCGTCGCCGCCGCGATGCTCAAGTACGCGCAGGGCGAGATCCGCAAGGTGCGCTCGGAGAAGATCGTCCTCGTCCCGCCGCCGCCCGACTTCCTGCACAAGCTCGAGATGCGCTGCCAGCTCTTGCTCGACGCCCAGTCGTCGTACGCCGACGCGATCCGCTCGGTCGACCTCCACTGGGCCGCGATGAGCGGCTACCGCGTCGGCGAGATGTACCGGACGCTCCACCAGCACCTGATGATGATCCCGCCGACCGACAAGGCGAAGACGGAGAGCGACAAGCAGCTCTTCTACGGGATCATGCACGTCCGCTACCGCGCGCTGCTCGAGAAGGGCATCGAGATGATGAAGCGGACGCTCGCGCTCGGCGAGCGAACCGGCGTCGCGTCGGGGTGGATGAAGCGCGCCGAGAGCGCGAAGGCCGAGATGGACCGCGCGCTCGAGGAGGAGAAGGCGACGATCAAGCGCTTCCCCTTCACCGAGGAGACGCTCGAGAAGACGCTCGAGATCATGAAGAAGAAGGCCGCCGACGACGCCGCCAAGGCGAGCGGCGGGGCGGGGGCCGCAAAGAAGTGAGGCGCACCGCGATCGCGCGGCCGCGGTGCTGGCGAACGCGCTGCGGCCTTCGCACGCGCGCCGGCGCGTCGCTCCGGACGGCGGGAAGCGCAGCCGGGAGCGGCCGTCGGTCCTCGCGCGCTTGACACCCGCCGCCGTCAGTGCGAACCACGGCGCGCTTCGCGCTCCTCTCGATCGGCGCTAGACCGCGTCGTGACGGAGGAATGCGGTGTCTTCCTTGGCTCTTGTCTTGCTTGCGCGGCTGTCGGCCATACGCTAACGTCCGCGCCCCCGTCGCCTCGAGGTGCTGTCACCGCGAATGCGTCTGGGTCGCGCTGGCGTAGCTCAATCGGTAGAGCACCTGTTTTGTAAACAGGCGGTTAGGGGTTCAAGTCCCCTCGCTAGCTCGAAGATCGAGGCCTCTTCAGTACCAACGCGTTCGGTCTTTTTATCGATAGTTTCCGGAGGGTTGCCCGAGTGGCCAAAGGGAGCAGACTGTAAATCTGCCGGCTATGCCTTCGTTGGTTCGAATCCAACACCCTCCACCTCATCGATACGGTTCGGCTCGCTTCCTTCGCTCTTTCTCTTCTCGCCCATCCGTCACGAGGTCCTCGAAACGCACACGCGGGAGTAGCTCAGTTGGTAGAGCGTCAGCCTTCCAAGCTGAACGTCGCCGGTTCGAACCCGGTCTCCCGCTCGAAGACTTAGAAAGACTCGCTTATCGAGGTCCGGTTCGACCGGCCTCCCCTCAACTCCTCTAGGTTCCCCTCACAAACCAACGCCCACCTAGCTCAGTGGTAGAGCACTTCCTTGGTAAGGAAGAGGTCACGGGTTCAAGCCCCGTGGTGGGCTCAGTCGTCGCCGCTACGCCCGAAGCCGTCACCGAGACGGTAGGAGACTCGAAATGGCCAAGGAAAAATTCAACCGCACCAAGCCCCACGTGAACGTCGGCACCATCGGTCACATCGACCACGGCAAGACGACGCTGACGGCCTCGCTCGTGAAGGTGCAGTCGAAGAAGAACCTCGCGAAGGTGATCAGCTACGCGGACATCGCGAAGGGCGGCACCGTCCGTGACGCGACGAAGACCGTGACGATCGCGGTGTCGCACGTGGAGTACGAGAGCGAGACGCGCCACTACGCGCACGTCGATTGCCCGGGCCACGCGGACTACATCAAGAACATGATCACGGGCGCGGCGCAGATGGACGGGGCGATCCTCGTCGTCAGCGCGCTCGACTCGGTCATGCCGCAGACGCGTGAGCACGTCCTGCTCGCGCGCCAGGTCGGCCTGCAGCACATCGTCGTCGCGCTGAACAAGTGCGACGCGGTGGAGGACCCGGAGATGCTCGACCTCGTCGAGATGGAAGTCCGCGAGCTCCTCTCGAAGTACAAGTTCCCCGGCGACACGGCGAAGGTCGTGAAGGTCGCCGCCTTCCCGGCGCTGAACGGCGAGGAGAAGTGGGAGAACTCGATCACGGAGCTGGTCGCGGCGCTCGACAGCGAGATCCCGGATCCGGTTCGTGACGTCGACAAGCCGTTCCTCATGGCGATCGAGGACGTGTTCTCGATCAAGGGCCGCGGCACGGTCGTCACGGGTCGCGTCGAGCGTGGCGTCGTGAAGACGGGCGAAGAGGTCGAGATCATCGGCTTCCGCGACACGCGCAAGACGACGGTGACGGGCGTCGAGATGTTCCGCAAGCTGCTCGACGAGGGCCGCGCGGGCGACAACATCGGCGTTCTCCTCCGCGGCATCGAGAAGGACGACGTGGAGCGCGGGCAGATCCTCTGCAAGCCGGGCTCCGTGACTCCGCACAAGAAGTTCATGGGCGAGGTCTACGTCCTGAAGAAGGAAGAGGGCGGCCGCCACACGCCGTTCTTCACGAACTACCGCCCGCAGTTCTACATGCGGACGACGGACGTGACCGGGACCTGCGAGCTGCCCGAGGGCACGAAGATGGTCATGCCGGGCGACAACATCACGATGACGATCTCGCTCATCACCCCCGTTGGTCTCGAGGAGCAGATGCGCTTCGCGATCCGCGAGGGCGGCCGCACCGTCGGCGCCGGCATCGTCACCAAGATCCTCGAGTAAGCGCCGATGTCCGAACGGGTCGAGATCAGCCTCGCCTGTACGGAGTGCGAGAAGCGCAACTACAAGACGACCCGCAAGCCGGGGCAGGAGGGGCAGCTCACGCTGAAGAAGCACTGCCCCAGCTGCAACCGACACACGGTGCACAAAGAGACGAAGTAACTCAGGCCCTCGCCGGGCGATGAAGTCCGCGGAGGGCCTGAGGAATAGGGGTTTAGCTCAGTTGGTAGAGCAGCGGATTCCAAATCCGCAGGTCGTGGGTTCGAGCCCCTCAGCCCCTGCTCAGAGCATCTGAAGAAGCACGAGCGATCGATGGCGACGGAAGAGGATCTCAAGAAAGCCGAAGCCGAGGACGAGTCTGGCGAGCCAGAGGAGTCCGACGCGACCGACAAGCCCGCCGAGGCGGGTGAGGAGGCCGAGGTCCGCGCAGAGGCCGACTCGGAGACGGACGAGGCGAAGGACACCGAGGCGAAGGACGCCGAGGCGAAGGACGCCGAGGCCGAGGACGACGGCGGTACGCCCATCCAGCTCGGCTACCAGCGCTACGTCTACGCCGCGTACATGGCGGGCGCGCTGCTCACGGCCTTCCTCGTGGCGAAGATCGGCCACGCCGCGTGGTACCGCGCCGGGCAGTGGAAGCCCGAGCTCGGCGAGCCGCAGGACGAGCTGCTCTTCCCGGCCGCCGGCCTCGTCGGCGTGGCCGTCGCCGTCTACTACTGGCGCAAGGTCGAGGCGCGGCAGTACGTGAACGAGGTCGCCGAAGAGCTGTCGAAGGTCACGTGGCCGAGCCGCAAGGAGGTCACGAACTCCACGACGGTCGTCGTCCTCACCACCATCTTCGCGACCGTGTTCTTTGCCCTCATGGATCGGTTCTGGGGCTTCATCACGGACAAGATCTATACGTTCTGATCCGGGCGTGAGTCCGGCGTCTCGGGGGAGATCCCCAACCACCCTCAGCGGAGATCGACCGTCGGTCGATTCACCCTATATGGTTTCGGCGGAGCGCGTCATGGCGAAGAAGTGGTACGTCATCCAGACCTACTCGGGCTACGAGAACAAGGTCAAAGAGGCTCTCCTCCAGCGCATCAAAGAGCACAACAAGGAAGCCTTCTTCGGTGAGGTGCTCATTCCGACCGAGACCGTCCAGGAGACCCGCGGGGGCGGTAAGCAGCGTATCCGCCAGAAGACGAGCCTCCCCGGCTACATCTTCGTCGAGATGGACATGAGCGAGGAGGCCTGGCACCTCGTCAAGGACACCCCGAAGGTCACCGGCTTCATCGGCAACCAGCGCCCGCAGGAAGTCCGCCCGCAGGAGATCGAAGACCAGCGCCGGCGCACGGTCGAGGGCGCGGTCAAGCCGAAGCCCCGCGTGAACTTCGAGGTGGGCGACGAGATCCGCGTCATCGACGGCGCGTTCGCGAACTTCTCCGGCACGGTCGAGGAAGTGAAGCCCGACAAGCAGAAGCTCAAGGTGAAGGTCTCGATCTTCGGCCGCGCCACGCCGGTCGAGCTCGACTTCTCGCAGGTCGAGAAGCGCGCCTGAGGGCGACGAGCGCGGCGCACGGACGCGCGCTACGTTTCGCGCCATGGGCGACCCTGCCGTCGATGCCGCGCTGAAGCAGGCGAGCGACGAGCTCGGCCTCGAAGCGTGGTACCGCGACTGCGTCCGCCCGCTCCTCCGGAGCGGCCCGGCCGGCTACCCGAGCTGCTGCGGCGGCGGCTGCGAGCCGTGCAGCCAGATCCTCGTGCAGGTCGCCGATCGCGTCCTCGAGCTGCTCGGACGCGATCGCGTCGAAGACCCCGCCGAGGCGCCGCCGAGCGTCGCGTCCGCGCCGCCGCGAAGTGCCTGAATTCCCGCACTACAGCGGCTGAGCTCGAGGCTCCGGCAAAAAACGTGCGTCCGGAGTGGCATTGTCACGAAATTTGTCCTAATAAGCCGCCCCCCGGTTCCGGCTCAGGGTTTTTCGTGCCCGCGCCGCCGGTCGAGTCCCCCAAGCGACATCACTACGGCCCGCCGAAGCGCTGGCGGCACCTGTAGGAGCGAGCGAGACGAGTCATGGCAAAGAAGATCACCGGTTACATCAAGCTGCAGCTCCCCGCTGGCAAGGCGAACCCCGCGCCGCCGGTCGGTCCCGCGCTCGGTCAGCACGGCGTCAACATCATGGGCTTCTGCAAGGAGTTCAACGCCAAGACCCAGGGCGGCGACATGATCATCCCCGTGGTGATCACGGTCTATTCGGACCGCTCCTTCACGTTCATCCTGAAGACCCCGCCGGTCAGCGTCCTCCTGAAGAAGGCCGCCGGACTCGCCACGGGCAAGAAGCCGGGCTCGGGCTCGAAGGAGCCGAACAAGGTCAAGGTCGGTCAGGTCACGGAGAAGCAGGTTCGCGAGCTCGCGGGCCAGAAGATCCAGGACATGAACTGCACCGACATCGAGGCTGCGATCCGCATCGTCCGCGGCACCGCGCGCTCGATGGGCATCGACATCGTCGCCTGAGCGACGCGTTAGCGATCTTTTCGACGGGCGAAATGGTTCGCCCCGTCGATCGTGAACCGACCGAGACGGAGTCCACGAAACGGACGAAGTCGAGCGAGGTCCACGGAGGTCGGCGAAGCCGGCCGGAGTGAACAACCTCTCGAACCACCGCCCGCGTCGCTGCGGTTCCCGGTGGGAGGCTCCAGAGGAAGAGAGCCGACAAGGAGGCCCATTGCCGAAGCTGTCCAAGAACCGCGAGAAGGTCGACAAAGCAGTCGATCGCACTCGCAAGTACACGGTCGAAGAGGCGTGCGCGCTCGTCAAGAGCGCGAAGTTCGCCAAGTTCGACGAGACGGTGGACCTTGCCGTCCGCTTGGGAGTCAATCCCAAGCACGCAGACCAGATGGTCCGCGGCGCGCTGGTCCTCCCTCACGGCACCGGTCAAACGGTGCGCGTGCTCGTGTTCGCCAAGGGCGACAAGGAGCGCGAGGCCCGCGAGGCCGGCGCCGATTTCGCCGGGAGCGACGACATGGTCGCGAAGGTCAACGAAGGATTCATGGACTTCGATCGCGTGATCGCGACGCCCGACATGATGGGCGCCGTCGGTAAGCTCGGTCGTGTCCTCGGTCCCCGCGGCCTCATGCCGAACCCCAAGGTCGGCACGGTCACCTTCGACATCGGCAACGCCGTTCGCGAAGCGAAGGGCGGCAAGATCGAGTACCGCGTCGAGAAGGCGGGCATCGTCCACGCCCGCATCGGCAAGGTCTCGTTCGCCGAGAACGCGCTCTCCGACAACGCGAAGGCGCTCATCGCAGCGCTCGTTCGTGCCAAGCCTTCGACCGCGAAGGGCACGTACGTTCGCAGCATCACCATCAGCTCCACGATGGGCCCCGGCGTCAAGATTGACCCGGCGCAGTTCATCGGCGGCGCAGAGGAGGGCTGATCATGGCCGCAGCAGCTTCGACCCGCGAGGGTAAGAACACGCTCATCGGCGAGGTCAAAGGTCGCTTCGACAAGGCCACGTCGGCGGTGCTCCTCGACTACAAGGGGCTGAACGTCGAGAACGTGACCAAGCTCCGCGCCGAGTTCCGCAAGGCCGGCGTCGAGTACAAGGTCGTCAAGAACACGCTGGTCAAGCAGGCGCTCAAGGAGTCGGCGTACAGCGGCAAGCTGGACACCGCCCTCGTCGGCATGACCGGCATCGCCTGGAGCTACGAAGATCCCTCGGCGGCCGCCAAGGTCGTCAAGGCCTTCAAGAAGGACGCGCCGGAAGCCGGCGAGAAGCTCAAGGTCAAGGCCGGCCTCATCGACGGCTCGGTGCTCGACGCGAACGCGGTCGAGAACCAGCTGGCGACGATGCCCGGCAAGGACGAGCTTCGCGCGCAGCTGCTCGCGACGCTCCAAGCGCCGCTCTCGCAGTTCGTCATGCTCCTCAACGCTCCTGCACAGAACTTCGTCTACCTCCTCTCCGCCAAGGAGCGCGAGGGAGACAAGGGCTGAGCAGCTTCTCGAGTCCCGCCAACAGAAACCGGCGGAGGCGCTGAAGCCTCGGCCCAACAAAACTCATTCGATAACGGAGAAACGAAAATGGCAGATCTCACCAAGGACCAGGTCGTCGACTTCCTCAGCAACCTCCCGGTCATCCAGATCGCAGAGCTCATCAAGACCCTCGAGGACAAGTGGGGCGTCAAGGCCGCTCCCGTCGCCGTCGCCGCTGCCGCGGGCCCCGCCGCTGCCGCCGCTCCGGCCGCCGAGGCGCAGACCGAGTTCACGCTCGTCCTCAAGGAGGCCGGCGCGAACAAGATCAACGTCATCAAGGTCGTCCGCGAGATCACGGGCCTCGGCCTCAAGGAGGCGAAGGACCTCGTCGAGGGCGCGCCCAAGGACCTCAAGGAAGGCGTTGCCAAGGCCGAGGCCGAGGACTTCAAGAAGAAGCTCGAAGAGGCCGGCGCGAAGGTCGAGCTCAAGTAAGCACCGACCGAGGGAGACCTCCGATCGGGGGGTCGGGGTCTCCCGTCGCCTGCGCAAGCAGGCCCCGTCCAGAAGGCGGGTTGCGGGGCAACCCGCCTTTTTTTCCCTTTCTTGTTGCTGTGCTTGCCCCGATGGCGTCCGCCGCCTAAACGAGCGGGCCCACGGGCACCTTGCCTCCCCATCCGCTCCGAGAGCGCCTGGGGAGCTCGAGGGGGTCGCCCCTCGAAACATGACCAGTTTTCCGGGTCGAACCGAGAGTGACTGAATTCGCAAGGTTTTGATTGACGCCGCGGGCCGGCGAAGGGAGAGGTCCCTTCGCTCGGCCCATACGGCATTTCTCGTACCAACTTTTCTTCCGCTTCAGCGCCGCAGTAAAAGCGCTCTTTCTCTTCTTCTTATCCCGAGCTCGGAGACGCGCACGAACCGGACCTGCCGAGAGTCCGGAAGAGGCAGCAGCACGAGGGACGTCGCGACCCTTCAAGACTGCGCCAAAGGCCCCAAGGAGCAACGATGGCGACCGCTATCCAGTCCAACTTCCGCATCCGCAAGAACCTGGGACGGATCTCCCGTGTCATCGAGGTGCCCAACCTCATCGACATCCAGAAGTCGTCGTACGACAAGTTCCTGCAGTCCAACGTCCCGCAGAACGATCGCGTGGAGACGGGGCTTCAGGCGGTCTTCCGCAGCGTCTTCCCGATCAAGGACTTCAACGGGACGAGCGAGCTCGTCTTCGTCTCGTACAACCTCGAGAAGCCGAAGTACGACGTCGACGAGTGCCGCCAGCGCGGCATGACGTTCGCCGCGCCGATCAAGGTGACGACGCAGCTGATGATCTACGACACCCGCGATGGTGGCGAGAGGATCGTCCGCGACATCAAGGAGCAGGAGGTCTACTTCGGCGAGATCCCGCTCATGACGGACACCGGTACGTTCATCATCAACGGTACCGAGCGCGTCGTCGTCAGCCAGCTCCACCGGTCGCCCGGCGTCTTCTTCGATCACGACAAGGGCAAGACGCACTCGAGCGGCAAGCTCCTCTACAGCGCGCGCGTCATCCCGTACCGCGGCTCGTGGCTCGACTTCGAGTTCGACCCGAAGGACATCATCTACGTCCGCATCGACCGCCGCCGGAAGATGCACGCGACGGTCCTCCTCCGCGCGCTCGGCTACAGCACGCAGGACCTGCTCAACTACTTCTACAACACCGAGACGGTGTACCTCGAGAAGGGCGGCAAGTACGCCAAGTCCGTCGAGTACGATCTTCTCGCGGGTCAGCGCGCGACGCGCGACATCAAGGTCGGCTCGGAGACCATCGTCAAGAAGAACACCAAGTTCACGAAGGCCGCGATGAAGAAGCTGAAGGAGGCGAAAGTCGATCGCCTCCCGGCCGACGTCGAGGACCTCGCGGGCAAGGTGGCGGCGCACGACGTCGTCGACAAGGAGACCGGCGAGGTCATCATCGAGGTCAACGAGGAAGTCACCGCCGACAAGCTCGAGAAGCTCCGCGAGGCGGGCCTCGAGCAGTTCAAGATCCTCTTCATCGACGGCCTCAACGTCGGCAGCTACCTCCGCGACACGCTGCTCGCCGAGAAGGTCAAGACGACCGAAGACGCGATCATGGAGATCTACCGGCGCCTCCGCCCGGGTGATCCGCCGACGCTCGAGACGGCGAAGACGCTCTTCCACAACCTGTTCTTCAACCCCGAGCGCTACGACCTCTCGAAGGTCGGTCGCCTCAAGTTGAACTACAAGTTCTACAAGGACCTCCCCGAGGAGCAGCGCCCCGCGCTCGACACGCAGGTCCTCACCGCGCAGGACATCCTCGAGACCGTTCGTCACCTCATCGAGCTGAAGAACGGCCGCGGCTCGGTCGACGATATCGACCACCTCGGCAACCGCCGCGTCCGCGCGGTCGGTGAGCTGATGGAGAACCAGTACCGCATCGGTCTGGTCCGCATGGAGCGCGCCATCAAGGAGCGCATGTCGATGTCGCAAGAGATCGACACGCTCATGCCGCACGACCTCATCAACGCGAAGCCCGTCTCCGCGGTCGTGAAGGAGTACTTCGGCAGCTCGCAGCTCTCGCAGTTCATGGACCAGACGAACCCGCTCTCGGAGGTCACGCACAAGCGTCGTCTCTCCGCGCTCGGGCCGGGCGGTCTCACGCGCGAGCGAGCGGGCTTCGAGGTCCGCGACGTTCACCCGACCCACTACGGTCGTATCTGCCCGATCGAGACCCCTGAAGGTCCGAACATCGGCCTCATCGCGTCGCTCTCCACCTTCGCGCGCGTCAACGAGTACGGCTTCGTCGAGACGCCGTACCGCCGCGCGGGCGACGGCAAGGCGCAGGACGAGGTGAACTGGTTCTCGGCGCTCGAGGAAGAGGCGAAGTTCATCGCCCAGGCCTCGGCCGACCTCGACGACAAGGGCAAGTTCAAGGAGTCGCTCGTCTCCGTTCGTCTGAACGGCGACTTCCAGATGGTCCCGCCCGACATGGTCCAGCTGATGGACGTCGCGCCGAACCAGATGGTCTCCGTGGCCGCGGCCCTCGTTCCGTTCCTCGAGCACGACGACGCGAACCGCGCGCTCATGGGCGCGAACATGCAGCGTCAGGCCGTGCCGCTCGTCCGTAGCTGGGCGCCGCTCGTCGGCACCGGCATGGAGGGCAAGCTCGCCCGTGACTCCGGCGTGTGCGTCGTCGCCAAGCGCGACGGCATCATCGAGAGCGTCGACGCCTCGCGCATCGTCGTTCGGCCCGAGTCCGACAAGGCCGAGATCCCGGATATCTACCAGCTCTACAAGTTCCAGCGCTCGAACCAGTCGACCTGCTTCAACCAGAAGCCGATCGTCCGCGCCGGCGAGAAGGTGAAGGCCGGCGACGTCCTCGCGGACGGTCCGTCGACCGACATGGGCGAGCTCGCGCTCGGTCAGAACGTGCTCGTCGCGTTCATGCCGTGGCAGGGCTACAACTTCGAGGACTCGATCCTCGTCTCCGAGCGCATCGCCAAGGACGACGTCTTCACCTCGATCCACATCGAGGAGTTCGAGTGCGTCGCCCGCGACACGAAGCTCGGCAAGGAAGAAGTCACCCGCGACATCCCGAACGTCGGCGAAGAGGCCCTCAAGGACCTCGACGAGAGCGGCATCGTCCGCATCGGCGCCGAGGTGAAGCCGGGCGACATCCTCGTCGGCAAGATCACGCCGAAGGGCGAGACCCAGCTCTCCCCCGAAGAGAAGCTCCTCCGGGCGATCTTCGGCGAGAAGGCGGGCGACGTCCGTGACAGCTCGCTGCGCGTCCCGCCGGGCGTCAGCGGCATCGTCATCAACGCGCGCATCTTCGCCCGCAAGGGAACCGAGAAGGACGAGCGCGCGGTGTCGATCGAGACGGCCGAGAAGGACCGCCTCGAGCGCCAGCGCGACGAGGAGGTGAAGATCCTCCGCGAGTCGTTCTTCCGCGGGCTCAAGAAGAAGCTCGTCGGTCAGACGACGACGGGCAAGCTCGTCGACGACAAGGGCAAGGTCCTCCTCCAGAAGGGCCAGGCCATCGAGGAGGCCGCGCTCGACGAGGTCCCGCACAAGTACTGGGCGGAGCTTCCGGTCGAGGACGCCGAGGACATCGCCGCGAAGCTCGGTGAGCTCGAGGAGATCATCCGCGTCCGCGAGGAGCACTTCCGCGACAAGATCGATCGCCTCTCCAAGGGCGACGAGCTGCCGCCGGGCGTGATCAAGATGGTGAAGGTCTACATCGCCATCAAGCGCAAGCTCCAGGTCGGCGACAAGATGGCCGGGCGCCACGGCAACAAGGGTGTCGTCTCGCGGATCATGGCCGAAGAGGACATGCCGTACACGCAGGACGGCCGGCCGGTCGACATCGTGCTGAACCCGCTCGGCGTTCCGAGCCGCATGAACGTCGGTCAGATCCTCGAGACCCACCTCGGTTGGGGTGGTCTCGCGCTCGGCTGGCAGCTCCAGTACATGCTGGACCACAAGTTCAGCGACGCGCAGCTCAAGGAGCACATCCTCAAGATCTTCGACGGTGACAAGGACATCGCGAAGATGCTGAGCAAGCTCACGCAGGACGAGGCTCGCCAGGTCGCGCAGAAGCTGAAGAAGGGCGTCCACTTCGCGTCGCCGGTCTTCGACGGCGCGCCCGAAGAGGCGATCAAGAGCTCGCTCGCCCTCGCCGGTCTCCCCGAGTCCGGCCAGGCGGTGCTCTTCGACGGCCGCAGCGGTGAAGCGTTCGATCAGGAGGTCACGGTGGGCGTCATGTACGTCCTCAAGCTGCACCACCTCGTCGACGACAAGATCCACGCGCGGTCGATCGGTCCGTACTCGCTCGTCACCCAGCAGCCGCTCGGTGGCAAGGCGCAGTTCGGCGGTCAGCGTCTCGGCGAAATGGAAGTCTGGGCGATGGAGGCCTACGGAACGGCCTACGCGCTCCAGGAGTTCCTCACCGTCAAGAGCGACGACGTCATGGGCCGCACGCGCATGTACGAAGCCATCGTGAAGGGCGAGTACACGCTCGAGCCGGGCCTCCCGGAGTCCTTCAACGTCCTCATCAAGGAGCTCCAGGCGCTCTGCCTGAACGTCGAGCTCCTCGAGCCGGGACAGGTCCGCGCGACCGATCAGGCCGCGGAGGAGTGAGTGACGGGAGACCGCCGCTTCAGCAAAGCGGTGGTCTCCTTCCTCGACCCCTCTCGCCAGCCCCTTAGTCCTGTCCCCGCGAGTACGCGGGGGCCCAGAGTTCCTCTCGTAAGCAGTACTCAGAAAGGCATACCCGATGCGCGACATCTTCAGCTTCTTCGAGAAGCCCAAGGATCCGCTGTCCTTCAGCGCGATCCGTATTTCGCTCGCGAGCCCCGAGAAGATCCGCGAGTGGTCGCACGGTGAGGTCAAGAAGCCCGAGACGATCAACTACCGAACCTTCAAGCCGGAGCGCGACGGACTCTTCTGCGCGAAGATCTTCGGACCGGTGAAGGACTACGAGTGCAACTGCGGCAAGTACAAGCGCATGAAGCACCGCGGGATCGTCTGCGAGAAGTGCGGCGTCGAGGTCATCCAGAGCAAGGTGCGTCGTGAGCGCCTCGGCCACATCAACCTGGCCACGCCGGTCGCGCACATCTGGTTCCTCAAGAGCCTGCCGAGCCGCATCGGCAACATCCTCGACATCTCGCTGAAGGACCTCGAAAAGGTCCTCTACTGCGAGGCGTACATCGTCATCGACCCGAAAGAGACCGCGCTGTCGCGTGGCGAGCTCCTCTCCGAGGACCGCTACATGCAGCTGCAGGACGAGTACGGCGACGACAAGTTCCAGGCGGGCATGGGCGGCGAAGCCGTCCTCGAGATGCTCAAGAGCGTCGACGTCCACCAGATGTGCGAGACGCTCCGCCAGGAGATGCGCACGGCCACCAGCGAGGCCAAGCGCAAGAAGATCGTCAAGCGCCTCAAGGTCACCGAGGCGTTCCGCGAGTCCGGCAACCGTCCGGAGTGGATGATGCTCACGGTCATCCCGGTGCTCCCGCCGGATCTCCGTCCGCTCGTCCCGCTCGACGGCGGCCGCTTCGCCACGTCGGACCTCAACGACCTCTACCGCCGCGTCATCAACCGCAACAACCGCCTGAAGCGCCTGCTCGAGCTCAACGCTCCGGAGATCATCATCCGGAACGAGCGCCGCATGCTCCAGGAGGCCGTCGACGCCCTGTTCGACAACGGCCGCCGCGGCAAGACGATCACCGGCCCGAACAAGCGCCCGCTCAAGTCGCTCAGCGACATGCTCAAGGGCAAGCAGGGCCGCTTCCGCCAGAACCTCCTCGGCAAGCGCGTCGACTACTCGGGCCGTTCGGTCATCGTCGTCGGCCCCGCGCTCAAGCTGCACCAGTGCGGTCTGCCGACCAAGATGGCGCTCGAGCTCTTCAAGCCGTTCATCTACAACAAGCTCGAAGAGCGCGGCTACGTCAACACCATCAAGTCTGCGAAGAAGATGGTGGAGAAGGAGCGCCCCGAGGTCTTCGACATCCTCGAGGAGGTCGTCAGCGAGCACCCGGTTCTCCTGAACCGCGCGCCGACGCTCCACCGCCTCGGCATCCAGGCGTTCGAGCCGGTCCTCATCGAGGGCAAGGCTATCCAGCTCCACCCGCTCGTCTGCGCGGCGTTCAACGCCGACTTCGACGGCGACCAGATGGCGGTCCACGTGCCGCTCTCGGTCGAGGCGCAGATGGAAGCGCGCGTGCTCATGATGAGCACGAACAACATCCTGTCGCCGGCGAACGGCAAGCCGATCATCAACCCGACGCAGGACATCGTCCTCGGGCTCTACTACGCGACCCGCGAGAAGAAGTTCGCCAAGGGCTGCTACCGCCCGGGCACGCTCCAGGTGTCGAAGCAGGGCAAGGTCGAGGGCGGCTACCTCAAGGGTGTCTACTCGAACCCCGAAGAAGTCCGCATGGCCTACGACAACGGCGAGGTCACGATCCACACGGGCATCCGTGTGCGCGTGATCGACCCGGAGACGGGCGAGCGGATGACGGTCGACACCACCGTCGGTCGCTGCCTCATCTCGGAGATCGTCCCGCAGGGCCTGCCGTTCAAGCTGGTCAACAAGACGCTCGACAAGAAGGCGCTCTCGACGCTGATCGACGCCTGCTACCGCAAGCACCGCAACAAGGCGACGGTCCTCCTCGCCGACCGCCTCCGCTCGCTCGGCTACGAGCACGCGACCAAGGCCGGCGTCTCGATCTGCATGGACCACATGGTCATCCCGGACGCGAAGGCCGTCCTCCTCGGCGAGGCCCAGGAAGAGGTCCAGCGCGTCATCGATCAGTACCAGGAAGGTCTGATCACGGACGGCGAGCGGTACAACAAGATCGTCGACATCTGGGCGGGCGTCGCCGACAAGGTCACCGCCGAGATGATGCTCGTCATCGGCAAGGAGACCGTCACCGATCCCGAGACGAACAAGGATCAGGTCGAGCCGAGCTTCAACCCGATTTACATCATGGCGGACTCTGGAGCGCGCGGTAGCACGCAGCAGATTCGTCAGCTCGCCGCTATGCGCGGTCTCATGGCCAAGCCCTCGGGCGAGATCATCGAGAACCCGATCAAGGCGAACTTCCGCGAGGGTCTGTCCGTCCTCGAGTACTTCATCTCGACGCACGGCGCCCGTAAGGGCCTCGCGGACACCGCGCTCAAGACGGCGAACTCCGGTTACCTCACGCGTCGACTCGTCGACGTCGCGCAGGACGCCGTCATCTCCGAGTTCGACTGCGGAACGCTCGACGGCATCCGCGTGACGAAGCTCGAGGACGCCGGCGAGGTCATCCAGCCGCTCGGCGACCGCATCCTCGGCCGCGTCGCGCTGGAAGACGTCGTCGACCCGCTCACGGGCGAGGTCATCGTCCCGGCGAACACCGAGCTCGAAGAGGACCTCGTCTTCAAGATCGAGGAAGCCGGCATCGAGGAGATCGTCATCCGCTCCGTGCTCACGTGCCAGACCCGCCGCGGCGTCTGCGCGAAGTGCTACGGGCGCGATCTGGCGCGCGGCTACAAGGTCAACATCGGCGAGGCGATCGGCATCATCGCCAGCCAGTCGATCGGCGAGCCGGGCACCCAGCTCACGATGCGTACGTTCCACATCGGTGGAGCGGCGGCGCGCGGCAAGATCGAGCAGTCGTCGATCGAGGCGCGCACCGAGGGCTTCGTCCGCATCCGCGGCGCGAACCTCGCCACCCGTCGCGACGGCACCGTCACGGTCATGAACCGCCACGGCGAGCTCGTGATCGTCGACGACACCGGCCGCGAGCGCGAGCACCACCGCCTCGTCTACGGCGCGGTGCTCAAGTGCACCGAGGGCGACAAGGTGAAGCCGGCCCAGCTCCTCGCGGAGTGGGACGCCTTCGCGAACGTCATCCTCACCGAGGTCGGCGGCATCGCGAAGTTCGGCGACATCGTCGAGGGCGTCACGATGATCGAGAAGCTCGACGAGGTCACCGGCCTCTCGCGCAAGGTCGTCATCGAGTCGCGCGCCGCGGACCTCCGCCCGCGCGTCAGCCTCAAGCACCCGGAGACGGGCGACACCCTCAAGCTGCCGAACAGCACGCTCGAGGCGCGTTACCTCCTCCCGGTTGGCGCGAACATCGTCGTCCAGGACGGCGACCTCCTCGAGCCGGGCGACGTCATCTCGAAGATCCCGCGCGAGAGCACGAAGACCCAGGACATCACCGGTGGTCTCCCGCGCGTCGCCGAGCTCTTCGAGGCCCGCAAGCCGAAGGATCACGCGATCATCGCGGAGATCGACGGCGAGGTCTCGTTCGGCAAGGACACCAAGGGCAAGCGCAAGGTCGTCATCACGCCGTTCAGCCACGACGGCGCGCCGCTGAACGACCAGTCGCGCGAGTACCTGATCCCGAAGGGCAAGCACATCCACGTCCAGCCGGGCGACCGCGTTCGCGCGGGCGAGCCGCTGCAGGACGGGCCGGCGAACCCGCACGACATCCTTCGCGTCAAGGGCGAGAAGGAGCTCGCGGCGTACCTCGTCAACGAGATCCAGCAGGTTTACCGCCTGCAGGGCGTCGCCATCAACGACAAGCACATCGAGGTCATCGTTCGTCAGATGCTGCGCCGCGTGCGCATCAAGGACGTCGGCGACACGAACTTCCTGGTCGACGAGAACGTCGAGAAGCACATCTTCGAGCGCGAGAACTCGCGCGTGATCGAGCGCGGCGGCAAGCCGGGCATCGCGGAGCCGCTGCTCCTCGGCATCACGAAGGCGTCGCTCTCGACGGAGTCGTTCATCTCGGCGTCGTCCTTCCAGGAGACCACGAAGGTCCTCACGGAAGCGGCGATCAACGGGAAGACCGACACGCTCCGCGGCCTGAAGGAGAACGTCATCATGGGACGTCTCATCCCGGCCGGCACGGGTCTGGCGGCGTACAAGTCGCTGAACCTCGTGGTCGAGGGCGACGTGATCGAGCAGGAGGGAGCGCGCTACGCTCCGGCCCCGCCGATCCCGCAGCCGCCGCCGTCGCTCGCGGCGGTCAACGAGGAGTGATCCTCGGCAGAGAGCTTGCCGCTCGGCTTGGCTGAGCGGTGAGTGACCAGAGGCGCCGCGGTCCTTCGGGATGCGCGGCGTTTCTGTTTAACTCCTACCTGCCCTTCGGGTTGGCGCTCCGGCGCTTGCCGTTGGTCGCCCTTTGGTTGCCGCTCTGTCGTGGGGCTTCGTCTGGTGCAGCGGGTTGTGGAGCTCCCCGGCGTGCGCGGGGAGCAGCGCCCTCGCGCCTGCGTCGCGGCCTTGGCGGGTGCGGAGGTCGTGGAGCGCCCGTCGACGCGCACTGTCGTTGTGCCGATTTGCGGAGGGGGCTCCGGCGCGTCGCCGTCGCCTGCGGAGGACGATTCGACCTGTGGCGGTGTTTCGCGCTCCTTGTGCAGGCGCGAGGACCCTGCTCCCCGCGCCCGCCTCGCGAGTTGGCGAACCCGGTCTTGGAGCCGGCGAGGCGGGGTCAGAGCCACTCCGCGGAGCGGGTGGGGGAGGCGCGCATGCGGCGCGCGCGCTCTTCGAGTAGCTGCGCCTGATGAGGGGAGACGAGAGAACGAGCGAACATGCCTCCGGGAGGCCGGCGCGGCCGCGCGCCGAGCGAAGTCCCCACGCGAGGTCCGTGACGCGAGCTGCGCGAAGGTGAGGCCCTCCGGTGACGCTCGCCGCCTGCGCGGCGCGGACCGGGCGCGCCACGAAGCTCGGCGCGCGGACGCACCGGCCGGGAGAGTGAAGGTGTTCGCTCGTGTGCGGCGCAGGGAAGGCTACCGCGCGAAAGCCGCGTTCAGACCGGCGTCGGTGAGATCGATGTCATCTGCAAGGATCTTCGTTGCGAGGAGCTCCGTGATGGGCGCCAGTATGCTGAAATGACTTCCGCCTTGAATCGTGTAGCTCTTTACCGGAGCTCCGGCCGCTGCGCTGGCTAGCTGCTGTACGTCGCCAGCGTTCGGCGAATCCGAGCCCTCGACGATGAACGTCGGTGTTCGAATGGTCTCCATGAAGTGGATCGGGGAGCGGACGCGAGCCTCATGTGCGTTCGCAAGCAGCGGACGATGGCCACTGTATGACGCTGCGTTTGCGACGGGCCCGAACGCAATAACGGCGCGGAACTTGTCCGTCGTCTCCGCGACAAGTAACGCGAGCGTTCCACCCGTGCTGTGGCCGCCAAGGTAGATACGGTCCGGGTCGACGTTTGGCTGTCGTACAAGCCAGTCGCGTGCGGCTAGCACGTCATCGACCTCGCCGTAGAGCGTCTCTCGCTCGCCAGGATTGTCGTTTCCGCCTCGGAGCGACGGTAGCATGAGAACTACGCCTGCTTCTCGGAAGGCACGCGCGGACTGATCGTCGTGGCGCGGAGCGGGCTCCCATGCGGAGGGGCCGATTGAATTGGCAAAGCCGCCGACTAGCCACACGATGGCCGGGCGTCGCGAGCCGTCGCTCGTCTGAGGACTGACGTAGGCGGCCAGGTTCCCGACCGGCGACGGATACCGCACGAGATCGAGCACCCCGAGTGGCGGCGCTGGCGCAGGAGCTCCGCCCGTCGCGTCGGCGCTAACGGCCGTGGTGAATCCCCTTCGCGCCTCCTTCAAGTTCGTGGTCTTCGGAGCGGTCGCAGTCGCGCTTGCCGGTGGAGATCGGGGCGCCGGTTCTGGCGGCGGGAGGCACGAGGACATGGTGAGAAAGAGCATGCAGTGCAACCGAAGAGCCACTCGCAGAGTGTATCGGAGCGAGTTGGCGCAGACGGACGTGGAGTGGGATGAAACAGAAGCGAAGCGCCCCTCCCCCATCCGCGCGCAGTCCGGAGGGCCGAGCACGGATAAGGGGGAGGCGCGCGGCGAGCCGCGCGGGAGGGGGCTGCACCAATCATGGGACGTCTCATCCTGGCCGGCGCGGGTCTGGCGGCGCTGAACCTGGTGGCCGCGGGGCGTCGACGGTGAGGCCGGACGCGACGCCGTCACCCTAGTTGCGCCTGTGTCGACCAGACATCAATTGCTACCTTTGCGCTCGGAGAATGCCGGATGAGGTTCCGATTCGTCGTCGCCGGAGCACACGTGGTCGAAGTGGAGCTGGGGTTGCTGACTGCGCGAGAGGTCGTCTGGGTGGACGGCACCGTTGTTCACGACGCGACCTCGATGCGCCTCTCGAACGAGATTCCGCTGCGCATCGATGGGAAGGCCGCAACCGTCAAGGTGGGGCTTGGCTGGAACCTCCTGCCAACGGTGAGGCTCACTGTCGAGGGGCGGCCGATTGCGCTTGAGCCGAAGGGGAAGGTTGCGCCGAGCGGTTCCCGCGCAGACGCTCCTCTTGCAGTCGCTACCCCGCTGCCCCTTTGGGGGATCGCCTGCGTGGCCGCCTGCGCTCTCATCCCCATCGTCACGCTTGGGGGCGCGATTCCAGCTGGCATTGGAGCCGCAGGCGCAATCACCTGCATTCGACTTGCGAAGGCGCCGCGGTGGAGCACGTCCAGGCGGGTCGCGGGTTGCGTTGGCGTCGCGCTCGTCTGTTGGCTCCTGTTGGCGGTTCTGGTTGGGGCGGTGAGGCGGTGAGCGATGTGGTTGGCGGGATCGTGCATGGGTCAGAGGCTGAGCCGACCTCCTCCCCCATCCGCGCGCAGGCCCGGAGGGCCGAGCACGGATAAGGGGGAGGCCGCGCGGCGGAGCCGCGCGGGGAGGGGGCCATGATCGAGCAGGAGGGAGCGCGCTACGCTCCGGCCCCGCCGATCCCGCAGCCGCCCCCGTCGCTCGCGGCGGTGAACGAGGAGTGATCCTCCACAGGGAGCTCGCCGCTCATCGTGCTTGCACGTGAGCGGTGAGTGACTCCGAGACGCCGCGGTCCTTCGGGATGCGCGGCGTTTCTGTTTAAGTCCTACCTGCCCTTTGGGTTGGCGCTCCGGCGGTTGCCGTTTCGCCCTTCGGTCGCCCTTCGGTTGCCGCTCTGTCGTGGGGCTTCGTCTGGTGGAGCGGCTTGTCGAGCTCCCCGGCGTGCGCGGGGAGCAGCGCCCTCGCGCCTGCGTCGCGGCCTTGGTGGGTGCGGAGGTCGTGGAGCGCCCGTCGACGCGCACTGTCGTTGTGCCGATTTGCGGAGGGGGCTCCGGCGCGTCGCCGTCGCCTGCGGAGGTCGATTCGACCTGTGGCGGTGTTTCGCGCTCCTTGTGCAGGCGCGAGGGCGCTGCTCCCCGCGCCCGCCTCGCGAGTTGGCGAACCCGGTCTTGGAGCCGGCGAAGCGGCCAGAGCCACTCCTCGGAGCGGGAGGGGGAGGCGCGCATGCGCGCGCGCTCTTCGAGTAGCTGCGCCTGATGAGGGGAGACGAGCGAACGAGCGAACATGGGCCTCCGGGAGGCCGGCGCGGCCGCGCGCCGAGCGAAGTCCCCACGCGCGAGACTGGATGAGGCGCGCAGCTGGTTGCCTCGTCTCTCGCGCGCTGAACCCGTGCACGCCAACAAGATGTCGTGGCAGACGGCGATATGGCTTCGCCGAGCCCGCTCCTACGGCTCGGCGATGGTTCGGACGCGAGGAGGGCGCCCAGGCTCGACGACGACGAACTTCCCGCCCATGTCGGGGTGCGCGTCGAGCGCAGACATCGCAAGCTCCGCGATCACGTCGGAGCGATGGGCACGCACGAGGATGACGCCGTGCACCGCGAGGCTTGGAGCCGTTGAAAGCGCGAGCTCGCCGAAGTCCTTGTCGCTCGTCACGATCACGCGTGCGTCGACGGCGGCGCGCCCAAGCACGTCGGTATCTGGGAGCGACGGAGCGTCTTCGGCGATCCAAGCGACGTCATGACCAGCGGCCCGCATCGCGGCGACGGCCTCGTCCGGCATGTTTTCGTCCGCGAGGATCCGCACGAGCTAGGCTGCGGACGGGTGAGCCTGCTTGACGACGCCCATGGCGTACGCGACGCAGGCGCGGACGTCCTCGCGGCTCAGGCGCGGGTAGCTCTTGCAGATCGCGTCCTCCCCCATTCCCTCCGCGATCATGCCGAGCACATGCTCAACGGAGATGCGCGTTCCCCGCACCGTGGGCTTGCCGCCGAGAACGTTTGGATCGCAGACGACGCGCTCGGAATCGTTCACCATGGCTCTCCAAAGTCTAGCCCACCGTAGAAACGTGCAAGGTGCGTTCGGTGAGTTCTGTAGCGTCCCTCCTCCATCCGCGCGCAGGCGCGAAGCGCCGAGCACGGATTTGGGGGAGGCCGCGCGGGGGAGCCGCGCGGGGCGGGGCATAAGATCCCGAAGGGCAAGCACATCCACGTCCAGCCGGGCGACCGCGTTCGCGCGGGCGAGCCGCTGCAGGACGGGCCGGCGAACCCGCACGACATCCTCCGCGTCAAGGGGAGAAGGAGCTCGCGGTGTACCTCGTCAACGAGATCCAGCAGGTGTACCGCCTGCAGGGTGAAGCGGCTCGGTGCGCGCGCCAACCCCTCAGCCCTTCTGGCGGTAGCATTGGTAGTCGCCGTTCTTGGCGCCGGCGCCGGGCTGCGGGTTCGTCGGATCGGCGCCGCGGAAGAGGATGAAGAAGCCCGTCGAGTTTGTCGACGTCGTGCCTCGCCAGGTGTTGTAGCTGCCGCCGGTGAAGGTGACGACCGACGACGACACGTCGACGCTCCCGCTGCCGGCGCTCGACGAGTATGACCCGCGCGCGATGGTGAAGCCGGGCAGCGCGCCGGGAACCCACTGGGTGTTGAAGGTGAAGTTTGGTCCCGGCACCACGCGGAGCTGGAAGCACTCGTAGCGGCCGTCGACCGACGCGGTGCCGCCTCCGCGCTCGTCCGGCGCCGGGCCCTGGTTTGCGCGGCCCTCGTAGACCATCTTCACCTGGCCGCTCTTGTCGAGGACGCTGACCGTGAGCTCCCCGGCCTCCGTCGAGCCCTCGAAGACGGGACACGTGAAGGCCGCGCCGACCTTCTTCATGAGCGTGCCGGTCAGGCAGGGCGCGCGCAGCCGTGGGTTCTTCGCTGCGACGATGCCGCGAAAGGTGGCTTCGAGCTTCACGCCGTCCAGGAAGGCCACGTCGGGGGCATCGTAGGCGAGGCCCTGCGGGCCGATGGTGACGACGAGGTCCGCGCGATCGCCCTGCGTCGTCTCGAGCGCGCACGTGAACGAGCCCTGGGCCGGTGGCGTCTTTGGGCAGAGGACCCGCCCGACGGGGACCTTGTTCGCCCGGAGCGCCTCCTCGAGCTTCTGCGCGAGTGGCGTCCGGTCGAGTCCGTCGGTCGGCGAGCCGGACGACGAACCGCCGGTCGCTTCCGTGGCGGGCCCGTTCGCCGATGCGTCGGCCTGATCCGCCAGGATGGCGGCGCTGGCGCCGAGGCCGATCAGGAGGAGACAGCCCCCTCCGCCGATCACCAGCACGCCGGCGACGATCGCGATCACGATGACGAGCGCGTTCGAGCTCTGTCGCGGCGGTCCGGCGCCCGGCGGGGCCGGATATCGGTGCGGACCCCCGTAGCCATGGCCGTAAGGCGCTCCGGGACCGGGCGGCGGATACTGCATCGATCGACGATGCTACTGCTTCGACCCCCTTGCGCGGCCGCCCGGTCGCTCACATTGGCGCGCGGATGCCATGGTTCGGCGTGGCCGCGTCGCGCGGAGCGGCGAGCTCGCTCAGGTCGGCCTCGCTGATCGCCCGGATCCTCTCGCCGGTGGCGCTGCGGGCCGTGGGACGAGCGGATGTCGCTCCAGTGAATGGCGCTGCCTCCGAGCCGTCTGTCGGTGCGATGGCTCCTCGCTCGGCGCGTCCCTCTGCACGGGCCCCCGGACGAGGATGGTCTGCGCGGTCGAGCGAGACCGCGGGAGTCGCGAGCTCGCGTGCGCGGGCGGCCTTGCTCGTTCCGGTCTTCGTCCTGTCGGCGGCGTGCGCTTCGTCTCGAGCGGCGGCGCCGCGGTCGCCTGTGCCGCGGTCGCCTTCGATGGCGCCGGCGGCCGGCGGCGCTGTCGCCGTTGTTTCCGAGCCCGATCCCGACGCGCCGACGGAGGTGATCCGCGCCTGTCAGGCGGCGCGGCTGATCCGCGCACCACGAGGCTGGGTCTCCGCCGAGCTGACGAGGGAGGAGCCGCTCGTCGTCGTGCGCGTGCTCGTGTCCGACGAGCTCGACGTGGCGAAGGGAGAGGGAGAGGTGGGGGTGAGCGGGGCGTCCCGAGCGTTCGGCGTGCGCGTCGTCGACATGGCTTCGAAGAAGAGCGTGCAGCACGCGCAAGTCATCGGTCGATGCTTCGAGAACGTCGTCCGTCCGGGCGCGGGCGAGCGTTGCGTCGTGTTCGAGTACGACGGCGACGAGCGCGGGCGCCCGCTCCGCTTCGAGTACGACTTCGCCTCGCGGATGCACTACCAGGCCACCGAAGCCGCGTACGAGCACGGATCGGTCGACGCGGTCTGCCCGTCGCGCTGACGCTCCTGGCGCGTGTCGGGAGCGGCGCACACATGTGGCCGGATCATCGACAACGGGCTCCACACCTCGCGGGCCCACGCGTCGAACCCAGATCGTTTGGGGCGTCGTCGTCGCGCTGCCGCTTGCGAGCGCGGGCCGCTTCGTGCGGTACTTGGCGGTTGATGGGATCCCTCAGACGTCACGCCTGGGCCGATGTCACGCGGGAGAGTGCGCGCTTGGTGAGCGGCGCCGCCTACCTCGCGTTGGTCGTGTACGCGGCGGGCGCCTGCACGCGGAACCCCGATCCGCCGGCCGCCGCGCCCGCACCCTATCCGCCGCCTGGCCCCTATGCGCCGGGGCCGTACGCACCTGGTCCGTATGCGCCCGGTCCGTACGCGCCGCCGGGACCGCAGGCGCAGGGACGGCTCGACTCGGCGCCGGGAGCACCGTCGCAGGTGGGGCCTGCGTGCGGACCCTTCGAGCTCATGCTCCCACCGGGCTTCGCGTTTCCGACGCCGGCGGCAGGGGAGCTGCCGTGGCCGTTCGATCCGAAGTACTGGCCGCCGGGCTGGGGCGGGCAGCCCGCGCCGTCACCGGGCCCTGCGCCGTCGCCCGGCCCTGCGCCGTGGCCGGGACCCGCGCCGTCGCCGGGGCCTGCGCCGTCGCCCGGTCCGGCAGGCGCGCTCGCGACGGAGGTGCGGGGCCTCGAGCTCGTGAACCAGCGCCGCGCTCGCGGCGCCCAGTGCGGCACGGCATCGTTCGGGCCTGCGCCGCCGCTGACGATGGTGGCCCAACTAGTCCAGGCTGCGCGTTCGCACAGCGCGGACATGGGACGCCGAGGGTACTTCAGTCATACGACGCCGGAGGGGCTCGGGCCGGGCGACCGCGCGCGCGGCGCTGGCTTCACGTCGCCCGGGATCGCCGAGAATATCGCGGCGGGCGGAGCCACGGCCGAGGCCACCGTCGAGCAGTGGATGACGAGCCCAGGGCACTGCGGCAACATCATGATGCCGCGCTACCGTGTCATCGGAGTGGGTCACGCCCGCGTCGACGGCTCAACCTACACGCACTACTGGACCCAGAAGTTCGGGATGTAGTCGCGTCGTCGGCCGTCCCGAGCGTCGCGCCATGCGCGACGGGCGGAGACCGCGATGTGTGCGCGGCGCCGTCACGCTTTGGGTGGTGGCCGCGCGTCGCGCCATGCGCGACGGGCGGAGACCGCGATGCGTGCGCGGCGCCGTCACGCTTCGGGCGGTGTTACGGAGCGAACGCGTTCGTTCGTTGACAGGCACGATCCCGCGAGGCGTGCGCACTTCGACGCGGGCGGACGGTGCGCGGCTGGAGCTCGCGGTGGCCGTGCGCGCGGTGCATCCGCGGAGAAGTCGCGCATCTGCGCGGGCATCCGCGCGTGCCGAGCGCTCGGTCGCGCGCCTTCGAGCGCGTGCGCTTCCTGACGCCGAACGATGGCGGAGCTCTTGCTTTGACGAGCGTCGTCCCTGCGGTGGTGGGAGCGAAGGAGGCACGGTCATGATGAAGAAGGCATTCGCGCTCGCGAGCGTTACGGCGCTGACGGGCTTGGTGGTCGCCGTTGCGCCTGCAGGCTGCACGCCCGACGAGGCCGCGCCGACCGACGACGGCGGCGGTGTCGCCGACGTCAAGCGGCCTCCTCCGAGCCAGATCGGTGACGACGAAGACGATCCCGGCGGAGAGAAGTGTTACGCCGAGAAGGCCCTCGACGTGAGCGGGGTGAAGTACCAGGCGCCGCGCATCCGGCCGGGTGCATGCACCGAGGGCGTCCTCAAGGTCATCGACGACCTGGTCGCCGGGAACAAGAACGCCACCTTCCAAGATCTGAAGGCGGCGATCGTGGCCGAGGAGTCCACGTCGTGCGCCGAGTGCGTCTTCGGCGAAGACGGCGACACGTGGGCGCCCGTCGTCGAGAGCGCCGGGAAGATCGTTGCGGTGAACGGCGGCGGCTGCGTCGCGATCGTCAGCGCAAAGGACGATTGCGGCAAGGCCTACTACCAGTGGGATGAATGCCTCGGGACAGCCTGCAAGGACTGTAGCGGGAGCGATCGCTCCGTGTGCCTCGAGGCGGTGCAGTCGACGGCATGCAAGGGCGCATCCGACGCGCTCCTCGGCGCGTGCGGCAAAGACGTGAACGCGTACATCAACGCTTGCTTCAAGCCCGGCGAGATCGCCGTCAAGGGGCCGATTCGCGAGCAGTGCGTGAAGGGCTCGGAGAAGGACGCGTCGACGGACTGACGCCGCTGCTTCGCGGGATGCGCCATCGGTCGCGGCCGCGACTCGGCGCGGGCGAGGTCGGGGCCGAGGGCGCGCGCGCGCTCGGGGGGCGCGGTCGCGGTCGGGGGCGGGGCTGGGGCCGGGGTCGGTTTCGAGCTCGTCGCTGCGTCGTGGGCGACGCCCCGCGACCGCTTCAGGGAGCGTGAAACGTACACTCGAGGGTGCGTCCGCGGTGCCCGCAGTCCGCCGAGGTGTACTTGACGAACTTCTCGGCGACGTAGCCGACGGTCCGCGAGAGCCTCACGGTGACCGCAGTGCCGTCGGTCACGGTCGCGTAGTAGGGCGCGACGGCGCCGGCGCGCGGCTCGTTCGCGTCGAGGGCGATGACCGCGTTCGGCGGAGGCGACGACACCACCGCGTTGTCGGGGACGTTCCCACCCAGCACCTCGAGCGTGTCTGCCGACAGCCAGAGATCGAGGCTCGACGGAGCGTCCTTGAACTTGGTCCACGGCGAGTCGTAGCAGCGGCACGACATGCCCGTCGGACACGACAGGATGCGCGGGACCTCGCGGTACGTGCACGTCCCGTTGGCCACCACGGCGCTGCCCGTCTTGCAGATCCCTGCCTGACACGAGAGGCCCGCGCCGCACGCGGTGCCGTCTGCCACCGGCGTCGACTCTGCGCACGTCGCGACGCCGTTCACGCACGTCGTCGTCCCCGTACGACACGGGTTCGCCGGGGCGCAGGCCGCGTCGGGAACGCATGACGGCCCCGTCGCGGCGTCGCTCGCGGCGTCGCTCGCGGCGTCGCTCGCGGCGTCGCTCTTCGCGTCCTTGCTCGCGCCGTCCTGCTTCGCGCCGCCGTCGAGCCCGCCGGAGCTGGACGTTGGGGCCCCTTCGTCCGTCCCCTCGTCCGTCCCGTTGCCCGTGTCGAGATCGACATCGCCCCCGGATCCCTGGCCTTGGTCGCCGGTCTCCGGTTCGGCGCTGACCGCCGAGCCGCAAGCCGCGACCCCGAGGCAGAGCGCGACGCGCACGAGGATTCGCGAAGGCATGCCCCGTCGTACGCGGGAGCGCAGCACCTCTTCCCTCCCAGACGCGCCGCATGGCCGATCGAGCCGCATGGCGCTCGGATACGCCGCCTGGCCGGGCCCGCCCTGGAGCAAGCTCGAGCGTCGCGAGCCGTCGGCGATCCGACAAACATTTCATAGATCGAACGCGCATCGTCGCCCGTCCGTCGCGGAGCCGTTGTAAGCACGGACGTGCTGCCAGTGTTCTCCTGTCGGCGGCGATCTTCGAAACCCTTCCGCGAGCTCAACCGTTCGCGCCCCTTAAGGATGCTCATGCTCCGCTCTCGTGTCTCTCGTCTCGCGCCCCAGTTCCTCGTCGCTCTCCTCATCGCCACCGGCTCGCTCGCGACCGGCTGCGGCTCGCCCGCGCCAGCGGCTTCGGCCGCCGAAGCCGACGCGCACACGAACGTCGTCATCGTGCTCGGCAAGGGTGAGGTCTCACGCAAGCCGGACATCGCGCGCGCCACGATGGGGATCGCCGTCGCCGCGCCGACGGTGGCCGAGGCGTCGCGTCTCGCCAACCAGCAGATGACGAACCTCATCGCAGCGCTCAAGAAAGAGGGCATCGCGGACAAGGACGTGCAGACCGCGAACTTCTCGATCAACTTCGAGCGCTTCGAGCCGCCGCCGATCGTCATGGCGCCGGCGCCGAGCGCGCCTTCCAAGCCCGGAGCTGGGCCGGTGCCGCCGGCAGCGCCTCCGCCTCCGCCGGCGCGCGCCGGGCAGTACCGCGTGTCGAACACGGTGCGGGTCACCGTGCGCGATCTCGACAAGGCCGGTCGGCTGCTCGACGCCGCCGTCGCGGCGGGAGCGAACGAGGTCTGGGGGATCTCCTTCGAGATCGACAAGCCCGAGGCGCTCGAGGCCGAGGCGCGCGAGAAGGCCGCGAAGGACGCGCGCGTCCGCGCAGAGGCGATCGCCAAGACGCAGGGGCGTACGCTCGGCGACGTCGTCTCGGTGAGCGAGAACCTCGGCGGCGGCGCGCGGCCCATGCCCCAGATGATGAAGAGCGCCGAGATGGCGTCCTTCGACACGCCGGTTGCGCCCGGCGAGATCGCTGTGTCGGCGCAGCTCGAGGTCGTCTACCGACTCGCGGCGCCCACCGCGAAGTAGCGACGTCGTCGCGCGGCGAGGCCGTCAGAGCGGCGCGAGGAAGCGCTCGACGGCCTCGTGGAACGCGGACGGGTTCTCGACGTTCGCGAGGTGACCGGCGCCCGGGAGCAGCGCGAGCGTCGCTCGTGGGATCACCTTCGCCATCGCCTCGGCGATCGACGGAGGCGTCACTGTGTCCTCGGTCCCGACGACGACGAGCGTCGGGACACGGATGGCGGGGAGGTCGGGCCGCGCGTCCGGGCGGTCGCGCAGCGCGATGAGCGCCTTCACGATCGCCTCAGCGGGGATGGACGCCATTCGATCGCGGAGGCGCGCCATCACCTCGGGACGTGAGGCGCGCGTGGTCTCGCCCGTGGCGTTCGCGAGCATGCCCTCGATGAGCTCCGCGGTGCCGTCTCGCTCGATGCGCGCGATCGACGCGTCGCGCTTCTCGCGCGCCTCGGCGTCGTCGGGCTCCGCGCGGGTGTCGGCGAGGATGAGGGCGTGGAGACGATCGGGGTGGCGGCGCGCGAACGCGAGCGCGACGTAGCCGCCCATCGAGAGACCGCCCATCACGACGGGCGACGTGACCTCGAGCGCGTCGAGCAGCGCGGCGACGTCGTCGGCCATGGCGTCGATCGAGGGAGGTACGGCCTCGTCGAACGGGGCCGTGTGCCCGAAGCCGCGGAGGCTCGGAGCGATGACGTGGCGCCTCGCCGAGAGCGCGTCGACCTCGCCTTCCCATACCTCTGCCGTGAACGGGAAGGGATGCAGGAGCACGAGCGGCACCCCGGAGCCCCGCTCGAGCAGCTCGGTGTGCGCGCGTGCGGTGTCGATCTCCCTCGTCGCCATGCCGTCAGCGTAGTCCGCGCGCGACCCGGGTGGGAGCGCTCGTGACGGTGGATCCCGGGCTTCCTGCTGGGGCTTTGCGTTACACTTCGCCAGCTTGCAGGTGAGGACGCGCCGAACCCGTCGAGGGGGAGCGAGGCCCTGGGGCCTCGCTCGGGGTCTCGCTGCGCTCGTGACGCTCGTCCTCCTCGCGATCGCGCCGGGGGCGCGTGCGGCTCCGGAGAGCAACGCCGACGCCGCGCCCGCCGATGCCGCGCCGGCCGACGCGGTCGACGCCGACGCGCCTCGCGGGGACGCCGCGCGCGGTGACGTCGACGGCGAGCTCGAAGCGCTCGTCGCGGCAGGGCGCGCGGAGCTCTCCTCGCTCCTCGCGTTTCGCGAGGGTCGGCTCGGATCGCGGCGCAGCACCGAGCTCTTTCGGCTCGATCTCCGCGAAGAGGCCGCGGTGGAACGGAGCCTCGTCGAGACGACGCGAGCGCTCGAGATCGCGCGGATCCGGTTGCCGCGCGCGCCGGGTGCGTCCCCGTCGGGCACGACCGCGCGCGACCGCGACGCCGAGGCGCCGGGCGACGGAGGCGCGGCCGACGATCTCTTCACGGCGCCGCCCTCGGACGAGCTCTTGCGGCGCATCGCGGTACGGGCGCTCGAAGCGCGCGTCGAGATCCTCACACTCTCGACGCCGGAGCGCGTCGCGCTGATCGCCGCCGAGCAGGACGCCGTCCGCGCAGAGGCGACGCGGCGGGAGCGCGAGGACGCGTACCGAGAGGCTGCGCTGGCGGAGGAGGCCCAGCGCAAGGCGCTCCAGGCCGCGCAGGAGGCGCGAAGCAACGTCGAGCGCCAGCTGGCCGAGGTGCGAGCGCGCGTCGAGGCGGCGCGCGGGGCGCAGCTTCGCGTGCGCGCCGACATCGTCGAGAGCCGACGCGAGGCCGACGCGGCGGCGGCGACGCAGACGGCGACGCTCGAGAAGGTGCGCCGCGACGTCTCGGTGGTCGCGCTCGGCAGCCCGGAGGCGGACGCTCTGTTCGATCGCGTCATCGGCGACCTCGTCGAGCTCCGGTCGCGCGCGGAGCGGCTCCTCGATCGCATCGAGCAGAACGCCCCCGCGCCGCGCCCCGCCGGGAGCGTCGATCTGCCGGGGACGAACGAGCCCGAGCTCGCGCGCGAGCGCGAGCGGCTCGTGGAAGAGCTGGCGAGGCTCGAGAAGGCGGCCGTGGCCCTCGAGACGGACGACCGCCAGGAGACGTGGACCGCGCTCCGCTCCGTGATGCACGCCGAGCGCGATCTCAACGGCCAGCAGATCGCTCTCCTTCGTCGCGTCTCGGACGCGAAGCGCGAGCGGCTGCTCGGCTTCGGTCCGGAGGGCCGGACCCAGGGGCTGCGCGAGGTGGCGCGCGTGAAGCTCGAGGTCCGGTGGCTCCGCGCGAGCGGCTGGGAGACGCTGCGCGAGACGTTGCACGAGCTCCGGCGGCCGACGGCGATCGCGCACGTCTCGTTCGAGCTCGTCGCGCTCGGGACGCTCCTCTGGGCGACGATGTTCGTTCGTCGCCGCCGCTCGCGCTGGCTCCGTCGGGCGCGGAACGCCGCGGCGCGCTCGGTTCGCCGACCGGCGGTGCTCCGCGCGCTCCAGCGTGGGACGTCCGCCCTCGACGCGGTCGGCGGCGAGCTCGTCGCGCTCGGCGCCGTGCTCCTCGTCCCGCAGATCCCCGGCCTCGACGTCTCGAGCAGCGCGTGGTCAGTGCCCTACACGCTGCTCCTCTGGTACTGGATCTACCGGCTGGCGCTGACGGTCACGCACCGAAGCCTGGCGTCGGCCGCGAGCCGCGGCGGTGTCCTCGCAGGCGAGGTCGGCGAGCGCATCCTCCGCTCCGTTCGTCTCGTCGGTCGCTCGGCCTTCTTCTTCGCCGTGCTCCTCGCGAGCTCGGTGGCCGTCGTCGGCCGAGGCTACCTCCACGGCGTCGTCGTGCGCGCGGCGTGGCTGATGGCGGTCCCGATCGTCTTCATCCTCATCCGGCGCTGGCGCGACGACATCGCGAGCATGTACCTCCGCGTCCAGCCCGTCGGGACGCTGAGCCGCCTCGTCTCGAGGACGCGCACGCGCTGGGTCGGCTTCTTCGTCGTCCTCGTCGCCTTCCTCGTCCTGCTCGGGAGCGGCGTCGTCCGGGCGCTGCGCCGCTTCGTGCTCGGGTTCGAGCACTCGCGGAAGGCCCTCGCGTTCCTCTTCCGGCGCCGCCTCGAGCGGCAAGTCGCGCAGGGCGCGGCGGGCGACAAGCCTCGGCTCGAGCCCGAGGTCCTCGAGTTCTTCACCGAGGAGCCGATCGCCGGCGGGCACCTCGCGATCGAGCGCTACCCCGGGCTCGACGACTTCGCCGAGCGCTTCGAGCGATGGCAGACGGGGAAGGCCGGCGGCTCCACGCTCGTCACCGGCAGAGCCGGCTTCGGCAAGACGTCATGGCTGCGCGCTGCCGCGCTGCGGTGCCGCGGTGTCCCCGTGACGCGGATCGACAATCGCCGTCGCGCGATCCGCCCGGCCGACGTCGTCGCCGCGATCGCCGACGCGACCGGCGCGCCCTCGTCGACCACGGACGTCGAAGACCTCGCGCGCTACCTGTCGGGTCGAGGGAAGCAGGTCGTCACGGTCGACGACGCGCAGCTCTGGTTCCTGCGCGGGGGCGAGACGCTCGACGGCTGGCGCACGTTCGTCCGGCTGATGGAGCTCACGGGCGACGACGTTCTCTGGGTCGTCGCGTTCGCTCACTACTCGTGGGAGCTCTTGTCGTGGATCGAGCGCGGTGAAGGGTGCTTCCGGACGGTCATCCACCTCGCGCCGTGGTCGGAGTCGGAGATCGGCAAGCTCCTCGAGCGCCGCAACGACGCGAGCGGCCTCGAGATCGTCTACGACGATCTCCTCATCGACGACGGCAACGACGGCAACGAGACCGCGCGCATTCTCACGACGACGCGCGACTATAACCGCTTGATCTGGGACTACTCCGAGGGCTCTCCTCGCGTCGCCCTCCACGTCTGGGGTCGCGCGCTCGTGCACGACGGTCCTCGCCGCGCGCGTGTCCGGCTCTTCACGAACCCCGAGGCGCAAGTGCTCGAGGCGCTCGGAGAGCCGGCGAGGTTCGTGCTTGCGTCGATCGTCTGGCACGGGTGCCTGTCGCTCGACGAGGCCGCCGCGACGCTCGCGTTGCCGCGGCGCTCGTGCGAGGCCGCATTTCAGCACCTCGTGGAGCACGAGGTCGCCGAGCTCGAAGACGGGGGCTTCCGGATCACGCCGCGGTGGTGGCCCGTGGTCCTCCGCTACCTGCGGCGCAAGCACCTGATCGAGACCTGAGCGCAGAACCGAACGCGGAGGCCAAGATGGACGGGACGACACAGGACGCGAATCTGTTCGAAGTGATCCGCGTCGGCGGCCTCGCGACGGCGGTCCTCGTCCTCGCCGGCACCTACGTGCTCGTGCGGTTCACCACGAGCGCGCTCCAGGGCGTGGGAGCGCGCTGGGCCGACAAGCGGCTCCTCATCAACCAGGTCGCGACGCTCCTTCGTTTCGTGATCTGGCTCGTCGGGCTCGGGATCGCGCTCGCGCTCTCGGTCAACCTCACCCGCGAGGTCCTGCTCGCGCTCGGCGGCACCGCCGCCGTGACGATCGGCTTCGCGCTGAAGGACCTCGCGGCGTCGATCCTCGCGGGCGTCATCATCATCGTCGACCGGCCGTTCCAGGTGGGCGATCGGGTGACGTTCGGGACCGTCTACGGGGAGATCGCGTCGATCGGCCTCCGCTCGGTGCGCCTCGTCACGCTCGAGGACGTCGTGGTCACCATCCCGAACAACAAGTTTCTCACCGACGTCGTGAGCTCCGGCAACTGGGGAGCGCTCGACATGACGATGCAGATCGAGTTCTTCATCGGCGTCGACCAGGACATCGCGCTCGCCGAGCGCATCGTCGGCGACGCGCTCACGAGCTGCCGGTACGCCTACGCCAAGAAGCCGTGGGACGTGTTCGTGAACCAGGTGATCCACGAGAACGTGCCCGCGCTCCGGCTGCGCGCGCGAGCTCACGTCATCGACGTGAAGTACGAGCGGGAGTTCGAGACCGACCTCACCAAGCGCGTCATGGCGGCGTTCCAGAAGCACCGGGTCCTCCCGCCGGCGCTGCTGCATCGGAGCCTCGAGGCGCCGGGGATGCCCATCCCCGCGACCTCCGCCACCCTCCCGAGCTGACGGGCGTATCATCCTGCGGTGCGTCGCCTCGCGGTTCTCGTCGCGGCTGCTTCGGCGATCGGCCTCGCGTGCGGCGGTGGCGCGCGCGGAGGGCGCGAGAGCGCGCGTGCGCCCCGCGGGACGCACGCAGCGAGCGAGGCGGGGGCAGGCGCCGCCCCCGCGTCGCAAGTGGACGCCACGCGCGACGCCGGCGCGTGCGCGGACTGCCACCGCGCCGAGGCCATGGAATGGAGCGCGTCGCTCCACCACGGGTCCTTCACCGACGCCGACTTCCAGGCGTCGTTCGCGGTCGAGCCGCTCCAGTTCTGCTTCGACTGCCACGCGCCCGAGGCGAAGGCGCGGAGCGACGTCGCCGGAGCGCGCATCGGCGTCGGATGCGCCTCGTGCCACACGGTCGCGAGCGGGCACGGGAGCGAGAACGCCGTCGCCGGCACCGCGAGCTGCGCTTCGTGCCACGAGTTCACGTTCCCCGGGCGCTCCGCGCTCATGCAGTCGACGATCTCCGAGCACGCGCGATCGTCGTCGTCGCGGACGGCGTGCGCGACGTGCCACATGGCCCGCGCGCCGGACGGGCATCGCGATCATCGCTTCGACGTCTCGCGGAACGTCACGCTCCTCCGCGCGTCGCTCGACGTCGCGCCGCGACGCACCGAGGCCGGGCTCGAGCTGACGCTCGCCGCCCGCGACGTGGGGCATGCGCTGCCGACGGGGGATCTCTTCCGGCGCCTCCGCGTCTCCGTGCGCGCCGAGTCGGCCGATGGCGCGCACCTCGGCGAGGACGAGGTCATCCTCGCGAGGCGTTTCGATCGAAGGCGCGGCGTCCCCGACGAGAGTCAGGACACCCGGGTCTTCGGCGCACGTACGGTGCGCGTCGAGGGCGAGTGGATCGCCGGCGCGGCCCGGATCGAGTACGAGGTCGTGTACGAGCGCGTCGCGCAGACCTTCGACGTACGGGACGTCCGCGGTGGCCTCCAGCGCCGCGAGTCGGTGTTCGCGAGCGTCGTCCTCGCCGAGGGCTCGCTGGCGAGGTAGAACGTCCTCGATGCGAAGCGTCAACGTCTGCGTGATCCCGGCTGTCCTCGCGCTGGTCGCCTGCAAATCGGTGACGAGCGACGGACGCGACCGCCCGCCGACGGCGCCGAGCGAGACCCCTCCGCCGGTCGCATCCTCGCCGATCGCCTCGAGCGACGCCGGCGTCCCCGCGCCGCCCGTCCCGGAGGCGCCGCTCGCCTGGGGAACGCGCCCCGCGACGAAGGGACCGCTCTTCGCGGTCGTCGACGGGATGTGCGTTCACGGCGAGATCTGGCCGACCGGAGGCAGCGCGCTCTACACCTACGGCAACGGCACGGGCCCTTGGACGCGCGGCAGCGACACGACGCTCGCGCGCTTCGTCGACGACGGACTCGACGTGAGCGAGAGCGTGACGAAGACGACGGACGCCGAGGCGTGGAGCACCGTCGCGCCGTTCGGCGTCGAGGGCACCTGGCCCACGGCCGTCCTCTACAGCTCCGACCAGGGCAACGGCCGCATGCGCGACTGGCCGAGCATCTGGACCCACGGCGACGGCGGCTGGAAGCTCGTGGCGAGCCATCGGGAGGCGGGCTCGCCCGACTACCTCGCGCCCACGATCTTCCGGCGCCACGTCGTGAGCGCGCGCCGGACCTTCACCACGTACGACGAGATGTCGAAGGTCGTCACGTTCAAGGCGGTTCCGCTCGAGAAAGACGCGCCGCCGATCGAAAACCTCGCCGCGCTCGGGCGCGCCGGCTTCTTCCCGAATCGGCTCGTCGCCAACGAGACGACGCTCTTCGCGCTCGGCGGCGTGGAGCAGGGGAGCGCCTCGAAGCCCGTCCTGCGCGTCCTCGCCGGCGGCGCGGGTCGAGAGATCGCGGTGCCCGAGGGGGAGATCCGCGTGCTCTCGACGCGCCCGAGCCTCGTCCTCCAGATCGACAAGGCGAGGATCGCCCGGCTGGACGGCGACAAGCTCGTCGCGGTCGACGTCCGGCTCCCCGCGAAGGAGACGATCACGAGCGCCTCCGTCGCGCCGAACGGCGACGTCTGGATCCTGCCGTCGGGGCGAAAGTCCGTGATCGTCGCCCGCGCCGACGGAAAGCTCGACGAGCTCGCGCTTCCCGCGGCGGCGTCGCCGCGGCCGAAGGAGGCCGTGCAGCACTGGCCGATGTCGGGCGCGGCGCTCGCGGGCGTCGACGTCGACGATCCGTACGTGATCGGCGAGGGAGGCTCGCTCTTTCATTTCGCCGCGGGCCAGTGGCGAGAGGTCGAGCTGCCCGAGCCGCCGTTCGCTGCGACCGGGAAGTACCAGGCGCAAGCCGTCGTCGTGCCTTCGAAGGGCGACGTCTACGTGAACGCCGGCTACGCCGAGAAGGGCGTCGGCTGGAAGACGGTCGAGCGCTATCGGGCCGTGCTCAGGAACAAGCGACCCAAGGAGGTCCTCCGGTGCAACGAGCCCTGGGGTGGCTCGAATGCGGGGAGCGGTCGCGGCTTCATGAGCTTCCCGCCGCTCGCCGACGAGTCCTGCGCGACGCCCTTCGTCGTGCTCCTGCGGACCGCCTACGCCCTCGGCTCCAGCTACCCGGTGTACGTCTACGATCGCAAGAGCGACTACCCGTCCGTCCGCGCCGCGATCAAGGCGACGCCGGGCCTCGGCGCGTCGGTCGACCTCGTCGAGGTCGTCTCCGGCACGCAGCGCTACCTCGGCGCGCGCGTCCCGAACGTCGCCGCTGGACGCGAGCTCGCGGCGGCGGTCGCGAAGAAGGTCACGGCCGTCGCCGAGACTCGTCCGGAGATCGTCTGCGGCACCCCCAAGGAGGATCGCCTGCTCCACGTCGACGTCGCGACGGGAAAGGTCGCGACGCCGATCGAGGCGCGCTGACTCGAGCGATCGCGAGGGCCGCCGAGCTGCGGGGGCGCGACAGGACGAGCTCCGCGTGGCTCGAGCCTGCGGGCACGCGCATTGCGTCGGTGGGTCCTCCGGAGGCGCACTGATGAATACGACGATTCACTGGCTGACCACGGCCTTCGACGGTCTCGTGGCGTTTCTACCGAACCTCGTCGCCGGGCTGGTCCTACTGCTCGTCGGCTGGCTGATCGCCAGCATCCTGGCGCGCGTGACCCGGGCGCTCGCGCGCAGGCTCGGCTTCGATCGGCTCATGGCGAAGCTCGGCCTCATGAACGCGAGCACGAACGAGCCGGCCGCCGGCTCGCACTGGCTCGGCTCGATCGTCTACGCGATCGTCATGGTCGTGGCCGTTCTGCAGGCGTCGCGGGCGTGGAAGCTCGACTTCATCGCCAACGGGCTCGCGACGGTGATCGCCTACCTGCCCCACGCGCTCGGCGCGGCGCTCGTCTTCGGCGCGGCGCTGCTCATCGGCAACTGGGTGCGCGATCGCTTCTACCGTGCGCGCGCGGTCGAGCCGGTCGCCGGCGACGTGGACACGGCCGTGGTCTCGGCGCCGCCGCGGTTCTTGCCGGGGCTCGTGCGCGGCGCGATCATCGCCGTGGGCGCGTTCATGGCGCTCCGCGAGCTGCAGATCGCTCCCGAGATCGTCAACGCCGCGTTCATGTTCACCATCGGCGCCCTCGCGGTGGCGGGCGCGCTCGCCTTCGGGCTCGGCGGTCGAGAGGTCGCTGGCCGGATGGCGCAGTCCTGGTGGGAGCGCCGCGGCGCGCTCTCGCGCGGGCTGCCCTCGGCGTCGGCAGCGCCGTCGTCGGGAGGTCGCGTCGAGGTCAGCGCGTAGTCTCCCACCCGGCGCCACGCCGCGCCTGCGTGTGCGTGACGGATGCGCGAGAGGCGTAGGGCAAGACCTGCGCAGCTCACGGGATCGCCGCGCGAGGCGCGGCGATCTCGGCGGCCCGGCGGCGACTTCGGGGTCGGACGGCTCACGGGCGCCGCGCGCCGAGCTCGCAGAGGCTGCCTAGCGGCCGGGATTGCGCCACGCCGCGCGCTGCTTCTTTTGCGCCTTCTCGTCGGGCTCGGCGTTCATCAGCGTCTCGGCGCGCTTCGCGATCTTGCCGTCGTCGTTCGTGGCATCGGACAGATGGCGCAGGCTCTTGATGATGTCCGTGCGAACGAGCGAGGCATTCTTCTCGCCTTCGCAGTCGTGAAACCGGGTCTCGAGCGCCTTCAGTACGAGCTTGGTCTGCGCCGAGCCCGCCAGGCCCACACGCCAGAGCGACTGCAGCGTGTGGCGCGCGACGACGAAGCTCTCGTCGCGCATGACGGCTGCGACCGCGCGGAAGTCCTTCAGCATTCGGCCGTCGGGATCGCTGATGGCCATGCGCGCGAGCATCTGCGCGGCGAAGGAGCGCTTGTGAAGGTCGGAGTGCTCGAGGTCGGCGACCAGCGTGCTCCAGACGTCGTACGCCCAGCTCACCTTCGCCTCGGTGAGCTCGAAGAGGCGGACGAGCGCCTCGTAGGACCTCGTCTTGTCGCCCGAGTCACGGGCGGCGAACAGCTCTCGAACGTCGCGGTTCATCCTATCCCTCGGGCCGAACTCTACCACCGCAACATCTCGATACGACTTCATCCCGATAGCTCTATTCTGTGCAGCCCCATGGCGGACAAGGCGCTCGACTTCCGGCTTCTGTTCGAGCACTCCCCCGATGTCTTGCTGGTCCTCTTGCCGGACGCGCCGCGGTACACGATGGTCGCCGCGACGAAGGCTCGCTTCGCCGCCACGCACACGACGCCAGACACGATCGGGCGTGGCCTGTTCGAGCTCTTTCCCGACAACCCCGAAGACCCTGCGGCGGACGGAGCGCGGAATCTTCGCGCCTCGCTCGATCGGGTCGTGGCCACGCGCGCGGCCGACACGATGGCCGTGCAGAAGTACGACATTCGCGGGCCCGACGGGAGCTTCGAGGTCAAGTACTGGAGCCCGAAGAACTTGCCCGTGCTCTCGCCGTCGGGTGAGCTCCTCTACATCCTTCATCGCGTCGAGGACGTGACGGAGCTCGTACGTTCGAGCGAGCTCGGTGACGAGCTTCGCGATCGGACGCGCCAGATGGAGCGTGAAGTGCTCGCGCGCAGTCGTGAGCTCCGCCAAGCCAACAGCGAGCTCCGCGAGGCGAACGACAAGCTCGGCGAGCTCGACGCAGCGAAGACGACGTTCTTCAACAACGTGAGTCATGAGTTTCGCACTCCGCTGACGTTGATGCTGGGACCGCTCGAAGAGAGCCTCGCAGACACGAGCGAGCCGCTCGGCCCTCGGCAGAGGGGGCGAGCCGAGCTCGCGCTCGGGAACACGAGTCGGCTCCTCAAGTTGGTCAACACGCTGCTCGACTTCTCGCGGCTCGAAGCCGGGCGACTCCACGCCACGTACGCTCCGCTCGACGCCTCGAAGTTCACCGCGGAGCTCGCCGGAATGTTTCAGTCCGCCATCGAGGCGGCGCGGATCAAGCTCGTCGTCGATTGCCAGCCGCTTCGAGAGCCTGTCTGGATCGATCGCGACCTGTGGGAGAAGATCGTCCCGAACCTCATCTCGAACGCGTTCAAGTTCACGATGAGCGGAGAGATCGCCGTCCGAGCTCGGGAGGAGGGAGCGCACTTCCTCCTCGAGGTCGTCGATACCGGCGTCGGCATTCCCGAGGCCGAGCTGCCGCGAATCTTCGATCGCTTCCATCGCGTCGAGGGAGCCACGGGACGGACACACGAGGGCTCGGGGATCGGTCTGTCGCTCGTGCGTGAGCTCGTCAACCTTCATGGCGGCACCGTGACCGTGGAGAGCACCGTCGGACGCGGAACGACCTTCCGCGTCGCGATCCCGAGAGGCTTCGCTCACCTCCCGTCGGAGTCCGTGGTTCAAACTCCGGTCGACCCGAGGACGCCTCGCGGCGCATCGGCACACGCTGCAGAGGCCGCTCGATGGGCAGGGCGCAGGCGCGCTTCGGAGGTCCCAGCGGACGCTCCCGATTCGAGTCGAGCGAGTCGACCGTCCGTGCTCGTGGTCGACGACAACGCCGACCTGCGCGAGTACGTCTCCGGCCTCCTCGCGGTCGACTACGAAGTGAGGAGCGCCGCCGACGGCCTCGACGCCATCGAGGCGGTGCGACGGAAGACGCCCGATATCGTGGTCAGCGACGTGATGATGCCGCGGCTCGACGGTCTGGGCATGGTGCGCGAGCTCCGAGCGGATCCGAGCTTGGCGTCACTGCCGATCATCTTGCTGTCGGCGCGCGCCGGCGAAGACTCCGCGATCGCGGGTCTCGACGTCGGAGCCGACGATTACTTGATGAAGCCGTTCTCCGCGCCCGAGCTCCTCGCGCGCGTGCGGACTCACGTCGCTCTCGCGCGCGTGCGGCACGACTTGATCACCGAGCTCGAACGAACGAACCGCGAGCTCGACGCCTTCAGCTACTCCGTGTCCCACGACCTGCGCGCGCCTCTTCGCGCCATCAGCGGTTTCGCTCACGCGCTCGAAGAGGACTACGCGAACGTGCTCGACAGCGGAGGGAAGGAGCACCTCGAGCGCATCGTCCGCAACACGAGCCGGATGGCCACGTTGATCGACGACCTGCTCGGGCTCGCGCGGATCACGCGGGCCACGGTGAGCTCTGCGAAGGTCGACCTGTCCGAGCTGGCGATGGCCGTCGTCGCGGACCTCAGGCAGGAGCAGCCGCAGCGTGAGGTCGACGTCGAGATCGACACGGGGATGATCGCGCTCGGCGATCGAGCCCTTCTCCGTGTCGCCCTCGTCAACCTCATCGGCAACGCGTGGAAGTACACGCTACGAACCGAACGCCCGAAGATCGAGTGCAAGCGGCATCCGGACGCCGATCAGACGTTCTTCGTCCGCGACAACGGCGCGGGCTTCGACATGGCGCTCGTCGGCAAGCTCTTCGCCCCCTTCCAACGCTTGCATACTGCAGACGAGTTCGAGGGAACGGGCATCGGACTCGCGACGGTGCAACGTGTCATCGCGCGTCATCACGGTCGCGTCTGGGCGGAGGCCGCGCCCGGCCGCGGCGCGACGCTCTTCTTCTCGCTGCCGGGCTGATCGCCGCCGTTACTTCTTCCCCGGCTTCTTCGCCGGAGCGCCGCGCTTCGGTGCGGTCTTGGTCCGGCCGCTGGCCTTGTTGCACGCCTCCGGCTTCTGGTCCTTGTCGGCGGCGAGCATCGCGTCGCAGGCCTTCTGCCAGTTCGACGTCGCCTTCGCCGAGTCCTTCGTGGTGCCCTTGCCCGCCGCGTAGAGATCGCCGACTTCTTCGCACCACACGGCGTCGCGTTCGCAGGCCGAGGTGATCATGGCAAAGGCCTCGGAGTCCTTGCCCAGGTCGAGCGCGACGTGCATCGCGATCTTGCACGCGTGCACCGCGCTCTTGCATCCGACTCGAGCGAGCTCGAGCGCCCGCTCGGGTTCCCGCTGCGCCCTCACGAGGTGTTCGGCGAGCGTCAAGCACGTGTGCGGCTCGCCGCCCAGGCATGCGCGATCCATGAGCTCGAACGCGCGCTTCTCGTCCTTCGGAACGCCCGTGCCGTAGAGGTAGAACTCGGACTGCCAGCTGCAGGCCATGGGGTCTCCCAACGCGCAGCCGCGGTCGAACGCGCGGATGGCGGCCGGGAGGTCGGAGAACGGCCCCTTCTCTTCGTAGGTCCAGAGAAACTGACCGAGCTGCGTACACGCCTCGGCGCCGCCCATCGAGCAGCCCTTGCGCGCCAGGTCGATCGGCTCCTTGTTCGCTTGGCTCTTGGTGTTCTTGCCGTCCCAGCGGAAGAGCGCGTACCAGCCGCAGCCGTTCGCGACGCCGCCATCGCACGCCTTCTTGAAGTAGGTCGTTCGCTCCGCGTGATCGAGGGACGTGTTGGTCGCGTAGTTGTAGCAAGACTCGAAGCTACCCTTGTCGCACTGCGCCTTGCATTCGGGCATGTCCTCTGGCTTGCAGAGGTGCGCGGTCTCGGCGACGCGAGTGCAGATGCCGCCCGCGAAGACGTAGCCGGGCGGACACGGATCCTGCTGCGGCCTGGCCTCCTTCTCCTTCGGGTCCTTTCCGCTTCCCCTCTCCTCCGCAGGTCGGGGCGTGCCCGCGAGCGGATGCAGCTCGAGGCTGATCGGGGAACGACAGTCGGCCGGCGGCGCCGGGGCGTCGGGGTCGGACTTGCGGCAAGCTTCGAGCGAGCCGTCCGTGCTCGACGCGCTTCGGGACGATGAGCTCGAGCCCGCCGCGCCGACGCTGAAGAGATCCGTCACCGCGGCGACCTTTCCGGCCGATCCGGTGGCCATCGAGAAGGCACCGAGCGATGCGCTCTGCAGATAGTGTGTCGCGCCCTCGCACGCGGCGCTCGTCATCGCCCCGGCGTCGACCTTCTCGATGGTCGTCGAGCGCTGGCCGATGAGGACGAGCGCGAGATCGATCGAGTTGCCGCTCTTCATCTCTGCGCCGAGCTTCGCGCCGCTGAGCGGGAGGTTCACGCTGAGGTCGTCCTGATTCGTCATCCGGACGACCTGCTCCTTGCGCGTCACGCTCGCGTATTCGTAGTCCCCTGGCGCCTTGCAGTTCGGCAGCACCCTCAAGGTGGTGCAATCGTAGGCGACGATCACGACCCCCTTCTTCATCGCCGCCTCTAGAGAGACGCGTGAAGCTGCGTCGAGATCGACGACGAGCGGTCTCGCGAGCTTCGCCTCGCCGGTGCAGACCGCCGGAGCGCCCAGGGCGCCGGCTCCCGTGATGTCTTTCGGTCGGACCGCGTCGCCCCCGGCCCCGCCGCATGCGGGGAGGAGAAGGGCGGTCAGGACGGACGCGAGCGCGGCTCCTTGTCTCATGCACCGTGGAGTACCGAATTCGACGTGGGATTCAAGAGGTCAGGCCGAGCGCCATCCCGTTTCGAGGAGCAGGCGCCAGCAAGGCCACGGAAGCGAGATGTTTGTCGAGTGTGCGTGTCGAGATAACGGAGCACGATTGCGTCTCAGTTGGAAGTTTCGCCGCGCGCCGTGTGCGGTGCGGGCTATTGCCCTCACGCGCCCGTGGTCGCGGCGCCTGCAGGGGAGTCCACACGATGCGTCTCGTTACCCGGTCCGCGCTCGCCATCGCCGCCACGTTGCTCACCGCCTCCGCTGCGAACGCGGCGGCCGTCGACACCAACCGCTCGCGCGGCACCACCGATCTGTCCTGGTGGACGCGGAACCCCATCGTCGGCCCCAAGAGCAGCAAGATCGGCGGATCGACTCTGCAAGTGCAGGTGAGCGCCAACCTCGATCCGCTCGCGGACCCCACGAAGCCGATGCTCTCGGTCGCGATGAAGAACGTCGTCGTCGAGGCGGTCTGGACCGACGACAAGACGATTCAGCTCGTCCTCATCGACAACAAGGCCGAGGAGGGCGCGTTCAAGGTCGAGCACACGCTCGCGCCGCACATCACGCTCTTCCTCGACGCGTTCGGCTTCAAGTACACCTACGACTACGACGCCGCGACGCTCATCGACTACGTCCCGGGCTCGGCCTGGAACTACGTCGGCACCGGCGCGACGACGTTCGTGCCGTGGGCGCTCACGAGCTACGGCATCGTGAACGTGAAGGGCCCGTCGCTGGCGAACGCGCAGCTCTTCAGCATGCCGCTCCCGTCGCTCGGCGGCTCCTCGCCGCTCCTCACGGGGATCATCGCCCTCAACGCGACGACGTCGCCGACGTTCAACTACTCGACGACGGAAGTGGTGCTCGCCGGCGGCGACCCGCTCACGAAGGACAACCTCTCGTGGTCGATCCCCACGACGGACGCGGACTATCTCGACGTCCAGGCGCAGGTGAAGGGCAAGATCGCCTACTCGGGCAACCTCTTCGCGCGGCCCACCGTCACGATCACGAAGATCGGCTCGTTCAGCTTGCCGTTCCCCCTCGAGCTCGAGATCGGCTCCGCCGGCGTCGACATGCCCTACGCGAGCGGCGAGGCGCCGATCGACGTCGTGTTCCCGCCCGCGACGTTCCACATCCCGCTGCCCAACGTGAAGGCGTTCAAGAGCCTCGACCTCGGCAGCGCCGTCATCGGTGAGGGCGTGACCAAGCAGGGCGAGATCAAGAACACCGGCGAGCTCGACGCCGTCCTCGCGCTCAAGAGCTCGGACCCGCAGTTCAAGGTCTCGCCGAGCAAGTCGATGAAGGCGAAGGACAAGCTCGCTCTCGACGTGACCTTCACGCCTACGACGGAAGGCCCGCAGTCGGCGGAGATCACCGTCACCTCGAACGATCCGAACGAGCCCGTGCAGGTCATCAAGGTCTCCGGCGTCGGCACCAAGCCGGCGGCGGCGCCCTCGTCTCCGGCGACGCCGGGCAACACGGGCGACACGGGCGACGGCGACGACGCCTCCGGCTTCGAGCCGCGCGACACGAGCGGGTGCGGCTGCCGCACGGCGCCGTCGCCTTCGGGCTACGCGGCGTTCGGCGCCGTCGGGATGGCGCTCGCCGCCGTCCTCCGCCGCCGTCGTCGCCAGCCGTCGTGACGGGACGTCAGCCGTCGTCACCGGCGACGTCAGGGTGAAAGGCGAAGGGCACGCGGACGCGTGACGTCCCGCCCTCGCCGGACGGCGCGAACGAAGCGCGCATGACGCAGCGCTTGACGCACGAGAGAACGGCGGGGCCGAGCAGCGCGCCGCCGGTCGTCGCGACGTCGCGCGGCCGGCCGTCCTGACCGACGAGGACGTCCACGGTGACGGCGGCGTGCGCGCGAGGATGCGTCGCGAGCCGCTTCGCGTAGCAGGCGAGGACCTCGGCGTGCATCGAGCGAAAGACCCTCGCGGCGTCGCCCTCGGCCTGCGCCTGCGGGCCCGGCTCCCAGGAGCGGCGGCTCCGCCCGACCACCGGGGTGCCGAGCGATCGCGCGTCGGCGAGCTCGACGGCCGCCGAGCGCACGGCGCTCCCGGCGTCGGACGGACCGGGCGCGCCCGCCTCACCGCGCGGGAGCGCGGGCGAGCACCCGGCCACGAAGAGCGCGAGCGAGCCGAGGAGCATGAACCAGGTGTGTCGCGCGCCTCGAGGCGCGGTCCGAGGTCGACGGAGAGAACCGAGAAACGTTTGCATGTCCGCCTTCGAGCAACGCGTGTGCCGCGCGCTCGCCCTCGCGATCTCGCGCAGCTGGCGCTCGCAGAGCCCGGCGCGGGCCACCCGGACGCTGGCCCCGCGCCAGCCTCAGGTGCCGGTCGTCGACGCCGGCTCCCCGACCACGTCCCGCTCGCCCGGAGCTCGCCGCCGCGCCACGTGCGGCGAGTGCGGGAGCGTCAAGACGAAGCGCGCGCCGGGAGAAAACGAGGCGTCGTAGGTGATGTCCCCGCCCGCGGCGCGCGCGATCTCGCGCGCGAGCGAGAGCCCGAGGCCCGTGCCGCCCTCCGCGGCGCGCTCTCCGTCGCCTCGCCAGAACGGCGTGAAGAGGAGCGTCGCGTCCTCGGGGCGCACGCCGTCGCCGCCGTCCTCGACGGCGATCGCGACGCCCGCTGCGGCGACGTCCGTGCGAACGAGGACGGTCCCGCCATGCGGGCTGTGCGCGATGGCGTTGTCGAGCAGGTTGCGGAGCGCGCGCGCGACCTCCGCGCGGGAGCACGCGACGTCGGTGTCGGCGCCCGAGCCCTCGAACGTGACCTCGACGGCGCGGACCTCGGCGTTGCCGCGCGCCATCCGGGTCGCGTCGTCGACGATGTCCGACACCTTGGTCGGCTGGCTGGCCGCCGCGCGGGCGCGCCCCTCGGAGCGCGCGATCGCGAGCAGGTCATCGGCGAGCGTGACGAGCGTTCCGGCGTCGCCGAGCGCGCGCTCGATCGTCTCCTTGTACTCGGGAGCGCTCCTTTCGCGGCGAAGCGCGAGCTCGAGCTCTCCGCGGAGGGACGTGAGGGGAGAGCGAAGCTCGTGCGCCGCGCTCGAGATGAAGTCGCGCTGCGACGCGACGAGCTCGCCGAGGCGCGCGATCATCTGGTCGAGCCGCTCCGCCAGGAGCCGCGTCTCGACGCTGCCCTTCGCCCGTGCGCCGACGCGCGCGTCGAGCTTGCCGGTCGCGACCGCCTCGGCGACCTCGCAGATCGCGTCGACGTCGCGCACGAGGCTCCGCGCGAGCCAGCGCGCGACGACCCAGGTGAGCGACGTCGCTCCGGCGAAGAGCACGGCGAAGATGCGCAGCAGAAAGGCGAGGTCGTCGTCGACGCCCTTGCTCGAGACGGCGTAGAGCAGCACGCGCCCCGAGCCGAGCGGGACGAGCACGCCTCGGAGCGGCGTGCCCCCGTGCTTCAGGGTGACCGCCGCGCCCTCCGGCGAGTCGATGCGCGCGTTGATCTCGTCGAGGCGCGGCGGCTGTCCGCCGAACGTGCGCGTCGCGGCGACGAGTCGTCCGTCGCGCTCGTACTCGGCCGCATAGCGGGCGGTGACCGAGGGGGGATCGACGATCTCGCCGGGCCCGTCGCCGACGAGCGGATTGTCGGCGTTGCGCTCGAGAGCGACCGTCGCCACGTGCTCGGCTTGCACGAGGAGCGCGTGATCGAGCTCGCGCAGCTCGTCGCGCTCGACGAAGACGTAGGCGACGACGAACGACACGATCAGCGCCACCCCGGTGACGAGGGTGAACGCGAGCGTGAGCCGCGTCCGGAGCTTCATGATTCGACGGTCGGCGCGACCGCGCGGTAGCCCACGCCGCGGACCGTCTGGATGAGCGTCTCCTGCTCGCCGAGCTTCTCGCGCAGGTTCTTCACGTGAACCTCGACCACGTTCGACGCACGATCGAAGCTCGTCGACCACACCTTCTGCAGGAGCTCCGACCGACTGACGGCACGCCCGCTGTGCTGGACCAGGTAAGCGAGGAGCGCGAGCTCGCGCGTCGTGAGCTCGACGGCGCGCCCGGCCACGGTCACACGCCGCGCGACCGGATCGATCACGAGCGACCCGAGGCGCAACGTCGGCGACGCGGTCGCGCGCCGCCCGAGAGCGCGCACGCGGGCGAGCAGCTCGCCGAGGTCGAACGGCTTCGGCAGGTAGTCGTCCGCGCCGGCGTCGAGCCCGAGGATCTTCTCGCCGACCTCACCGCGCGCCGTCAGGATCAAGATGGGCGTCCGCACGCCGCGATCGCGCGCGGCGCGACAGACGCTGAGGCCGTCGAGACCAGGCAACATCCAGTCGAGCAGGACCGCGTCGTACGGGACGAGCTCGATCTGCTCGAGCGCGCTCCGGCCGTCGCCGAGCTGATCGACGACGTGACCTTCTTCGGTGAGGGCCCGGACGAGGAAGCTCGCGACCTTCGGGTTGTCCTCGACGACGAGGAGCTTCATCGCTCGATGATAGCCCTCCCAGCGCGACAGCGGCCTCGCGCGAGCACGAATGAAGAACTCTTCACGAGAAGGATGAGCCGTATGAAGGACTCTTCACTGACCCTTCAGCCATCTCGAGCGGTCGTCGCGTAGCGTTCGAGGAATGCCGCACTCCCGCGCGCTCTTCACGGTCGCGATCGTCGTCCTCCTGACGTCGCCGGGCTGTCGGACCAAGGACGAGCAGAAGGACCCCGCAGCGACGGTGAAGCGTCCGGACCGCTCGCTCGTGCTCTCCGACGCGGGGGCCGCCTACATTCGCGTCGAGCCGGCGCGCGCGGCGACGACCGCGCGGACGCGCTACTTTGCCGGGCGCGTCGCGTTCGATGAGCGTCACGTGGCGCGCCTCGGCCCTGCGGCGGGCGGGCGCGTGTCGTCAATCAACGTCGTGACCGGCGACACCGTGCGCAAGGGCGACGTCCTGCTCACCATCTACGCGCCCGACGTCGCGACGGCGCAGGCGCAGCTCGCCCAGGCGAAGACGGCGCGCACGCTCGCCGAGCACGCCGCCGAGCGAGCTCGCTCGCTCCAGCGGGACGGCGCGGGCTCGGGCGCCGAGCTGCAGCAGGCCGAAGCCGCGCTCGCGCAGGCGGTGAGCGAAGAGCGGCGCGCAGTCGCCGCGCTCGGCGCCGTGGGCGGCGCGACGAGCCCGACCGAGTACGTCCTCCGGTCGCCGATCGCCGGCAAGGTGATCGAGCGCAACGTGGCCGTCGGAGCGCAGGTCTCCCCGAGCTCGGAGAAGGCGCTCCTCACGGTCGGCGATCTCTCGACCGTGTGGGTCGTCGCCGACGTCTTCGAGCAGGACATGGCCTCGGTGCAGCCCGGCGCCGAGGCCTCGATCCAGCTCCTCGCGCTGCGCGGGCGGTCGTTCGCGGGCAAGGTCACGCACCTCTCGAGCGTCGTCGACCCCCTGACGCGCGCCGCCGAGGCGCGGATCGAGCTCGCGAACGCCGAGGGAGAGCTCAAGCCGGGGATGTCCGCGCGCGTGCTCATCCGAGGTGCGACCGTCGGCACCGCCGAGGTGCCGATGAGCGCGGTCCTCGCGCGTCGCGACCAGTTCTTCGTCTTCGTTCGGCAGAAGGACGGCTCGTTCGCCGAGCGCGAGGTGGAGCTCGGCGATCAGCACGGCGAGCACGCGACGATCACGAAGGGGCTGGCGGCCGGCGAGGACGTGGTCACCGAAGGCGCGATCCTCCTCGACGCCGAGATGATCGAAGGCCCCTGATGATCGCGCGGATCCTCGACTTCGCACTCGCCCGGCGCGGGCTCGTGCTCGTCCTCGTGCTCGTCCTCCTCGGCGCCGGCGTGCGCGGCTTCCATCGGCTGCCGATCGAGGCGTACCCGGACGTGGCCGACACCTGGGTCCAGATCATCACGCAGTGGCCGGGGCACGCGGCCGAGGAGGTCGAGCGCCAAATCACGATCCCCACCGAGCGCGTGATGAACGGCGTCCCGAAGAAGACGGTGCTCCGGTCGACGTCGGTCGGGGGCCTCAGCGTCGTCACCGTCGTCTTCGAGGACGGCACCGACAGCTACTTCGCGCGGCAGCAGGTCTCCGAGCGCATCGACAAGATCGAGCTCCCGCACGGCGTGTCGGCCGTGCTCGGGCCGCTCGCGAGCCCCGTGGGGGAGATCCTCCGGTATCGGCTCGTCAACTGCGCCACGACGCGCGTAGAGGCCTGCTCCGACGTCGACGTCGCGCAGCCGCCGCGACCGCTCCACGAGCTGAAGGACCTGGAGGAGTACGTCGTCGAGCGCGAGCTCCTCGCGACCGACGGGGTCGCGGACGTCGTGAGCTTCGGTGGGACGACGAAGCAGTACCAGGTGCTCGTCGACCCCGTCCTCCTCGCCGCGCACGGGCTCACGTTCGAGGACATCGCCAAGGCGCTCGGCGACGCGAACGGCAACGCCGGAGGCGGCGTGATCGCGTTCGGACGCGCATCGCTGAACGTCCGTGGCATCGGTCTCCTCTCCGCCGATCAAATCGAAGACGTCATGGTCACGACGCGCGACGACCTGCCCGTGCGCGTTCGCCAGGTGGCGCGTGTCGTCGTCGGACACCAGCCGCGCCTCGGTCGGGTCAGCGTCGGCGCCGATCGCGACGTGGTCGCCGCGACGGTGCTCCTCCGCAAGGGCGAGCAGGCCGAGGCCGTCCTCGCCGCCGTCCACGCGCGCATCGACGAGGTGAACGAGCGGAGCCTCCCGCGGGGCGTGAAGATCGCGACTTACTACGACCGCACCGAGCTCATCGAGCACACGACCCGTACGGTCCTGACGAACCTCGGCGAGGGGATCCTCCTCATCACGCTCGTGCTCTTCCTGTTCGTCGGGAACGTCCGGGCCGCGCTCATCGCGGCGGTGACGATCCCGCTCGCGCTCCTCTTCGCCTTCCTCTGCATGGATGTCGCCGGCATCCCGGCGAACCTCTTGTCGATCGGCGCGCTCGACTTCGGGATGGTCGTCGACGGCGCGATCGTGATGGTCGAGAACACCTTCCGCCACGTGGCGGCGCGGCAGGCCAAAGGCGAGCGGTTCGATCTCCGCGTCGTCGCGCGCGAGGCGGGGAGGGAGGTGGCGCGCCCGGTCGTGTTCGCGATGGCGACGATCGTGCTCGCGTACCTGCCGATCTTCACGCTCGAGCGCGTGGAAGGGAAGCTCTTCCGGCCGATGGCGTGGACCGTGGCCTTCGCGCTGATCGGCGCGCTCGTGGTCTCGATCACGGTCGTGCCGGTGCTGACGACGTACCTCTTCAAGCGGCGGCTCCGCGAGCGCGAGAACCCCATCCTCCACCTCATGTGGATCGTGTATCGGCGCGCGCTCGGCGTCGTCCTCCCGCGCCCGCACGTGCTCCTCGTCCTCGTCGCGGTCCTCCTCGCCGCCGACGCGCTGCTCCTCCGCCGCGTCGGGACGGAGTTTCTCCCGCACCTCGACGAGGGCGCGGTGTGGATGCGCGCGACCATGCCGGCGAACGTCTCGCTCTCGGAGGCGGAGGCGATCGTCGACGGCGTCCACACCAAGGAGCGGGAGAGCGTCGGGATCCGCGAGATCGTCGAGCGCTACCCGGAGGTGCGCACGATGGCGATCCAGATCGGCCGCCCCGACGACGGCACGGATCCGACGGGCTTCTACAACGCCGAGTTTCTCCTGGTCCTCGGCGATCGGAGCTCGTGGCGCCCGCAGTTCCGCGGCCACAAAGACGAGCTCATCGCGGCGATCAATCGAGACGTGAGCGTGATTCCCGGCGTCGCGTTCGGATTCTCGCAGCCGATCTCCGACAACGTCGAGGAGGCGCTGACCGGCGTGAAGGGCCAGCTCGCCGTCAAGATCACCGGCGACGATCTCAACGCGCTCGACGACCTCGCCGACCGAATCGCCAACAGCGTTCGTCGCGTCGACGGCGTGGTCGACCTCACGGTCGTGCGCGAGCTCGGGCAGTCGAACGTGAACGTCGACATCGCGCGAGATCGCGCGGAGCGGTTCGGGCTCTCCGTCGCGGCGGTGGAGGACGTCGTCGAGCACGGCATCGGCGGGCAGGTGGTGTCGAGCATCATCGACGGCGAGCGCCGGCACGATCTCGTGGTCCGCTACGCGGAGGACCTCCGGAGCAACACCGACGCGCTCCGCGAGCTGTTGGTCCCGCTGCCGCAGGGCCGCCTCGTGCCGCTCTCGCACGTGGCCGACGTCACCGTCGTCGGCGGCGCGTCGCGCATCTTCCGCGAGAACGGGCGACGCTACATCGCGGTGCGCTTCGGCGTCCGCGAGCGCGACCTCGGCTCGACGGTCGACGAGGCGCAGGCGAACGTGGCGCGAGAGGTCCGCGTCCCCGCGGGCTACGACGTCCAGTGGGGAGGGGAGTTCGAGAGCGCGCGCCGCGCGAGCAAGCGCCTCGCCTTCATCATCCCGATCACGCTGCTGGCGATCTTCGCGCTCCTGATCGCGGCGTTCCGGAGCCTGCGCGACGCGTTCGTCGTGCTCCTGAACGTGCTCCTGACGTCACCGTGCGGTGGGCTCGCGGCGCTGGTCTTGACGAAGACGAGCTTCTCCGTCTCCGCCGGCGTCGGCTTCCTCGCGCTGTTCGGCGTCTCGGTGCAGACCGGCGTCATCCTCGTCACGCGCGTGAACGATCAGCGCGTGGCCGGCGCGTCGGTCGACGACGCGTTGACCGACACCGTCCGCACGCGTCTCCGGCCGATCGTGATGACCGCGCTCGTCGCCACCCTCGGCCTCATGCCGGCCGCCCTCAGCACCGGCATCGGGTCCGACTCGCAGAAGCCGCTCGCGATCGTCGTCGTCGGCGGCCTCTTCACGTCCCTCGCGCTCTCGCTCCTCACGCTGCCCATGCTCTACAAGCTCTTCGTCCGCACGACCCCACCGACTCCGCTCGAGCCGTCGCCGCCGACTCCGCTCGGGCCGCCCCTGCCGCCGCCCGGAGTCACGGAGGGCGAGCCATGAGCCCCTCGACGCGGAGAACCCTCGCCGCGGCGCTCGCCGCGTGCGCGATGTCCGTGTGGCCCGCGTCGGCGCGCGCAGAGCCGGCGCCGGTGGAGTCGGCCGCGCCTTCGTTCAGCGCGGCGAACGTACCGACCCTCTCCGAGGAGCAGCTCTTCGAGCGGTGGCTCCGCGCGAGCGCCGAGGTCGCCGCGCTCCGCGCGCAGGTCGGCGCGGCGCGCTTCGACGTCGTGACCGCGGAGCTCCTGCCGAACCCCGAGCTCCTCGTCGGCGGTGCGCTCCTCGCGGCGGGGACGCCACCGGACGGGCAATCCGGCCTGCAGGCGCAGCTCACCGTGCCGCTTCCCGTGTTCGGCCAGATCCCCGCGCGCCGCCGCGCTGCCGAGTCGCTCGTGTCGGTGGCCGAGGTGACCGTGCTCTCGGCGCTCTGGGAGCGCGCCGCCGACCTCCAGAGCGCGATGGTCGACGCGGCCTTCGCCGACGCGCGCGTGACGATGCTCGAAGCGAACCTCGACGAGCTCGCGCGGCTCCGACGGATCGTCGAGACGCGCACGCAGGCAGGCGCCAACAGTGCCTACGACGTCCTGCGCGTCACGACGTCGGAGACGACGGTCCGCGCCGCGACGCGCACGGCCATCACCGACCGCACCCAGGCGGAGTCGCGCCTGCTCGCGCTGATGGCCGAGCCGACGCTCACGCGGGTCCACGTGACGCGCGAGGGCCTCGCGACCTTTCGCGGCCCTGGAGACGAGGGCGCTCTGGTCAAGCTCGCGCTCGAGCGCAGGCCCGATCTCGAGCTGTCGCGGCGGAACGTCGTCGCGTCGAGTCGCTCGGCGGAGCGCTGGCGCAAGGACGCGATCCCGACGCCGAGCCTCTTCGCCGGCGCCTACGCGGTGCAGGGACCCTTCGGCGTTCAGGTCACCGCGGGCGTGACGATGCCGCTGCCGATCTTCGATCGCAACCAGGGCCAGGTCGGCCGCGCGCTCTCCGAGGCGCACGCGAGCGGGCTGATGAGCGAGGCGCTCGAGGTCCGGATCAAGACGGAGGTCCAAGGCGCGTGGCGCGCGCGAGAAGCGGCCCGCGGCGCGCTCCGTGAGTACCGTGAGGCTGCCCTGCCGGCGGCCGCGGAGATGCTCCGTCGCGCGGAGGTCAGCTATCAGGCCGCGAAGTTCTCGATCGCGGAGCTCTTCGACGCCTACCGGACGCTCTGGGACGCGCGCCTGCAAGAGCTCGATCTCGAGCGACAGATGGCGCTCGCCGAGGTGAGCCTCGAGCGCGCCGCCGTGCTCGTGCCGCTCGGGGCGCCCGGACGCGCGCCCGCTCCGGCGTCGCGGTAGGATCGCGCCGTTGCTCGCTCGGCTCCGGATCGATCCCTACATTCTGGCGCTCCTCGCCGCGGTGGGGATCGCCACCGTGTTGCCGTGCCGAGGGCAGGTCGCCGCGGTCCTCGGAGGGGTCGCCGACGGGGGCATCGGCCTCCTGTTCTTCCTCTACGGCGGACGGCTCCCTCGGCACGTCATCGTGACCGGAATGACGCAGTGGCGCCTGCAGCTCGTCGTGCTGCTCGCGACCTTCGTCTTCTTCCCCGTGCTCGGGCTCGGGTTCCGCGCGGCCCTCGCGCCGTGGATGCCGGCGGCGCTCCTGTCCGGCATCGTCTTTTTGACCGTGCTCCCGTCGACCGTCCAGTCGTCGATCGCGTTCACGTCGATCGCGCGCGGGAACATCCCCGCCGCGATCTGCAGCGCGACGGTCTCGAACCTCGCCGGCGTCCTCGTCACGCCGCTCCTCGTGGCGCTCGTCCTCGAGAAGGGTGCGGGCGCGTCGGTCTCGCTCGACGCCGTGTGGAAGATCGTCGGCTTCCTCCTCGTGCCCTTCGTCGTCGGGCACGCGCTGAGGCCGCTCATCGGCGGGTGGCTCGAGCGGAACAAGCACTGGCTCGGCTACGTCGATCGCGGATCCATTTTGTTCATCGTGTACATCGCCTTCAGCGAAGGCGTCGTCGGAGGGATCTGGCACCAGCTCCCGCCGGCGAGCATCGCGTTGCTCGGCGTCGTCTCGGCTGCGTTGCTCGCCGTCGTCATGATCGCGCTCACGTGGCTCGCGCGACGTCTCGGGTTCGGCACGGAGGACGAGATCGCGATCGTCTTCTGCGGATCGAAGAAGAGCCTCGCCAGCGGGCTTCCGATGGCCAAGCTCCTGTTCGCCGGTCCGACGGTCGGACTGATCGTGCTGCCGCTGATGCTCTTTCACCAGCTCCAGCTCATGGTGTGCGCCGCCCTCGCGCGCCGCTACGCGCGCCGCCAAGGCCCCGCCGGGGTATTGCGCGCCGGCGAGGTCGAGTGAGGGCGAGTCCGCGGCGCGCCGGTCAGCTCATTCCGCTCACGTAGACCGTGCTCGCCTGAGGGCCCTTGTCCCCTTCTTCTTCGGCGAAGCGCACCTTGGTGCCGACGGTGACGCGCTCGAACTTCTCGCCGATCACGCTGTTGCGGTGGAAGTACACCTCGTGACCTTCGCCCTCGACGGCGATGAAGCCGTAGCCGCGATCGTGGAAGATCTTGGCGATCACCCCGCGCGGCGGCGCCACGCGCGTCTTCATGTCGGGCTGGAGCTGCCGCGCGTAGTCCTCGAGCACCCGCTCGGCATCGTCGAAGGCCATGTCTATGGTGGCGTGGAGGTCCTCCTGGCTCGCCTCGGGATTCCTCGAGATGACGAGCTCCTTGCCCGGCACGTGCATGTCGATCTCGACCTTGTACTTGCGGCCCTGTCGGCTGTGGCGATGCGGCTCTTCCACCACGACGTGGCACTTCGACATACGGACGAAGAACGTCTCGAGTTTCTCGGCGCGTCTCTCGACGTGCGCGGCTATGGCTGCTGAAGGAGGAATGTCGCGGAACGTGATCTGGACCGGCACGGCCATGCGTGGGGCTCCTCTCTGACCTCGTGCACGGACGCGTGCACCGTCTGTGACGATTCAACAACCGTGCCCGGCGATCGCGCGGCGCTCGGCCGAGCAAGCGCAACGAGAGCCGCGTCGAAGCGGGCGGTCACGCGGAGCCGGAGGTCGCGTCACACGTCGTCGAAGTCGAGCCCGCTCAGGTACCAGCGGTGGCGCTCGGCCACGACGTGCTCGAGCGCGGGGTCGAAGGCGCGCACGCCGACGTGGACGCCCCGCGCTGCGCCACCGCGCGCGGCCGGGAGAAAGCCGTGGCGCGCGAAGAGCGGGAAGCTCCCGGAGTGGACAAGCGACCAGGCGAGCGCGACCTCGGCGCCGGCGTCGCTCATCTCGCGGAGCGCGAGTCCGAGCAGGTGCGAAGCCGCGCGCATCCCGGCGACGCTGCGGTCGTGCAGGAGCTCGACCACGTGGCCGACGATCCCGTCGGCTCGGGCCTTCGTGCGGAAGATGCAGAGCGCGCGGATGACGTAGCGGTCGCCGTCTTCGAAGATGAGCACGCGGTAGTCGACGTCGGGGCGATCCCAGATCCGCGGGCCGACGTGGTTGGCGTTCCGCTCGACGGCGACGCCGACGTCGATCGAGAAGCGGTCCCATAGCCGCGTGACGCGGGGGTCCTTCGTCGTGATCTCGCGGACGCCGGGCCGGCGGCGACGCCCGAACGGCATGACCAGCGGGGTCGCCGGCAAGATCGCGCGCGCCGTGGCCGGGAGCCCGAGCCGCGCGGCGGCTGCCGAGAGGCGGAGCGGGCGGGCGAGCGCCGGCGCGGGCCCGAGCGACGTCCAGCCGAGGCGCGCGAACGTATCCTCGGCGTGGAGCGCGTCGACGAAGCCGTAAGCGAGCGCGGCTCCGTCGCGCGCGGCGCGCGCCGTGGCGGCCTCGGCGGCGGCGACGAACGCGTCCGCGTCGCCGCGCCCCGGCGGCGCTTCGAGCGCGAGCGCCCAGCGCCGCTCGCCGTCGAAGCGCATCGGCCGAAGGGCGAGCGGCTCGGTCGCCTGGGGTGCGATCGGCTCCGGTGACGTCATTTCCCCGTGGCTTAGCGAGCGATGCGCGCCGGGTCGAGCCCAAATCGCGCTGGGGCGACCGCCGCTCGAGCGTCGGGCGCGGGGCGCCGCTCGGCCCGCCTGCGGCCCTGCCGAGCGGGGTCCGGGAACAATTTTTCGCAGGGAGGAAGCATTCCCTATGGGCAGCGTATGGAGGCGCGGAGGTTCGTTCCCATGTTCTTCAGTGACCTGCACGTCCAGATTCTCTCCCGCGGCATCCTCAACCCCGGCGAGCAGCTCGTCGGCCAGACCGTCACCAGCTACATGCCGTGGTGGGCCTTCGGCTTCATCCGTCGCCAGTACCTCGTCCTCGCGACCGATCAGCGCCTGATCCTCGTCGACCACCGCTACAGCTTCATCCAGCCGCTCGAGCAGCGCCTTCACCAGATCGACTCGATCGCGTGGAGCAACGTGCAGGAGCTCAAGGTCAAGGGCCTCTTCCTCAAGAAGAAGCTGCGCGTCCGCGGCACGGGCGAGCGCGGCCCGATCAGCCTCACGATGCCCATCCCGAACGGCTTCTTCGGCCTGTTCGCCCCGCTGAAGAACAACATCCCCGGCGCGAAGAGCGTCGAGGCGGCCTTCCAGGGAATGCAGGCGGCGCCCCAGCTCGGCGCCCCCGTCTCGCAGAACGGCTACGGCGCGCCGCAGATCTCGTACGCCCCGCCGGCGCCGCAGCTCGCCGCCCCGGTGCAGGCCGTCCCGCAGCAGAACGCGCCCGGCTACGCCTCGGTCCCGCCGCCGCCGGCCGCTCCGTACGGCGTGGCGCCCGCGCCCGCCCCGTTCGCCGCGCCCCCGGCCACGCCCGGCAGCTACCCGCCGCCGCGCACCTGGTCGTGACCTGCTGAGCGCGCGCCGTCTTCCGGCGGCGTGCGCGAGACCAAGAACCTCCTCCGGTCCGAGCGCGTCCGAGCTCCGCCCGCCCGGCGGCCACGAGTCGTGGTCGCCACGGCGCGCCGGAGCGCGGCGCGGGGGGAGTCGACGTGCGATCGGCAAGCGCGAGCCACGCGATCGTCCTACGTCGTGGCGAGATGGCCCGGTGCGCTGCACGGATGCTCGGGAGGCGCGCGACGGCGACGGGGCGAGAGCGCCGCGAAACGCGCGGGCAAACGCGGCGGAGATCGACGCGCTGCCGCGAGCCGAACAGACGGCTCGGCTCATGCATGGGCGGAGGTCGTCCCATGGCTACCTACCGATTCATCTCCGGCTTCGTGGCCTTCGCGGCCATCACCACGCTCGTTCAATGCTCGAGCAAGGGTTCGAAGACCAGCCCGAGCGGCAAGACGTGCTCGGGGACGCAAGCGCTCCAGAGCGCCGGGCTTCGCGGTTCGAGCATGGCGCCGAAGAGCCTCGCGCTCACGTTCGACGACGGCCCGGGCCCGCGCACCAAGCAGCTCTCCCTCTACCTCAAGAATCAGGGGATCGAGGCTGCGTTCTTCGTCAACGGCCGCTCGATGGGTGCAAACGCCGCGGAGATCCTGCAGGCGCTCGTCGACGACGGCCACCTCGTCGCGAACCACACCGAGACGCATCAGTCGCTCACCGGGACGGCGACGGCGCAGCCGCGTCTCGCGGCGCCGGAGGTCGTGCGAGAGCTGACCGACACGGACGTGAAGATCGATCCGTTCATCCCGTCGAAGCGCTTCTTGTTCCGGCCGCCGTTCGGGGACTACGACGACACCACGTTCGCGGCGCTGTCGGACTCGCCGATGAACAAGTACGTCGGCCCGATCCTCTGGGACGTGGGCGACAGGATGGACGAGGCCGCGGGCCGCGGCGCCGATTGGGACTGCTGGCAGGACGGCACCGACGCGAAGCGGACGCCGATGAAGACCTGCGGAGACCTCTACCTCACCGAGATCCGGCGCGAGGGTCGAGGGATCGTGCTCATGCACGATCCCTACTTCAACGAGCAGGATCCCGAGCTGCAGGGAACGGTCGACATGGTCCAGTACATGGTGCCGATCCTGAAGGCGGAGGGCTTCACGTTCGTGCGCGTCGACAAGGTGCCGGAGATCGCCTCGCTCCTTCCGCCTCTCCCGGCCGAGGAGGTCGACGCCGGTGGTCCGGCCGTCGCGAATCCCGGCGAGGAGCCCGGCCCGGAGGCGAACGGCGACCCCTGCCCGTAGAGGTCTCGGGAGCGCGTTCGCGGGGCTCGTGCTGAGGCGCCCGAACATTCGACCGGCGGCGCCTTGACAATAATCTACCGATCGGTAGATTGTTAGGGTGTTGCCGCTGGCGATCCCGCGCTCCTGGTCTTCCGCGCTCGTCCAGCTCGAGCGCGATCTCACGATGGTGCGGCGCCGCCTCGCCGGCGATGGGCCGTCGCCGGTCTGCTTCGCGCGGCGCGCGCCCGGCCCGGCGCTGTTGCCCGAGGGCGCGCGGAGGCTCGTCGTCGCGCGGACCGTCCGCGAGACGCACGACGTCGTCACGCTGGTGCTCGAAGATCCCGAGCGCGCCGACTTCGCGTTCACGGCGGGGCAGTTTTTCACGCTGCTCGTCGACGTCGACGGTGAGACGGTCGCGCGGAACTACTCCGCGTCGAACGCGCCGGGCCAGCGCGAGCTCCACGTCACGATCAAGGCGAAGCCCGGCGGGCGCGTCTCGGGCCGGCTCTGTCGCGCCGCGGCCGGCGATCGGATTGGAGTGCTCGGACCGTTCGGCGCGTTCACGGTGAAGGACGCCGCGTCGCCGCGGCGCCTCGTGCTCTTCGCGGGCGGCGTGGGGATCACGCCGCTCCTGTCGATCGCGCGGACGGTCCTGGCCGCCGAGCCCGAGGCCGAGATCCTCCTCGTTTACGCGAACCGTCGTCGCGAGGACATCGCCTTCGACGCCGAGCTCGACGCCCTCGCGGCGGCGCACGGCGGACGCCTCGCCGTTCACCGCGTGCTCGAGGAGCCGCCGCGCGGCTGGACGGGCGCGACGGGGCGGCTCGATCGCGCGAACGTGGCGCGCATCCTCGACGGGCTGCCGTCGATCGGGGCCGACGCGGAGCTCTTCGTCTGCGGGCCCGAGGGCATGCAGGACGAGGTGCTCGCGGCCCTCGCCGCGCGCGGCACGACGGCGATCGTGAAGCGCGAGCGCTTCGCGATCGGTGGGACGGCGTCGCCCCGCGCCGGCGATCGCGACGCGGCGGCGCGGCGGATCACCATCATCGCTCCCGACCGGCTCATCCGCACGACGGCGCTCGCGGGCGCGAGTCTCCTCGAGGCCGGGCTCGCCGCGTCGGCGCCGATGCCGTTCTCGTGCGGTGTCGGAGGCTGCGGCGCCTGTCGAGTTCGCGTCCGCGAAGGCGAGGTCGACCTCGACGAGCCGCACTGCCTGAGCGAAGAAGAGCTCGCGGCCGGCTATTCGCTCGCGTGCGTCGGTCGCCCGCGGGGAGCTTGTACGATCGAGATTGGGCGCCCCGGGCGCGAGGGAGGTGAGAGATGATCGATACCGCGAAGCTGACGTCCATGCTCCCTGCGAAGATGCGGAGCCGCCTCGACGGCTGGTTCGAGGCGCTGGAGATCCTCGTCGAGGTCCGCGACCCGCGCGTCTTGCGCTCGCTCGGGCCGTCGGGGGTCAAGGGGCTCATCCTGCAGCGCGCCAAGCAGGGCTACCCGACCAAGACGCGGGCGCGCCACGAGACCCACTTCGACTGGACGTACCCGGCGGACAACCCCGAGATGCGTGCGCTCTACACGCGTGCGAAGGCTGGGCAGTGGAACAGCGACTCTGCGCTCGATTGGTCGACGAGCGTCGACCCGTACGATCCAGCGAGGCCGCTCCTGCCCGAAGGCTTCCTCGACTTCGACGCCCTCGCGGCGCGCGGACCGAAGCTCGACGCGCGGGAGCGCGCGCGGCTCATCCACAGCCTGACGTCGTGGATGCTCTCGCAGTTCCTTCACGGCGAGCAGGGCGCGCTCTTCGCGGCGGCGCAGGTGACCGAGGCGGTGCAGTTCTACGACGGCAAGCTGTACGGCGCGACGCAGGTGATGGACGAGGGCCGGCACGTCGAGGTCTTCCACCGCTACCTCGACGAGAAGCTCTGCAAGCTCTATCAGGTGAACGACAACCTCTTCGTCATCATCGACGCCCTCATGGCCGACTCGCGCTGGGACATGAAGTTCCTCGGCATGCAGATCATGGTCGAGGGGCTCGCGCTCGGCGCCTTCGGCACGCTCTACCGGCAGACCGCCGAGCCGCTCCTGAAGGAGCTCCTCAAGTACGTCATCCGGGACGAGGCGAGGCACGTGCACTACGGCGTCCTCGCGCTCCGCGAGCACTTCCGGGAGCTGTCGGACAGCGAGCGTCGCGAGCGCGAGGACTGGGCGTTCGAGGTCGCGCTCTTGATGCGCAACCGCTTCCTCGCGCTCGAGGTCTACGAGGAGTGGTTCGAAGGCATCATGACGCGTCAGGCGTGGAAGTCGTTCGTGACCGAGACGCCGGGGATGGCCCAGTTCCGTCAGACGATGTTCTCGCGCCTCGTCCCGAACCTGCGCGAGATCGGCCTCGTCTCGCAACGCATCGTGCCGCGCTACCAGAAGGCCGGGCTGGCGAAGTACATGAACGGCCTCGCGGCAGACCGCATCGACGCCGCGACGATGATCGCCGACCTCGACCGCGCCGCCTGAGCCGCCGCCGTCGCGCCGCGCCGCGCGCGGGTGCCCGCGTCGTGTGTGCGTGAGGCTCGCACGTACGTCACTCCGCCAAGACGGTGACGCGCGTTCGGGATGGGCTGTGGCGGATTCGGCCCGGCCGGGCGCGAGTCGCTCGATTCGCGGGATCTGGGGCGTCAGCCTTCGCGAAAGCGCCTGAGATCCGTCATCGGGATGACGGAGCGCGGTTGGTACGCGTGCTGCTTCTTCCGGAGCAGGGGAAACGCAGCATGACCGCAAGATCCGTCGTCGTTGGCTTCGTGGTGGCGCTCTCGTCCTTGGTCGGATGCGGCGCACTGCCCGACGAAGACGCCGCCGACGGCTTCGCGGAGGACGACGACGGGGCGGTGACGTCCGCGACGTCGGCGCTGTCGCCGCGCGACGATGTCCCGGCGCCGTTCGATGTCCCCGTGCCGGCGCTTCCGTCGTTCAATCGACCCATCTGGGATCTCCAGCCCTTCCTCCGTCAGCTCCAGGAGCGCCGCAACTTCGGCGGCTGCTACCAGTACTACGTCACGATCCTGAACCCGGCCGGCGGCGAGCCGACGAAGGTCCCGGTCACGGTCTGCAACTGAGCGGCGCGCGCGGCGTCGCGGGAGCTCGTATGGACCGACGGCTCGGTCGCGAACGTGCTCACACGGCGAGCGAGGCGTCGGGGTTGGTCACTGGGCGACCAGCGGCGTCGAGAAGCCCGCCGCCGCGGTGCGCGTGCTGCTACGGGCATGCGGGCGCACTCGCAACTAGCCTGCTCGTCGCTCCGATTCGGCAGCCGGACCAACCGGGTCCCAGCAGCGGCCTGAGCGACCCCGACCCTTCCACGATGACGCCATCGTCGTTCTCGTAGCAGGTGAGGTTTGTGTTCATCGACGTTTCTGGCGCCAAGCAGCCGACGACAACGGCCGAGACGCACTGCATCGCTTCGTCAAACCGGGCCCCGCCGATGGCGACACAGTAGTCCGGGCATCCGGACGCCGGAAACGGACACCCAAAGGAGGGGCCGAACCGGAGGCGCTTGATCGCCACTTCTTTTGCAATCCGCGTCGCGTCCGTTGGACGTGGCGCGTCTGAGGGGGGGGGCGATCGCGCTTGGGACACCGGACGGCTCCGCGCTATCCGCCGCACCTGCGACATCAGCGTCGCCGACGCTCGGCGCCGTCTCTTCAGGCGCTTCCGAAGAACGACAGCCCACGGTCGAGAGCAGGAACAAGGCAGTGACTCCGAACCTCATGTGCCACCTCCATTGAGGGGGGGCTCGACGTGCAACGTGCACACCGACTCTAGGTCAGCAGGTCGACCGGGCGCGGTGCGCGCAGTGGTGAACCCCGGCGCGAGATTGCCCAAAGCCTGTGGCGCGCGTCAGACCTGCTCGAGATACGCGTGGACGCGGGAGCGTCACCGCGATCTTGGCCGTTGTCATGCCCATCATCCTACCCCCGCGACCTTCGACTGGACGACGGCCAGCGCGGCGCCGCTCCTCGTGAGCGGGTTACCGTGGAAGCGCCGACCCACCGCAATCGCACAGGACGGCGCATTGCGATTCCTCCGTGAGCGCCGGAGGCTGACCATCCGGCGCCGCGGCGCTCACCCGCGCGGCGGCTTCGGGATCATGGACGGGCGCGAGGCGCTTCCGACCGGGGGGAGCACAGAGTCGAGGCCGAGGAGCAGCGAGGACGTCGTCGCGCCCGGCGGGGCGACCTCGAACGCGCCCTTCCAGCGGAGGATCGCGGTGAGCGCCTGGACGGGATCGCGCGTCTTGCGCGTGTCGACGAAGACCTCGCCGATGTGACCGCGCGTGAACGCGATGCGGCTCTGGAGCGGCGGTGATGTGAGGAGCAGCTCGCCCGTCTTCTTGATCACGGCGAGGTAGCGGAGGAGCGTCGATGGCGGCACCTCGAGCAGGTTCCCGGCGAGGTTGAACGACGTCCCCGGCTCGGAGTCGGGCCGCACCGGCGAGAGGGCAGGGACGGTAGGCCCGTGCACGCGCAGCGCGACGTCGCCGACGAGCAGGATGTCTCCCTGGACGGCGACGCCCTCGCCGAGCACGCGCGCCCCGTTGATGAAGGTGCCGTTGCTGCTGTCGAGGTCGGTCACGCGGACATCGTTGGCGCCGACGACGACGCTGGCGTGCCGGCGGCTGACGATGTCGCTCGCGAGGATGAGGTCCGCGTCTCCGCCTCGGCCGAGGACGTACGAGCCTCCCTCGATCGCGTAGACGCGGCTCCGCTCGCGTCCGAGGAGGACCTGGAGGTGTTTCCGCACGGCGCTCTTCCTTAGCAGGCCGGCCGCGAAGGGTCACCTTCGTCGCCCCGCGGCGACGCGCCTTCGTGACGCGTTTCCGCGCGCGGCGCGGCCGCTATCCCGGCCGTGAGCGCGCGCGCGCGAGGCGATCGGCAGGCTCTTCAGAATAGAACGCGCCCGTGCGCGTCGATCGTCGGGATCGGCTAGAGTCACGACCTTCGAGAGCCCATGCGCACCGCCTCCGTTTCACAGCGCCCCACCTCCTCGAGCCTCGCGGCGCGGGCGCTGGTCTTCGTCGTCCTGCTCGCGTCGATGGGCTGCGTGACGCTGCGCGGTCGCGCGGACGACGCCCTCGAGCGCGGCGACTACCGGCAGGCGGTCGACCTCTACACGCAGGTCCTCGCGCGGAAGCCCGGCGACGCGCGCGTGAGGGCGCTGCTCACGCGCGCCGAGCGTGGGCTCCTCGACCAGGTGCTCGATCGCGCGGACGGCGCGCGTCGCGGCGCCGACGAGGGCGCGGCGATGCAAGCCGCGCTCGAGGTCGTAGAGACGAAGGATCGCCTGCACGCCGACTCGGTCGACCCGCCGCGCGCCGCACGCGTGGTGGCGACGATCGACTGGGCGACGACGACGCTCCGCGCCTCGGTCCGCGCCGAGACGACGCGCGGCCGAGCGCTCGCCGCGCGCGCACGGCGCGCCGGGGCGACCGCCTGGCTCGAGCGCCCGGAGGTCGGCGCGCTCGGCGCGGAGCTCGACGCCGAGATCGCGAAGGCCGGCGCGGCCACGTGCGCCCGCGCGACGGAGGCCGCCGCCGAGCAGCCCTTCACCCTCGAGCTCGTCGCGGCCTACTGCAAGGAGGTCGGCGGCGCGATGCCGGCGTGGAAGGCCCGTCCGCTCCTCGTCGGCGGCGTCGCGATCTCCGGCGGCATCCTCGGCACGCCGCCGAGCGAGCAGGTCGAGCTCGAGCGCTCCGTCAAGGAGGCCGTCGAGCGCTCGGTCTGGTTCACCGCGACGACGGACGCGCGCGCGACGGCGCAGATCCAGGGGACCGTCGCCGCCGTCTTCACGCGCGAGCCCGCGGAGCTCGCGCGCTCGTGGACCGAGAGCGTGCCGTACGAGGCGACGGAGACCTACCAGGAGGCCGTCGAGGTCCCGTACGTCGAGACCGAGACGTACACCGAGCGCGTGCCGTACACCGCCTACGAGGACAGGCTCGAGACCTGCCAGCCTCCCCGCACGGGCCTCTGCAACGTCAGCCAGCCCGTGACGCGGTACCGCGACGAGTCACGCACGCGCGAGGTCCGCAAGGTCCGCACCGAGTACCAGACGCGCACGCGCCAGGTGACGCGCTACCGCGACGAGCCGCGCATCTTCCGCTACCGGGCGACGAAGCACGAGGGGCGCTACCAGGCGACGTTCTTCGTCACGGTCGATCTCGGCTCCGGCCTCCGTGCGATCGAAGCGCGCGGCTCCGCCGAGGACGCGCGCTTCGCGCACGAGCACGACGCCGAGTTCGCGCCCGCCGGTGTCCACCCCGAACGCGCCAACCTGCCGAGCGCCATGGGATGGCGGCAGCTCCAGCGCGATCGGGTCCGCGACGCCCTCGCGAGCGCGCTCGACCAGGGGTGGACGCGCGCGTTCTGCAACGAGGCCGTCGGCTCGATCGAAGAGGCCGCCCGCTGCGCTCGGGCTCGCCCGAAGCCGACGCCGGTGGCGGTGCGTGCGCGCGTGCTCGAGCTCTTCGGCGATGATCCCGATCGCGTCCTCGCGCTCCCGCGTCCCGGCGAAGCGATTCACTGAGGGTGGCCGGAGACGCGAGCTCCTGCACGTCGTCTCGACCGACCGGACGATGGACTCCGGCGAGCCCGCGCTTCGGCTCGAGCGCTCGGGCCGACGCGCCTCTCTCTGATCCGCAGCGCTCGACGTGGTCCGCCTCGCTTGACGTCGCGGAGCGACCCGAGAATCCTTAGGGCGATCGTGGGTGGGCTTGCCGATTCGCTGGATCTCGCTGTCTTCGACGCGCTCCCCGACGCGCTGCTCGTCGTGCGCGCCGACCGCATCGCCTGGGCGAACGAGGCCGCGTCGGCCCTTCTCGGTGGTCCGCTCCTGGGCGTCGCGTTCGAGGACGTGCTCGCTCCCGGCGAGCGGCATCGCCTGGGCCTGCTCGAGCAGCAGCGCGAGGTGGGGTGGGCTCTCCCCGCGACGTGCCGCGTGCGCTTCCTGCGGATCTCGGACCGCGAGGAGATCACGACCGACCTCCGCTTCGGTCAGCGCGGCGACACGCTCATCGTGAGCGCGCGCGACGTGACCGACGTGACGCGCGCCGAGGGGCTGATGGGCACCCTCGCGCAGACCTTCGCGCGCGGAACGGCGCTGCTCGACGCCGAGGAGCTGCTCGCCGCGACGGAGGCGACGTTCCTCGCGCTCGGGTGGATCGTCGCGTACACGGAGCTCGTGCCCGGCGGCTCGATCACGCGGCGGGTCATGTCGGCGGCGGACGATCCGGTCGGCGACTACGGCCGCTCGATCATCGGCCTGAACATGCCGTACGCGAAGACGCCGATCCTCGCCGAGGTCGTGCGGACGGGCCGCCCCGTCTTCCTCGACAACCTCCCGACGCTCCTCACGGGCGCCGCCCGCGCGGCGACCGCGCTCGGCGCGAGCATGGAGCGAGCGCAGATCATTCGAAGCGCCTGGTGCCCCGTCCTCACCAACGGTCGGCTCACGCACCTGCTCGCGGTGACGGGCCGCGACCTGACCGAGCACGACTTCGTGGCGGTGCAGCTCTTCGCGGCGCAGATCGGCGCGGCGAACCACATGCAGGCGCTCCGCTCCGAGCTCGTCCACAAGGAGCGGCTCGCGGCCGTCGGCGAGATGGCGGCGGTGATGGCGCACGAAGTGCGAAACCCCCTCGGAATCATCTTCAACGCGCTCGCGGGCCTGCGGAAGAAGCGGTCCGACGCGGGCGCGACGCCCGAGCTGCTCGACATCATCCACGAGGAGGCCGAGCGCCTTCGGCGCCTCGTGACCGATCTCCTCGACTTTTCGCGCCCGTCGGCCGTGGAGCTGGAGTCCGTCGCGCTGGCGCCGCTGCTCCGGCACGCCATCGAAGCGGCGTGCCTCGATCCGACCTTCGGCGGCGCCGCGAAGCACGTCGCGCTCGAGATGCCCGACGAGCTGCCCGTCGTCGAGACCGACCCCGGCCTGTTGCGGCGCGCGCTCGTGAACCTGCTCGTCAACGCGCTCCAGAACGTCGACGACCCCGGCCACGTCTCGCTCACGGTCGCGCTCGACGAGGATCAGATCCACCTTCGCATCCACAACGACGGCCCGACGATCTCGCCCGAGGTGGCCTCGCGCGTGTTCGAGCCCTTCTTCACGACCCGAGCGTCGGGCACGGGGCTCGGGCTGGCCGTCGTCCGCCGCATCGCGAGCGATCTCGGCGGCGGGGTCCGACTCGAGCGCGAGGATCCGACCGGGACCACGTTCTCGCTGCGGCTGCCGGTGCGCAGCGCGTCGCCGTCGTCCGGGAGCCAGGCCGCGGCGGGCGCCATGGGGATTCCTCGGACGACCGGATCTCCTTAAACTCGGGCCCGCCATGGCCAGCCGCCCCTCCTCCGCCGACCGCGTCGTCGAGCTCGCCGAGCTCGTCCGCAAGTACAAGGACGCCTACTACAACGGCCAGCCGCTCGTCTCGGACGCGGCGTACGACGAGCTCGAGGAAGAGCTCCGCGCGCTCGATCCCGCCAACGCCATCCTCCAGAGCGTCGGCGCCCCGGTGGCGGTGACCGAGTGGGAGAAGGCCCGTCACGCCATCCCGATGGGCTCGCTGAACAAGGCGGTGAACGAGGCCGAGTTCCGCCAGTGGGCGGCGCGGTGCGATCAGCTCGGAGCCGAGAGCTCGCTCGCCCCGATCTCGAGCGACCTGCTCGTCACCGAGAAGCTCGACGGCCTGTCGCTCGCGGTGAACTACGAGAAGGGCAAGCTGGTCGAGGCGATCACGCGCGGCGACGGTCACGTCGGCGAGCGCATCACCCCGAACGCGCGGCGCATGAAGGGCGTGCCCGCGCGGCTGCCCGAGCCGCTCACCGTCTCGATCCGCGGCGAGATCATCCTGAAGCTGTCCGACATGAAGATCGGCTTCCCCGGAACCGACGCCCCGCCGCGCAACCGCGCGGCCGGGACGTCGAAGCGCTACGACGGCGCGGGCTGCGAGCACCTCTCGGTGAAGTTCTACGATCTCGAGGGCGGCGACACGGAGCTCACGACGGAGAAGCAGAAGTACGAGCGCCTCGTCGAGCTCGGGCTCGACGTGCCGCCGTTCGCGGTGACCGACCTCGACGGAGCGCTCCGGATCCACGCGGAGTACGCCACGAAGAAGCGCGCGGAGCTCGACTACGAGATCGACGGGCTCGTCGTGCGCGCGAACGACCTCCGCGCGCAGGAGCTCCTCGGCGAGCTCGGCGATCGGCCGCGGGCGGCGGTGGCGTACAAGTTCCCCTCGCTCGCGAAGATCAGCCGGGTCGTCGCGATCAACTGGGAGACCGGGCCGACCGGCCGCGTGACGCCGATCGCGAACGTCGAGCCGGTCGAGATCGGCGGCGCCGTCGTGCAGTTCGTCTCGCTCCACAACGTCTCCAACGTCGAGCGCCTCGGCATCGGCGTGGGGCACGAGGTGCTCGTCTCGCGGCGCAACGACGTCATCCCGTACCTCGAGGAGGTCGTGGTGAAGCACGGCCCGAGCACGACGATCCCGACGGAGTGCGCGACGTGCGGCGCCGCGCTCGGCCGGCGAGGCGAGTACCTCGTGTGCACCAACCGAGAGTGCCGCGCCATCGTCGAAGGACGCCTCCGCCGGTGGGTCGGGACGCAGGACATCCTCGAGTGGGGCGACAAGCTGATCGCGCAGCTCGTCGAGGCGAAGCTCGTACGCGAGCCGGCGGACCTCTACCGCCTCAAGGTCGAGGACATCGCCGGCCTCGAGCGTCGCGGCGCGCTCATCGCCAAGAAGGTGCTCGACAACCTGAAGGCGAAGCTGCCGCTCTCGCTGCCGGTCTTCCTCGCCTCGCTCGGCATGGACGACTTCGCGCTCGAGACCGCGAAGCTCCTCGTCGGCAACGGCTACGACACGCTCGAGAAGGTCCAGGCGGCGACGGCCGAGGAGATCGCCGCGCTCAAGGGCATGGGGGCCATCAAGGCCAGAAGCGTCGTCGCCGGGCTCGCGGCGCGCGCAGAGGAGATCCAGCGCTTGCTCGACGCCGGCGTCGTCCCCGTCGCGCCGAGCGCCGGAGGTGTGCTCTCCGGCAAGAGCTTTTGCTTCACCGGCGCGCTCCCGCGCCCGCGCAAGGAGTACGAGGCGCTCGTCGAGGAGCACGGCGGCACCGTGCTCTCCGGCGTGACCAAGGATCTGACCTACCTCGTCATGTCGGATCCAGGCTCGGCGTCGACCAAGGCCGAGAAGGCGCGCAAGTACGGCGTCCAGTGCATCGACGCCGCGGGCTTCATGGCTCTCATCGACGCCCCGTCCACCGCCGGCGCTCCTCTCACGGACGCCGCCGGCTGACGGCGCGCTGCGCGTGCGTCGTCGTCTCGAGCCTCCGGACCGCCCGCCGAGCTCGATCCGGCGCGCCACCGCTGCCGCGCGCGAAGGGTGACGCTCGGCGCCGGATCGTCTACGCATCCCGTCGTGCTGGCGAGACGCGACCTCATCGTGGCGGCACTGGCGGTCGCCGCGGTCGCGGTCGTCGCCGGCTTCGTCGCGCGCGGCCGGCGGACCGCGCCGCCGTCGCCGAGCGCCGTCGCCGACGGGGCTGCCTGCGCGTCGGCGGTCACGCGGGCCGAGCTCGAGACGTCGCTCACGCTGGGGACCGAGTTCTTGGTCGCGCACCAGCGAGACGCCGGGAATTTCGACTACCTCTACGACTGGAAGGCCAGGACCTACTCGGCGGACGACAACGAAGTACGCCAGGCCGGAGCGCTCTGGGGGCTCGCGCTGATTGCCCAGCACGAAGGCCCGCCGCGCGCGCCCGCGTCGCTCCGCCCGGCGCTCGAGAAGGGCCTCCGCTTCTTCGACTCGCGGGCCGGCACGACGAGCGCCGGCGGCCGCTTCCCGACCTACGACGTCGAGGGAAGGGCGCGCGACTCCGGCGGCATCGGCCTGGCGGCGTTGGTCACGCTCACCGCGATCGACTTCGTGCGCGGGCTGCCGCGCGACGACGAGCGCGCGAT
>JAHBWC010000170.1 GCA_019637225.1 Labilithrix sp.
CCGGGAGGTGGTAGCGTGTCTCGCCGATGGACCGCGCGCAGATTCGACACGTCGCCGTGCTCGCCGAGCTCGAGCTCACCGCGGACGAAGAGGAGCGCCTCGCGACCGAGATCGGTCGCCTCGTGGCGTACGTCGGCGAGCTCGACGCGATCGACACGACCGGCGTCCCGCCCACCGCGCACGTGACGGCCGGCGCCGGCTCGAGCTCGCAGCTCCACGGGAGCCCCCTCCGGCCCGACGAGCCCGAGACCGGCCTCGCGCACGACGACGCGCTCGCCGGCGCGCCGCGCACCTCGCACGGCGGCTTCTCCGTCCCGACCTTCGTGGAGTGACCGCGCATGGACACCGTCGTCGCCATTGCCGAGAGCGTCCGCAAGGGAGAGAAACGCGCCGTCGAGGTGGCCGAGACCGCGCTCGCCCGCATCGAGGAGCGCGACAAGGACCTCCACGCCTTCCTCGCGGTCGCGCGCGACGAGCTCTTCGCGCAGGCCCGCGCCGTCGACGACAAGCGGGCCCGAGGCGAGGCCCTCGGGCCGCTCGCGGGCGTTCCGATCGCGCTGAAGGACGCGCTCTGCATGCGCGGAGTCCCGACGACCTCCGGCTCGAAGATGCTCGAGGGCTGGCGGCCGCCCTACGACGCGACCGTCGTCGCGAGGCTCCGCGCGGCGGACGCGCTCCTCCCCGGCAAGACGAACCTCGACGAGTTCGCGATGGGCTCGTCGACGGAGAGCTCCGCGTACGGACCGACCCGGAACCCCGTCGACCCCACGCGGACGCCCGGCGGCTCGTCCGGCGGCAGCGCCGTCGCGGTCGCCGCGGGCATGTCGCCCGCGTCCCTCGGCAGCGACACGGGCGGATCGATCCGACAGCCCGCGGCGTTCACCGGCGTCGTCGGCCTCAAGCCGACGTACGGGCGCGTCTCGCGCTTCGGCCTCGTCGCGTTCGCGTCGAGCCTCGACCAGATCGGCCCTTTCGCGACCGACGTGCGCGGCGCGGCGCGCGTCCTGTCGGTCATCGCCGGACACGATCCGAAGGACATGACGTCGTTGACCGCGGACCTCGGCGATTACGAGGCGGCGTGCGGCGCGAGCGTGCGCGGCCTCCGCCTCGGGGTGCCCGAGGAGTACTTCGCCGAGGGCCTCGATCCCGAGGTCGAGGCGAGCATCCGCGAGGCGATCGCGGCGCTCGAGACGGACGGCTGCACCGTGCGCCCGGTGAAGCTCCCGCACACGCGCCACGCCGTCGCCACGTACTACGTCATCGCGACGGCCGAGGCGTCGAGCAACCTCGCGCGCTTCGACGGCGTCCGCTACGGCCTCCGCGTCGAGCCGAAGCCCGCGAGCGGCAAGAGCCAGGGCTCGGCGCTCCGCGCGATGTACGGCGCGACGCGCGACGCCGGCTTCGGACCGGAGGTCAAGCGGCGGATCCTGCTCGGCACGTTCGTGCTCTCGGCCGGCTACTACGACGCCTACTACCTGAAGGCGCAGAAGGTCCGCACGCTCATCCGTCGCGATTTCGACGCCGCGTTCGCCGACGTCGACGCGATCGTCTGCCCGACCGCGCCGACGCCGCCGTTCAAGCTCGGCGAGAAGACGAGCGATCCGCTCTCGATGTACCTCTCCGACGTCTACACGCTCCCGGCGAGCCTGGCGGGCCTGCCCGCGATCAGCGTCCCGTGCGCGCCCACGCGCGCCGGCCTGCCTGTGGGACTCCAGATCATCACGCGCTCGCTCGAGGAGACGACCGCGCTGTCGCTCGCGGCGGCCGTCGAGGCCGCGGGGTCTCGTCGAGGCGAAGGCCGCCGTTGACGCGCATCGAGCCCCTCACAGAAGCTCACCTGCCCCGCCTGCGCGCGCTCTTCGACGCTTCGTCGAACACGTGCTTCTGCCGGTACTGGCACTTCGTCGGGACCAAGAACGACTGGCTCGACCGCTGCGCGAACCGCCCCGAGGAGAACGCTGCCGAGCTCGAGGCCGCGGTCCGCGCGGGGCACGCCGAGGCGCGCGGGCTCGTCGCCCTCGACGACGACGGAGCGATCGTCGGTTGGCTGAAGCTCACGCCGCGTGACGCCATGCCGAAGCTCCGGGCGCTGCCCGTCTATCGAAGCCTCGACCTCGGCGACGAGGGCACGACGTTCAGCGTGGGCTGCATGCTCGTGCGCCCCGACGCGCGCGGCGCGGGCGTCGCGCGCGCGCTCGTCGAGGCCGCGCCTCGCTTCGCGCGCGCGTGGGGTGCGCGGGCGGTCGAGGCCTACCCCCGGCGATCGACCGAGCCGTTGCACGCCGAAGAGGCCTGGCAGGGCCCGGAGCGCGTGTTCGTCGACGCGGGGTTCGAGCCCGTGGTCGACGTCGCGCCCTACCCCGTCTACCGAAAGGCGCTCTCGCGGCCCGAGTCGTGAGCAACCTCGGGCCCCACGATCGCCGACGAATGAGGGCGATCGGACGCGGAGAGCTCGACCCCGGCAGGTCGGGTCTGATGAGAAGGAGACGCGACCGTCCGCGACCGGCCGGGGGAAGAACGAGCCGGCCTCCTCACGGTTGTTTCAGGAGGAGGGCGCGCTCTTGTACACTGGGCGGCAGTGGATTCGAGCTTGCCGGTGCTCGTGTCGCGGCTGCCCGACCTGCGAGCGCTCACGCGTCTCGTGCGGGCGGCTTTGCGCAACGAGATCGCGCAGGTCGAGCTGACGCAAGGCCCGCAGCGGGCGGAGGCGCACACGCTCGACCTTCACGTCATCGGTCAGCCGCCGCTCGCGCTCCTCGCGGAGCCTGCCGGCGCTCCGCAGAACGGCCACTTCCCGCTCCGCTTGCGGCCGCTCTACCGAGCGCAAGCGGCTCAGCTCTACGCGCTGCTCGAGGCGGAGAACGTGTCGGTCGACGGACCGCCGCCGGACACCTCGCCGACGCAATCGGCGAAGCCCGAGTCGGCCGCGCCGGACACCGTCGGCTTCAAGCACACCCTCGCGATCGAGCCGGACGTCGTCGCCGAGGCGCGCGCGGCGGCGGCGCGAAAGCTGGCGCCGCCCGCCGACGCCTCACCGCTCGCGCGCGGGATGTCCGGCTCGGCCCCGCCGCTCGCGGTCACGCCCACACCGATCGTACCGATCCCGCGTGCGGCGCCGGTGCCTCAGGCGCCGCAGATCCGACGGCGCGCCGACGCGCCGCCCTCGAACGATCCGCGACGGACGGCGCCGAGCGCCATCTCGTCCCCGCCTCCCGCCGCGGGCGATCCCCGGCGCACCGCGCCGAGCGGCTCCATGCCCGCCGCGGGCGATCCCCGGCGCACCGCGCCGAGCGGCTCGATGCCCGCCGC
>JAHBWC010000171.1 GCA_019637225.1 Labilithrix sp.
TCGGCAGCTGCGGCGCGAGCCGCGCGACCGACGGGACCGGCTTCGTCGCCGCCATGACGAGCGCTTCTTGCTCGGTGCGGCCGTTGTTGATCCGATGCCCGGTGATGAGCGCGTGCATCATCGCGCCGACGGAGAAGAGATCGGCGCGGCCGTCGAGCTGATCGACGAGGCCCATCGCCTGCTCCGGCGACATGTACGCGGGAGTCCCGAGCGCCGTGCCGGTCGCGGTACGCTCGCTCGTCGCGTCGCGCATCTGCGCGACGCCGAAGTCGAGCACGCGGATCTCGTCCTCCTTGAGGATGAAGATGTTCGCCGGCTTGAGGTCGCGGTGGATGACCTTGATGGCGTGACACGACGCGAGGCAGTCGAGGACACGCTCGCAGATCTGGAGCACGCGCCCTCCAGGCATCGTGCGTCCGCTCTTCTTCCATGCGTCACGGACGGTCTCACCCTCGAGCAGCTCCATGATCAGGAACGGCTCGCCGCTCTCCGTCATGTCGTCGTCCAGGACCTGGACGGTCGCGCCGTGATTGACCTTGTTCGAGACGTACGCCTCGCGAAGGAAGCGCTCGCAGATGGTCTTCTCGCGGGCGAAGTCGGTGTGGAGGATCTTGAGGGCCGCGCGCTGGCCGTTTCGGTGCGACGCCGCGTACACGGCGGCCATTCCGCCCACTCCGAGCAGCGACTCGATCTTCCACTTGCCCTTGATGACCGAGCCGACCCTCGCGTTGGGTCCGCCGTCGTCACCACCTTTGGACTTCTGGTTGGCCACCCGCTCAGCGCTCCAAGAATTCGTCCCTTTGGACGCCCCGCCTCTCCGGTCACGGACCCCGGAGCAATGAAACGACTCGTGAAGTGAGCGCCGAGTCGGCTCTACGCGCTCATGAGGAAGGATATCGACCTCCGCGACCCGGGAACACCTCGATTCGACGCGACGAGGCGGAGTCCGATCCTTCTTTCTTGGCCCTTCCCCCTTTCGGCCTTTCGGCGCGCGAGCCGAGCGGACGGACGGTTCGGGGTAGTAGAGTGTAGGCGACTCAGTCCGGGACCACGGCGGGCTCGCGGACGATCGACACCACCGCGGCCGCCGCGAGGACGCCGAGGACCGGGACGACCGCCGGGGGAGCGACCCCGAACCCGATGCCGAGCGCGCCGAGCGCCTGCGTGAGACCGCTGACGACCAGCGCGACGCGCGCCCGGTCGCGGCACGCCCTCGGGATGGTGAGCGACAATGTGGCATCACGGACGTCGTCCGACGCGAGCGCGACCCCCCACTCGCCCGGAGCCGACCCGGCGGCCTCCATGGCGACCGACACGTCGGCCGCCCCGAGCGCGCCGTCGTCGGTCGACGCGTGACCGAGCGCGGCGACGATCCGTCCGCCGTCGGACAGGGCGCGGACCTCGGCCCCACGATCGGCGGGGAGGATCTCCGGGCGCACGTGCTCGATGTCGAGCGCACGCGCGATCGTCTCGCTCGTCTCGCGCGCCTCGCCGCTCAGGAGCACCGGCTCGATGCGTGCATCATGCAGCCTCTGGACGGCGGCGCGGGCGCCGGGACGGAGGCCGTCCTGGAGCGCGAGGAGCCCGACGAGACGCCCTCCGACCGCGACGAGCAGGACCGAGCGCCCCTCCGCCTCGAGCTCGGAGGTGCGCGCGTCGGCGATCGCGACGCTCACCCTCTCCTGGAGGAGGAAGGCCCGGCTCCCCACGATGACGCGGTCGCCGTTCGCCGCGAGGGCGGTGACGCCGAGGCCCGAGTGCCCGAGCGCGCTCCGCATGTTGTCGGGGCGGACCTCGCGGGCGCGCGCCTCGCGGAGGATCGCCGAGGCGAAGGGATGCGTCGACGACATCTCCGCGCCTGCGGCGATCGCGAGGACGCGCGCGACGTCGCTCTTGGCGGAGGCTCCGTCCTTCGTGATGCCTTCGACGGCGACGATCTCCGGCTCGCCGAGGAGGATCGTCCCGCGCGAGCAGACCACGGCGACGTCGGCGCGGGCGGCCGCGTCGAACGCGTCGGCGTCCTTGTAGACGATGCCGCGCCGCTGCGCCGCCGCGTGTCCGCGCGCGTGCGCGAGCGCGGCCGCCGACACGCCCGCCGCGGCGGCGAGCGCGTGCCCGCCTCCGCACGCGGCGATCGCGACGTCGAGCCACGAGCCGTTGTTGGCGTAGACCGCGCCCCCCACGAGGACGCCGGCGGCCGGGGCGCCGCGCTCCACGAAGCGCCGGACGAACGCGACGAGCGGCGCGGCGGCCTCGATGGTGCTCGCGCCGGCGTCGGGCCGTGACGAGGCCGCCTGCGTGAGGCGGAGCCAGGCGCGCTCGGCGCCGGAGAAGGTCGCGTTGACGCGGACGAGCCCGGAGACGACGACCGCGCCGGCCACGACCGCGTCGCCCTCGCCCTTTTGCACGAGGAGCGGCGAGTCGAGCCACGGCGCGACCTCGGCCGCGCTCCCGGCGACGAGGATCCCGTCGACGGGGATGGTCTCACCGGCCTCGACGATGACCTGCTCGCCGGGCTTCACGAGCGCGGCGTCGACCTCGACGACGCCGTCGCCGCGGACGACACGCGCGCCGACCGCGAGCCCGCGTCGCGTCCGCGCGCGCGCGGCGAGTACGTCGCGACGCGCGCGCGAGAGGAGCACGTCGACGATCGACACCGCCGCCGCCGCGAGGCCGACGAAGCTCGCGTGGGCGGCGGCGTGCGCGTCGTGGACGACCGCGGAGATCGTCGCGACGATCGACGCCGCGGCGATGGGGCCGAGCACGACCCAGCGCGACGGCTCGCTGTGCTCGCGCGGAGCGAGCGCGCGATGCGCGAGGACGACCGCCGCCGCCGCGAGCGCCAGCGGGAGGCGGAGCACGCCGGCCGACGCGCCGGCGAGCGACACGACGGACGCGAGGACGCCGGCGAAGGTCCCGACGACCGGCGCGACGGCGCCGAGGCGCATCGGCGAGCCGAGGCGTGCGCGCGCGCTCGCGTCGAGGTCGCGGCGCGACGGCGGATCGGCGGGCTCGACGTCGGTGACCGACGGCGAGCGGAGCGTCGACGGCGACTCCTCCGCCGAGGGATCGCCGCGCCGCTCGTCGGCGCCGTCGTCCGCGTCCGCGTCGTCGTCGCTCGGGGCGCCGCGCGCGTCGTCGGCTCGGGCGTCGTCGCTCGGGGTGCCGCGGGCGTCGTCGCTCGGGGCGGCGCGGGCGTCGTCT
>JAHBWC010000172.1 GCA_019637225.1 Labilithrix sp.
CGCGCCGGCGGCGCGGCTGAGCGACGGCCGGCCCCCGCTCCTACCAGTGCCAGCGCTTCTTCTTCTTGCGACGCGGCTGGCCGGGAGCGCGCGGCGTGGCGCGCTTCTTCTTCGGAGCGGGCTTCGCCGCGGGCGGACGCGGAGCGGAGCGGCGTGGTCCGGCGGCGCTCGACGCAGGCGGCGGCGCCGACGCTTCGACCGCGGCGTCGAGCTCGTCCGCCTCGTCGTCCTCGTCGTCCTCCTCGTCGTCTCCGTCGCCCGCGTCGTCCGCCTCGTCGAGCGCGGAGGCGTCGAGTGCGGCGGCGTCGAGCTCGAAGGCCGTCGTCGCGACCTCGCCGGCCGGCGCCGGCGCGCTGGCGCCGTCCGCCGCGTCACGCGAGTCGACGGGCACCGACGCGCTCGGCGCGCTCGGCGCGCTCGGCGCGTCGACTTCGCTCCCCGCGAAGAGGCGCGTGAGCGCCGCGCGGTTGGTCCAGCCGACGAACCCCGTCAGCCCCGCGATCGCCAAGAGGAGCGCCGCCGGCAGCGACGACCGCGCCTCGACGCGCGCGAGCTCCGGCGCGCCCGGCGCCGCGGACTCGGCACCCTTCGCGCTGGCGGGAGCTCCCTCGGCCGCGAGCTCGGCGCTCTTCGCGCTGGCAGGCGCGCCCGGCGCCGCGAGCTCGGCGCCCTTCGCGCTGGCAGGCGCGCCCGGCGCCGCGGACTCCGCGCCCTTCGCGCTGGCGGGACCGCGCGACCACGGGATCACGTTCAGGCTCGACGCGCCCGGCGGGATCATCTCGAGCGCCGCGAGGACGTCGGCGCGCATCGCCTCCGCGGTGGGGTAACGATCCTCGCGGGCGAACTCGAGCGCGCGATCGACGATCCGCGCGAACGCCTCCGACACGTCGGGCGCGACGGTGCGAAGCTTCGGCGCAGGCGTCGTCGCCATCCGCACCACGAGGCCGAGCGTGTGCGCTGCGTCGTGGATGCGTCTGTGGCTGACGAGCTGGAAGAGGATCGAGCCGAGCGCGTAGATGTCGGTGCGACCGTCGATCTCGTCGACGTGTCCCGCCGCTTGCTCCGGCGACATGTACGTGGGCGTGCCGAGCGCCATGCCGGCGATCGTCTGCTCACGCGCCTCGAGCAGCCGCGCGAGGCCGAAGTCGAGCACCTTGACCTGCGTCCCCTCACGCTCGGGATCGCGTGTGAGGAAGAGGTTGTCGGGCTTGAGATCGCGATGGACCACGCCGTGGGTGTGCGCCGCGTCGAGGACCGCGAGCACCCCGTCGGCGACCTCGAGCAGCTCGCGCTCGCCGAGCGCCGGTTCCCGCTTGGCGCGATCGCTCAGCGGCTCCCCGTCGAGCAGCTCCATGACGAGGTACGCCGTGCCCTCGCCGTCGCCCTCCTGAACGACGTCGTCGTCGAGGACCTTCACGGCTCCGGCGTGATCGACGCGGTTGGCCGCGTAGCCCTCGTGGAGGAAGCGCTTGCGGATGTGGGGCAAGCGCCCCATCGACGGCGAGAGCACCTTCACCGCCGCGCGCGCGCCGTTGCGGTGACGCGCGGCGTAGACCGCGCCCATGCCGCCGACGCCGAGCAAGCGCTCGAGCGTCCACTTCTCGTGGAGCACGCTCCCGACGCGCTCCTCGGCTTGCGGGTCGGCGGCGACCATCGCCAACGATTATGCCGCAGCCGTCGCGAAGGCGCGTGCATCAGGTAGCGGGCGTCCGAATCGAGCTCGACCACCGCCAGAACTCGACCGCCCGCAGCAGCGGAGCTTCGCGAAGGCGCGCGCGGTGCAACGCGAAGAGCTCGATGCCACGCTCGCTAGGTCGACCGTTCCTCGCGCTCTCGGTCTTCGTCCTCTCGTGCACGGCCGGCGGCCAGCCCGAGCGCGCGAGGGACGCGGCGAGGGCGTCGTCCGATCCCGAGGCCGACGAGGCAAGTCGCGCCGGTGGGACCGCCGGGCGCGACGCCCCGTCGACGGCGCCGTCGGATCCCGCTCCGTCGGGACCGCCTCGCGTCGACTTCATCGGTCGCTTCGACACGCGCGACCCGGCAGGTCCGGCGTGCGCATGGCCGGGGTGCCGCATCGTCGCGCGCTTCGAGGGAACGCACGTGTCGGCGCGCCTTCAGGAGGTCGCCGAGTCGTGGATGGCCGGCGGACCGAGCGAGTGGGACGTCTCGATCGACGGCCGGCTGCAGCCGAAGCTCGTGATGGCGGCGGGCAGCCGTGACTACGAGCTCGCGCGGGGGCTCCATCCGGGGGAGCACGTCGTGGAGCTCTACAAGCGGAACGAGGCGCAGACCGGAGCGACGCGCTTCCTCGGCGCCGACTTCGGCGACGGCAAGCTGCTCGCTCCTCCGGGCCGTCACGTCCGCAAGATCGAGATCATCGGCGACTCGCAGCCCGCTGCGTTCGGCATCGAGGGAGTCGGCCAGGGACCGCCGTGCCCAGGCGTCGAGTACGCCGCGAAGTGGCAAGACTTCCACAAGTCCTTCGGCGCGCTCCTCGGCGAGAAGCTGACGGCGGAGGTTCAGGGCACCGTCTACTCGGGCAAGGGGCTCGTGAAGAACATCTGGCGCGCCGACAACGAGACGATGCCGATCATCTTCCCGCGCGCGATGCCCACCGAGCCGGCCAGCGCGTGGGACTTCGCGGCGTACGTCCCCGACGTCGTCGTCATCATGATGGGCGGCAACGACTTCGCGATCGGCCAGCCCGTCGACGACGGCCCCACGCAGCTCGAGCCGTTCACCGACGCGTACGACGCCTTCGTCGTCACCATCCGCCACAAGTACCCCGACGCGCACGTCTTCCTGGTCACGTCCCCGTCGATCAGCGACGCCGAGCCGGCGGGTCGCCAATCGCGCACGAACGTCATGACCGGCATCGACCGCGTCGTCGCACGACGCCACGACGCCGGCGACGGCAGGGTCTACGCCGTCACCCCGCCCGTCGCCCGAGCCTCGGAGCTCACCGGGTGCGGCGGCCACGGCAACCCCGAGTTCCACCGGCGGCTCGCCGACGATCTCGCGCAGCCCGTCCGCGACAAGACCGGCTGGTGAAGACGCGGGGCGCCTCGTCGCCGCGCGCGGCGGGGCGCTGCGGCGGCCGCGAGCCCACGGCGTCCACTCGAAGCGGGCACGTGGACTGCAGCTCGCTCGGCAGAAGGTGAGCCATGGCGCGGATCCGAGCCGTCCTTTTCGACAT
>JAHBWC010000173.1 GCA_019637225.1 Labilithrix sp.
ACGCTCCAGGCAATCTTCGACGGTGACGCGGGCCATGGCTGCTCTCTTCCTTCGATCTCGACGAACTGCGCCGATCGGGGACCCGGGAAACTAGTCGCACGGCCGAGGGCCCGCAAGCTTTTCCCGGAAATGATCTTAGTTATCGAAATGTCAGCACAATCTGCCGGTTTTGGCGCGCGGGCCGGGCGGCGAGCTGTCCTAAGCTGGCGGTCCATGGGCCTCCTTTTTTGCCTCGCCCGGCACGGCGAGACCGCCGACAACGCCGCGCGCATCTTCCAGGGTCAGGCCGGGAGCGGGCTCAACCGCCTCGGGCGGGCTCAGGCGGCGCGCCTCGCCGAGCGGATCCGTCGAGCGCCGCCCGCGGCCATTTTCGCGAGCGATCTCGAGCGTGCCGCCGAGACGGCGCGCTACGTCTCCGAGGCCTGCGGCGTGCCGGTCGAGCTCGACGCGGACCTCCGCGAGGTCGACGTCGGCGCGTGGACCGGCAAGGGTTACGAGGAGATCTCGAGGCTCTTCCCCGAGGAGTGGGCGGCCTGGGAGGCGGGGCTCGACGTGCGACGCGGCGGCGGCGAGACCTACGCCGAGCTCGCCGAGCGGGTCGGTCGCGCGCTCGACCGGATCGCGCTCCGCCACGCCGGCGAGGACGCCAAGGTCCTCGTCGTCTCCCACGGCGGCGCGATCAAGAGCTGGATCGCCAAGCTCCTCGGCGTGTCGTCCGGCGGCCTCGGCGTGCTCGCCGGCGTCGCGAACGCGGCGCTCACGGTCGTCGAGCGCGACTCGCGCGGTCGCCATCGACTCCACGCGTGGAACGACGCTGCGCACCTCGAAGGCCTCGCCGTCGACGAGCACTCGGACTGACGCGCCTCCGCGGGACGCGCACGACCTGCACGCGATCCGGCGAGAAGCTGGATGCGGGATCTCCGCTCGCGTTACGATGCCTCGAAGGAGGGAGGCGGTGGCGTCAAGGACCGGCGACGTGCTCGCCTCGAAGTATCGCGTCGAGGAGCTGCTCGGCAGCGGCGGGATGGGCCACGTCTACCGCGCGGTGAACGTGGAGATCGAGCGCGCCGTCGCGATCAAGATCCTCCGTTCGGAGCACGCGGCCAACCCTTCGCTGGTCGAACGCTTCCTCCGCGAGGCGCGCGCCGCGAACCTCGTCCGTCATCCGAACGTGGTCGACGTGGTCGACGTCGGCCGTGACGGTGACGGCTCGCCGTTCATCGTCCAGGAGCTGCTCGAGGGTGAAGACCTCGCGAGGTTCGTGGAGCGGCGGGGTGGCAAGCTCACGCTGGCGGAGGTCGAGGAGCTCGTCTTGCCCGTCGTCGACGCCGTCGCCGTGGCGCACGCGCGGGGCGTCGTTCACCGCGACATCAAGCCCGAGAACGTGTTCCTCGCGGTGCAGGGGCGCCAGCGCGTGCCGAAGCTCCTCGACTTCGGGATCTCGAAGGTCCGGCTGCCCAACATCAAGATGACCGAGGTGGGCGTGATGATGGGCACGCCCGCGTACATGCCGCCCGAGCAGGTCCAGGGCTCGCGCGACGCCGACCCGCGGAGCGACGTATGGGCGCTCGGCGTGATGCTCTTCGAGCTGCTCGCCGGCCGGCTGCCCTTCGACGCGGAGGACGCGCCGGCGCTCTTCGTCGCGATCGCGACGAAGGACGTGCCACGGCTCGGCGACGTCGACCCGACGATCGCGCCGAGCGTGTCGACGATCGTCGAGCGCTGCTTGCGGCGGAGGCCCGACGATCGCTATCCGACGGCGCTCGAGCTCGCGCGCGATCTCCGGCACGTGCTCGAGGGGGACGCGATCGAGCCGACGCAGACGCGATCAATCCCCCCGCCCGCGCTCGCGCCGCAGGATCCGCCGCTCGTCCTCCCGGATCTCGTCCCGGACCTCGTGTTGCCTTCGCGGCCGAGCGGGGGCGACGCGAAGTGGAGGGGCGAGGCGCTCGCGCAGACCCTCCCGGGCCCGCATCCTACCGTCGGGCTCGAGCTGGCGAACGAGCCGCCGACGCGGTCTTCGGAGAACGCGCGCGCGCCCGTCGCTGTCCTCGAGCTCGACGCTGCGCCGTCTGCGCTCGCGCGAGGCTCGGTCCCCGACGTGCCCGCGCTCGGTCCGCCGAGCTCGAGCCGCATGGTCGCGGCGCCTCCCTCCGGCCGGCCGGAGCCGCCCGTCTCGCAGCCGCCGGTCGCGCAGCCGCCGGTCTCGCAGCCGCCCGTCTTGCAGGCGCCCGTCCGTCTCGAGCCGGTCGCGCCCCCGCCGGTGACCGCGGGCCGGATCGCGGCCGACCAAGCGCTGCCCGGCGTGATGCTCGCAGGCTCGTCGACCTCTTCTCAGCGCAGGCCGGCGGCGCACGCGTACCGCCCCGAGCCCTCCCGGCACGCGCCCGCGGACATGTCCTTCCTCGTCGCGCTCGGCGTCGTCGGTCTCGCGTCGATCGGCGTCACCGCCGTCCTCATGACGTTCGTACATCGACCGGAGGGCTGGCCGATCGTGGCGTTCGTGACGAAGCCGACGCCGACGCTGAACCTCGCGGTGCAAGGCGGGCTCGGCGTCGTCGCGCTCGTCGGCGCGGGCAAGTCTGCCGTGGGCGGGGTGAAGAAGTGGACCGGCGCGGTCTCGGGCGGCCGGGGCGCGTCGATCGTCGCGGCGGCCGTGGCGGGCGGTCTCCTCTTCGTGACGCTCCAGCTCGCGCGCGCGGCCTGGTGACGAGCGCGCCCCGGCGTCGAGATCGGTACGGCGACCTCCCACCACGGGCAGGCCGTCGCGCAAGCCACCGGCTGAGCTCGATCGTCGGGCCCACCCAATGAAAATGACGTCCCGAGCGTATAAGCTCGAAGGGTGCGCCTCCGAAGCCTTCTCCCGCTGACCGCCCTCGGTCTCG
>JAHBWC010000174.1 GCA_019637225.1 Labilithrix sp.
TGGTACGCGACCAGGCGGTGATGGGGAAGCTGAGTCGGCGTGCTCTGGTTGGTCATGCCCCCCCTGGCGCAGAAAGCGTGACGCCGCGAAGCGGCGGCGCGCTTTGTGCGCCGCCGGCATGACCAACCAGAGCACGCCGACGCCCGCGCGCCACGACCTCCGTCGCCGGCCTTTGGCCGGTACGCCCGCGGAAGCGCGATGTACGTTCCCCCCCGGCTCGAGCCCTGCCCTCGAGCCGGCGGGCGATCAGGCGTCGATCGTGATCGACAGCTTCTGCCGGAGCGCGAAGTACTCCTCGCTCACGGAGAACAGGACGATGTCCTTCATCCGCTCCTTCACCGCGACGCTCGTGGCCTCCTCGGTCGAGCGAATGACCTCGGTGGCGAGCTGCAGATCGTGCGCGAGGAGGAAGCCGACGCGGTCGGCGGTGAGGTCGATCGACGCGACCCACTTCTTCAGGTCGAGCGCGCCGCCGGCCTGGAGGAGCTTCGAGACGGCGCTCGCGAGCTTGTCCTTCTCGGCGCCGACGAAGTCCTGACCCATCGCCTGCATCGCCTCGTTCACCTGACCCATGAGGTCCGGCGAGACGGGGAACTGCGGGACGCACAGCTTGATGGCCGCGAAGAGCCACGCCTTGAGGCCGGTGCCCGTCGGGACGAGGTGGCGGACGTAGAAGCCCGGACGGAACGACGTCAGGTGACGTCCCGCGAGGAACGCGAGCGACTGGTTCGGGATGGTGTTGTCGAACGCGGCCTGCCCGAGGACGATCGCCGGCGTGCGCGCGTGCACGATGCCGAGCGAGCCCGGATCGTTCGGGTTCTGGAACACGAGCGTCGGCGGCATCGCGAGGACGCCCTGCACGTAGTAGAGCGTCTGCGACACCGGGTACGGGTGCATCGACGTGTCGATCGCGTAGCGCGGGTCGAACCCGAGCTGCTCGATCGGCTGCGTGCGCGTCCGCATGATCGTCGGCTGAATCATCGCGAAGATGCGCGTGAGGATCGGATCGAGATCCCAGTGCATCAGCTTGCCCCAGGCCTCGTCGTCGAGCGTCGACTGAGCCGGCGCCGCGTTCTCGGAGCGGTGCTTGCGGTAGAAGCGCTCCTCGTCCGGCTCGGCGAGGCGGAGGATCGACAGCGCCTGGCAGAGGCACCACGCCGGGTCCGCCCGCTTCGAGTCGGTGTAGAGCTTGCGGAGGAGCTTGTAGCTCTCGACCCGGTACGGGTTCTTGCGGAGGATCGCCGCCTGCGAGCCGACCGCCTTGTCGAGGTACTGCGCCGGATCCGAGGCGTAGATCTCCGCGAGCTTGTCGCCGCGCGAGCGGTCCTCCGGATCGAAGGCCTGCGCGGCCTCGTAGGCGTCGACGGCGAGGTCGGGCTCGTTCAAGAACTTCTGGTAGAGCTCGCCGAGCTTGTCGAGGACGCGGACGATCTTCTCGCGATCCTGAGCGACCTTGGCCTGATCGAGCTGCGTCTTCAAGAGCCGCTCGACCTCGTCGTTCTGGCCCCTCGCGCGGTAGAGCTCGAGCGCCTCGGTGAGCGCCTTGTCGTTGCTCGGCTCGAGCTCGAGGGCGCGCTTGTAGAACGAGAGCGCCTTGTCGATCTCGCCGGTGTGCTTCGAGGCGATCGTCGCCGCCGTGTGCATGTACTTCGCGCGCTGCTTCGGGTCCTCGACGAAGTCGGCGAGGCGGAGAACGACGTCGACGAGCTTCGCCCAGTCCTTCTCCTCCGAGTAGAGCTGCATCAGCTTCGTCAGGAGCTTGCGATCGTCGGGACGCTCCTCGAGCGCCTGGGTGTAGGCCTTGGACGCGCCGGCGCGGTCGCTCAGCTTCGCGAAGAGGACATCGCCGATCTCGAGGAGCAGCTCGAAGCGCTCGGTGCCCGTGGCGAGCGAGAGGCGCGCCTTCCGGACGCTGATCGCGTTCTGCCACTCGCCCTTCTCGTCGTAGACCTTGGCGAGCGAGCGGTACGGCCGCGGGTTCGAGGGATCGAGGTCGGTCGCCTCGCGGAGCGGCTTGACGGCGGCGTCGAGGTTGCCCGAGCGGCGCGCGCTCTCACCGAGGTGATAGAGCGCCTCGGCGCGGTCGGAGCCCGCGAGGACGTTGCCGTACTTCTTGAAGAGCTCCTCGTGCATGCCGTACGCGCTGTGCGGATCGCCGAACTCGAAGAGCGCGTTGGCGGCGCGGGCGAGCGCGTCGACGTCCTGCGGAGCGAGCTGCTTCAGCGCGTCGACCGCGGCCATCATGCGCGGATTGGTCACCGGAGGCGGCGGGACGGTCCCCGGCGCGCTCGGCACGACCGAGATGCGCCCCTGGCTCGCGGGGCCACCGCCGATCCACTGGCTGCTCGGCGGGCCCGAGAGGTCCTGCTGCGAGAGCGCGCCCACCGAAGTCGGCGGGAGCGAGGGCCGCGACTGCGTCTTGCCGAACGCCTCCATGAAGCGAACGAGCACGCGGACCGCGTCCTCCTTGGCGAGGACGCCGGTGCGGTTGACGAGGCTCTCGTAGTGCTTCGACGCCTCGATCATGCGA
>JAHBWC010000175.1 GCA_019637225.1 Labilithrix sp.
GGCATGTCTACCCTCTCCGCCATGAGCAAGACGCGTTCGGAGGTCCTGGAAGAGTCGCGAAAGAAGGGGCTCGTGGCGGGGGCGACGACGGCCGGCGCGGTCGCTGCGGGCGTGCTCGTGGCGCCGTTCGCGGGCGCCGTCGCGGCGGTGCCTGCGGCCTACCTCGCGTACAAGTGGTGGAAGCACCGCGCCGAGAACGGCATCCGTTTCTGAGCAGCAAAACGGCCGCGAGAACAGCTCTCCCGTGAGCGACTACAACCCGTATGCGGCGCCGGTCGCCGAGGCTCCGGCCACCTCGGGCGTCCCCGTCCAGGGCGAGCCTCAGCCTTGGTCCATCGGCGAGGTCGTCAGCGGAGGCTGGCACGCCTACAAGACGAGCTGGGCGCCGCTGACCTTCGGCTACCTGGTCGTCACGCTCCTCGGCGCGCTGCCCGGTCAGGTCGCGCCGATGGCCGCGCTCGCCGGCTCGGTCGAAGAGGGCACGCCCGGCTACTACGCGCTTCACGTCCCGCTCACGTTCCTCGGCTGGCTCGTCGCCGAGTTCTTCATGGCAGGCTTCACCCGCGCCGCGATGCGCGCGGTGCGGACCAACGACGCATCGTTCGGCGACTTCTTCGGCGCGGGCGCGCGCTTCCTCCCGTTCGTCGGGATGTCGTTCCTCAAGTCGGCGGCCGTCGTGCTCGGCGCGACCGGCTTCCTCGTCGCCGCGACGCTCGCCGCGCTGCAGGTCGTCAGCCCCGCGGTCGCGGTGGCGGCCGTCGTCTTCATCGTCCCCGGCGTGATCATCGCGCTCGGGTTCTCGAACGCCCCGTTCTACGTCATCGATCAGAACCTCGGAGCGGTCTCGTCGCTCCAGGCGAGCTGGGCGTCGACGAGAGGGCACAAGGGGCACCTCTTCGCCCTCGTGCTCGTCGAGGTCGGCGTGATGCTGCTCGGCATGGCCGCGTGCTGCCTCGGCGTCTTCGCCGCCGTTCCGGTGATGCTCCTCGCGCGCGCGATCGTCTACATGCGGCTGTCCGGCACGGCTCCCGTGCCGGCCGCTCCGCCCGGCCCCTACGCTCCGCCTCCGGCCCCGTTCGGCGGAAGCGGGGGTCCACCCGGCGGCGTGCCCGGCTCGTACGGCTCGTGGGGACCGCCCGGCAGCTACGGGGGTGGCGGTCCGGGCGGTCAGCCGTAACCAGAGTTGACGGCGCTCGCGGAAGCGCTTTGATTAGCGGGTGGCAACCCGCTCGACCACGCCCGCGTCGCCGACACCTGAGTTGACAGTGCGCCCGCGTGTCGGGGCCTGGACGCTCGACGCGAAGGAGGGTGAGGGGGCCGGCGGGATCGTGTTCCGCGCCGTCGGGCCCGACGGGGCGCAGGCCGCGCTCAAGGTCGCGCGAACGGGCGACTGGGTCGGCCGCGAGACGCTCGTCCTCGCGCGCGCGCAGCGACGCTGGGGACCGGCGCTGCTCGACGCGGGGCGGCTCGGCGAGGACGTCGTCGGGCCGAGCGGCGTCGCGCTCGCGGCCGGCGCGTCGTGGATGGCGACGACGTGGATCGAGGGCGAGGCGCTCGACGCCCGCATCGCGCGTCGCGGCTCCGACGACGAGCGCCGCATGCTCGCCGCGATCGTCGCGCACGGCGTGGGGCGCGGGCTCGACGAGCTCCATCGCGGAGGCGTCCGGCACGGCGACGTGAAGCCGGCGAACATCCGGCTCCATCGGGCGCGGCCGTCGGTCGATCGCGCGGCGAGCCGCGGGGCCACGCTCGTCGATCTCGACCTTGCGACGGACCTCGCGCACGGATCGCTCGAGGGAGGGACGCCGCGCTACCTCGCCCCCGAGCTCCGCGCGGGCGAGCCGCCGTCGCCGGCCGGGGACCTCTACGCGCTCGGCCTCGTGCTTGCGGAGATCCTGGTGCCCGCGCTCGCGCGCGCGCCGGAGCTCGACGCCGCGCGCGTGGCCGAAGCGCTCGGCGGCGTCGCGAAGGAGAGCCGCGAGGTGGCCGCGTGGATCGCCGCGCTCGTCGCGCGCGCGCCGGGCTCGAGGCCGTCCGCGGCGTGGATCGCCGATCGGGCCGCGCGCGCGCTCGAGCTCGACGTCGATCTCGACGAGTCGATCGAGGATCGCCGGGCTCGGGTGCGGCGCGCGTACGTCGCCGTCCGCTCGTCCCACGTCGCGCGCGGTGCACGGCCGGCCGCCGCGATCGACGCCCCCGCGCGCGCCTGGCTGGACGACGCGCTCGCGGTCGTGCCGCCTTCGGACGCGGGAGCGAGCGCGCGGGAGATCCCGCCGCTCGACGCGCTCGGCAAGGCGCGGTGGCTCGTCGCGCTGATCGGACCGGCGGCGGCGGCGTGGCCCGTGCCCGCGGAGGGCGAAGGAGCGCTCGCGGCGCGGCTGCTCGCGCTCGCGGCGATCGCGCCGCCGGAGGCCTGGACGCTCGACGACGTGACGGCGC
>JAHBWC010000176.1 GCA_019637225.1 Labilithrix sp.
GACCCCGGCGCCGCCCCGACAGGATGAGTCACGCGGGGGTCATCCGACACGCAACCCGCGTGCTGAGGGTGGGACACCCCGGCCCCCTCGCCCCCGAGCCCGCTTCTTGTGTAGAGTGCGACCCGCCATGAAGCTCGTGTTTTCATTCGGTGACGGCAAGGCCGAGGGGGATCCCACGCGTCGCGACACGCTCGGCGGCAAAGGCGCCGGGCTCGCGGAGATGACGTCGCTCGGGCTGCCTGTCCCGCCCGGCTTCACCATCTCGACGGAGGCCTGCCGCGCGTTCACCGCGACCGGCGCGATGCCCGCCGAGCTCGGGACGGAGGTCGACGAGGCCCTCGCGATGCTCGAGAAGCGCATCGGCATGCGCTTCGGCGACCCCAAGGCGCCCTTGCTCGTGAGCGTCCGCTCGGGCGCGCGCGCGTCGATGCCCGGGATGATGGACACGATCCTGAACCTCGGCCTCAACGAGACCACCGCGAAGGGGCTCATCGAGCGCACCGGCAACAGGCGTTTCGTCTACGACGCGTACCGCCGCTTCGTCGCGATGTACTCGGACGTCGCGCTCGGCGTCTCGCGCGAGCACTTCGAGCACGCGCTCGACGAGGTGCGCGCGCGCATCGCCAAGGACCGGAGCATCGACGCCACGCGCCTCAACGCCGAGGAGCTCCGCCGCAAGGTCACCGACGCCGACATCCCGGCCGACGATCTCGAGAAGCTCGTCGTCACCTTCAAGGCGATCGTGAAGGAGAAGACGAAGAAAGACTTCCCCGAGGACCCGAAGGAGCAGCTCTGGTGGGCGATCCGCGCCGTCTTCAAGTCGTGGAGCAACCCGCGCGCCGTCGTCTACCGCAAGATGCACGACATCCCCGAGAGCTGGGGGACCGCGTGCAACGTGCAGGCGATGGTCTTCGGCAACCTCGGCGACACGAGCGCCACGGGCGTCGCGTTCACGCGCGATCCGTCGACCGGCGAGCGCGTGCTCTACGGTGAGTGGCTCCCGAACGCGCAGGGCGAGGACGTCGTCGCCGGCATCCGCACGCCGATGCCGATCCGCGTCAGCGGCAAGAACGACGACGAGTCGCTCGAGCGGCGCATGCCCGAGGCGTTCAAGACGCTCGTGGCGATCGGCTCGCGCCTCGAGAAGCACTTCCGCGACATGCAGGACCTGGAGTTCACGATCCAGGACGGGCACCTCTACATGCTCCAGTGCCGCTCGGCGAAGCGCACGAGCCCGGCCGCCGTGCGCGCCGCGGTGGAGATGGCGAAGGAAGGCCTCATCACGCGCGACGAGGCGGTCTGCCGGGTCGATCCGTCCTCGCTCGACCAGCTCCTCCACCCGACGCTCGATCCGAGCGCGCCGAAGAAGCTCCTCGCGCGCGGCCTGTCGGCGAGCCCCGGCGCCGCGCAGGGAAAGATCGTCTTCAGCGCCGACGAAGCCGAGCGGCGCGCCGGGCAAGGCGAGGCCGTCATCCTCGTCCGCGTCGAGACGTCGCCCGAGGACATCCACGGCATGAAGGCGGCGCGCGGCATCCTCACCGCGCGCGGGGGCATGACCAGCCACGCCGCGGTCGTCGCGCGCGGGATGGGCAAGCCGTGCGTGGCCGGCTGCTCCGCGCTCGCGGTCAGCTACGCCGAGCAGATGGTGACGATCACGCAGTACGACGAGGCCGGGCGGCCGACCGAGACGGTCACGCTAAAGAAGGGCGACGTCGTGACGATCGACGGCGGCGCCGGGCACGTCTACCAGGGCGCCATCCCCACCGTGAGCGCCGCGCTCACCGGCGAGTTCGGCGAGCTCATGGCGTGGGCCGACGACGTCCGCACGATGAAGGTGCGCGCCAACGCCGACACCCCGCTCGACGCCCGCACCGCGCGGAGCTTCGGCGCCGAGGGCATCGGCCTCTGCCGCACCGAGCACATGTTCTTCGACGAGGAGCGCATCCGCGCCGTCCGCGAGATGATCCTCGCCGAGGACGTGAAGGGCCGCGAGAACGCGCTCGCCAAGCTCCTGACCCACCAGGAGCAGGACTTCGTCGAGATCTTCCACGAGATGCGCGGACTGCCGGTGACGATCCGCCTGCTCGATCCGCCGCTCCACGAGTTCCTCCCGACCGAGAAGAAGCAGATCGAAGAGCTCGCCGGGCTGCTCGGCGTCTCGGTGGTGCGCCTCGAGCAGCGCATCAAGGACCTCCACGAGTTCAACCCGATGCTCGGCCACCGCGGCTGCCGCCTCGCGATCACGTACCCCGAGATCTACGCGATGCAGGTCCGCGCGATCCT
>JAHBWC010000177.1 GCA_019637225.1 Labilithrix sp.
AAAATACTCCTGGATCGTGATCTTGTAGAGGCCGAGCGGATCGCTCTGCGGAGCCCGCGCGGTGCGATCGAGATCGACCACGGCCTGCACCGTCCCCTTGCCGTGCGTCGCGCTCGACCCGACGACGACGGCGCGCTCGTAGTCCTGGAGCGCGCCTGCGACGATCTCCGCCGCGGATGCGCAGAAGCGATCCACCAGGACGACCACGGGGCCGTCGAACGCGACGGACGGGTCCGTGTCGCGGAGGACGTCGACCGCTCCCTGGCCGTCCTTCGTCTGTACGACCGGCCCCTCCTTGATGAACAGCCCGCTGATGTCGCGCGCGTGCGTGAGGAGCCCGCCGCCGTTGCCGCGAAGATCGAAGACGAGGGACTTCACGCCCTTCTTCGTGAGCTGCGTCAGGATCGCGCGCATGTCGTCGGTCGCGTTGCGCTCGCCCGGCTTCTTCGCTCTGCCGCCCTCTCCGTAGAAGCCTGGAAGATGCACGTAACCGACGTCGCCGTTCGTCTTCGTCTTCAGGACCGCGCCGCGGGCGTAGGTCGCCTCGATGCGGACGACGTCGCGCGTGATCGAGACCATCTTGATGCTGTCGTCTGGCTTCTTCACCGTGAGGATGACCACCGTCCCCTTCGGTCCGCGGATCATGCTGACGACCTTGCCGATCGGCATGTCCATCACGTCGACGGGGTCCTTGCCCTCCTGCGTGACGGCCTGGATCAAGTCGCCGACCTCGAGCTTGCCCTGTTGCCAGGCGGCGCCGCCGGGGACGAGATCGTGCACGAGGATGTAGTGGTCTTGTTCGCGCAGGGTGGCGCCGATGCCCTCGAGGCGCCCCGTCAGCGCGATGTCGAAGTCCGCTTCCTCCGCGGGTGGCAGGTAGCTCGTGTGCGGATCGAAGACGGCGTTCAGCGCGTTGATGAACGTCTGCGCCGCCTCGAGCTTGTCGGAGGTCGCGAGCCGCGTGAACTGCGTGGCGTATCGCGTGGCGATCTCCTTCTGCACCTTGTCGCGACGCCCCTCGAACGTCGCGGGAATCTCGCCGAGGGCCTTCTCGGAGGCCGCCTCGCGCCTGGCGTCGTCGGCGTCGGCGGGCTTGGCGTCCGGTTTCGGATGCGCCCTCCGCTCGAGGATGTCCTCGAGCTGCTGCACGCGCTCGAGGACCTGAAGCTTGAGCATGCCGCGCCACCGGGTCGCGAGCTCCGCCTCGGTCTTGCAGAACGCGCGCTTCTTCGGATCGGTCTCGATCGACTCGTTCGCGGTGAAGTCGAGCGGCGCGGCGAGGGTCCGCGCGATGACATCGGCGACGACGCGCCGTCGGCTCGCGAGCAGCGCGACCCCCTTGCGTCCGAGCGTGAGGTCGCCGGCCCGGAGCTCGTCGTCCATCTCCTGCTCGAAGCGCGCGAGCTTCTGCACGTCGCCGTCGAGCAAAAAGAGCTTCCCGCCGTCGAGCTCCTCCGTGAAACGCTGGAACGCTTCTTTCGACACGGCGTCGTCGATCGACCGTGCGCGTACGTGCTCGCGCGCGAGGAGCGAGCTCGCGGCGCTGGCGAGGAGCGGCTCGCGCGGGTCGCGAGCGGCTTCCGGGAGCTCTGGATCGGCCGGCCGCGCAGACGCGTTCGCCCGAGCAGAAGGTGACGCCGAGGCCGCTCCGTCGTGTTTCTCCGTGAGGCGCGGCGAGCCGCACGAAATTGCGAGCGCGATGAGAATGAAGAGGAGCGAGCGACGCATCGGCACAAGGTACCCCAACGTACGCGTCGGTCGCACGCTCTTCATTGGGATCGAGCGCCGCTGTTCGCGGTATGTTTGAAGGTCTATGCAGAGCTCGATCGCCCGCCTGTTGACCTTCGTTGTCTGTGCGCCCGTCCTTGCCTGCGGAGGAGGCGAGAGCGACGACGCCTCGGGCGACTCGACCGACGGAGGCAGTCAAGTCGGCGATGCGGCGGCAGCGGATGCGCGCGTGCCCAACGACGCGGTCGATGCGGGCGGCGGCAAGGACGCGGGCGGCGGCAAGGACGCGGGCGACACCGAAGACGCGGGCGACGCGGGCGACGCGGGGCCGGTGGTC
>JAHBWC010000178.1 GCA_019637225.1 Labilithrix sp.
CGCCGCCAGCGGCGTGGCGGCCTTGGGCGCGGCGGGCGTCTCGTGCGCGGCGACCGCGCTCGCGCCGATCGGCGCGGCCTGGTTCGTCGACATCGACGTCCGCGCGACCGCCGCGAGGCACACGACCGCCGCTCCCGCGACGGCCCACTTCACGTAGCGGACGAAGCGCGCGCGGCGCTCGACGACCTGCGGCTCGGACTTGCGCTTCGCCTTGTCGACGATCGTGAGCGCGTCGCCCTCGATGGCGTCCGCGGTGAGGTGCCGCGAGACGTCGCCCTCGGAGAAGAACTGCTCGTCGACGCCGACGTCGCCGATCGGCGGGACGCTGACCTCGTCGGGATCGGTCGCCTCGACCGCGGCGGCGAGCTTCGCCTGCTTCGCGCCCGCGTTCTTCTTCTTGTTCTTCTTCCCGCCGGACGCCGGCGCGGCCTCGACGACCGGCTGCGGCGCGGCCTCGGCGACCGGCTGCGGCGCGGCCTCGACGGCCGGCTTCGGCGCGGCCTCGGCGACCGCCTGCGGCGCGGCCTCGGGCAGCGTCGAGCCCATGGCAAGCGTCGACGCGAGGCTCTGCTTCGTCTTCGGAGGCTCGGCGTCGTCCTCGACCTTCGCGGCGGATCCGAACACGAGCGTCGACGCGAGGTCCTTGCTCTTCGTCGTCGCTTCGTCGGCCGACTCGGCCGACGAAGCCGGCGCGATGTCCGTCGTCGTGCCGAGCGCGAGCGTCGACACGAGCGATGCCTTCTCCGGCGCGCTCGCCGCGTCCGTCGCCGGCGCCTCGTCGACGCGCGCGACCACCGGCGGCGCTTCCGACTCCAGCGGCCGCTCGAGGGTCTCGAGCGCGTCGAGCGGATCGACGCCGGCCGGGGCGAGCCCGTCGACGGCCCCCTTCGTCTCGACGGAGGGCGGGCTCATCGAGTCGCCGGTGTCCGCGGGCGGCGGATCGGACGTGGGCATGCCCACGACGACGCGCGGCGCGTTGGCCGGGCCGACGTCGGTGGAGAGCGCCTCGACGGACGATGGCGGAGCCTTCACCCCCATGAGCGGTCGCGAGACCCGGCCCCGCCTGCTTGAACGTCCCTTTCTCATTTATCCTCGTCGAACCGGGGTGGGGGTCGGAGCAGCCTCCGACATGGCGGCGCGATCATCTGCAAGCATCGTGCACGACAGCCGAGCTCCGCGGCCACCCGTGCTCTTCGAGTGAAGTTGACGTATTGGAACGTGCGCACGCGGCCACCGTCAACGCACGCACGACCGACCGATCGTAAATAGGTCCCACGTTGCGCCACCTTGAGCCGCGAATCGCCGGAAAGAAGCCTACCTGTGAATACACGCCGCGGAGGATCGAACGGCTCGAGACGATCGGGGACTCCGGAGCCGCGAAGCCCGGACAACCGAGGATCGAGGCGAGACACGCGTGACATGCCGTCGAGATCGGGAGGGCGAGGAGAAGAAGGAGGCCGAGGGGCTCCGAAGGAAGGGATGGCCGCGGTCGGCGTCTCCCGTCGCGGGGTCGAGTCGATCCGTCGTGGACACCCGTGGATCTACCGGTCCGCGGTGGTCCAACATTCTGCGTCTCGAAGCGGACCGCCGCGCGGACAATCCGACGAGGCGTCGATCGTAAGCATCGTCGACGAGAGCGGCCAGGCCCTCGGCTGCGGCGTCTGGGACCCGGTCTCGCCGATCGCCGTGCGCGTCTGGTCGCTCGACCCACGCGCGCGCCTCGACTCCGCGATGTTTCGCGCGCGCCTCGAGGGCGCCATCGAGGTTCGCGCGCGCCTCTTCGCCGACGGCAAGACGACCGCGTACCGCCTCCTCAACGGCGAGGGCGATCGTGTACCGGCGTTCGTAGTGGATCGCTACGGAGACGTTGCAGTTCTCCGCATCGACGGCGACGCCGCGCGGGCGGTCTCCGCGGAGCTCCTCCGCGACGTCGAGGCGCCGCTCCGCGCGATCGGGATCACGACGCTGCT
>JAHBWC010000179.1 GCA_019637225.1 Labilithrix sp.
CGGGCGTGCCCTCTCCACCGCTCGACGCCGGCGGGCCCCCCACGGCGTTCGCGTGCCTCGCCGACCACTACGCGGGGCGCCCGGCGGCGAGCGGCTCGGGCTGGGCGCTCGAGCTCCCTGGCGGCGCCCTCGTCCCGTACGACGACGGCCGAACGAAGCGCGGTGCCGATCGGATCGCGTCGCCCGACATCGAGGACGTCTTCGCGCTCGGCTACCCGATCGGTCCGATCGTCCCCGTCGCCGATCCGGAGGACGATCCCGGCCGCGCGCGCGTCGAGTCGATCTTCCGCGCGACCTACGGCGCCGGCGAACGCGAGGTGTCGGCGGCGCTCGTCCCGGTCAAGCTCGCCGGCAAGACGGTGCGCTTCCACCGCCGCGCCGCTCCCGCGCTGGAGCGCGTCGGCGCGCGGCTCGACGCGCTCCTCGGCGCGGACCCCACGCTCGGACGCTTCTTCCGTGAGCTCGGCGGGACCTTCGCTCCGCGCACCATCGCCGGCACGGATCGCACGAGCGCGCACGCGTGGGGGATCGCGATCGACATCGACACGTCGCACGCCGACTACTGGCGCAACACGCCGAAGGGCGCGTGGCGTAACCGCGTCCCGCAGGCGATCGTCGACGCGTTCGAGGCCGAGGGCTTCGTGTGGGGTGGACGCTGGTTCCACTACGACACGATGCACTTCGAGTACCGGCCCGAACTGTTCGACGCGCGGTGCCGCGCGCCTCGACCGGGACGCTGAGCGTCCGCCGAGGCGCGCCGGCCGTGTCGGTCCCGCGACGACGGCGGACGCGCATCGCGCCCGCCGCGCGCTTCAGCGCTGCGGCTTGCCTGCGCAGCCCGAGTCGGTGATGCACTGGTAGAAGGTCATGCAATCCTGGCTCGCGGTGCACGCCGTCGTGACGTCCTGTCCGCAGGCCGACTGGAGACCGTTCGCGCACGTCACGCACGCCTGGTCCGGCTGAGCGGGGGGCGAGGCGCACAGGGTGTCCTTGCACTCTTCTTGGCAGTTGTCCGCCTTGCAGGCGCAGGTCTCGAGCGCGCCGTTGTACACCGCGGCGCCCTCCGGGTGCGCCGTCGCGCAGCACTGGGCGCAGGCGGGCAGCGTCTTCTCCCCGCCGCAGCCCTCCTCCTCTTCCTCCTCTTCTTCCTTCTCCTTGTCCGTCGGATCGCTCGTCGCGGCGTCCGAGGCGCCGGCGTCGCTCGCGCCGCCGTCCGGGCCACCGGTCGTGGTGGTCGTCGTCGTGGAGCTGCAGGCGATGGCGAGGAGCGCGAGGGCGATGGCGATGCTTGCGGACTTCATGGGAACAGGCCTCCGAGAGAGGCCGGCACCTTCGTCGCGATCGTCGTCGAACGCAAGCGATCTGACGATGAGCGCCGTCTCCTTGGCGTCTATCCGGCCACGCGAAAGGCGAGGTGCGCGCGCCTCACGTCGCGTTAGGGAAGCTTGAAGTCCGCGTAGATCGACGCGTGATCGCTCCCCGCGAAGCCGGAGTTGCCGTCGCGGAGGACCGTCGCGCTCTTCGGTACGTACGCGGTGGCGCGGGAGGCGGTGGTGAAGATGTGATCGATCGCCTGCCTCTGGCCGCCGAACGTGTAGGTGCCCTGCGACGCTTCGGGGAGGTCCTTGGCGACGCGCACGAGCGCTCCGCCTTCCTCCATCGCGTTGATCGTGTCCGAGCCGGGGACGTCGTTGAGGTCGCCGCCGAGGAGCACCACCGCGCCGGTGTTCGCCGTCGCCGCCGCCATCATGATGTCGCGCGTGGCCTTCGCCTCGGCGATGCGTCGCCCCGGATCATCCTCGGCCTTCGATCGGAAGTGCGCCGCGTAGGCGATCACGCTGTTCGAGCCGAGCGTGAGGTGGACCTCGGGCAGCTCGCGCGTGAACACCGTCTTCGACCCGTCCTCGCGGGTGAGGGGCGTCTCCTTGCGGTACGTCTTCACGGTCTCGAGCTTGCCCCGCGAG
>JAHBWC010000018.1 GCA_019637225.1 Labilithrix sp.
GCCGATCCGCATCGCGACCGCGAGCCTGCTCGCGACCCCGTCCTCGATCGCCAGGGGGCTCGAGATCGCGGTCACGCGCAAGGCGCGCGTCGCGGTGCTCCCGTCCTCGCAGCTCCTGTCGGCCACGACCGCGGGCGCCGTCACCTCGATGGGCCTCGCGATCGACGCCGCGTTCAGCGCCGGCCTCATCGTCGTCGCCCCGGCGGGGAACGAGGGGCAGAACGAGGAGGTCTTCCCCGGCAGCCTCGCGCACGTCCTGACCGTCGGCTCGGGCGGGCCCGCCACCGTCCCGGACGAGTTCTCGAACATCGGGCCCTGGATCGACCTCGTCGCCCCCGGCGCGGGCCTCACGCTGCCGGCGCCCCACGCGATCTGCCTGAGCGGCTACGCGAGCGCCACGGGCACGTCGTTCGCCGCCGGCGCGGCCGCCGGCGCGCGCTGGGGCGACTGCATCGCCGCCGTGCGCGAGTGCGGCGAGGACTCGTCGACCTTCTCCATCGGGCCGAACGGCTGCGGAGCGATCAGCGGCGGCGGCTTGCCGAGCATCGCCGCGCCTCCGCCCTGGTTCATCCCGACCTGCCCGGCCTTGCGCGCCGGCTTCGCCCGCGCGACGACGGCGGGGAGATCCGCGCGATCGATGAGCGAGTCGTGATCGTCCTTCGGCTTGGCGGCGGGGTTCGATTCGGGATCGAGCTGGACGGTGCGCCCCTTGCCCGACTCTCCGCCCGCGGCGCCTCCGCCGCGCTCGAAGGCCTCGGTCGCGTCGTCGAACTGCCCCGTCTCGAGCGCCTGGGAGCGCGCGTGGGTGATCGCCTCCATCGCCGCGGTCGCGGTCTGATTGGAGATGAGCGAGAGATCGGAGACGTGCCCGAAGCCCCCGTCGTCCGAGCCGACGCCGGGCGCGGAGACACCCGTCGTCGACACGAGACTGAGGTCCGCGAGCGCGCCGAAGGGCCCGTCGGGGATGGCCTCGGACGTCGGCGCCGACGCCTGGCGCCACGGCGCCGGATCGTCGCCGATCGGGGAGGGCACCGCCTGGCCGGTCGCGCTCATGCTCGGGAAGCTCGGGACGCTCGCGCTCGGCGTCGAGAACAGCGACGGCGGCTCGTCGATCGCGCCGAACCCGGGGCCTCGGTTCGGCTGCGCCGGCGAAGGCGCGCCCGCCGCCGGCCGCGGTCCGGCTTGCGCCGGCGTGTTCGGCTGGTTGCCGCCGAACGAGCGCTCCGACGTCGCGGCGCCGACCTTCGTGTCGCCGGACGAGGGCATCCCCGACGAGGGGAACCACTCGAACGGCGTCGGCGCCGCGAGATCGGGGAACGACGCCATCGACGGATCGTCTTCGTTCGCCTGCGTCGGCGGCGCGGCCGGCTTCGGCGCGGGGCGCGCGCCCATCGGCTGCGTCGCGGGCGCGACACCGGGGTTCGTCGCGCGGCGCGACGGCTGAGGCTTCGCGCCGGGGCCGCCGGGCTGCTGCACCGGCGGCCTGGCCTGCGTCTCCGTCTGCTGCTGCGCGTTGAGCGGCGGCACCGAGCCGACCGTCGACGCGAAGCCGAGGCCGGGCGGCTGGGAGCCGGCCGTCGAGGCGAAGCCGAACGCGGGCGGCTCGCTCCCGAACGCAGGCTTGAGCATCGCCGGATCGAGCTCGCTCGTCTGCGTGTTCTCCTGCGTGTCTCGGCCGGGGACGCCGGGCGGGGCGGGGATGCTCCGGCGACGGATCCCCTCGGTGAGCGCGGCGGCCTGGATCGCCGCGCCGATCGCGACGACCTCGTCCGGGTTGACGCGATCCATCGGGGGACCGCCGAAGAACGCCTCGACGCGCTTGCGCACGAGCGGCATGCGCGTCGAGCCGCCGACGAGGATGACCTTGTCGAACGACGTCGGCGAGAGGCGCGCGAGCGTGAGCGCGTCCTGCGTCACCTTGAAGGTGCGATCGACCAGCGGCGTCAGCAGCGCGTCGAGATCGCGCCGCGTCATGGTGAACTGGAAGGTCAGCGACGCGCCGCCCGCGCCGTGCCCGAAGTCCTTCAGCGCCACGGTGTGCGTCTCGGCGGTCGAGAGCGCGATCTTGATCTCCTCGGCGGTCGTCTTGAGCCGCTCGGACATCTGCGGGTCTTGCTTCGCGTCCTGGCGGTGCTGCTTCAGGAACGCCTCGGCCATGCGGTCGGCGATGATGTTGTCGATATCGTCGCCGCCGAGGAACGAGTCGCCCGCGGTCGCGAGGACCTCGAAGACGTTGCCGTTCAGGTCGAGCAGCGTGCAGTCGAACGTGCCGCCGCCGAAGTCGTAGACGGCGACGCGCTCGTTGCCGGTGCGGCCGAGGCCGTAGGCGAGCGCCGCCGCGGTGGGCTCGTTGAGGATGCGGAGGACCTCGAGGCCGGAGACGCGGCCGGCGACCTTGGTCGAAGCGCGCTGCAGCTCGTTGAAGTGCGCGGGGACCGTGATGACCGCGCGTTCGACGGGTGTGCCGAGCGCCTGCTCGGCGATCTGCCGCGCGCGCTTGAGCACGAACGCGCTGATCTCCGGCAGCGTGTAGTCCTGCGCGCGCGCGTGGACGAGGGGCCCCTGGCCCGGTCCCTCGCGGAGCTCGAACGCGAAGCGCTGCCGCGCCTGATTGATCTCCGGGCTGCCCCACGAGCGTCCGATCAGCCGCTTGTGGCTGTAGACCGTGTTCTTCGCGTCGATGACGCGACGGGCCTTCGCGGCTCCACCGACGAGCACCTCGCCGTTGGGGTGAAACGAGACCACGCTCGGGAGGAGGCGGACGCCCTTCTCGTCGGCGAGGACGTGCACTTTCCCCGCTCGGACGCAGCCCACGACGGTGTTCGTCGTCCCCAGGTCGATGCCGACAACGCTCACACCCGAGATCTACCATCATCTGCTCGGGCCCAGGAAACCTTTGGCTTTTGGCGATCCGAGCGGTCGCCCGCGGGGGCGCCGATCGCCGATGCGTCGTTCGAGATAGGCGGCGAGACGGAACCTGTGGAGCCCGAAGCCGTTCTTGCTGGGATAAGCTGACCCACGCGTGAGCACGAGCGAAGAGCGCGGTCCGTCGAGCGGTCCGCCGACGACGGCGGGGTGGCTCGCGCTGCCGCGCGGCGGCTACTACGTCCGCACGTCGGCGGGGCCGGTGCAGATCGGCGTCCCGCCCGAGACGATCAAGGACGTCATGGAGCTGAAGCTCGACGTGCCGGTCGCCTACGTGCTGCCGCGCGAGCTGTTCGATCGGCGGCGCGGCCTCTCCGTCGCCGAGTTCGAGTTCCCGGCGTACTACAGCTTCTTCCTGCTCAAGCGCCGATGCCGGCTCGTCGTGGTCTCGCGCGACGTCGAGCGTCGCGTGCGGTCGATCTTCCAGGAGTCGCTCTTCGGGCCGAGCGCCGGCCCGCTCCCCAGCGAGTTCGCCGACGGCTTCCCGGAGTCACACCGCCCCGACTTCCAGAAAGAGAGCGACTACTTCAGGACCGTCCCGGGGAAGGGGAGGCTGACCGTCGACGACCTCATCGAGTTCATCGTCGCCGATCAGGGCACGGCGAAGATCGGCGACGACGTCACGATCGAGATCGGGATGGACTCGATCGTCGTCCGCGACGGCGGGCGCGAGGCGGTCTCGGTCGGCGCGACGGTGGCGCTGCCGGGGCGCACGCCGACCGATCCCGACCTCGTCGCGCACTCGTTCGCGCCGCCGTCGTTCGGCGTCACCGTTCTCGGCGCGAGCCACGGCTTCGATCCGTCCGGCAAGACGACGGGCTTTCTGCTTTGGATGGGCGGCCGCGCGATCCTCGTCGATCCGCCGACCGACTCCACCGACTACCTGCGCGTCCGCGGCGTGGCGCCGAAGACGATCGACGGCGTGATCCTCACGCACTGCCACGCCGATCACGACGCCGGCACGTTCCAGAAGCTGCTCGAGGAGTCGCAGATCAGCCTCTACACGACGCCGCACATCCTCGGGTCGTTCCTGCGGAAGTACTCGGCGCTCTCCGGGCTCTCCGAGGACCTCCTCCGCCGCACCTTCTCGTTCCACCCCGTGCGCATCGGGGCGCCCGTTCACGTGCGCGGCGGCGAGCTGTGGTTCCGCTACACGCTCCACTCGATCCCGACGATCGGGTTCGACGCCTTCTACGGCAACCGCAGCATCTCGATCTCGGGGGACACGCTCTACGACCCCGAGCGCGTCACCCGGATGTACGAGGCGGGCGTCTTCTCCGACGCGCGCTACCAGGCGCTCGTGGGCTTCCCGGAGCACCACAGCGCGATCCTCCACGAGGCGGGCATCCCGCCTCTGCACACGCCCACGAGCGCGCTCGCCGCCCTCCCGGACGACGTGAAGAAGAGGCTCTACCTCGTCCACATCGCCGCGAAGGACGTGCCCAAGGACGTCGGGCTCCGGGCGGCGCGCGAGGGCCTCGAGCACACCCTTCGCGTCGAGCCGTCGAGCTCGCCGCGCTTCAGCGAGGCGATCGAGCTGCTCGACATCTTCGCGATGGTGGACTTCCTCCGCGACCTGCCGCTGACGCGCGCGAAGGCGCTCCTGCAGGTCTCGCGGCGGATGACGCTGCCGGCGGGCGAGCTCATCGTCAAGCAAGGGACGCGCGGCGACAGCTTCTACATCATCGCGCACGGCACGGTGCAGATCGTGCGCGACGGCGTCGCCCTCAAGCGGTACCGGGCGGGCGACTACTTCGGTGAGATGGCGATCCTGCTCGATCAGCCGCGCTCCGCCGACGCGGTCTCGCTCACGGACGTCGACCTCATCGCGATCGATCGCAACGATTTTCTCGCGGTGCTCCGCGGCAGCGAGATGCTCACGCGCCTCGAGCGCCTCGCGCGCGTCCACAACGAGGGCGCGTGGGAGCTGCTCGCGAAGAACTCCGTCCTCGCCGCGCTGACCTCGGCGCAGAAGACGCAGCTCCAGATGTACCTGTCACCCTATCAGGGCGACGACAACGCGGTGCTCTGGCGCGCGGGCGACATCCCGAAGCGGGCCTATCTCGTCGACGACGCGATCGTGACGATGCGCTGCCCGGAGGGGGAGCTCAAGCCGTTCGCCAGCGGCGCGTTCGTCGGCGAGGTCGACGCCCTGCGCACGGGCGGGCCCGCGCCGAGCTCGGCGCGCGTCACGCGCACGGGCAAGCTCTTCTCGATCGAGAAGGCCGACCTCGCGCGCTTCTTCGAGGACAACCCCGGCGTCTACCTGTCGTTCCTCGGCGCCCGCTTCGTCGAGTGACGCTGCGGCTACTCGCGCTTCGTCGTCAGCCAGAGGTAGTCGGCCTTGAGATCGGCGTCCGAGATCCGTGACGCGTCGCTCGCCGGCATGTCGCCGCGCCCGCTGCGCACGATCGCGATGAAGGCGCTCTCGTCCTTGCCGCCCGGGATCGACGGGTACTTGCCCTTGCCCTTGCCGTCGTCGCCGTGGCACGTGGCGCAGACCGATTGGAACGACGCCGAGAGGGCCGAGGTCTCTCCGGGCTGCTCGCGCGGTGGGTTGGGGTTTTCGTTCTCTTCGTCAGCGCACGCCACGATCATCGTCGCCGTCACGAAACACGCGAGCATCCTCTTCGTCATGCCTTCTCCGATGTGCGTCACCGCGTGCTCGCGAGCGAACGACATCGGGTGGCCCCGACGGACGCCGCGTCACGCCAAGAGTTCACGGTCGACTCAACCGCCCGCGTCGTCCGAGCCGGTGTCGGGCGGCCCGCTGCCGCTATCGGGCGGCGGGGGAGGCGGGTTGTTGTCGTTGTTCGGCGCCGGGCCGTTGTAGGGGCCGGCTCCCGGCGGGAGCGCGGGCTGCTCTGGAGCGTCGTCGGGGATGAACGTCGTGCTCGCCCCGGCGGCGTTTCGCTTCTTCTCGGCGTTCGTCGCCTCGTCCTCGTCGTCCGAGCCGCACGCCGTCGCGACGCCCACGATGACGGCGAGAGCTGCGAGTGTCCAGATAGAGATATAGGAAAGACGCCGGCGCATGGTTGGTTGACGAGGCTAACATGCAAGTTGCGAACTGAGGCATTCCTGGCGTCTGCGCACCACGGCGCCGCCGGTCGCCGGTCATCGCACCAAACTTGCGCCTCCGCCCGCGAATCGCCGACGCTGTCGTCGTGGGAGACGGAGCTTCGAGCTGGTCCGGCGAGGTGGGCGAGCGCTCGCGCCAGGCCCTCGACGGGAGGAGCGCTAAGGGGGCGAGCCCCCGACGGCGCGGGCTGCGGTCCCCAGTCGATGCAGGGTGAGCGTGCGCGCGAAGTACACCTTTGCCCAAGGGAGGCTCCAACGGAGCCTTTCCGCGGATCGCGCGGGTTTTTCGGTCGAGCTCGCCGAGGCGGGCCGCCCGTCGCGAGCACGAAGTCGAGTGAGGACGAAAAAGCTCACGATGGGCGCAATGCTTGCTGAGCTGATGCGCCGAGAGAGGGACAGAGCATGAGGAGAACCTCGCAGCAGATCTCGGGAAGGCACGCGGTCTCGTTGTGCGCGCTGGTCCTCGGATCGGCGGTCGCCGGAGCCGGGTGTGGGGAAGAGGACGAGAACCCTGCCAAGGCCGAAGGCGCGGCGTGCACGAGCACCCGCGAGCACTTCACCACGCAGATCTACGGCAAGGCCATGCAGTCCTGCATCGGCTGCCACTCGCCGGGCGGCGTCGCCGAGGCGAAGGGCGCCAAGTTCAAGATCTTCCGCGAGACGTGGCCGGACTTCGTCAGCGCGAACCTCGACAGCATGCGCGACTACGCGAAGCTCGAGATCGAGGACACGCCGGTGCTCCTCCTCAAGCCGCTCGGCGAGCGCGATCACGGCGGCGGAGCGGTCCTCAAGGCGGACTCGGAGGACTTCAAGATCCTGACGGCGTTCGTCGACGAGCTTCGCCGGGGTGAAGAGCGCAAGTGCGACGCCGACGGGCAGCTCGGCGTCCAGATGATCGGCAACCGCGCCACCGCCCGGAAGGCGGCGATCACGCTGGCCGGTCGGTACCCGACCGACGAGGAGCTCGCCTCGGCGGCCACGGACCAGGGCCTCGCCGACTTCGTCGTGAAGCTCACGAACGAGGAGCTCTTCTACGACCGCCTCCGCGAGATCTGGAACGACGTGCTCCTTACCGAGCGCGGCGTCGATGCGGGCGTCGAGACCGCGTACAACAACGCGCCCTGGCTCCACAACGATCGGTACCCGCAGTACACGGGGGAGACCCGGAACTGGACGTCGGCCTCGGTCACCGAGGAGCCGATGCGCTACGTCGAATTCGTCGTCCGAAACAATTTGCCATTCTCGGATGTGGTGAATGGCACTTACGTCGTCGCGAATCCGTTCATCGCCAAGATGTACGGGCTGCCGCACGACGCGCCGCTCATCCCCGAGAGCTTCCTCGACTGGCGGCGCATCGACTTCTCGCCGGTGCAGAACCGGATGACGGACGGCGTCGCGAAGACGACGGGCATGCCGGTCGCGGGTGTCCTCTCGACGCCGGCGTTCCTCTCGCGCTGGGAGACGACGCCGACGAACCGCGGGCGCAAGCGCGCGCGCATCGTGCTCAAGAACTTCCTCGCGACCGACATCTTCAAGTTCGCGACGCGCCCGGTCGACTCGACGGCGCTCACGTCGGTCCAGAACCCGACGCTCAACTCGCCGATGTGCTCGGTGTGTCACTCGGTCATCGACCCGATCGCGGGCGGCTTCCGCGGGTTCGGGGAGAACCAGCTCCTCCGCTTCGACGCGGACGACGGCTGGCACGACGAGATGCTGCCGCCCGGAATCAACGGGGCCGACATGCCCCCGCAGAGCTACGGCAACGCGCTGATGTGGCTCGGCGCGCAGATCCCGAAGGACCGCCGCTTCGGCATCTCCGTCGCGCAGGTCATGTACCACGGCATCGTCGGCGACGAGCCGATCGCGTTCCCGCAGGACAAGGCCGCGCCCGACTACGCCGACCGCGTCCGCGCCTACAACATCCAGAACGACTGGTTCGTAAAGATCGGCGACGAGTTCGCGGCGGGCGTGGAGGGCGCCGCCCCGCCCAAGTTCGACCTGCGCAAGCTCGTCGTCGCGATCGTCGACAGCGTGTACTTCCGCGCGGAGTCCGGCGACGCCACGAAGGACGGGCTCCACGACGGCCTCGGGCAGGGGCGGATCCTCAGCCCCGAGATGCTCGGTCGCAAGTACCGCGCGACCACGGGCCTCTACTACTTTGGCGGCGAGGCCGCGTCGAAGAACGAGCGCCGCGCGAAGGACGGCTTCCTCCGCAGCGACCTCGTCGAGGACCGCGACTGGCGCCTCGTGTACGGCGGCATCGACTCCGGCGACGTCACGAAGCGCACCGAGACGATGAGCCCGATCATGATCGCGACGAGCCAGTACACCGGCGCGATCGTGGCGTGCCGCGCCACGGCGTACGACTTCACCAAGCCCGCGGCCGATCGCCGTCTCTTCCGCACGGTCGAGATGACGACGACGCCGTTCACGCGCGCGAACAAGGACCAGCCGCTCGTCGCGGTGCCGGACGCGGAGAAGAAGATCCGCGACACCATCGTGCACCTCTACTTCCGGCTCCTCGGCGAGACCGTCGAGCCGAGCTCCGAAGAGGTCAACAAGGCGTACTCGCTCTTCGTCGACGTCTGGCGCGACCTCGAGCAGTTCGAGGTCTCGAACCCGAACAAGGGCGGCCTGAACCTCACCAACGGCCGCTGCGTCGCCGAGAACGACTGGGACAAGGGCGTGCGCTTCGAGACGCGCGACGGCCGACTCCAGGCGGTGTTCGAGCGCCTGCGCGATCGCCCCAACGAGGCCGCGTACGAGCCCGGCATGCGCATCGATCGCGACGAGAACTTCACCATCCGTTCGTGGCAGGCGGTCATGACCTACCTCCTCACGGACTACCGATTCACCCACGAGTGACGAGCCAGGAGCAAAGCGATGGATCGCCGTGATTTCGTCAAGCTAGCCGGGTTCGCCGGACTCTCGATGTTCTTCCCCACCGTCCTCGGGCGGGAGGCCCATGCCGACCCTGCGATCTGGGGAGGACCGTACTTCCTCCACATGCACGCAGCGGGCGGCTGGGACCCCACGATGCTGTGCGACGCCAAGGTGACCGCGCCGGGCGTGACGCCGGCCTACGAGAACCGCCTCATCACCGAGGTCGCCGACATCAACGGGATCGTCGTCCCGACGGCGACGGCGGCAGGGAAGTTCCTCCTCCGCAACAACAACAATCCCGTCGAGGACCCGCAGAACTTCTTCTCGACCGTCGGCAAGAGCGTCCTCGTCCTCAACGGCGTCGACACGCAGACGAACAACCACGACACCGGCGTCCAGGGCCTCGCGTGCGGGCACAACGACATCGAGCTGCCCGCGCTCGCCGCGCTCTTCGCCGGTAAGGTCGCCAAGCAAATCAACGTCCCGATGGCGTTCCTCGCGGGCGGTCAATACAACCGCACCGGCGACGTCGTCGGCATCTCGCGCTTTCCCGGCGACAAGGTCGCGCTCCTCACGGACCCGTACAAGGCGGCGCCGCAGGACGAGCGCGCGCTCCTCTCCGAGGTCGCCGTGCGCCGCATCACGGAGCTCCGCGAGGAGCGGTTCTCACGGCTCGAGGCGCAGACGTCGCTGCCCCGCACGAAGCGGACGTTCAACGCGTTCCGCGAGGCGGCCAAGGGCGGCGCGTCCGTGAACCTCCTGAAGGCCGTGGCCGGCGCGCCCGATCCGTCGATCGACTCGCTCGCCAACGATCTGGCGCCCGACACGCGCGCCTACCTCACGGCGCCGGTCAACAACAACGGCGCGGCGCGCTTCATCGACATGGGCCGTCCGCTCGAGACGGTGCTCCGCTGCTTCCAGGCCGGCGTCTCCGCTTCGGCGACGTTCGCGCAGGGCGGCTTCGACACCCACGCGGATCACGACACGAGCCAGGCCAACGCGATGAGCACGTTCATGGCGCGCCTCCGCTACGTGCTCCTCCGCGCGCAGCAGATGAACCTGCGCGACAAGCTCTACGTCATGGTCACGTCCGACTTCGGCCGGACGCCGCGCTACAACACGGGCAACGGCAAGGACCACTGGAACGTCACGTCGGCGCTCCTCGTCGGGCCGGGGATCCGCGGCGGTCGGGCGATCGGAAAGACCGACGAGGGGCACAAGGCGCTGCGCGTCGCCCGCGGCAACGTGAGCCAGGTGCTCCCCGACAAGGACACGAACGGCGTGCGCATCCACCCGTCGCACCTGCACCGGGAGCTCCGTCGCGTGCTCGGCATCGATCAGACGCCGTTCATCGGTCAGTTCCCGCTGCCCGCGACGGACGAGCCGCTCCCGCTCCTCGCCTGACGAGCGGCGGCGCCGGCGCGGGGTCGCGCCGGCGTGTCCGCTCCTCGCCTGACGAGCGCCGCCGCGACCTGACGAGCGCCGGCGCGAGGTCGCGCCGGCGCGTCGTGGGCGGTCAGCCGTCCGCGTTGATCTTGGCGATCAGCTCCGCCAGGACGCCGGCGGCCTTGTCGTTGTCGATCTGGCAGGTGCCGGCGGCCTCGTGGCCGCCGCCGCCGTAGCCGAGCATCAGGTCGCCGACGTTCGTCTTCGAGCTCCGATCGAGGATGGATTTTCCGGTCGCGAAGACGGTGTTCTGCTTCTTGAGCCCCCACATCGCGTGGATCGAGATGTTGCACTGGGGGAAGAGCGCGTAGATCGCGAACCGGTTGGTCGGCCAGATGGTCTCCTCGCCGCGGAGGTCGAGGACCACGAGATTGCCGTGCACGGTCGCGCAGCGCTCGATCTGCGCCTTCGCCTTCGGCTCGTGCTCGCGATAGAGCTCGACGCGCTCCTTCACGTCGGGGAGCTCGAGGATCTCGTCGACCGGCTTCGTGAGGCACGCGTCGATGAGGTCCATCATGAGCTGGTAGTTCGCGATGCGAAACTCGCGGAAGCGGCCGAGGCCCGTGCGCGGATCCATGAGGTAGTTGAGGAGCGTCCAGCCCTTCGGCTCGAGGATGTCGTCCTTCGAGTACTGAGCGGCGTCGGCCTTGTCGACGGCGAGCATCATGTCTTCGCGGATGCGCGGGAGCTTCGCGGCGCCGCCGAAATGGTCGTACACGACGCGCGCGGCGCTCATCGCCTTGGGGTCGATGATGTGGTTCGCCGGCTTGTCCTTGACGCGCGTCGTCTCGCTGAGGTGATGGTCGAACGCGAGGTGGACACCGGGCACGTACGGCACGTTGGTCGTGATGTCGCGGTCCGTGACCTCGACCTTGCCGTCCTGCATGTCCTTCGGGTGGACGAACTTGATCTCGTCGAGCATCCCGAGCTCCTTGAGGAGCACCGCGCAAACGAGCCCGTCGAAGTCGCTACGGGTGACGAGCCTGAACTTTCCGCTTTCCGCCATCGTGACCTCCCTGGTCAACAGGCGAGCGTACGGAGGTCGGCGCCGCTTCTCAAGACGTGGCGGAGGCCGTCCGCTCGGACGCGAGCCAGCTCACGACGGTGGCGAGGCCCTCGTCGAGGGCGATCCGCGGCTGCCACCCGAGCTCGGAGCGCGCGCGGGAGATGTCGGCGAACGTGGCCTCGACGTCGCCGAGCGGGACGGGGGCGCGCTCGACCTGGATCGGTCGGCCGGCGGCGCGGCCCATCGCGGTGACGAGCTCCGAGAGCGTGACCGGCGCGCCCGAGCCGAGGTTGTAGGCGCGGACGCCGGCCGGCGCGACGTCGGCCGCCGCGAGGATGCCCCGCACGATGTCGTCGACGTGCGTGAAGTCGCGGCGCATCGAGCCGTCGCCGAACACCGTGATGGGCCTGCCCGCCATCACGTCGCGCAGGAAGCTCGTGATCGCCATCTCGGGCCGCTGCCACGGGCCGTAGACGGTGAAGAAGCGGAGCAGCGGGCATCGCATCTCCGGCGTCTTCCGGATCATCGCGCTCACGACGAGCTCGGCGGCGCGCTTGCTCGCCGCGTAGGGCGACTCCGGGACGATCGCCGGCGCGTCTTCGCCGGCGGGCAGGGGCGTCGCGTTCCCGTAGACCGACGAGCTCGACGCGAAGACGAACAGGGGGGTGCCCGCCCGCTGCGCGGCGTCGAGGAGCGTCGCGGTGCCCTCGATGTTCACCACGGAGTAGCGCGCGGGATCGGCGAACGACGGGCGCACGCCGGCGAGCCCGGCGAGGTGAATCACGCCGGTGGTGCCCGCCGTGAGCCGCGCGGCCGTCTCGCGGCTCGTGACGCAGCCCTCGACGACGTCGAGGCGTCCCGCGTGCTCGCGCGAGAGCACCTCGGCGTGCCGGCGCTTCAGCCGCGTCGGATAGGGCGCGTCGGAGAAGTCGTCGAGCACGGTGACGGAGTCGCCGCGCGCGAGCAGCGCGCGCGTCAGGTGATGGCCGATGAAGCCAACGCCGCCCGTGACCAGCCACCGTCGCATGACGACGACGCTACCGCTGCGAAGGCCGATCGGCCACCCGGTTCAGGGCGACGCCGATCCCCTGGTAGCGGAGCCCGGCGCGGAGGACGTCGCTCGGCCGCCAGATGTTGCGCGCGTCCACGAGGAGCGGCGCGCCACCCGCGGCGGTCGGCACGAGGCGTCGCTTGATCTCGGCGAAGTTCGGCGCGCGGTAGCTGCGCCACTCGGTGAGCAGGACGAGCGCGTGCGCGCCGTCGAGCGCGTCGTAGTCGCGATCCTTCACCGTCACCTGCGCTCCGAAGAGCTTCGCGAAGTTCGGTCCGGCCTCGGGATCGTGGCACGAGACGGCCGCGCCCTTGTCGAGCAGGGCCTTCGTCAGCTTCACGGCGGGCGACTCGCGGATGTCGTCGGTCTCCGGCTTGAAGGCGAGGCCCCAGAGGGCGACCTTCTTGCCCATGACGCCCTCGAGCGCCTTGTCGACGAGGTGCCCGAGGAACGCCGCCTGCTCCTCGTTCGCGCCGTGCGCGGCCTCGGCGATGCGCATCGGCACGCCGTGCTCGCGGCCGAGCGCCGAGAGCGCCTGGACGTCCTTCGGGAAGCAGGAGCCGCCGTAGCCGGGGCCGGCGTAGAGGAACTTCTTGCCGATGCGCGAGTCGGTGCCGACGCCGAGGCGGACCGAGTGGATGTCGGCCCCGGTGGCGTGGCAGAGGCGCGACAGCTCGTTCATGAACGAGATCCGGACGGCGAGCATCGTGTTCGACGCGTACTTGATGAGCTCGCTCGAGCGCGGATCGGTCACGACGAGGCGCTCGCCGGAGAGCTGCAGCGGCGCGTAGAGCTCGCGGAGCATCTGCCGCGCCTCGTCGCTGCGGGCGCCGACGACGACGCGATCGGGCTTGAAGAAGTCGTTGACCGCGTCGCCTTCCTTGAGAAACTCCGGGTTCGACACGACCTCGAGCGGCACGCGCGCGCCGGCGAGCCGCGCCTGGACGGCGTCGCAGGTGCCGACCGGCACGGTGCTCTTCACGACCACGATCGCCTGCTTCGACGCGACCTTCGCGATCGTGTCGGCGGCGGCCATGACCGCGGAGAGATCGGCGGCTCCGTCGGCGCCGGGCGGCGTGCCGACCGCGATGAAGTATGCGTCCGCCGCGTCGAAGGGAGCGGCGATCTCGCTCGCGAACTGGAGTCGGCCGCAGCGCTGGTTGCGGTGGATGAGGTCGCCGAGTCCCGGCTCGTAGATCGGGACGCGTCCGTCCGAGAGCTTCGCGATCTTGTCGGGATCGATGTCGAACACGAGGACGTCGTGTCCGAGGTCGGACAGACCGGTTCCGCTGACGAGGCCGACGTAGCCGGCTCCGAAGACGACGAGGCGCATTTCGGTGGTTCTCTAGTGAATCGCCGCGATCAGGGCAAGCCGGGGACGTTCAGGCGGATCGAGTAGAGCCCCGTCTGCGGGTTCCGTCCGCCGTCGCCCGGGTCGGCGCCGTTCGCCGTGATGTAGAGCGTCCGCCGGTCGGCGTCGCCGAACGTGCAGTTCGTCGGCTTCACCGCGACCGTCACCGTCCCGAGCTTGTTGCCGGTCCGGTCGAACACGTCGATCCCGGCGTCGTCGGCGACGTACAGGTTGCCGGCGTCGTCGACGGCCATCCCGTCGCCGCCGGGGACGTCCGCGAGCACGCTGAACGTGCCGGCGACGCCCGCGCCGTCGACCGGGGCCGAGAGGAGCTTGCCCGCGCCGTTGTCGACGACGTAGAGGGTGCCTTGATCGGGCGAGAGCGCGATGCCGTTCGGCTTGTCGAAGTCGTGCTCGACGCGCGAGAGCCCGCCGGCGGGGTCGATCCGGTAGACCGCCTCGTCGTCTTGCGTGTTCGGGTTGCCCGAGTAGTTCGGGTCGGTGAAGTAGACGTTGCCGTCCGCGCGCACGATGACGTCGTTCGGCGAGTTGAGCTGGGCGTCGTCGTAGCGCTCGGCGATGGGCGTCGTCGGCGCGCCTCTCGTCGCGTCGCTCCTCGTGACGCGCTTGGAGTTCCCTTCGCACGCGATGAGCCGCCCGAGCTGGTCGATCGCGAGCCCGTTCGCGCCGCCGCTGTTGTTGCGCCAGGGCGTGGTCCCGCCGTCGGGGAACACCTCGTGGATGACGTTCCCCGGGATGTCGGTGAACAGCAGTCGCCCGTCGATCCACACCGGGCCCTCGGTGAAGCGGAAGCGCCCCTTGATGAGGGTGGCCGCGCGCGTCGTTCCCTCGAGCGGATCGGGGTAGACGATCTCGCCGCCGTCGGGGAGCGTGTTGCCGCCCTCGCGGCCGGGGCCGGAGACGCTCCCGTCGATCGGGCAGTCCTGGTTGATGCAGCCGTTCGTGCGCGGCGGGGCGTCGGGCCCGGTCTCGCTGCACGCGAGGAAGATCGAGCACGGAGCGCCGACCGCGACGGCGGCGAGGATGAGTCGAAGGCGTAGTGTGGTCATGATCCTGTCGCCTCCGCTCGGCGGAAGAGCCACCAGCCTCCGCGATGCTCTTCGAGCTCGAGGCGGTCGGGGGTGTGGGGCTCGGTCGCGTTCGGTCGTGTACGGATGAGCACGTAGTCCCAGTCCTCGAGGTGGTACGCCGGCCAGTCGATGACCTTGAGGTTACTCTCGCTGTAGGTGTGCGGCAGCCGCAAGGCGGGGTTCTCCGGGGTCGGGTAGAGCGCCGAGCCCTGGTGGAACCAGACGTCGCTCACGACGATCGGCCGCTCGACGAGCACGAGCTTGTCGTAGTGGATGAACGGGTGCGCGGTGAAGACGTCGCTGTTCGGATCGAGCGGCAGGTTCAGGAGGCGTGACTCGGCCGGAACGTGGGCGAGGACCTCTTTGTACCCGCGCGCCTCGTCCTGGAAGCGGTACGACGCGACGAGCGCGAGGACGCTGATCGTCGCGGCGATCACGGGCGGGCCGTAGTGGAGGCCGAGCGTGAAGGGACGGGGCAGCGCGGCGCGGCGGATGCCGAGGAGCGCGAGGATCAGCGTGACCGGGACGAGGCGCCCGTCGACGAAGCCGAACCAGCCGACGGCGTGGGGGAGGGCGATGAACGCGAGGCCGATCGCCGCGGCGCATGCGTAGAGCGCGCGGCTGTGGCGGACGTCGGCCGGCGCGGCGGCGCCGCTGCCCGCGCGGCGCCCGAGCGACCGGACCGTGACGACGGCGCAGGCGACGGCGAACGCGAGGAGCAAGAAGCCGACGAAGAAATCGATCCCCGTGCGCGTCATCAGCGTCGGACTGAGGAGCAGGCCGAGCTTGTCGGCGGGCCCCTGGAAGCGCGGGATCAGCTGGTGGGCGCGCGGCACCGAGCCCGGCGGCGTCGTCGCGGCACGCTCGAGCCACGCGACCCAACCGGCGAGCGCGAGGGCGGGGACGAGCGCGCGCAGGCGGAGGAGCCGCCGGAGCCGACGCCCCGTCACGACCGACGCGATGCCCGCGCAGAGGAGGAACAGGAGGAACGCGTGCCCGTGCGCGACGAACATCAGCGGCGCGAACGCGGCCACCACGAGCTCACGCCGGAGGAGCGAGCGCGCGTCGACGGCGTCGTCCGCCGCGGCGAGCAGGTCGAGCCAGAGCGTGAGGCCGACCAGCATGACCGCGACGCCGAGCAGGTAGCTCGCGAAGCCGAGCAGCGTCATGATGCCGAACGACAGCGCGACGCCGAGGAAGGCGAACGACGGCGACGTGTCGCCGTAGAGACGGCGCCGCGCGAAGAGCATCGCGAGCGGCGTCGCCACGACGGGCAGCGTGCCGAGCGCGCGCACGGCGTCGACCGGGCCGATCACTCGGACGAACGCCTCGCCCAGGAAGCGGAACAGCGAGTAGGGCCCGATGTGCGGGGCGAGCACGTAGAAGCGCTGCTCGAACGCGGACGTCTCGAAGCGATGGCGCATCGCGATGAGCCCCGCGTGCGCGGGAAGATCCTGGAAGGGCAGCGCGTCGAACACCCAGAACACGCTCACGGCGACGAGCATCACGGCGCCGAGCCCGATCATCGCGAGCGGCCGCGAGCGATCCGCAGCGGCCGACGATCCCGCCACCCGCGGCGCGAGGGCGGACGCGAGCGCAGGCGCGTCGAGCGCCGGGCCGGCCGGAGGCGTGACGTGGATCGTCATCGGGAACGTCTCGCTACCGTTCGCTTATGACCCGTTCTCGACCCCGCCGCTAGTGTGCGCTCGATTCACAGCGCTTCCGGTCGATCCGGAGTTGAAGTGAACGTGTACATCATGGCTCTTATGCATTCGGAATTGAACGGAAAAGAGGTGCCACTCGTTACCTCGAAACCAGGCGCCCGTCGTCGGCGACGAGGACGCCGTCCACGTGGAGCGAGCTGGCCGCCTGGCACGCGGCGAAGCTCGTCCGTGCGGACCAGCCCGCGTCGGTGAGCTTCGACTGCGGATCGCCGATGACGAGGTGGAGCCCGGGCCGGTGCTGATCGACGGCGACGGCGCCGATCGGCCGCGGCGCGCTCGGGTTCACGCCGAGGACGACGAGGCCGACGCGCTCCGAGTTGGGCGCCACCGCGAGCATCGCCTCGACGTCGCGGACGAGCTCCGGGCTCCCCGCCGAGGTCACCCGCGTGACGCGGCCGTCCTCGATGTCGAAGAGGATCGGCTCGCGGAGGAGCCGCTCGCGTGCGCCGAAGAACTCGCCGAGGCTCGCGGTCGCCGCGAAGCGCCCGCGGATCGTCTCGGGCGAGACGCAGAGCGAGCCCGTCGGGAAGGTGACCGACTCGCCGGGCGCGACGCTCCCCGCGCGGATCACCCAGCGGCGCGCGCCGGGGTGGACGACGAGGTTCGTCCCCTCGGCGCTCGTGCACGTGATCTCGCGGCCGATCTCGAGGCGGTGGTAGAGCGCCTTGGCGGACTCGGCGATCGTGCGGTGGTCGACGCCGAGGCCCGCCGCGAACGCCGCGGGCGTGATGCCGGGCAGGTGCGCGTGGCGGATGCGGCACGCGCCGACGATGTGCTGCAGCTGCTCGCGCATCGAAGCCTCCGCGCGCGGGGCGGAGGCGACGAAGGCGCTCGCCTGCGCCGAGAGCATCGCGCGGCGCACGCCGTCCGGCAGGACCTTGTGCGGCCGCTCGCCGGAGTGGTTCGTCGAGTAGCTCTTCAGCTGGTCGAGACGGAGCGGCGCCACCTCGGCGCCGGCGGCGCGGCCAGCGCGCTCGAGCGCGGCGACGATCGGCGTCGTGGGGTGATCGCCGACGACGACGAACCGCTCGCCCGCCGTGACGCGGAGCGCGGACGCCACGAGCACCTCCGCCGCCGTGGTGAGCTCCTCACCGTCGATGTCGATCATGACGGAACTACCCATCTTAGCCGAAGCGCCCGAGGCCGGACGACAATCCCGCCGGCGCGCGTCGAAGTTGGCCGTCCCGCGGGGGGCGTGGCCCCATTCGAGCGTGGGCCTCGGCTCGTGGGACCTCGTGAGGTCCGTCCTCGCAGCGTGGAGCTGGCCGGGCGCGCTCGCCGCCGGCGAGGCGGGCGTCCGCTGGCTCGCGGCCCACACGGGCGTGCCGGCGCTCCTCGTCGCGGCGGTGCTCCTCTGCGTCGGCTACCGCGTCCTCAAGCGGAGCGCCCGCTTCGCCGTCGAGGTCGCCGCGGTCGCGGTCGCGCTCGCCGCAGCCTCGGAGATGGGCTGGATCCGCTGGTAGGTCGCGGCGCGCGCGCCTGGCGGTAGATCCGGGGCGAAGAGGGAGAGTAGAGTCCCGCGCCATGAAGCTAGACGAGCTGAAGATCATCGTGTCGGGCGGCGCCCAGGGCATGGGACGTCATTTCGCGCAGCGCCTCGCCGAGGCCGGCGCGCAGGTCGCGATCGCGGACGTGAACGAGGTCGGCCTCGCCGAGACCGTCGAGGCGTCGAAGGGTCTCCCCGGCAAGATCCACGCGCGCCGGCTCGACGTCTCGAACGAGGCCGACATCGCGTCGTACGTCGAGTGGGCGCACGGCGCGATGGGCGGGCTCAACGGCCTCATCAACAACGCCGGCATCCTCCGGGACGGGCTCCTCGTGAAGAAGGACCGCGAGTCCGGGCAGGTGAAGAAGCTCACCAAGGAGCAGTGGGACGCGGTCATCGGCGTCAACCTCACCGGCGCGACGCTGCTCGCGCGGGACGTCGTCGTGAAGATGGTCGAGTCGAACCAGCGGCCCGGCGTCATCGTGAACATCTCGAGCATCGCGCGGCACGGCAACCGCGGGCAGTCGAACTACACGGCGGCCAAGTCGGCCCTCGCGGCGAACACCGTGACGTGGTCGAAGGAGTTCGCGCCGTTCGGCATCCGCGTCGGCGCGGTCGCGCCGGGCATGATCGAGACCCCGATGACCCAGGGCATGAACCAGAAGGCGCGCGACGCGCTCGTGGCGGCGATCCCCGTCGGCCGGATCGGCCTCCCGGAGGACATCTGGCTCGCCGTCCGTTTCGTCCTCGAGTGCGACTATTTCGACGGCCGCACGATCGACGTCGACGGCGGACTTTCGATGTGATGTCAGTGCTCTAGCTGGCCGAGCGGGATTCGGATCCCTGCTCGGCCACCGAGCTTTCGGGGACGACGCGCGAGAGCGCGTCGACGCGGCCGGCGGCGCGAAGCGCGCTCCCGGCCGCGATCGTTTTGTCGTCCCTGCGTCACCCGCGTTTGAACGCGCCGTGTCAATGCGAATTCGTGCGACAAAGATTGCCCGTGTAGGCTGCAAGATTCCGATTGCAGGTCGGAGAGTTATCCGTCAATAGATGGAGGGTGCCGAGCGTGACGGTTCTGTGAACTTTCAATGGCGATCGTCGAACTGACCCAGGAAGCCTACGCCGCCACCGAAGCGGTCGCCGAAGAAGCCGGAAAGGTTCGGGTCGCGGTCCATGATGCGTCGAGGCTCGAGTGGAGCCTGTCGCTCCCGCTGCCCGAGTCGGACGACGCGAAGCCCGCGCCCTACTCGCTGCGCGTCGAGATGCAGATCCCGCAGAACGCCTTCGTGCGCCACGTGCCGTGGGATCAGATGCAGGCCTTCACGCGCCTCGACGGTCCCGCCGTCGCGCCCGCGTCCGACATCGTCACGATCGACGCGCTCCGGCGCGGCGCGCTCGCGATGGCCAACCAGCTCGCGCGCGCGAGCGACGGCTTCCAGCGCCATTGCCGGCTGGCGGGGTCGCTCTTCGCGACCGCGCCGCACAGCGAGCTCGAGGACGCGCTCACGATCTGGATCGAGGCCGCCGTGCGGATCGCGCAGGAGTCGCGCGAGCGGCTCGCGCGGGCGGAGGCCGACGGGGAAGAGGCGTCGGAGCTGACGCGCGAGCGCGAGCTCGTCGACGAGTACGTCAGCGTGCGGCTGTTCGAGATGCTCGCGGGCGCCGAGCGTGCGCTCTCGAACGTGATCGAGTCGAAGAGCCCCCACGCGGCGCGGCTCGCGCCGGTCGTCGCCGACGTCGAGGCGCGCCTCGCCGAGGCGCTCGCGGAGGAGCTCGCGTACCGCGAGGCGCGCGGCTTCGCGAACGCCGATCCGACGTCGTCGCAAGCGCTCGAGCAGTACCTCGACCGCTCGAGCCAGCTGAAGAAGCACTTCCAGGAGGTCCTGTTCCTCGAGCAGGAGACCTTCCAGATCGCCGAGCGCGCCTACCACTGGATCGCGGCGTTCGTCGCCGTGCTCGCGTCCACGTGGGCCTTCGCGTGGCAGATCGCGCTGATGAACCAGGCGAACGCGGCCACGACGGTGAGCTCCGGCGTCGTCGTCCTCGCGATCGTCGCCGGCCTCGTCTACGCCGGCAAGGACCGCATCAAGGAGATCGGCCGCAACTGGATGACCAACCGCGTGCAGCGCGTGTGGGGTGCCCAGCGCGTCAGCCGCTACCGCGCGCCGCACCGCCGGCTGCCGGGACGCGACGTCGTCGTCAGCGCGCGCGAGTCGTTCAACCAGAGCGTGGCGAGCCTGCCCGATCCGCTGAACCCCGAGTGCGGCGCGCGCACGGCCATCACCGTGCTCACCTACGAGCACCGCGGCGAGGTCATCCCCAACACGCAGCTCGTGCGCTCGGGCGTGCGCCGCGTGAAGCACGTCTTCCGCTACGATCTGTCTCCGCTCTTCGCGCGCCTCGACGACGCGACGAAGCCGGTCCCCGTCCTCGACGACGCGAGCCGGCGCGTGCGCTTCATCGACGCCCCGCGCTGCTACCGCCTGCCGGTGAGCGTCGCCATCGAGAGCGGCGGACACAAGTACACCGAGCGCGCCACGCTCGTGCTCCACAAGCGGGGCCTCGAGCGCCTCGAGCGGGACAAGGACTCGAATCCGTCCCTGGCCGAAATCGGCCTCGAGCCGAACTGACCTCCCCGCGCCGGCGTCCTCGCGTCCCGACCGCAACGAACCGGTCGAATTCGCGGTGTCCGGGTACTAGGGTGCGGCGCGGCGATGCACCGAGCGCGGATGTGGCCCGACTTCAGGCAGGAGCACGTCCTCTTCGAGGACGAGGACATCATCGTCGTTCACAAGCCGGCGGGGGTGCCGAGCCAGGCGGCAGAGCCGGAGCGACCCGACGATCTCGTGCTGCGCGTGCGCTCCTTCCTCGCGGCGCGCGAGGGCAAAGAGCCCTCGCGGGTCTACCTCGGCGTGCACCAGCGGCTCGACCGAGACACGAGCGGGCTCGTCCTCTTCACGAAGCGGCCCGAGGCGAACCCCGCGATCGCCGCGCAGCTCGAGAAGCGGCAGCTGAAGAAGCGCTACGTCGCCGGCGTCGTCGGATGGCCGGAGCGCCGGCGCGCCGCCACGCTCGACGACGAGCTCGTGAAGGGCGACGAGGGGCGGATGCAGGTGGCCGCGCCTCGTCGCGGCGCGCAGCGCGGGCGCGGTGGCCGTGACGCCGCGCGAGGTGGCGGTGGGCCCGGACGGGCGCCCGGCCAGCGCGCGATCACGGAGGTCACGCTTCGCTCGCGCCGCGGGGAGCGGGCGCTGCTCGATCTCGTGCTCCAGACCGGACGTACGCACCAGGCCCGCGTGCAGCTCGCGCACGCCGGCGCGCCGATCGCCGGCGACGTGCTCTACCGCGGCAGCCTCGCTCCGCGCCTCATGCTCCACGCCGTGGCGCTCGAGCTCACGCACCCCCGCACGAACGAGCGCCTCGCGATCCGCGACGATCTCGCGCGCGCCGATTTCGAGGCATGGCTCGAGCGCGGCGACGCAGGGTACGGCGTCTACGACGACAGGAGCGCGCTCGATCGCGCGCTCGCGCTCGCGGTCGAGCGACGCTGGGCCCTCGGCCACAGCGCCGATCGCGATCCGCCCGAGCGGAGGACGACGGCGTTCCGCCTCGTGAACGAGGAGGGCGACGCGCTCCCTGGGCTCGCGGTCGACGTCTACGGCGAGCACCTCGTCGCGCAGATCTACGTCTCCGAGGAGTGGGAGAAGCCGGGCCGCCGCGAGCGCCTGCTCGACGCGCTCGACGCGCTCGGCTTCGACGGCGTCTACCTCAAGCTGCGGCCGAAGCAGGCGAACGTGCTCGTCGACACACGACGCGACGATCTCGCGCCGAGCGCGCCCGTGCGCGGGACGGCGGCGCCCGGCGAGCTCGTCGTCTACGAGGAGGGTGCGCCCTTCGCGGTCCGCCTGGGCGACGGCCTCTCGACCGGAATCTTCCTCGATCAGCGCCTGAACCGGCGCGCGGTGCGCGAGAGCGCGCGCGGCGCCGTCGTCGCGAACCTCTTCTCGTACACCTGCGCGTTCAGCGTCGTCGCCGCGCTCGGCGGGGCGCGGCGGACGGTGAGCGTGGACGCCTCGCTCGCGGCGCTCGAGCGCGGTCGCGCGGGCTTCAAGCTCGCCGGCCTCGAGCTCGGGCGGGACCACACGTTCGCGGGGGAGGACGCGTTCACCTGGCTCGCGAAGGCCGCGAAGCGAGACGAGCGCTTCGATCTCGTGATCGTCGATCCGCCGAGCTACTCGTCGACGAAGAAGCGGCGCTTCGTGGCCGAGAGCGACTACGACGAGCTCGTCGCGCTCGCGGCGGCGGTCGTCGCGCCGGGTGGGCGGATCCTCGCGTGCTGCAACCACCGCGGGATGGCGCGGCAGAAGCTCCGGCGCCTCGTCCATGAGGGTGCGCGCGCGGCCGGCCGCGAGGCCGTCCAGCTGAAGGACCTCCCCGACGCGCCCGACTTCCCCGGCGCCGGCGGGCGTGAGCCTCACATGAAGAGCCTCCTCCTCACGCTCCGCTGACGCGCGACGCTCGCCTCGCCGCGCGCGGTAGCGCTCTCGCGCGAGCTCGAGCGTCTCGTCGTCGGGGCACGACCGCGCACGCGGTCCTCGACCGCGCGACAAGCGCCGTTGGTCGACGGGTCGCATTGCTTCCCGATGGAACGGAGCTCACTCCATGGAGTTACCGAGGTGCTCGATGACTTCCTTCGGGAGAATCTTCTTCGTGACCATCGCCGCCGGTCTCGCGACCGTCGCCGCCGCGTGCTCGGACAAGCCCAAGGAGGAGGCGGAGACGAGCGAGAAGCAGGGGGCCGAGGCGGCCTGCGAGCACATCAACGCGGTGTGCGCGAGCGCGGAGGGCTTCCGAGCGCAGGACTGCTCGAGCTCGAATGCCGCCTACGTCAGGCTGAGCGCCTCCGAGAAGGGGCAGGCGGACTCCCTCGTTCCGTGCGTCATGGCCGCGAACACCTGCGAACCGGCGCTCGACTGCCTGCGTCCGCCATCGAACAGCGCGACGCCGACGCCGCCCAAGGAGCCGCCTCCCGTGGTGGACGTCGAGGCTGCTTGCGAGCACATCAACGACGTCTGCACGGGGCAAGCCGGCTTCCAACAGCAAGATTGCTCGGGCTCCAGCGCCGCGTACGCGAACCTGTCCCCCACGGAGAAGCAGACGGCCAACGCGATCGCGCCGTGCATCATGAGCGCGGGCACCTGCGAGAGCGCGCTCGGATGCTTGAAGCAGCTGAGGGAATGAGAGGCTCTCTCTCGTCGAGCGCGCCGTTCGTCTCGGGGACGAGTGGCGCGGAACGCGCATGACGGCGCGCGCGTTCGCCGCCTGAGCGAGTCGCGACCTCGCCGAGCCGCGTCCTCGCGGCCGCACGCGCGGGGGCGGCGTGGAGCGCGCGCTGCGGTCGGTGAGCCTCGCCTCGCGCCTTCGGCCCGCGCCTTCGGCGCGCCGCGCTCGTCCTCGCTTGCGCACGACGATGCGCGGCGCTACGCGGTCGGCGAGCATGCGCGTCCTCGCGGCTACCGGCCGGCTCCACATCGTCGCGATCGGCGCGCTCGGCGCGCTCACGTTCGGCTGGGTCTTCTTCGGCGAGCGGATGCCTCTCGTCGCGGTCGTGGCCGGGATCGACTGGTTCCTCGTCAACCTCCTGAACCGGGTGGTGGACCTCCCGGAGGACCGCGCGAACGGGATCGTCGGCACCGACTTCGTCGCGAAGAACCGTCGCTTGCTCCTGTGGGGCGGGCTCGGCGCGCTGGCGGCGTCGTTCGTGGGCGTGCAGCTCCTCGCCCCGTGGCTCTGGCCGTTCCGCCTCGCGTTCCACGCGCTCGGGATGGCCTACAACTGGCCGCTCCTGCCGGGGCGCCGGCGCATCAAGCAGCTGTACTTCTGGAAGAACACGGCGAGCGCGATCGGCTTCGTGCTGACCGTCTTCGCCTACCCGATCGCGACCGGCCGCGGCGCGGGCCTCGAGCTGCTCCTGGCTCCGGCGGGCGTCGCCCTGACCGCGCTGTTCTTCGTCCTGTTCGAGCTGAGCTACGAGGTCCTCTACGATCTCCGCGACGCGCCCGGCGATCGCGCCGCGGGTGTCGCGACCTATCCGGTGGTCCACGGCGAGCGGACGGCGACGCGCATCGTCGACGGCCTCGTGCTCGCGTCGTGCGCCGTCGCGATGGGCGGGTACGTCGCCGGCGCGGTGCCGTGGCGCGTCGTCGTGATGATCGCCGCGCCGCTCTTCCAGCTCGTCTACTACAAGGTCCGCGCTCGCGGTGCGCTCCGCGCCGAGCGCGCCAAGGACGGCGCGACGTCGATCGTCGACGCGCGCGACTGCATCCGCCTCACCTGGGTAGGCGCCGCGATGCTCGCCCTTTACAACGGCTGGGTGACCCTCGGATGGCCCGGCGTATGAGCATGCCGATCCTCGAGCTCGTCTGCCTCGCGATCGTCGCGATCTACGTCGTCGCGCGGCTCGTCCGTGCGCGCGCGGGGGCCGAGCGGCGCGCGTTCGTCCTCCGGTTCGGCGCGCTGGCGATCGCCGCGGCGGTCGGCGAAAACTCGATGATCCGCGCGTACGGCGCGTACGCCTACGCGCGCTCGTGGAGCCTCTTCGTCGATCAGGTGCCCGTCGTGGTCGTCCTCGTCTGGCCGGTCGTGATCGACTCCGCCGCTACGCTCGCGCGCCGCGTCATCGCGCGGGGTACCGACGAGACAGGCGCCGTCGCGCGGACGGCGCTCCTCACCGCCGCCATCGTCTTCGCGGACGCCTCGCTCATCGAGCCGATCGCGGTCCTCGCGGGGCTCTGGTCGTGGACCGAGCCGGGCCTGTTCGAGGTGCCGCTCGTGGGGATCGCCGGCTGGGCGATGTTCGCGGGCGCGGCGACGGCGGTCCTCGAGCGCGGCGCGGCGACGGCGGTCCTCGAGCGCGGCGCGCCGGAGCGGAGCGGGCGGCTCGGTCCGGCCCTCGGGACGTACGCGCTCACGATCCTGCTCGCGCCGGCCGTCGCCCACGCGCTCGTCCTCGCGAGCTGGTGGGGGCTCTTCCGGTGGACGCAGGGCTCGATCGCGCCGGCGACCGGCATCGCCGTCGCCTGGATCGTGCTCGGGGCGGCGACGATCGCGGCCTTTCGCCTTGGACGGCGGGTCCCGCTCGCGGACGTCCTCCTGCGCGCTCCGGGCGCGGCGTTCTTCTTCGGCCTGCTCGCGATCGTCGGCGCCTCCGACGGGACCCACGGCCTTCTTTTCTTCTACGCCCTCGCGTTCGCGCCGCCGTACCTCGCTGCGATGGCGAGCCGCGTCGCCGTCGGCGACCGCGGCGCCGCAGGGATCGGCGCGCTCGCCAAGCGCTGAAATTCCGCGGCTCTGCGCGTGTGCGACCGGCGCCTACCGGCACGGCGCGCTCGGCGGCCGAGGCGGCGGGCGTTCTTTTCGCCAAGCGCTGTAAGCCCCGCGCGCGGGCCGCGTTCCTTCATGCACTGGAGGCCGCGATGGTGTCGACGAAGAAGATCTGGTTGTTCCTCTGCTTGGTCCTGGTCCTCGCCGGCTGCGGCGGCGGAGTCGGGGGGAGCGGTGGCGGCGCGAAGAGCGCGGGCAACGCGCCGGAGGCCCAGGGCTACCCGCCCGCGCAGTACGCGGCCGAGTCCGTCTCCAGCCAGTCCTCCGGTCCGCGGACGGCGTCGATCGGCGCGACCGCCGACGCGGCCCAGCCGTCCCCGGCGCCCCCGCCGCGCAGCGAGGAGAAGTCGACGTCGCGCGAGCCTTCGCCGGACAGCCGTCCGGGCCTCGGCACCGAGTGGGGAGAGACCCGCACCTCGCGCGTCCACGACGTCACGTTCGTGCGCGACTCGAGCCGTCCGTTCGCGCTCGCGACGCTGCACTACAACGATCGCCGGGGCGTCGACGCGATGGCGAACCTCGCGGCCCAGCGCGAGACGCGCCACGACGTCCCCGCCGGCGGCGGCGCGGTCACGATCGCGATCAAGGACGCGAGCGGCAACCCGCTCGAGGCCGTGCGCGCCGGTGACCGCACGCTGGTCGTCGGGCAGGCGGGGCAGCGCTACTCGGTCGTCCTCACGAACCACACGAGCCACCGGTTCGAGTCCGTCGTGACGGTCGACGGCCTCGACGTCATCAACGGCAAGCCCGGCACGGCGGAGAACCGCGGCTACGTCCTGCTCCCGTTCGCGACGCTCGAGATCGAGGGCTTCCGCCAGAGCTCGAACGCGGTCGCGGCCTTCCGCTTCGCGGCGGTCGGCGAGTCCTACGCCGCGCAGACGGGCTCGGCGCGCAACGTCGGCGTCATCGGTGTCGCGCTCTTCGGCGAGCGCGGCGACTCCTTCGTCTCGCAGAGCGAGCTCCGCATGCGCGACACCGCGAGCCCGTTCCCGGCCGATCCGCGGTTCGCGCAGCCCCCGCGCCGCTGAGCGCTCCGAGCCACCCACCAGCCTCTCGACCTGGGAGGCGCCAAACAGCGGCGCCTCGATGTAAGCGGCGGCGCCGAAACGGCGCTCGATGGAAGCGGCGGCGCCGAAGAACGGCGCCGCCGCGCCTCATTTCGCCCTCGAGACGGGGGCGTCCCGTCCACCTCGGGATTGGCCGCTCGGCGTCGCTTCCAGGTTCACGAGGCGCACCTTCGGTCCGGCGAAGCGTCCGCGGACGAGCGTGAAGTAGACGATCGCGAGCACGCTCACGAGCGCGCCGAGCATCCCCGCGGGGAGCTGGTTCGGCGGCAGCGAGCAGACCGCCAGCACGAAGCCGCTCCAGACGACCGCGGCGCACGCGACGGGGACGCCGAAGCCGCGGAGGTTGAACGGACCGAGCGTCTTCCACAGGCCGCGCCGGCGCGCGAGGATCCCGAGGAGGATCGGGATAGCGTAGCTCACGTAGAGCGCCATCGTCGCCATCTTCGCCATCGCGTCGAACAGCGCCGCCGCGAACGGCGCGGTGCCGAGGACGAGCAAGAGCGGGCCGCCCGTGACGACCGCGATCGCGACGAGCGGCGTCCTCGTGCGCTCGTCCACGCGGCCGACGAACCGCGAGCCGGGCAGCCCACCGTCGCGCGCGAACGCATAGACCGTGCGCGAGGCGCTCGTGACGCTCGAGAGGCCGCAGAACCACATCGCAGCGAGGGCGAGCCCCATCGCCGCGCGGCCGCCGGTGTCGCCGAGGACGCCGCGCATCACGAGCAGCGGCGCGTGCGCGTCGGCGGCGACGGCCGGGAGGTCCGTGATGCCGAGCGTGACCGCGGAGAGCAGGAGGTAGCCCGCGACCGCGCTCACGGCCACGGACGAGACGATGCCCCACGCCGTGCGCCGCGCCGGATCGTGCGTCTCCTCGGCGAGGTGCGCCGAGGCGTCGTAGCCGGTGAACGTGAACATGCTGAGCACGAGGCCGCCGAGGAAGCCGAGGACGTGGTCGCCGTCGGGGCGCGTGGTGAAGCCCGTGTGGGCCAGGAACGAGACGGGCTGCGCGCGTCCGAAGGCGAGCAGCGCGGCGACGATCGCGATCACGCCCGCGATGTGGACGGTCGCCGATAGATCGTTGAGCGCCGCGACGAGGCGCACGCTGAGGGCGTTGACGAGCGCGTGGCTCGCGAGGATCGCCGCGAGGAGCAGGAGCGGCGCGGCGCGGACGAGCGGCGGAGCGGACGGCGACGAGGCGTCGAGGCCGAGCGTGGCCGCGAGCTCGCTCGCGCAGCCGAAGTCGATCGCAGCGACGATCGCGAGCTGGCCGGTGACGTTGATCGCCGCGGTCAGCCAGCCCGCGCCGGGCCCGCCGAGGAGCGCCGACCAGTGGTAGAGCGCCCCGGCCGTCGGAAAGGCGCTCGCGAGCTCGGCCATCGCGAGCGCGACCAGCATCGTGCCGGCGCTGACGATGGGCCAGCCGATCCCGAGCGCCGCCGGCCCGCCCGGCCCGATCGCGTCGGAGTACGCGGTGATGCAGCCGGTGAGGACGCTGATGATGGAGAAGCTGACGGCGAAGCTCGAGAAGCCGCCCATCCGCCGCAGGAGCTCCTGCGCGTAGCCGAGGCGTCCAAGGGCCCGCGCGTCGTCCGCGTCGCGTCCGGCCCCTCGATCCATCGCCGCTCCTATAGCACGAGGGTCCGTGACGCCGCTCGAGCGCGCCGTTGGAGGTTGACGCCCGGAGGTCTTTGTCGTCCTCTCCGGGGCGCGTGGCCAAGGAAGACGACCTCCTGCCCAAGAAGAAGACGTCGAGCACGGCGAAGGCGTCCTCGAGGGGGAGCACCGGAGCGTCGGCGCAGATGCTCCGCCTGATGCGGATCGTGCGGCTCTTCGGCGTGCTCCTCGGCGGCCTCGTCACGCTCGTCGGCGCCATGTCGCTCGTCGGGTTCGTGACCGACGCGTTCTGGGCGCGCCTCGTCGTCGCGCTGATCGTCGTGGTGGGCTTGTCCGCCTTCGTCTCGGTCCGCGTGCTCAAGCGCACCAAGCTCGGCGGCGGGCTCTCGACGGCGACCGACATCTTCGCGATCGTCCTGCTCGCGATCGCGCTGGTGCTCGTCTCGGCGGACTTCGCGTCGAAGCCGCTCCTCGTGCGGGAGGGCGACCGCTACGCGCGCGCCGGCTCGCGGACGATGGCGCGCGTCGTCTACTTCCTCGGCGGCGTGAGCCCGGTGTTCCCCGCCGAGGCGGGCGCGGCGCCGGCGGGCTCGGGCTCGGCCGGAGGCTCCGCGTCGGCGGCGGGCTCCGCGCCGGCGGACGCGAGCGCGAAATGAGGCACGAGCGATGAAGAGCTACGCGACCTTCATCATCACGGCGCTCCTCACGGTCGCGCTCGTCTTCTCGCTCGTCTCGCGCGAGCGCACGAAGCACGAAGCGCCGGCGGAGGTCGTCGAGGTGAGCGAGACGCCGGCGGGCGACGCCGGCGTCGACGGCGGCGCGGAGGCGGGCGCCGCGGCGCTTGCGGCCGAGGCCGGCGCGTCGAAGGACCGCGCCCCGCTTCGCGTCACGACGCTCGGGTGGGAGCTCGTGGCCGCCGGGGTCGCGCTCGCGCCTCCGCCCGGCGCGGCGCCGGCCCCGAGCGCGGCGCCGCCGATCGAGCTCGCGCCGGAGACGTCGCTCGACGCCATCGAGGCGCGCCTCGCGCGCGGCGGTGCGGATCCCCAGGGCGCCGACCTCGCCGTGCTGCCGCTCCCGGCGTTCGTCGCGTCGTTCGAGCGGCTCCGGGCGCTCGAGCCGCGCGCCTTCCTCGTCGTGGGCTTCTCGCACGGGAGGGAAGAGGTCCGCGCCGCGTCGGGCGCGCTCCTGAAGGCGCCGCCGGGCGCCGACGAGGTCAAGCTGGTCGCGCTCGGCCCGGCGACGGCGACGGACGCGACGGCCCGCGCGGCCGGCAGCGAGTCGGCGACGGTGCTCGGTCTCTTCGCGCTCGACCTCCTCGGCGTGGCTCCGGCGCGCATCGGCTTCGTCGCCCCCGGCACGCCGGAGGCGAAGTCGGCGGCGTTCGCCGCCCTGACCAAGGGGATCCCGGACGATCGGCCGAGGGCGTTCTCGACCGCCGACGCGTCGCGCTTGATCCCGATCGTGGCCGTGGCTCCGAAGGCGCTGCTCGACAGCCGTGAGACCGCGGTGCGCGAGTGGTCGAAGGCGTGGCTCGACGGCCTGTCGCGCGCGAAGACCGACGTGCCGGGCGTCGCGCGCCGGCTCGCCGCCAAGGAGGCCCTGCCGCTCGCCGCCGGCGTCGGTGGCGCGCCGGAGGCGCTCGTCCTCGTCGAGCGCCTCGGCCAGATCGAGAACGTCGGGCTCGACCAGCAGTCCTCGCTCATCGGCCCGCTCGCGAAGGGCGTGCTCACGCTCAACGCCCTCACGCAGCGCACCTGGCAGCTCGCGCGCGGCGGCGGGATCCTCACGACCGCGGCGCCCGAGCCGCTCCCGATCGACGCGCGCGTGGTCTCGCTGATCGCGCCGCCGCCGAAGGACGCGCCGCCGCCGGCCGTGGCGCCCGCCGATGGCGACGGAGGCACGGCCTTCGGGCCGTTGCCGGCGGGGACCGTCCCGCAGATCGCCTACCGGTCCGTGGAAGGGGACGCCGACAGGGTCGCGGGTCAGATCGCGTTCCTCGCGGCCGTGTTCGAGCGCGCGGCCTTCAAGGTCACCGCGAAGGGGGGCGACAAGGCGGCCGCGGCGATCGCCGCCGCCGCGCACGGCAAGGGCGTCGCCGCGAGCCGCCTCTCCGTCGCCGCGGGCGAGCCGTCCGATCGCGCGTTCGCCGTCGTCGAAGTGCTCTCGCTGCCCTGACGAGCCTTCGCCGCGCCTACCTCTGCGCGTCGAAGAAGGCCCAGGTCACGTGCTTCGCCTGCGCCCAGAGGCTGTGGCCGAGGCCGGGCACCTTGCACGCCGTCACCGGGCGCTGGCAGCCGCCGTAGGACACGCAGCCTTGCGGGGACGACGGCGCGCTCCCCGCGCAGCGGTTCGCGCGGGTCCAGTGCTCGATGCTCTTCTGGCCCTCGGCCAGGCCGACCGTGCCGTCCGACGTCCCGTGCACCACGAGGCTCGCGACCGGGCCGCCCTTGCAGAGCAGGTTGCCGTGCTCGTCGTACTCGCCCGCCGTCTCGTACGGGCCGCCGCCGGCGTGGGTGGCCACGGCGCGGACGCGATCGCCGCGGCGGCAGCCGAGCTGGTTTGCCATGTACGCGCCGTTGCTGAAGCCGGCGACGAACACGCGGTGGAGATCGACGCAGTAGCGGCTCTGGGTGATCGCGAGCGTGGCGTCGAAGAGCGCGACGTCCGCGTTCTTCGACGCGGGCGAGTCGAGGTCCCAGCCCCCGCCGAGGCCGTCGGGGTAGAGGAAGAGCGCCTTGCCGCCCGCGGCGCTCTCGAGGTCCATCGCGCGGCGCGCCTGGGCGCCGTTGCCGCCGTGGCCGTGCAGCACGTACACGAGCGGGTACGAGAGGCTCGGCGCGTAGCCGGCCGGCACGACGAGCGTGTAGCTCCGGCTCTTGCCGAACACGGGGACGCGCTCCGTGAGCACGCCCGTCTTCGCGGCGGCCTTGCCGCACGCCGGCGATCCTCCGGACTCGGGCGCGGCGCCCGGCGAGCCCGGCGCGCCGGCGGACCCCGCGCGCGACTCCGGCGCCGACGGCGAAGGGGGAGCCTCGCTCGGACGCGCGCACGCGACGCACGCGACGAGGGCGGCGCCCGCGACGAGAGGGGTAGAGCTCGCCCGCGTTTTCATGCGGGCGAGACCTTACAACACCGCGCGCGTGTCTCGCGTCACTTCACGAGCGAGAGGCGAGGTCCGACACCGAACGCGGCCATGTGACCGCTCTCCTCGGCGACGTACACGTCGCATCGCTCGTCGACGCGGAGGAGGTCCGGGATGGCGTCGCACGGGCCGATCTGGGCGAGGTGGGCGCCGTCGCTCGGCCGGAAGACGTGGACGTCGACGTGCGGCACGAAGAGCGCGCCCGACCGGAGCACCGGCTCGAGGCGGCGCGGGACGTCGGACTCGACCGTGCGCCCGAACGTGTGGCGGTAGCGGATCGCTCCGGTCGACGCGTCCACGCCGACGAGCTCGCCGGTGGGCGTGTTGCCGACGAGCAGATCGTCGACCGCGAGCCACGACGTGCCGACCGGCGCGACGGGCGTCTCCGTCTCGAAGAGCTGCTCGCCGGTCTCGCGGTGGAAGCCCGCGAGACGGAGCCCGCGGCGCGCGCGGACGGCGACGCAGACGGACGACGCGGCGAGGAGGGGAGGGCCCTCGACGCTGTTCGGCGTCGAGAGCAGCCGCGCCGTCCACGCGCTCTCTCCCGAGAACGGATCGACCGCGTGGAGGGCCGCCGCGCTGCTCGAGCCGCCGGCGATCGCGAAGAGCGCCTCGTGGTCGACGGTAGGCGCCGCGACGAAGCGGAGCCGATCGCGCATCCGCCAGACGACGGCGCCGGTCTGGACGTCGACGGCGGTGAGCGCGCTGTCGCCGGAGGCGACGTAGAGGAGCTTGCCGGCACGCTTCAGCCGGAGCGCGCCCGAGCGGCAGCCCGACGACCAGAGGTAGCGCCAGCGCGCCTCGCCGCTCGTGAGGTCGATCGCGACGAGGTGGCGCTCGCCCTCGGTCACGATGAGGAGGCGCGGGAGACCGGCCGAGCTGACGACGGCGCCCGCCGACGGGCCGGAGACGCGCGGGGCGATCCAGGCGCGGAGCGTGACGTCTCCGGTCGCGAAGTCGTGGAGCGCGATCGCGCCGTCGCTGCCGATGCGCGCGACGCCGGCCGGCGTGACGACGCTCGCCGCGCGCGGCGTGCTCTTGCGCCAGAGGAGCTCGCCGGTCGTCCGCTCGAGGCAGAACGTCTCCGCCGCCGAGCCGATGATGAGGCGATCTCCGCAGAGGAAGGTCGCGCGGAGATCGATGCCCGGAACGAGCGCCTGCCAGCGCTGCGTGTACCGGAGGCGAGCGGCCGACGAGAGCGGCGCGCCCTCCTCGGCGGGCCGCGCGCGGCGGCTCTCCGCGAAGGCGCGGTAGGACTCGGGCGCGGGGTTGATGCGGGAATCCTGGCGGCGAACCTCACGGAGGGCGTCGCCGGTCGCGCGCAAGTCGCGGCGGAAGGCCGCGAGCCGGAGGTTCGTGCCCTGCGCCCGGTCGCGCCGGACGATCGCCCGGACGAGCGCGCGTCCGAACGCGAGCGCGGACTCGACGACGTCGAACAGCGACAGCTCGGGGAACGTCGCGGTGCCGCGACGCGTCGCAGACTCGGCCGTCGAGATTCCCCCGCGGCGGGCGTCCGCGCGGAGGAGGCTGGAGCCGCCGTCGCTCGGGGGAACGAGCGAGAGCGCGGAGCGGTGTCCGTCGCCGCGGCTCGGGCCGAGCGTCAGCGCGGCGCGAGGGAGCTCCTCGTCGGCGTTCGAACGAAGGCCGAGCATGACGCCGCCCGCGTCCATCCGCGTGAAGAACGGCTGACCCCGCTCCCACGCGTCGAGCGCGCGGCGAGACAGGTCGAGGAGACGCTCGGCGAAGAGGAACGGGTAGGCCTCACCGAGCTCGACCGAGCGCCCGCGGACCTCGGCGCGCATGCGGCCGCGGACGAGGAGCGCGTGCAGGTCCGCGCGCTCGACGCCGGTCTCGGCGGCGGTGCCCTCGGCGGCGCCGGCGCGCATCGCGAACTCGGCGGCGAACGAGATCGGAGCGTCGCGCTCGAGGTCGACGAGGACGAGCGGCGCGTCGGTCGCATCGTCGTCGTCCGCGTCGCGGTCGACCGTGCTGCCTGCGAGCGCGCCGCGGATCTCCGCGAGCTCACGGGCGACCGGGCCGCGCGCGTCGTCGGGGCTGCGGGCGAGCGTGGCGTCGATCGCGTCGACGACGCTCGCGCACATCTCCGAGAAGACGACCGGGCGATCGTAGACGAGGACCGTGGGCTCGGAGCCGGCGCGGTACACGCTCAGGGTCGCGCTCGACCCCACCCGCTCCACGCAGAGCTCCCAAGCGTCGTCGTAGAAGCGGACGATGCGCTTGCCGCGCGACGACGGGATGAGCTCCGTCAGGGCGGACGCGAGGTCACGGAGGACACACGACGCGTGACGCTCCGCCACGCGCGCGGTGACGTTCGCGCCGTGGATGAAGAGGTCGAGGACCTCGTTGGGGCGCGCGCGCGTGCCGGACCGCGGCGGCGAGGGCAGACCCCCGGCGCTCGGCGCGGCCTCGGGGGTCCACGTCATGGTGCGTTGCGGCTCGGGTTCGACGAAGATCTCGAAGCTTCGCATTCTCGTTCTGGCTCGACAGTCTCTTCAGGCGGGCCGCGCGCCGTCGTTCGGCGCCACTCCCGACCAGACGAATGCTAGAAAGACCGCCGTTTCATTCGTAGTTTTCAGCAGGTACTGCAGAGGAGTGGACATGGTCGTTGGCGCTTGGTACGGGCGCGCGCTCGCTCTCGCCGGCGCACTGAGCGCGCTCGTCCCTGCGCTCGCGATGTGGGGTTTCACGGTCGACGATGCGCTGATCCCGCTCCGCTACGCGCACCACCTCGCGTCCGGCGCGGGCTATCGGTTCGACGCCGTCGGTCCCTCGACCGACGGGGTGACTCCGCTGCCGTGGGCCCCGCTGCTCGCGCCGATCGCCGCGGGCGGCGATCTCGTGGCGGCGCTCGAACGCGCCAAGGCGCTCGGAGTCGTCGCCTGGGCGCTCGCCGGGGCGCTCCTCGGTCTCGGCCTCGCCAAGCGAGCCTCTGGCGGGCGGCGCGAGACGCTCCACGCGGCCGTCGCGCTGCTGGTGCTCGGCCTGGCGTTCCCGATCGGCGCCTGGGCCGCGAGCGGGATGGAGACGGGCCTCGCCACGGCCCTCGCGACGTGCGCGGCCGTGTCGTTCGAGCGGCCGCGCCGCGCGGCGCTGCTCGCGGGACTCGCGGCGACCCTTCGCCCGGAGCTCGTCGTCTGGGCCGTCATCGTCGCGGGAGGCGCCGCGGCGGCGGGGTCGCTCGCTCGCGGGCACGCCGCGCGCACCGTCGCGCTGGCGCTCGCGCCCTTCGCGCTCTGCGCGGTCGTGCGCCTCGTCGCGTTTGGGCGCCCCGCGCCGCTGGCGCTCCTCGCGAAGCCGAGCGACGCGCAGCACGGCGTCGTCTACGCCGGCGCGGCCGCGGTGGTCGTGCTGACGCCGATCCTCGCGTGCGCGCCGCTCGCGCTCGCGCTCGCGCGCGCCTCGTCGCTCGCGAGGACGCTTGCCCTCGCGGCGCTCGCGCACGTCGCCGTGATCGTCGCCGTCGGGGGCGACTGGATGCCGTACGCGCGCCTCATGGTCCCCGTCGCGCCGTCGCTCGCGCTCGTCTTCGTCGACGTCGGTCGCGTGGCGCGGACGTGGTCGACGCTCGCGCGGGTGCTCCTCGCCCTCGCCGTGGGCGTCCTGATCGGCGTCCGCGCGGCGCCGGCGGGGCGCCATGTCCATGAAGCCCGGAAGGACCTGATCGCGCAGGCCCGGCCGCTTCTCGCCGGCGCGAAGGTCGTCGCGGCGCTCGACGTCGGATGGGTCGGGGCCTCCACCGGCGCGAGCGTCGTCGACCTCGCGGGGCTCACGGATCCCTCGATCGCGGCGCTCCCCGGGGGACACACGTCGAAGGCCGTCGACCTCGCGATGCTGCTCGACCGCGACGTCGACACGATCGTCGTCTACGGGGAGCCCCGCCTCGTCGAGCAGCGCTTGCTCCGGTCGGCGCTGTTCGCCGAGCGCTTCGAGCGGCAGGCGACGATCGCGTTCGGCGCTCCGCGCGCCGGGAGCGCGCAGCGTTACGAGATCTACCGTCGCCGCTGAGGGCGGCGGAATCACTCCTTGGCGGCAGCGCGGGGCGGCGAGGGAGGCGGCTCGGTGGCGCTCCCGATCCGGATCCCCGACGGGGACGGCGTCTCGGCCGTCGCGACGACGCTCTTCGCGGCGGCGCTCTTCGCGGCGGCGCGCTTCACCTGGATGAGCTCGCGGACGAAGTCGTCCCACGCGACGCGATCGGGCCCGGCGAGGCCCCAGAACTGCACGCCGACGCCCGCGGGTCGACCGTCCGCGGCGTCGCTCGTCGTCGAGACATGGACCGCCATGGCGTGCGCCTCGATCTCGCGGAGCGGGAGGGTGACGCGGAGCCGCATGAGGGCGCGCACCGGCGGAGGCTCGTCCGTGCGAAGGAACAGGCCCTTGAAGCTGACGTCGGACGTCTCGAGCGGGAGCGTCCGGCGCCCGCGCACGACCGAAACGCGGATGCGCGCGTCGACGCGAGCCTCGCGACGAAGGTTCGCCTCGACCGGACCGCGCTCGCGACCGGGCGTCGAACCCTGGCCGCTTCGGACCTCGGACGGCGTCGGAAGGTTCTTCGGTTCGCTCTCGTCGCTCATGACGAACGCCGTCCGCGGGCTCCCTTTACGCTACCACGCCGGCGGGCCGCCGCCGCGCGGGGGGCTACCCGGCCGGAGGACGGCGGCGGCCGGCCGGCTGGCGCTTCGTGCCGCCGGTGAGCCCGAGTGCGAGCAGCGCGGCGAGAAACCCCGCGAGGCCGAACGCGATCGCCTGGACCGGCCTCTCGGCGTGCAGCGCGGCCTGACCGGTCCCCCACGCCACCCAGCCGACGGCGCCGAAGAGCCCCGCGATCACGAGCGCCTTGAGGACGGTGCCGAGGCGGTAGACGAGCCATGTGGGCAGGACGCCGACGAGCGCGAGGACGATCGGGAAGACCCGATCCGCCTCCGCGCCGAGGCCCGGCAGCGTCGTGCCACGGGCGACGAGCTCGCGCGCTCCGAGCGTCGCGGCGTAGGCAGCGCCGACGCCCGCCGCCGCGAAGAGGAGCGCGTAGCCGAACGCGCCGAGGCCGAGGGACGCGCGCGACGGGCCGCCGGTCTTTCCCTCCGCGCCCGCCGCGCTCGCCTGCGCGTCTGCCGCCGCGCGCGCGGACTTCGTGTCCGGCGTCGTCGTCGCGCGCTGCCGCTCGGTGCGTCCCGCATCGCCCCGGCCGTTCGCGGCCGCGTCGTCCGCCTTCTGGAGCGAGTCGAGGAACGTCGGTCGGTCGCCGGCCCCCTCGTCCTTCATCCGGAGGCCGTAGCCGTGCGCCTTCGCTCGCTGGAGGAGACGCGCCTTGTCGTCCTCGGACAGCTCGCTGCTCTCGCTCAGCGCGAGCGCGTGCCGCGCGCATCCGAGCTCCGCGAGCGCCTTCGCGTACTCGTAGGATCCGGGCTCCGCGTCGACGCCGGCGCTCCGCGCCGCGTTGCGGTACCAGACGTCGGCCTTCTCCGGATCCGCCTTGTAGTGGATCCCGAGCTCGTAGAGGTTCCCGAGGTAGACCTTCGCCGGGACGCTGCCCTTGTCGGCCGCCGCACGGAGGTGCGTCGCGCCTTCTTTCAGGTCCTGCGGGACGACGCCGCCGCTCATGCAGAAGAGCGCGACGGCGTACTCGGCGTCGGCGCTCCCGAGCTCCGCGGCTGCGCGGTACGCGTCGAAGCATCGCTTCATGTCGCGGCCGCCGGGGGCGCTGCCGCTGCGGTACGCGCGGGCGAGCGCGAGCAGGCCGGGCACGTCGGCCCGAGCGCGGAGGCTGTCGAGGTCGTGCGCGTCGCCGTCGAGCGCGCCCTCCTCGGCGGCGTCCTCCTCGGGACCGTCCGCGCTCGGCCTCGGCTCAGGCATCGCCGGAGACTTCCACGCGCTTGAGCACCTCGACGAGCCGCTGCGTGCGCGAGGCGTCCTCCATCACGCTCGGCCGCGAGCCCGCGCTCTTCGCGTAGAAGTCGGCCAGGCTCTCGGACCAGATCGAGTAGTAGCGGTTGCCCGCGAACACGATCGACACGCCCGCGCCCGGACGGTCCATCGGCTCGTCGTCGAAGTCGACGTCGTTCCAGTCGACGGCCCCCGCGCTCTCCTCGCCGTCCTCGGCGTAGCTGAGGCGCACCGGCGACTCGGGGGTGCGGCGCTTCGCGGGGGTCATCAGCGCGAGCATCGCGTCGCAGATCTTCACGCGGAGGATCGTCGAGACGAGCCCGGCGTCGACCTGCGTGCGCGCGAAGTACGGGAAGATCGCCTGTCCGAGGACCGGCAACAGCAGCTTCGAGGTGCAGACCTCGCGCACGAAGCTCTCTGCGTGCGCCTGCGGGATCGCGAGCTCGCTCGTGCGGAGGCGCTCGGCTGCGAGCTTCGACCACCACTTGAGCACGTGGACGAGGACCTTCTTCACCTTGTCGCTCGCCTTGATGCTCATCGGCAGGACGACGTCGAGGACCTTTCGGACCTCGGCCTCGATGTCCTCCTCGGGCGCGACGACGAGGTCGACGAACTCGCCGAACACCGCGCCCGAGCAGCGGCGCGTCATCTCGGCGTCCATGGCGGAGACGAGCTGCTTGGCGTCCTCGACGCGGCGGGCGCGCGCCTCGGTCTCGTCCCGCGACGGCGTGAGCGATTTCAGCACGCTGAGGAGCTCGGAGCGGATCGCGCGGGCCTCGTGCGCGAGCTCCTTGCCCTTGATGTCGTCGTTCAGCTTCGCGCGGAGGTGCGTCGAGAGCAGCGGCACTCCGCTCTTCGGAAGCGCCGTCGCCGGATCGTGGCCCTCGACGGCGAGCCACTTCTCCTCGGCATCGGCGATGTACGTCGCGACCGCGCGCGACGCGAGGTAGCCCTGCTTCACCGTCTCGTAGTCGGCGTCGCCGGGCTTCAGCGCCTGCATCTGATCGGCGTACGGGTTCCTGATCCAGAACAGGTTCGTGAACGCGCGACCCTTCGCGCCCCAGTTGAAGAGCCACGAGCCGTGGCCGCGCGCCCAGAAGTCGACGCACGCCTCGTCGACGCGCGAGTCCCAGCGGTCCTTCGCGTTGTCGCTGCGGAGTGCGCCGAGGCTCATGTCGAACTTCGTCAGCGCGAGGAAGAGGCTCGGGTGCTCGAGCTCCTTCGGGTCCTTCGGCGTCGCCGACCCGTGGCGGATGGAGAGCCAGCTCTCGACCTGCGACTGGAGCTGAATCGCCTCCGGCTTGGTCGGTCCCGGCGAGCACAGGAGCAGCGACGTGATCTCGCGATCGAGCGAGTACTGCTCGAAGAGGAACGTGAGCTTGCCGCGCTTGTAGACCTCGATCGCGTTGTCGAGCTTGCCCGTGTTGAGCTCCGTCGGGCCGAAGCCGTTGATGCCCTTCAGCGCGCGCCCGCCGGGGAAGTCGAGGATGTCGGCCTTGTCGAGGAGCGATCCGGAAACGCCGCGGAGCGGGAGCCGAATCTCGGCGATGAGCGCCGCGAGGACCCCGGGATCGAGCGCGACGTCGCGCCCGTCGAGGGTCGTCGCGGGGACCACCGTGCGCGACGTCCCGAGCGCGTTCAGGCACGACGCGTCGATGACGCTCGGCGCGTCGCTCGACGCGCGCACGTGGGCGAGGCCGACCTCGACCGCCTCCGCGTAGCCGAGCTGCTCGATGCCCGTGACGAGCGTGCGCATGAGCTGATCGAGGTCCTTCGCGTAGCCCGGTCCACCCCAGAGGAGCGAGTAGACGAGGACCCAGCCGGCGGACGTGCCGATCTCCCTCGCGAGCCCCGCCTTCATCGCGGGATGGCGCCGGAGCTCGTTCAGGTACGGGTGCCGGTCCTGGTACTTCTTCGTGAGCTCGTGCCAGACGGCCTCCCAGGCGCGCGCATGGATCGGCGCCGCCGGAGCGCCGGCCTGGAGGCGGGCCTCGCGCAGCGTGCGCTCGACGCGCTCGACGTCGAGCGGCGGCGACGTGCACTCGACGAGGAAGCCCGTCGCCATCGACTGGAGCACGCCCTCGAGGGGCAGGAGCTCGCAGTAGAAGTCGCCCTTGCGGAGAGGCGGCGCGGCCGACGCCGAGAAGCGCGTCACGACCCCGGTCGACTCGACCCCCTTGGCGGGGTTGATCTCCTTCAGGAAGTCGACCGGGCCGCCGCGGCTCAGGACCTCGAGCGAGCCGAGCTCGTGCGACAGCAGCGCCCCGACGAGGAACGACTTGCCCGCCTGCGACGGACCGAACAGCCCGAGGCTCTGCTTGCGGGCCCAGGCGCGCCGGAGCTTGCGCGCGCGAAGCGCGAGGTCCCGCAGGACGAGCGCTTCGTTCTCCGCTTCGGTCTGCCCGACGATCGCCGCCTGCGCCTCGCCGATGGCCTGTTCGAGCGTGGAGATCGGATCACTCATGGGTCACCTGGGAACGATCAGTGGGCGTGCCACTTGCCGGACTTGTCCTGCCACTCGACGCGCACTCCCTCGAACGACTGGCCCGGCGTGAGCCACACGTCGAAGCGCCTGCCGGCGTGCTCCGTGCGCGAGACCTTCTGGGCGCCGGCGGCGACCCGCCACGCCCGGGCGTCGTCGCTGTAGTGCTTGCGGTGGACGCTGGTCTTCTGACCGCCGCCCGGGCCGACCACGACGACGGTGCCGCCGCTCGATCCGGCGCCGCCGCTCGATCCGGCGCCGCCGCTCGATCCGGCGCCGCCGCTCGACCCGGGAGGCCCGTCGTCGTCATCATCGCCGTCGTCGGTCGCGAGGCCGCCGTCCGCGCCCGCGTCGGATCCGGCCGCGCCTCCGTCACTGGCCGCGCCTCCGTCACCGGCCGCGCCTCCGTCACCGGTCGCGCCTCCGTCGCCGCCGTCCGCGACGTCACCCGCGGTCGCGTCGTCGCCGCCTCCGCCGTCGTTCGCGCCTCCGTCGCCGTCGGCCGCGCCTTCGGCGGGCGCATCGGAGGCGTCGGCGCCGACCGCGATCTTCTGCTCCTCGCACGCCTTGAGGAGGAAGAGCGCGAGGAGGACGAGCACGATCGCGACGAGCCCGAAGACCGGCCACATCCACCAGGGGCGCGCCGCCTTCTTCTTGTCGTCGCGCTTCTCCGCGTCGTCGGGCCCGGCCGCGTCGGGCGGGTTCGCCGCCGCCGCAGCGACGGCCGCGGTCGCCGCGCTCGCCGCGATGCCCGCTCCGGCGGCGGCGACCGCGCCGGGGTCTCCCCAGTGCTTGCCCCAGTCCTCGTAGCCGAAGACGTACTCGGCCTTTCCGCCCATCGCCCGAGGCGACGCACCCCAGTTGATGACGCAGAGCTTCTTCCGCGACGGCGAGTAGAAGTAGTTCGCGCCGCCGTCCGCGTCGAGCGACGGGACGGTGAACGCCTCCTTGTACTTGTCGAACCCGCTGTTCGGCGTCGCGAAGACCTTCGCGACGCGCTCGAGCGCGCCCTGGAAGTCCTTCACCGCGGCGGCCGCGTCGTCGGCGTGCTTCTCGCGCGCCTCGCCGAGCGGGATGAGGCCGGTGAGGTCCCACCGCACGGTGACGGGCAGGCTCTCGGATCCCTCGGTCTCCGGGACGAGGAGGCGACCGCCGAAGAATTTTTCCTCGTTCAGGTCGACCGCGAGCTTCCAGATCGACGTGCCGCCGACGAGGTTGGGGAGCCAGGTCGCGTCGCTCACGTCAGCACCTCGGCCTTCACCTTCACGGCGTTGTTGGAAGCGACGCGGCAGAGGAACGACGCCGGCCGCACGACGCTGAACGCGGTCGGGTCGGAGCCCGCGGCGCGCTCGTGGATCTGCGAGTCGAAGACCTTGACGTGATCCACGCTCTCGAACTTGAGTCTCTCGAGCTCGCCCGTCATCAGCGCGGCGAGGAGCGGCGCCGACCTCCCGACGAGCTCGGCGTCGAGGCGCGCCGTGTGCGCGACCACGTAGAGCTGCCGGCTCACGGCGAACCCGACGCGCATCTTGCTCTCGCCGTCCATCGGCGCGCGGAAGAAGAAGTTCAGCCCGCTCGCCAGCGTGAACGCGGCGTCGGCCGCCGCGCCGTCCTCGGCGTCCGTCGCGAGCAAGCGGCTGAGCTCGCCGAAGAAGAGGCGGAGCGGGAACGTGCGGTCCTGCGGGCGCGCGGAGAGGATCGTGTCGTCGAGGATGTCGCCGAGGACGATGCGCGTCAGCAGCCGCTTGGCGCCCGCCGTCGGCGGAGCGTCGTTCGGGCTCTCGGGGAGCGTCGGCCGCGGCCCGCGCGCGAACGCCCGGACGATCTCGGCGAGGTCGTGCGCGTCGAGCGCCTTGTCGATCGCGCCGATGACGGCCTTCTTGATCCGGTCCTCATCCATCGTGGGCTCGTTCGCTCCTCACTGCGCTCGCGCGTCGAAGACGCCGGTGTCGAGCCAGTACCTGTCGAAGGCCGCCGTCTTCAGCGAGAGGACGAAGTCTTTCGCGTCGAACTGGTACTGGTCCCGCTGGCTCGTCACGCTCGCGATCTGGATCTGACCCTCCCGCGTGCGCCCGAACTGGATCGCGACGCGATCTTCGAGCAGCGCCGCCTCGACCTCGGCGTTCGCGGGGCGCACCTCGAAGAGCGGCGAGCCTTCCATCTCCTGGGAGTCGACGTTGCGGAAGCCGACGCGCATGCCGTGCGTGTAGACGAACGGCGGGCTCTTGTCCGGCGACGGGCCCGCGCCGAAGAGCTCGTTCGCCCGTGCGATGTGCGGCTCGGTGTCCTGATACAGGCCGTAGATCGGCTTTTGCTCGGCCTCGCCGATCGCGTCGATGAGGAAGCCGGGGAGCTTGTTCTTGCTCGCGAGGTGGAGCACGGCGGCGCCCGCGGTGACAGTCGACTTCGGATCGCGGATGTGGCCCTGGTCCTTCCACTTCGACGGGTACCACTCGCCGACGCGGTAGCGCGCCATCGAGCGGACGCGCGGGGGCGAGACCGGCATCTCGTTCGTGAAGAGCCGCTTGATGCACGGCAGCGCCGCCGTGCGCCCGGCGAGGACCAGGAGATCGACGTCGAACTGCGCGAGGATGTCGGCGTAGCGCCGGAGAGGCTCGCGGAGGACGCGCTCGATCGCGCGCTCGACGAGGGCGGCGTCGAAGCGGAAGAACAGGTTCTCGAAGCCGGGGAAGCCTTCGACCTCCTGCTCGAGGAAGCGGTTGGCCTCGCCGAGGATCGCCGGGGAGACGGGCGGGAGCCCGAAGGTCTCGAAGATCGTCGAGACCATGTAGTGCCGATCGGGCGTGTGCCCCTCGAGCGGGAAGCCCTCGGCGATCGCCCAGTAGCAGCGCGCGAGAGGCAGCCAGAGGTACGGCACGAGGCGCGCGCGGAGGGTGCGCCACGCCGAGCCGTGGCCCGCGTCACCTTCTCCGAACAGGTGGAGGAGCCGGCTCTTGCTCTGCGAGGTCGGCAGCTGGTGGAGGATCTGCGGGAAGACGACGTCCTCGACGATCGCGCGGCAGACCTCGTCGCCCGCGATCGACACGCCGTCCTGGAACAGCTTCTTGATCGAGAGCGACGTACCGGTGCCGGGGAGCTTGTCCTCGTACTCGGCGATCATCACGTCGCTCGTGCCGCCGCCGATGTCGACCGACGCGACGCGCAGCGTCCGCTGCTCGTGCCCGTAGACGGAGACGAGCTCCTCCATGCTCCCGGCGAAGGTGCCCTGCACCTCCTGGAAGACGAACACCATCTGCGCGGCGAGGGCCTCGTCGACGAAGAGGAACGGATCGAACTGCTGCGTCTGCGGGTTGTAGTTCGGCCTGAGCTCGGGGCGGATGTTGAGGACGTGGCACGCGAGGACCACCGCGTTCCGCACGAGCGCCTCGTAGACGCGTCGCTCTTCCTCGCGCATCGCCGACGGGTAGGTGAGCACGAGGTGCCGGAGGACGCGCGGGTTGCCCTCCTTGCCCTGGTACATGCGGTACTCCGCGCCGTTGATCTGCGCGTAGGCCTGGCAGAGGACCTCGACGAGCGCGAACATCATCATCGAGCGCGGCGCGTAGCGCGGATCGGCCGGCGTCTGCGGCCCGTCCTCGCGGAGGTACGCGCCCCCCGACTCCTCGGGGACGTACTTGAGGATGCGCCCGAACACGGGGCGGTGCTCTCCGCCCTGACCGGGCGAGACCTGGCCGATCTTCTGCGCGAAGTGCCACTTCTCGTCGGTCTGGCGATCGTCCCAGAGGTAGCGCTTCGGCCCCGAGAGCGTGCACTGGTAGCGGTGCGGCGTCTCGAGCGCGCGATCGAGCGCTTCGCGGCCCATGCGCGCGACGCTCGGCCACTGGAACGAGTCGCCCGTCGCGACGGGGAAGACCGACTTGTCCCACGGGCTCGGCAGGAACGTGACGCGCGAGTCGAACGCCTCCTGGCTCGTCGTGAGCGGGTTCGACAGGCTTCGCACCTCGAGCGGCACGCCGAAGACGCCCGCCTCGCGACCCTCGACGAGCAGCGCCGTCGACCGGGAGTTGCCGAGGTCGAGGACGAGCGACACCGGGATCGGCTGGTGCGTCTCGACACGCGAGAGCCGGATCTTCGGCAGGAGCGGCGCGAGCGTCTCGAGCAGCGCCGCGAGCTTGAAGAGCGCCTTGTCGACGCCGGCGCGCTCGAGTCGGCGGACGAGGTCGCGGGCCTCGGGGTGCTCGAAGAACGGGCCGACCTCGCCCTTGTCGAGCGCGCGGAAGGGGCGTCCCTCGTCGTAGGCCGCGTCGAGGTGGCGGCCTTGCGAGCCCTGCGTCTCGAGCGTGTCGACGGCGAGCACGGCGCGCACCCCGCCGCCGGTCTCCGCGAGGAAGACCTGTACGGCGAAGGGGCAGGAGAGCTGGTAAGGCACCGGCAGCCAGCGCCCGGCGAGCTCGGCGAGGTGGTCGACGGCGGAGATCTCGACGTCCGGCTCCTCGCCGCCCTGGGCGCGCCGCACCGACAGGGTCGCCGGTCCCGCCGGCGTCGCGGCCCCTCCGGGGGCCTGCATCACGACGAAGCTCGACACGACGGCCGGCAGGCCGCGTGGGAGGGCGACCTCGTGGAGGATGATCCCCGTGTTGAAGAACAGCTCGAGGACGTCGACGCTGGCGGCGCGGGCGCCGGGGGCGACGGCGTGCTCGCCGATCGGTCCGTCGCCGAGGTCCGGGCTGCTCCCGAGCGAGACCTTCTTCTTGACCATGAACGCTCGCGAAGCCCACGTCGCCGTGGGACGAAGAGGGGGCGAACCGCCCCGGGACCGCCCGATCCTACGTCAAAAGAACCTAGGAAGTACCCGAACTTCTGTCCAGGCCCGGCCGTCCGACGACCGAGCCGCGGACCGTTCCAATGATTCTCGGCCGTCCCTCGTCCAACGCCGTGTCACACTCTTCGGGGCCTGCCCGACGTTCGCCCGTGCACGCCATGTCCGAGAGCCCGTCCAACGTCATCGGCCCCGACCTCCGCACCGCGCTCATCGCGATGGTGCGAAAGCGCGTCCCGGAGAGCGAGGTCGAGGACATCGTGCAGTCGACCCTCGCCGACGCGATCGAGTCGCCGCATGCCCCCGAGGACTCCGAGTCGCTCCGGCGCTGGATCTTCGGCGTCGCCAAGAACAAGGTCGTCGACTACCACCGCCGCGCCGGCCGCGAGACGTTCGAGGTCCCCGAGGTCGCCGGCAAGGCCGCGCCGCACGTGGAGGCCGATCTCCTGCGCTGGGCGGAGAAACACCTACCTCCCGGCGAGGAGAACAAGACGACGCTCGACTGGATGCTCCGCGAAGGCGAGGGCGAGAAGCTCGAGTGGATCGCCGAGACGGACAAGGTCCCCGCGCCGCGCGTGCGCCAGCGGGTGAGCCGCCTCCGCCGCCACCTGAAGACGCACTGGCAGAAGGAGGTCGCGCTGCTCGCCGCGCTCGGCGTCCTCGTCACGATCGTCGCGCTCGTCCTTCGCGAGAAGGAGCCGGAGCCGATCGCCAAGGAGGATCTCCCGCGCGCCGCCGAGCTCCGCAAGGTCGGTATCGAGAAGTGCCTCGCGGCGGAGTGGAAGGCGTGCGTCGACAAGCTCGACGCGGCGCGCGAGCTCGATCCTGCGGGCGACACGCGGCCCGAGGTCCGCCTCGCGCGCGAGAACGCGAAGAAGGCGCTCTCGCTCCCGCCGGCGCCGTCGCCGACGAGCACGCCCACGAGCACGACCGACGACAACGTCGCGCCGCCGCCTTCGCCGACGTCGAGCGCGTCGCCGGCGCCGTGGACCGACTCGACCGGGCCGCGCGGGAAGGAGCCCGCGCCCACGAAGACGGTCGCCCCCGTCCCGACGCCCGCGCCGCCGTCGTCGGCGCCGGTGCCCATGCCGAAGAGCAAGCCCACGTCGAAGATGGATTCGTGGTTCGACAGCGACTTCGGCAGCTCAGGCACGCCCGCGCCCGCGCCCGCCGAGAAGACGACGCTCGACGCGAAGGACGTTCCGATGAAGAAGACCGGCGTGGACGGGGCCGGGGGCTCGGGCTCGAAGGGCTCCGGCCCGGTCATGCAGAAGAAGATGAAGTAGGAAGACGTCCGCGCGTGGAGCCGGGCAGCGCTCGGGCGAGGGCGTGCGCGCCGCACGCGCGGCCTCGAGGCACCGGCCGCGCCCGCGTGCTACGTATGGAGCGTGAGCGGTCTTACCTTGGCGCGCGCCGTTGCGCTCGCCGTCGCGGCCACGGTCGTCGGCGTTGCGTGTACGTCGGAGCCCGAGCGCGGCGCGCCGTCGTTCTGCGGCGCGGCGCGGACGGCGTCGACGACGTGCAAGGAGCCGACGGACTGCGACCGAGCGCTCGCGACGAGCTGCGCGAGCCTCGACAAGGCGCTCTCGCCCGCGGCGCTCGTCGCGGCGCAGGACTGCCTCGAGTCGGGCATCTGCGGGGTGGCGAACTGCCTCGGCCGCGCGCAGAAGGCCGCCGCGCCGTCGAAGGCCCACCGCGACCTCGCCGAGAGCTACTGCACGTTCTGCGCGCCCGACGTCGCCGGCTGCACGAGCGCGTTCTACGCGAAGAAGTCGAAGCTCCCCGGCGCGCTCGTCCTCCCGTACAGCGCGGAGGTCGCCGCCGCGGTCAACGAGGACTGCACCGGCGATCGCGACACGTGCCGCTCGGGGTTCGCGACGTGCGCGACGGAGACGATCGCGCGCGTGGTCAACGAGACGCTCGATCCCGAGCTGGCCGACTGCGTCGTCGGCGTCATCCGCCACGACGAGGGAGGCGGGACAGGGCCCGGCGGAGGCCCGCAGGTCGCGACGTGCACGCCGGCGAACTGCGCGGGCTGTTGCCGCGACGACAAGTGCGAGGAGGGCACGACCGAGGCATCGTGCGGCGAGGGCGCGTCCGCCTGCGAGACCTGCAGCGGCGCGCAGCGGTGCACCGCGGGCAGGTGCAAGGAGCCGTGCGGCCCGAACAACTGCCAGGGTTGCTGCGACGGCGACACGTGCCACCCCGGAAACGCGAACGAGCGATGCGGCGGCGAAGGCGGCGCGTGCGGCGCATGCACGACCGAGGGCGCGTCGTTCGTGTGCTCGAATCAGACGTGCATCGACGGATCGTGCCAGGCCACGTGCGTCAACGGCTGCTGTTCGGCGACCGGCTGCCAGCCAGGCAACGCGGCGAGCGCGTGCGGGACGGGCGGCGAGGCCTGCATCGACTGCGGCTACGGCCGGACCTGCGGCTCGTCGAAGTCGTGCGCGATCGATCCGAACGCGCTCTGGGACTTCTACGTCTCGTTCGCGGTGGTGCCCGACAAGAACAAGTCGGGCGGATCGTGGGACATCCTCGGCGGCGCTCCGGACCCGTACCTCATCGCCTACTCGAGCCTCGGCGCGAGCTCGCACTCGGGCCAGACCTCCGTCCAGACCGACACGACCGTCCCGTTCTGGGCCGAGGTCCCGCTGAAGGGCATCAAGGCCGCCGAGCTCTTGAACAACCTCTCGTTCGAGATCTGGGACGACGACTACGACTTCGACGACTTCATCGGCGGCTGCAAGATCCCGCTGACGCCCGCGGTCTTCGACGGCTCGCTCCAGACGCACGTGTGCCCGGCCACCGCGACCACCGTCTCCGTCGAGCTCTGGTACCGCGTCCGCAAGCCCTGACGGGCGCGGCTCCCGTCGCCGTCGCCGCGCGCGCGAGCTTCGGCCAGGCACGACAAACGACGAGCGGCGAACCCGGAGGCTCGCCGCTCGTGTCGGGCCGATGGATCCTCGGCCCGTGCGCTCAGCGCGGGCCGCGATCGCCGCCGCCGCGCGGGCCGCGGTCACGACCACCGCCGCCGCGCGGGCCGCGGTCACGGTCGCGTCCGCCGCCACCGCCGGGGCCGCGCGAGGGCGGGGGACCCGCCTCGCGGGACGCCATCATCCGGGCCTTCGCGCGCTCGCCCTCCTCGCCCTCGGGGAGCGGGAGGAGCTCGCGGCGCGAGAGGCGGATCTTGCCGTCGCGACCGACCTCGATGACCTTGACCTCGACCTCGTCGCCTTCCTTCATGACGTCGGTGACGCGCTCGACGCGCGTGTGCGCCATCTCGGAGACGTGGAGGAGGCCGTCGGTGCCGGGGAAGATCTCGATGAACGCACCGAAGTCGGTGATGCGCTGGACCGAGCCCTTGTAGGTGGCGCCGACCTCGGGCTCCGCGGTGAGGCCCTTGATGATGTCGATCGCCTTCTTGACCGCGTCGGAGTCGCTCGACGCGATGTTCACGGTGCCGTCGTCCTCGACGTCGATCGCGACGCCCGTCTGGTCGACGATGCCCTTGATGGTCTTGCCGCCCGGTCCGATGATGATGCGGATCTGGTCCGGCTTGACCTTGAGAGTCGTGATCCGCGGCGCGTACTGCGAGAGATCGGCGCGGTGCTGGCCGAGGATCTCGTTCATCTTGCCGAGGATGTGCATGCGGCCCTCGCGCGCCTGATCGAGCGCCTGCGAGAGGACCTGGCGGTTCAGGCCGGCGATCTTGATGTCCATCTGGATCGCGGTGATGCCCTTGTCGGTGCCGCAGACCTTGAAGTCCATGTCGCCGAGGTGGTCCTCGTCGCCGAGGATGTCGCTCAGGATGATGAAGCGCGTGCTCGCCTGATCGACGGGGCCGTCGGTGATGAGGCCCATCGCGATGCCGGCGACGGGCGCCTTGATCGGGACGCCGGCGTCCATGAGCGAGAGCGAGCCGCCGCAGACCGCGGCCATCGAGGAGCTGCCGTTCGACTCGAGCGTCTCGGAGACGATGCGGATCGTGTACGGGAACTTCTCCTGCTCCGGGATCATCCGGACGAGCGCGCGCTCGGCGAGGGCGCCGTGGCCGATCTCGCGGCGGCCGGGGCCGCGCATCGGCTTCGTCTCGCCGGTCGAGAAGGGCGGGAAGTTGTAGTGGAGGAGGAAGCGCTTCCAGCGCTCGCCGGTGAGCGCGTCGATCTTCTGCTCGTCGGCGCTCGTGCCGAGGGTCGTCGTGACGATCGCCTGGGTCTCGCCGCGCTGGAAGAGCGCCGAGCCGTGGACGCGCGGCAGGACGCTCGCCTCGATCGAGATGTTGCGGATCGTCCTGCCGTCGCGGCCGTCGATGCGCTTCTTCTCGCGGAGCACGTAGTCGCGGACGACGTGGTACTTGCGCTCCTCGAACTCCGCCTTGATGAGCTTCTCGTGCTCGGCGAACTTCTCGGCGCCGAGGTCGGCGGTGAGCGCCGCGACCATCGCGTCCTTGGCGGCCTTGTAGCCGTCGTAGCGCTTCTTCTTCTCCTTGATGAGCGACGCCTCGAGGATCTTCGCGTCGACGACGCCCGGGATCTTCGCGGCGACGTCCGCCGGGAGGGTCTTCGGCTCGAACGCGCGCTTCGGCTTGCCGACGGCCGCGCGGAGCTTCTCGATGAGCTCGAGGATCGGCTGCGCCGACTTGTGGGCGAACATCAGCGCGTCGATGACGTCGGACTCCTGCGCCTCGGCGGCGCCGCCCTCGACCATCACGATCGCTTCCTTGGTGCAGGCGACGATCATGTCGACGTCGGAGGCGGTCTGCTGCTCGAGCGTCGGGAAGGCGACGAACTCGCCGTTGACGCGGCAGACGCGGACGCCGACGAGCGGGCCCGCCCACGGGATGTCCGAGATGTGGAGCGCCGCGCTGGCGCCGGTGAGCGCGAGCACGTCGGTCGGGTTCACCTTGTCGGTCGAGAGGACCGTCGCGATGATCTGCGTGTCGCCCTTGTACCCGTCCGGGAAGAGCGGGCGGCACGGGCGATCCATGATGCGGCAGGTGAGGATCTCCTCGTCGCGGAGGCGACCCTCGCGCTTGAAGAAGCCGCCGGGGATCTTGCCGGCCGCGAACGTCTTCTCGACGTACTCGCAGGTGAGGGGGAAGAAGTCGAGGCCGGGGCGCTCGTCGCCGCCGACGACCGTGACGAGCACGACGCTGTCACCGTAGCTGATGAGGATCGACCCGTGGGCCTGCTTGGCGAGACGGCCCGTCTCGAAGGTCATCGGGCGCCCGTTGACCATCACGGATTCGCGAACGAAGGACATGTGCTTTGCGCTCCTGGCGCTCGCCGCTGTCGTGCGGCATAACGCCGGGCCGTTTCGTCGAGCCTTCGTTCCTCGGTTCACGAGCGCGAAGCCCAGTCGGGCGCTCGCCTCGCGCGCATGAATCGAAGAGTGAAGGCGGCCGGAGTCAGCCCGGAATCAACTGCGATAGCGAGAAGGGGACAACACGGCTTCGTGCTGTCCCCTTCGGGAGAGTTACTTGCGGAGGTTGAGCGCCGAGACGGTCTTGCGGTACCGCTCGAGGCTCGACTTCTTCAGGTAGTTGAGGAGGCGGCGGCGCTTCGAGACCATCTTGAGGAGACCACGACGCGAGTGGTGGTCCTTCGTGTGGGTCTTGAAGTGCTCGGTGAGGTACGAGATGCGCTCCGTGAGGAGAGCAATCTGGACCTCGGGCGAGCCCGTGTCGGACTCGTGCGTGCGGAACTTCCCGATGAGCTCCGTCTTCTTCTCGGTATGAAGGGGCATTTCAGAGACTCCCCCGGCGACGCTGGCCGCATCTGCTTTGGCGAACGGACCGGGTGTGAAGGGCTTCCTCGAGTCCCGCTCCGCGCCGTGGGCGCGGGGACGAAACCAGAGGGGCCGCGTGATGTCTCCGTAAACCCACCGGATTTCAACGCGTTGATGCGGTGAAGCCGAGGTGGGAGGAGGGAGACGAGCGCGCAGTATAGGCGCGGGATTTGTCGCGTCAACAAGGCCTTTCCGGGATACGATTCCTCTCTGCCCATGGGGAGCACTCCCGCAAGGACCACCCCCCGTACAGGCGCTGACGACTCATCCGGTGTCGTCGAGGGGAGTCAGGACACCGAGCGTCCGCCCGCGCTCCGCGACGCGGACGCAAGAGCGGAGGCCTCCGCGGCGCACGGAGGGGTCGCGCTCGAGGCGTTCGGGCCGAGGTCCGTCGTCACGCCGACCGGAGCGCTCCCCGTGGCCGAGGCTACCAAGGTGGGACCGGCGCCGGATCCGGGCCGGCTCGCGACGGTCGGGCCGCCGACGCCGCGTGGTCTCCGCGCCGCCCCGATCGCGCGTCCGCTCCCGCCCGAGCCGCGCCAGGCCGAGACGGTCGGCGCGGGCCGGCTCCCCGCGGCGCGGCCGCCGGAGCGAACGCGCATCCCGACGACGATGGGCACTGCCGCGCCGGAGTTGCCCGCGGCGTCGCCTCCGCCTTCGCCGCGACCTGCGTCGACGCCGCAGCCGCCTTCGGGGCAGCGACCGCCCGCGTTCACGCCGCCGAACGTCACGCGAGGCGTGGGCCCGGCGTTCGGCAGCGGGACGGGCGCGGGCCAGCTCGCGCAAGAGCCGCCTCCGGTCGAGGGGACGACGGTCGGCCTCGCGCCGTCGCTTCCGCTTCCGCTCCCGCTTCCCGTCGCGGCGCCCCCGCCGGAGCCCGCGATGGCCGCGCCCGCGCCGCGCGTGACGCTCGGCGGAACGCAGGGGCCGCTCACGCGCCGCTGCACGAGCTGCAACGAGCTCTACCCCGCGGACTTCCTCGTCTGCCCGCGCGACGCCACGCCGCTCGTCGCCGTCGCGGGCGCCGACGCCGACCCGCTCGTCGGCGCGCTCGTCGGCGAGACCTACCAGATCGTCCGCGTGGTCGGCGAGGGCGGCATGGGCCGCGTCTACGAGGCCCGCCACCTCCGGCTGAAGGAGCGGCGGTTCGCGGTCAAGTGCCTGCACTCCGACCTCGCGCGCAACGCGGAGATGGCGGCGCGCTTCCTCCGCGAAGCCGAGACCGCGAGCTCGATCAAGCACGACAACGTCGTCGACGTCTTCGACGTCCACCACCTCGCCGACGGGACGCCGTACCTCGTCGGCGAGTTCCTCGAGGGCGAGGAGCTCGCGGACTACGTCACGAAGCGCGGGCCGCTCGACCCACAGGTCGCGGCGAAGGTCGCGCGTCAGGTCTGCGACGCGCTCGAGGCGGCGCACGAGCGCGGCATCGTTCACCGCGATATGAAGCCGGAGAACGTCTTCGTCCTCGCGGCGTCGATCGCCGCCTTCGAGCGCGGCGAGGCACGCACGCTCCGGGTGAAGGTCCTCGACTTCGGCATCAGCAAGGCCGGACCGGGCGACAACTCGCAGCTCACGCGGACCGGCGTCATCATGGGCACGCCGAGCTACATGGCGCCGGAGCAGGCTCGCGGACGTCCGGTCGATCACCGCGCCGACGTCTACTCGCTCGGCGCGTGCCTCTACTTCATGGTGACCGGCAAGAGGCCCTTCGACTCCGACGACCCGACGTCGACGCTGTCGATGGTGCTGACGGAGGACCCGGTCCGGCCGCGCGAGATCGATCAGCGCATCCCGGAGATGCTCGAGCTCATCATCCAGCGCGCCATGGCGAAGGACGCCAACGATCGCTACGCGTCGATGCGCGAGCTCGAGAAGGCGCTCGCCATGTTCGCCGGCGCGTCGACTCTCGGCGTGCCGTCCGGTGGCTCGATGGTCCCGGTGGGGCTGCCCACGCCGGACCTCGCGGCGGGCGGCGCCGCGCGCGCGTTCGACGTCGCGAAGGCGCTGCTCGGCAACGGCTCGCTCCCGCCGCCCTCGTCGCAGAGCGGCGACCTCGCGCGGACCGCGCGGCCGACGATCGTGGTGACGAGCCTCACGCTCGGCGCCTGGCTCGTCGGCGGGACCGTCGCGGCGCTGGCCGGCCTCGTGCGCGTCCTGCACGACGGTGAGATCACGCTGACCGAGTCGCTGCTCCTCGTCGTCGGCTGCCTCTTCGCGGCCGCGACGCCGATCGGCCTCTACGTGATGCACATCAAGAAGGTGGTCTGGCCGAACAGCGTTCGCGCGCTCCAGCTCGCCTCGGACCTGAAGCGCACGACCGTGTCGGCGCTCGTCGCGTACGGTGGCCTCGCGGTGGTCGGCCGGATCGTCCACACCGTGCTCTGGCGGAGCTCGCGCGGACTGGCGAGCGGGTTCTGGGACATCGCGCTCTTCTTCTTCAGCGTGGTCGCCGCGCTGACGATCGGCGGCTTCGCTCCTCTCTTGCGTAACCTCCGCCGACGCCGCCGACGTGACTGACGTGGCCGACGCGTCCTGCGCCGTGTGCGGGGGCGATCTCCCGAGCGGGTTTCCGGGGGCGACGGTCACGTGTACGTGCGGGGCGCGCGCGACGCATCCTCCCGTTCCGTCGCGCGCGACGCGGCCGTCGATCGGCGCGGAGCGGCCGCGCGCGGCGTCCGACGCCCGCGCCGCGGGACCGACCGCGGGTGGCCCGTACCGCGCAGCCGGCGCCGTCGCGCCGACCTCGCTCGAGATGCGCTGTCCGTACTGTGGCCACACGTGCTCGTCGGCGCTCCGCGTCTGCCCGAGCTGCGACGTCCGCTTCGACAGCGTCCGCTGCGCGTCCTGCTACACGCTCCAGCCGCCGGGAACGTTCGTGTGCGGGCGGTGCGGTCGCGCGCTCGAGCTCGAGCCGGTGCTCGACGTGACCGATGCGCCGTGCCCGCGTTGCGTGACGCCGCTCGAGGCGGCGGGCGGCGCGGGGGAGTGGGTGGACGCGCGGCTGCACGAGTGTCCGCGCTGCGGGGGGATGTTCGTGCCGCGCGACGCGCTCGCCGACATCCTCTGCCGCGCGGAGCAGAGCGGCTCGTTCGCCCCCGCGCCCGAGCGCGCCGCCGTCGTCGCGCTCGACCAGGTGACGTACATCCCGTGCCCGCTGTGCCGCTCGTCGATGAACCGGATGAACTTCGGCAAGGTCTCCGGCGTCATCGTCGACGTGTGTCGCGCGCACGGGACGTGGTTCGACGGCGGCGAGCTCACGCGCGTCGTCGCCTTCGCGGCCAGCGGCGGTCTCGTCAGGACGCGGGCGCGCGAGGAGCAAGAGCAGAAGGACCGCGCGGAGCTCGCGCGGGCGGCGTTCGTCCCGCCGCCGCAGGCCGTCGCGCTCGAGCGGTTCCGCGATCGCGAGCGGCTCGAGGAGTGGCGCACGTTCCTCGGGGCGCTGTTCTCGTGGTGAAGACCGAGAGGGAGCTCATGAGAACGTGGCTGGCGGGGATGGCGCTGCTCGTCGGTGCGGCGTGTGGGGGCGACGGCGGGACCGACGGCGCGTCGTCGAGCGGTGGCGAGGACGCCGGCGACGGGGGCGGCGTCGCGCTTCCAGGGCTCGACGCGCGGCCGGTCAACGCCACGTGTCGCGCGCCCGCGCGCCCGCCGACGTCGACGGGCGGCGTCATCGGACTCACGCCGGCCTTCCCGAACATGGACTTCGACGGCAAGGCGATCGGCGTGGTCCGGTCGCGCCGGGGCGCGTCGGGACCGCTTCGCTGGTTCGTCGTCGAGCGGGACGGCAAGATCTGGACCTTCGTCGACGACAAGGCGTCGAAGGACGGCCTCGCCGCCGACGGCGTCACGGCCGTCCCGCGCGCCGAGCTGTTCTTCACGCTCCCCGTCACCCCGTCCGGGCTACAGGGCGAAGGTGGGCTCCTCGGCGTCGCGTTCGATCCCGACTTCGGGCTCCGCGACGACGCGGGCTTCGTCTACCTCCACTACACGACGTTCCCAGAGAACAACGTGTGGCGCTTCCGGATCGGCGGCGCGCCGGGCGGCTTCACGATCGCCTCGTCCGAGCGGATCTTCACGACGCCCTCCGGCGGCACGAACCACTGGGGCGGCGACCTCAAGTTCGGGCCCGACGGCTACCTCTACGTCGCCCTCGGCGACGGCGGCAACGGCTATCGCGAGGCCGATGCGCAGAAGCTCTCGTGGATGCGCGGCAAGATCCTGCGCATCGATCCACGCTCGGTCGCGACCGGCTACGCCGTGCCGCCGAATAACCCGTTCGGCGGGGCGAGCCGATGCGACAACCTCGATCTGGCCACGCTGACGGCGCGCACGGACGCATGCCCGGAGGTCTTCGCCTACGGCTTTCGCAACCCCTGGCGCATCACCTTCGATCGCGAGACCGGCGATCTCTGGCTCGGCGACGTCGGGACGCGGAAGGAAGAGATCGACCTCGTCCGGTCCGGCAAGAACTACGGCTGGAGCGTGTGCGACGGCGTCATCGGGACGGGGTGTCCGCCCGCCAACGCCGCCTCGACGATGATCGCGCCGGTCGCGCAGTACCGGGAGTTCTCGATGGGCGCCGCGTCGGTGACGGGCGGGTACGTCTACCGCGGGAGCGCCCTCGGCACCGCGCTTCGAGGCGCGTACATCTTCTCGGACTTCTACTCGGGGCAGCTGTTCGTGATCGATCAGCCCTACGCCAACGTCGCCGAGCCGTTCGCGGTGACGAAGACCTACGAGCACCCCTTGGCGGCGGACTACCCGAACGCGCCGAAGTTCCGCGTGCTCGACGGCGCGACGGTCCCCATGGTCGTGACGTTCGCCGAGGACGAGAACGCGGAGCTCCTCGCGGTGACCTTCGGCGCCGGCAAGGGCCAGGGCGTCCTCCGGCTCTCGCCACCGGGCGCCCCGGTCGCCGACACGATCCCGAGCCTCCTCTCGAAGACGGGCTGCGTCGATCCGAACGACCCGACGAAGCCGGCGCCGGGCGTGATCCCGTACGAGCTCAACGCGCCGTTCTGGTCCGACGGGGCCGACAAGACCCGGTTCTTCGCGCTGCCCGACGGCAAGACGATCGGCATCGGGCCCGGCGGCGACTGGGATCTGCCGAACGAGTCGGTGACGATGAAGCACTTTCGCCTCGGCGGAAAGCTCATCGAGACGCGCCTCTTCGTGCGTCACCTCGACGGCGGGTGGGCCGGGTACACCTACGTCTGGAACGACGCACAGACCGACGCGGTGAAGGCGAACCCGGTCGGCGAGACGCGGGCGGTCGGCGCCGAGACGTGGAGCTACCCGTCGCGGGCGCGTTGCACGTCGTGCCATACGCGGGAGGCCGGCGGAACGCTCGGCCTCGAGACTCGGCAGCTCAACCGCAACGTCGTCTACGCGGCGACGGGGCGGGACGCGAACCAGATCGACACGCTCGCGCACATCGGGATGTTCGCGGCGGCGCCGGGCAAGGCGGCGACGCTGCCCGCGTTCGTCGCGCCGTTCGGAGACGGGCCGCTCGAGACGCGGGCGCGCGTCTACCTCCACGCGAACTGCTCGAGCTGTCACCGGGGCGACAGGCGGCCGGCGCTCGAGATCGACAAGACGCTCGCCGAGACGGGCCTCTGCGACGATCCGGCGCTGATCGTTCCGGGCGATCCGGCGGCCTCGCGCCTCGTGACGTTGCTCGAGAGCCCGGACCTGACGGTGCGCATGCCGAAGAACGCGGGCAACGTCATCGACGCCGCCGGCGTGAAGCTCGTCTCGGACTGGATCCGCTCGCGCAAGTCGTGCCCGTGATGCGGGCACGACGGCGCGCGCGGTGCGCCGCTTTGGCTTAGAAGCGCGCCTGGACGGCCACGGCCGCGCCGAGGCGGTTCGGGCTCTGGAACACGCGCAGCGACGCGGAGCCTTCCGTGGGATCGCGGACGACGAGCGTGCCGTTGTTGTCGCGGATGAACTGGATCCATCCGACGAGCGCGAACATGTCGGAGATGTCCCAGCGCATCGCGAGGCGCGCCTGCATGACCGGCGTGCGGTCCTTGTTGTACGGGAGGATCGACTCGTCGCCCTGCTGGCGGACGACGATGACGCGCTGAGCGGGGATACCGCCGTCGGAGAACTCGCTGCGGAACGTCGCGGGGAGCTGGAAGCCGCCGCCGATGCCCGGCGTGAGCCGCGCCGCGGCGATGTGGTAGTCCGCGGCGAGCGCGCCGAAGAGCTCCGGGTCCGTCTTCGCGCTCTGCGGGAGCGTCTCGAACGGGATGAAGCCGGGGACGTTGCGGACGACGAAGTTCAGGTTTCGGTAGATGCCCGTCGCGCTGACGCGGAGGTAGCCCGCTCGGACGACGCCCTGGACCGCGCCGGCCATCGCGCCTTGATCGCGCGTCGCGCCGGCGGCGTCGAAGTCCTTCAGGTGCTGCTGGAGGAGCGCGCCTTCGGCGCTGACGCTCCAGGCGAACTGGTTCGGGTCGTACTTCTCCGGCTTGAAGAGGATGAGCGGCTTCGAGGGATCGTTCCGGTAGAGGAGGAAGTCGACCGACTGCGGCACCGGCATGTTCTGGTGCACGACGAGGCGGCCCGAGCCGCCGTACGTGTAGACGGACTTGCCGCGGACGTCCTCGAGGTCGAACTTGCCCTGCTGGAAGAAGCCGCCGCCGACATCCATGCGCACGTTCTCGTGCGGGTCGACGCCTGCGCCGCCGAGGAAGCCGTAGTTCGTCTCGCCGACGCGGACGGTCTCGACCTCGCTCTCGCCGCCGGGGTTCAGCACCTGCTCCGGCTGGATGATGGTCGCCGTCTTGAAGCCGGCGAAGACGTAGAACTTCTCGTGGTCGTACTGGAGCTTCGCGCCGGGCGCGGCGCCCTGGAGACGCGGGAAGATCGACTGGTTGATGTTCGCCGCGGTGCCGCCCCAGGAGAGATCGTAGAGGTAGCCGAGGCGGAAGCGGTCGGTGTCGAGCGGGAAGAAGGTGAAGCCGAGGCCCTCCTTCTCCTTCGCGCTCGTGTTGTAGAAGAGGCGCAGGTACGAGCCGGTGTCGTAGAGCGCCGAGTTGAGGTTGCCGGTGTTCGCCGCGAGCTGTCCGAGGTCGAAGCGGAGGACGAGCGCGGCCTCCGTCGTCAGCCCGTTGATGAACGACGGGAGCTTCTTGTACATCACGAGGTGCGTGAGGTTCTCGCGACCCGTGAAGCGTGAGTTCAGGTTGTCGAAGAAGAGTCGGTACTGCGGACGCTCGCCGACGCTGAACGTGGGAGACAGCGGGATGATCTCGCCCGTCTTGTGGAGGAAGTCGTCGTCACCGAAGGTCCAGGTGAGACGCGTATCCATGAAGCCGCGGCCCTCGGCGGCGCCCGGCGGCGCGGTCCCGGCGGCGCGCGCGCCGGCGGTGCCCGAGACGTCGACGTCCGGCTGCGGTTTGGCGTCGGTCGGCGCCGGCGCTTGACCGTCCTGCGACGTCGCCGCGCCGCTCACTCCCAGGCCGCCGCTCGCGTCGGCGCCGGGCGTCGTGCCGCTCGCGGGCGACGTCCCCGGAGCGTTCGGCGCCGTCTGTGTCGTCGACGAGGGGGCGGGCTGCGCCAGCGCGGGGCGCGCGCTGCAGAGGACGCCGGCGAGCGAGCCGACGACCGAGAGACCTAGCGTGAACGGGCCGAGCCTGGAGAGAGACGAGCGCATCGAGCGAGCTCCACGAGAGAGAACGAGAGACAGGGGCAAGGACGAAGACGAGGAACGCGCCGCGACTACTGCGGGTTCTCGTCGAGAACCGTGCGCGGGAACACGCACGCTTTGTCGGAAGGAAGAGGAGTCGCGCTGAGATCGACGACGATGTCGTCCTTGCAACGAGCCTCGATGGTGAACTGCGCTCCACCCGAGAAGAAGTGGAGGGTGCCGGTGAAGGCCTTGATCGGCTTGCCCTTCATCGCGACCGGGTCGAACTCGGCGGAGGCCGTGGCGTCCGCCTGGATGGCCGCGGCGGTGCCGTTCACGTCGGTGAGCGTGAGGCGGAAGTTGCTGCGCGCAGCGAAGTTCGAGTACTCCGTGCACTCCGGGTCCTTCGTGCAGGCGTCGGAGCACCGCTGCTCGGGCACGCCCGTCGTGAAGTCGATCCGGCCGTCCCGGTTGAAGTCGCAGTTGCTCGCGTCCGCGTTGGGGACGAAGATTCCGCCTTGCTCGGGCACGAAGGCGGGCCCGAACTTCGGCGTCACCATCAGCCCGAGCGCGTCTCCCGAGGAGACGGCTCGAACCAGGCTGGCCGAGAGCGGCAGCAGCGACGCCGGCGTGATGTCGAGCGGCTCGAGGACGCGCGGCTCGGGGACGAGGCAGGGGCGCTCTTGCGGGTCCCACTCCTCGAGCGTCCACGTCGGATACGAGATCTGCGTCAGGCCGAAGAACTCCGTCGCGGTGCCGGCGAAGGTCCGGAGGCGGTCGCAGACGCGCATGCGCGGCGGCGCGTTGAAGTTGAACGAGAAGACGCTGTTGAAGCCGCCGCGCTGGTCCTTGACGTCGGTCACGTAGAAGCCGTCGGACGAGATTCGCGTCACGACCATGTCGAAGTCGAACTCCTGCGAGCCGTCGGACTTCTCGTGGAAGCCCGTGTCGAGCAGGATTTGCTCCTTCGGGTACGGCGTCTTCCCGCTGCCCGAGCAGGTGGCCGGGTCCGCCGGGTCGGTGCATTTGAGCCCGCGCACGTCGGCGACGCGCGGCAGGTGATAGAAGATCGGCGGGCTCGCCCCTTGCGCGTAGCTCCCGCCGGTCTCGCTGTCGTCGTTCGCGAACGCGCAGCCCGGGTCGGCGGGGAAGTCGATCAGCCCGTCGCCGTCGTCGTCGATGCCGTTGGAGCACGCGGGCGGCGGATCTCCCAGCGGGTCGACCGGCACGTAGCCGAGGTCGTCGGCGAGGATGTAGGTCGTCCCGTACGCGTTGGTGACGGAGACCGTCGTCTCCGGCGAGACGCCGTTGCTCAGCTTGAGGCTCCGGCCTTCGGCGTCCGGTGAGTCGATGCGCTCGATGGCGCCCGGCTTCGACGAGATGCGGACGTACCCGTTGAAGCCGAGGTCGACGTTCCCCGCGGCGTCGAGGGCGCGGACGACGATCCGAAACGGCTTCGGCTGGTCGATCGAGAGCGTGAGCGGGCGGAGGCGCGTTCCCACCACGGCCGGATCGTCGGCTCCGACGAGCTCGACGGCGAGGCGGGTACCTGCGCGTGGCGGGCTGAAGCCCTGGGTGTCGCACGCGCCCTGGGTACACGCGACGGCGAGGACGGAGGCGCCGAAGAGGAGGCGCGCGCCGCCGAGCGAGGGCGAGCGCCGAGTCGGCGAGGGGAGGCGCTTCATCGACCGAGCATCTCCACGCGGCCGTCGCTGATGCTTCCGATCGTCGGGTCGATGCACGCGAGGATCTTGCACTCCTCGCCGGCGATCGCGCACGCGTTGACCGGCGTCTTGCACGCGGTCAGGTCGGGGGCATCGGCGCAGCGTCGGAGGTGGAACTGAGCGACCTCGTCGCGGCAGCTGCGCCGGACGCAGCGACCGTTGCCGGTCGCGCAGGCGCCTTCCGTTCGGCAGACCCGCCCGTCCTCGACGGCGTGCCCCGCGCACGCGCAGACCTGGGCCGTGTCACCGCAGTCGTCGTCGGTGGTGCACGCCTTCAGCCCGTCGGGCGTGGCGTTCGCCGCGTCCCAGCCGCACGGGCGACCGGCGCGGAGGTAGTCGATCAAGGCGTCGCGCTGCTGGATCTTCGTGTCGAACTGGGTGGTGTTGCGCTGCAGCACGCGGAAGCCGGAGCCGCCCGTCGCGAGGTAGTTGCTCGTCGCGAGCTCGTAGAGGTTCGTCGGCTTGATCGCGGAGAGGCAGAGCCCGTTCGCCTTGCCCTCGGCCTTCTGGCACGAGCCGGGGAGGGGCTTGGCCGGATCGTCGGAGCACTCCGCGTCGTCCTTGCAGACCTTGCCGGTCGTGCCGATGTAGACCTGCTCGGCGCACGAGTCGATCTCGCACTCGCTCTTCTCGAGGTTGCAGATGCTCCCTTTGAGGCGGAGCGCGCAGGTCGCCTCCGTGCCGGCGGCGCACCGGACGATGCAGCGGTTCGTCGCGACGTCGCACGCATCGCGGCCGACCGCGATGCACTCGCTGTCCTCGGTGCAAGGGATCGCGACGCGGTCGCAGCCGGTGCAGTTGAGCCGGACGCGCGCGCCGGCGATCTGGATCTGCGAGCTGCATCCGCGACGAGCCGAGCGGCGCGCGGTGAAGTCGAAGAGCTCCTGCACCTCGGTCCCGGAGAGCTGCATCTTCGTGATCGAGTTGTCGAACGGGAAGATGTTGAACATCTGCTCGATCGTGACCGGACCGGGGTTCAAGTCGGCGCGGATGCCGGTCGAGTTCGTGAGCGAGAAGTCGGTCTGGATGCCGAGTCGAAGCCAGATCGCGTTGCCGACGACGTTGCCGAGCGGAGAGTCGCCGCCGGTCGTCGAGAAGCGGCGCGAGCCGAGCGGGCTGTAGCCGACGAGGATGTCGAGGTCGACGAGGTTGTCGAGCGCGCGCTGATACGGGATCAGCATCTGCACCATGACCGGGTCCTCGGGGACCGTCGCCTCGATCGGGAACGCCTGGTAGCGAATGGTCTGGATCTCGAAGCCGTTGACCGCGTCGTAGTCGGCCGGATCCGCCGTCGGCGACGCGCGGCTCGGGTCGTTGGTGACCACGAGATCGAGCCGGCCGACGTACTTGGCGAAGGCCCCGGAGTGGGCGATGACGACGCGTCGCGGCTTGCACGGCCGCTTGAACGCCCACGGGTGGTTCACCGGGTCGAGCTTGCCGGCCGGACCCTTGAGCTCGGGCTCCGGATCGTCCGGCGGCTCGGCCGAGGGGTCGATCGACGCGTTCGGGTCGACGGCCCAGACGAACCCGGGGTTGTTCGGGTCGGCGGAGCAGTCGCGGATCTCCTGGGGCGGGTTGATCACGACGTGGTTGTGGCCGCCCGTGATGAAGTCGAGACCAGTCGTCCCGCGGATGGCGCGCTGATCGACCTCGAGGCCCATGTGCGAGACGCCGCCGATGAGGTCCACATACGGCCTGAGCAGGTCGATGTAGAACTGCATCATCTCGATCGTGTTGAGCGGCGTGATTCCGGACCGGTTCGGCTGGTCGAAGATCGACGTGAGGCTCGAGAGGTTCGCCATCCCGATGACGGCGATCTTCAGCCCGCCGACGTTCAGGACGGTGAACGGTCGCGCGACGGTGCCGATGCGGCCGACCGTGGCGTTGGCGCCGTCCTGCGACGAGTTCTCGTACTTGTAGTTGGCGCTGAGGAGCGCGAAGCTCGACCAGCGCTGGAACTGCGTCGCGAGGTTCTGCGCGCCGAAGTCGAACTCGTGGTTGCCGACGACCGCGGCGTCCACGCCGAGCTGGCTCATCGCGCGGACCTCGGGCTCGCCGCGGAAGAAGTTGAAGACCGGCGCGCCCTGGAAGCAGTCGCCCGAGTCGAGGTGGATCACGCGTCCGGCCCGCGCGCGCTCGCGGTTCAGGACGTAGGCCATGCGGGCGACGCCACCGATGTTGGCGACGGTCCCGATCTCACCCAGGCCGAGCGTGGCGTCGGCCTGCGTGATGACCTGCTCGTACGGAAAGAGCCGGGAGTGGATGTCCGAGGTGTGCAGGATCGTGAGACTCACGTCGCACGTCTGCCCCTGCGGACACGGGCCCTGGGCCCCGTCCTCGTTCGAAGAGCATGCGGGCTGGGATCCCGCGAGGAGGCCGACCCCGCCGATCGCGAGGAGGGCCGCGGTGATGCGCGCAGCGAAAGCACCCATGAGGCGGCGCGCACCCTAACACGCCTCCGAGCGTCGCGGAGAGGCTTCCGACGAGCGCGGGCCCGGTCGGGCTCGTGTCGCCCCGGCACGACGCACGGCGGCGCCGTTCGGGCGATTCCAGAGGCCGCTCGGCCTCGAGACCAGCCGTTCGCGGAACGGGCACGTTGCCGTCACCGGGGCCCGACCTATCGATGAACCGGCGACTGGGGCGGAGCTCGTTCGAGCGGCTCGTCACGCGTCGCCGTGCGTCACAGCCTGCCCCGCGGAGCGATGAACCGATGACGATGTCCGGGAGTGAGGACGAGACGCGCACGAGGCCGAGGGGACTGCCGCGGGCGCTGGTGGCGCTCCTCCGTCTCGGCGCGTGGCTGGCGGCGCTGCCCTACGCCGTCGTCGTCGTCCTGGTGCTGACCGGGCCGCCGACGTGGTCGGCCGTCGCCTACCTCGCCGGAATGGGTGCGCTCTTGTGGGGTCTCATGACGCTGCCCGGCGGCGCCGGCGACGGGAGACCCGTCCGCCGCCTTCGCCGGCCCCGCGGCCTCGCGCGCGGCGCCGTGCTCGCGCTCCTCGCCGTCGGGATCATCCGGGGGTGCACCGCGCGCGCGGGCGAGACGATGGCGTTCGCGCCGGAGCCGCGGCTGGTCGCGCGGCTCGTCGACGAGCAGGACGTCGCAGTGGCCGGCACCCGCGTGCTCGTCGCGGGCGGCGCGCTCCGGGACGACGCGGAGGAGCTGCCGTCGGCGATGCGCGCCGCGTACGCCGCGATGCGCGCGGAGGAGGGGGACGCGCCGTCGCCCGTGCTCGCGACGTACCTCGGGATGCAGTCGCCGTCGGACTTCGACCTCGTGGTCTTCGCGCCGGCGTCCGAGCCGGCGCCGCGCGAGGCGGTCGTGTTCCTCCACGGCTACGCCGGCAATTTCGCGCTGCCCTGCTGGCAGATGGCCCGCGCCGTCGCGCCGCTCGGCGTGCTCACGGCGTGTCCGTCCACGCGCTGGATCGGCGACTGGTGGTCGCCGAACGGCGAGGCGACTCTCCGGCGTACGGTCGACGCGCTCCACGCGCGCGGGATCACGCGCATCGTGCTGGCGGGCCTCTCGAACGGCGGATACGGCGCCTCGCGGCTCGCTCCGCGGATGCGCGGCTCGTTCGTCGGACTCGTCCTGGTCTCGGGGGCGGCGCCGGACGCGGGGCCGCCGGGGATGCCGACGCTCGTGGTCCACGGCCGGAAGGACTCGATGGCGCGCTTCTCGAGCGCGAGCTCCTACGCCGCGCGGACGGGGGCGAGGCTGGTCGCGCTCGACGCGGGCCATTTCTCGATGCTGGTCCGCTCCGAGGAGAACGACGCGGCCGTTCGCGCGTTCGTCGGCACGGTCCTCGGCAAGAGGGCGACGGTCAGTTCGCGTTGATGACCGAGTCGAGGTCGAACATGCCGGCGCGGATGGTCGAGACGCTGCTGCCCTTGGCGGCGGCCGCGACGCTCGCGAAGCCGGCCTTGAGGTAGCGCTCGCGCTTCACCCAGAACGTGCTGCGGACGTCGGCGCGGACGGTCATCCCGACCTCGAGGTTGTCACGCGGCACGAGCGAGAGCAGCGGGAACGTCGCGGTGTGCTCGTCGTAGAGCGGTCCGTTGATGCGGTCGGCCTCCTCGCGCAGCGCGTCGAAGAGCCGGGCGGCGGCCTTCGCGCGATCGTGGCTCGTCGACTCGACGACGGCGCTCTCGTACGCGCGGGCGGCGTTGCCGTCGACGCTGAAGCGGACGCCGAGCGGGTAGGAGACGAAGCGCTTGCCCTGGAGCGTGACGGGCACGAGGCGCTCGGCGTCGGCGATGAGGCGGTAGCTCTTGGCGCGGGCCTCGAACACGCCCGCCATCTTCTCGATGTCGCGGCCCCACTTGGCGTCGACGGCCTGACGGACCGCGTCCTTGTCCATGTCCGCGCCGATCTTGCGGCGGTCCGCGTACACGGCGGTGAGGTACTCGCGGAGCGCGTTCGCGTAGTCGGCCTTCGAGCGCGACGTGAGCAGGCCGAGCGCCTTGTCGTCGAAGCGGAGGTCGAGCGTGAACGAGGCGTTCGGGCCGTTGGCGGCGTCGAAGTTGTGGATGCCGACGGACTGGAGCGTGAGGCGGAGCTTCGCGGCCTCGCGCACGATGGCCTGGAAGTCCGCGGGCAGATCGCGCGCGAACGGCTCGATCGCGGCGAGCCCCTGGGCCTTCAGCCCGGTCATCGCCGGATCCTCGAGGAGGCGCACGTTGCACTCCTCGTCGAAGCGCTTCGTGCTCCCCTCGCGGTCCTGCTCTACGGGGCACTTCGACCAGACGAGGCGCTCCATCGCGTTTCCGTACTCGTCGAGCGCCTCGACCGCCTCGCGGCCGACGAGCCCGAGCAGCGTCGCGTCGACGTTGTCGATGATGACGTCGTCGTCCATGTGCTTGTCGCCCACGGCCGTCTGGAGGAACAGGTTCGCCTCGCTCTTGAAGCTCTCCGGATCGCGCGCGTCGAGCGTCTGCGCGGCGACGCCCGTGCGGGTGTAGCCGTGCGCCATCTGGAACCAGCCGCCGCTCTTGTGGACGCTGTCGAAGAGGATCGACTTCGCGCCGTCGGGCGTCTGGACGACGAACGAGCCCTCCTTCTTCACGACGGCGCGGTGGTAGACGTTCATCCCGAGGAGCTCGAAGCCGAAGTTGCGCGTCGAGGTCGTCGCCGCGCGCACGGCGTCGAAGTCGGCGACGACGGCCGGCTCGCGCTCGCCGATGTCGCGGTTGTAGAGCGCCTGCGCGAGGCGGACGTCGAACTTGAGCGCCTGCTGGAGCGCCCGCTCGACCTCGTCCTGGTTGCCCGCGTCGAGGTGGAACCGAAAGCGCGAGAGGCTCACGCGCGAGCTGGCGTTCGCGCCGTGAATCTCCAGGCGGGACGTGAGGTACGAGTTGAGGCGCTTCTCGATCGCCTTCTCGACGAGGCGCGAGAGATCGACGCGCTGGCCGGCGAGCTCGACGGTGCGGAGGCAGCGCTCGCCGTCCTCGCAGATCCCCTTGACGCCCCAGCCGTCGCGGACGGCGGCCTGGAACGAGAGGCCGCGGCCGTTCTCGACGCCGACGTCGACGACGACCTCGTCGCCGTCGAGGCGGACGAGCTGCACGTCGAGCTGCCCGCCGACGACGCCGGAGACGCCGGCGGAGACGAGGATGCGGTAGGCGAGGCCGCCGGTCGGCTCGGCGACGAGGAACGGCGCGCCGAGGCCGAAGTTCGCGCCGAGCTTGCCGACGCCGCGGAGCGCGAACATCTCGCCCGGCTTCATGCTGCGGACGTCTTCGAGCGAGCGCGGATAGACGAAGCCGCGCATCTCCTTGGCCGCCGCGAGCGGCGAGGCGACGAGCGACCCGAGCTTGTCGTCGGACGCGGCGAGGATGACGCGCGAGAGGACCTCGGCGCCGGCGTCGAAGCCCAGGTTGACGCTGGCGGCGCTCGACAGACCGCTCGCGTCGAAGCTCCAGGCCTCCCCGAGGCCGGCGCGAGCCGAGAACGCAGACTCGACGTAGTACTTCGCGGCGCCGCTCTCGAGGTGACGAAGGCGCGTCGCGTTGACTTGCGTGCCGAGCTCCTGCTCGCCGAAGCGCGCCGCGAGACCGCTGACGACGGTGTCGAGCGCCTTGATCTCCGCGTTGTTCGGCAGGACGCGGCTCGGCTCGGCCCGCGCGGCGAACACCTGCGGCGCGTCGAAGCGTGCGCCGAACCCCGGCGAGGCGATCCGATCGTTCAGGCCGTCGGTCGCGAAGCCCACCGCCACGCGAGTGAGGTCACCGAGGTCGAGCCGCTTCGCGTCGGCCCAGTACGCCGAGAGCTCGTTGACGGCGGCCTCCGAGCCTTCCGCCTCCTCGTCTCCAGGCGCCGTGCACGCGGCGGTGGCGGAGAGGGCGAGGACCGAGAGGAGGGCAACGGAGCGAGTGCGCATGATGACCTACATCTCTACACATGCCGTGCCATTGTAGTTTTCCAGCAAAACCGCCTCTTCCGCCCCGCGCCGAACGCCCCCGCCCCCCAAACCGAGGGACCGGAGATCCAGATCGCGCTTCCCTCCACCCGCCGCCGCACCGGGCCCAAAGCCCCCACCCAACCCCCGCGATCCCTCTCTCCGCGTGCCCGTGCCCGTGCCCGTGCCCGTGCCCGATCTCTCTCTTCCTCTCCCGGGCTCCCCCAGGACCCGAGACGCCCGCCCTAGATCGCCGACTCGTCCGGCGGCGCGCTCGAGCGCGAGCTCTGGATCGTGTCGTCCGCGAGCCCGGCCAGCAGATCGATGAACCGCGGCGCCAGCTCCCGCGCGAGCACCTCTTCGACCGCCTCGGCGCTGTCGCACTCGAGCGCCTGCTCCGCGATGGCCTCCGCCTCGGCGACCTTCAGCCGGCGGATCGCCTCCTTGATCTCGGGGATGGCCGCGGCCTCCATCGAGAGGTCACGGAGCCCGAGCCCGACGAGCAGGCACGCGGCGAGCGGATCGGACGCCATCGCGCCGCAGAGCGACACCGGCCGGCCGTACTTCTTGCCGCAGTCCGTCACGGTCTTGATGAGCCGCAGGATCGCCGGGTTGAACGGCGAGGCCTGCGCGGCGAGCGACTGGCTCGCGCGATCGATCGCGAGCGCGTACTGGACGAGATCGTTCGTGCCTAGGCTGAAAAACTCCGACTCGCGCGCGAAGACGTCCGCCATCACCGCCGCGGCGGGCACCTCGATCATCATGCCGAGGGGGATGTGCTCCTCGAACGAGAGCCCGCGCGCCTTCACGTGTTCGACGGCCTGCGCGAGGAGGCGCTTCACCTCGCGCATCTCGTGCACGCTCGCGACCATCGGGACCATGATGCGCACGTCGCCGTGCGCGCTCGCGCGGACCATCGCGCGGAGCTGCGTGAGGAACACCTCGGGCTGCCGGAGCGCGAGGCGCACGGCGCGGAGGCCGAGCGCGGGGTTCATCTCCGCGGGCATCTGGAAGGTGCTCGCGAACTTGTCACCGCCGATGTCGAACGTGCGCAGCGTGACGGGCTGCGGGCTCACGGCCTCGACGATCGCGCGGTAGACCTCGTACTGCTCGTCCTCGCCGGGCTGCGTCGTCCGGTCGATGTAGAGAAACTCCGTCCGATAGAGGCCGATGCCTTGCGCGCCGTGGTCGACGGCGAGGATCGCCTCGGCGGGTAGCTCGACGTTCGCCTTCAGCGCGACGGGCACGCCGTCCGCCGTGACGCACGGCTTGTGGCGGGCGGAGAGCAGGCGGCGCGCGAACGCGAGGTGCTGCTCCGAGCGCATCCGCGCGTCGCGGATCGACTCGTCGGTGGGGTGGACGGTGACGAGGCCGGTGAGCCCGTCGACGACGAGCATGTCGCCCGTGCGGATCTGCGCGAGCGCGTCGGCGACTCCGACGACGGCGGGGATCTCGAGCGCGCGCGCCATGATCGAGGTGTGGCTCGTGCGCGTTCCGACGCACGTGACGAACGCGAGGGCCGGCTCGCGGACCATGCTCGCCGTGTCGGCGGGAGAGAGGTCGCGCGCGACGACGATCATCGGCTCGTCGAGGCGGACCGCGTGCTGGGCTGTGTCGCCGACGAGCGCGCGGAGCAGCCGGTCGCAGACGAACTCGACGTCGTGGCGTCGCTCGGAGATGTAGGCGTCGCGCTCGATCGCCTCGGGCGGCCCGAACATCGCGACGATCTCCTCGCACGCCTCGGAGACGGCCCACTCCGCGCACTTCTTGTCGTGCCGGACGCGCTTCTCGACGCGCTCGTGCAGCGTCGGATCCGCGAGCATCATCTCGTAGGCCTCGAGGATCGGCGACGCGTCGTGCATCGCCTTCGGCATGCGGAGGCTCACCTCGCGAAGCGTCTGCGTCGCGTCGTGGACCGCCTGCTTGACGCGATCGAGCTCCTGCTGGACCTGCGCGCTCGGGATGTGCCGGCGGACGAACGACGCGCGGAGGTCGCCGAGGACGAGCGCCGGCCCGACCGCGACGCCCGGCGAGCCCGCGATGCCCTTCAGCACGCGCGCTTCGAGCCGCTCGATCTCCGTCGAGCTCGGTGGGACCGACGGGACGCGGTCCTTCGAGTCCGGCGGGAGGCGGCCGCTGCCCCTCGCGTCGCGCACCGAGGCGCCCGAGCTCGGCTCCTGCGGGGTGGGCACGGCGGGCACGGGCGCGCTCGGCCGGACCTCGGCTTCGCGCGCGGCGGCCGGCGTCTTCAGCCCCGGCGGGGTCGAGCTCTTGCGCGCCGCCATCAGCTCGGCTCCCCGAAGCGTCCGGCGATGAGCTCGCCGATCGCGTCGACGCACTCGCGGGCGCGCGCGCCGTTCGCCGAGACCTCGACGACGGTGCCCTTCGATCCGCAGAGGAGCAGGACGCCCATCACGCTCTTCGCGTTGGCGTTCTGGCCGCCGTGCGAGACGACGACGTCGCACGGGAAGCGGGCGGCGAGCTGGACGAGCTTCGTCGCCGCGCGGGCGTGGAGCCCGAGGTCGTTGACGATCTCGAAACGGCCGGACGCGCGCTCGTTCACCGCGTGCTCCTCGGCGGAACGGACACGGGGGCCGAGGGTTCCTTGCGCCCGACGTCGCGATGCACCACCGCGATTTCGATGCGCGGATGCGTGGAGCCGTCGCTCGCGTTCGCTCCCGGCTCCGGATGGAGCGTCGCGTCGAGCGCAGCCGCGACGTGATCGGCAAGAACGACGCTTCGGTGCATCCCCCCGGTGCATCCAAAGGCGATGGTAAGGTAGCTCTTGCCCTCTTGCTCGTACTTCGGCACGACGTACCGCAGGAGATCGAGCGTCCGCTGGAGCAGCTCGCCCGTCTCGGGGAGGGCGAGGACGAAGTCCTTGACCGGTTGTTCGGTTCCGGGGACGCGCTTGAGCTCCGGCACGAAGTAGGGGTTTTTCAGGAACCGGACGTCGAACACGAGATCGGCGTCCGCAGGCGTGCCGTACTTGAACCCGAACGAGAGCACGCGCACCGTCATGCGCTCGGTGCTCCCGGACGCGGGGCCGAAATGCGCGACGACCTGCCGCCGCAGATCGTGGACGCCGAGCGACGTCGTGTCGACCACGCGCGTGGCGCGCGCGCGGAGCGGCGCGAGGCGCTCACGCTCGACGGTGACGCCGTCGAGCACCGAGGAGGCGTGCGTCAACGAGCCGTACGTCGCGAGGGCGTGGGGGCGGCGCGTCTCGCTGAAGCGCCGGAGGATCGTCTCGTCGGAGGCGTCGAGGAAGAGGACGGACAGGTCGCGCCGTCCGCCGTCCTCGAGCTGCGAGAGCACCCGGTCCACCTCACCGAGGAAGACGCGCACGCGCACGTCCATCCCCAGCGCGACCCGCGTCATGCCGCCCTTCTCGCAGAGAGCGACCGCGTCGGGCGCGAGCACCGTGGGCAGGTTGTCGATGCAGAAGAAGCCGAGGTCCTCGAGCGCGCGGAGCGCCGTCGTGCGTCCCGCGCCGGAGAGGCCCGTGACGACGACGACCATCGGCCGCCGCGCCGACGACGGGTGCGGCGGGGGAGGGGTGAGCCCGATGAGCCCCGGGTCGGTCACTCACCGCCTCCCTTCGGGCGGAACGCGGGGATCCACGCGGAGCTCTCGTTGCTCGTGTAGGGCTTCGCCGCGGGTTGTTTGCGCTCGGAGTCGTTCCAGCGCGCGTCGGGGTGAGCGACGCTGCTGTTCGGCGGCGGCGGCGTGGCGGGCGGCTTGCTGCCCACCGGCGCGGTCACGACGCTCTCCGGCTGGTCGTCGATCGCCATCTCCTGCGCCAGCGCGACGTTCTCCTCGAGCCGCGCGAGCAGCTCGCGCGCGCTGTGCTTGCCGGCGCGCCGGAGGAGCTCGTTTCGCGCGGCCATCTCGAGCATCGCGCCCATGTCACGGCCGGGCCGCACGGGCACGGTGACGAGGCGGACGGGCGTGCTGAGGATGCTGTAGTACTCGTCGTCGACGCCGAGGCGGTCGTACTCCTTGGTCTCGTCCCACTCGTCGAGGCGGACCACCATGTCGATGCGCTTGCGCTCGCGCACGGCGGTCACGCCGAAGAGGTCCTTGATGTTGAGCAGGCCGAGGCCGCGGACCTCGACGTGGTGCCGGAGCATGTCGGCGGGAGCGCCGAAGACCATCCCGGGCGGGCGCCACTCGCAGCGCACGACGTCGTCGGCGACGAGGCGGTGACCGCGGAGCACGAGCTCGACCGCGCACTCGCTCTTGCCGATGCCGCTCTTGCCGAGGAGGAGCAGCCCGACGCCGAAGACGTCGACGAGGACGCCGTGGAGCGACGTCGAGGGCGCGAGCTTCTCGTCGAGCAGCGCGTGGAGCGCGTTGATCGTGCGGCTCGAGCGCGCCTCGCTCATGAACAGCGGCGTGCCCGTAGCCTCCGCCGCCTGGACGATCGCGCGCGGCGGCTCTTCCCGCCGCGTGAGCACGACGATGGAGAGCCCGAGGGAGAAGAAGCCGCGCGCGGCCTCTCCTCGCGCCTCGGGCGTCAGCGTGTCGAGGTACGACAGCTCCGTCTCGCCGAGCACCTGCACGCGCGTCGGGACGACGCCGTAGTAGTGGCCGGCGAGCGCGAGGCCGCTCTTCTGCACGCGCGGATGCCGGAGCGGACGGCCGAGCCCGCTCTCGCCGGCGAGGCGCGTGAGCTTGACGCTCAGGCGCGCGTCGTCGAGGAGCTCCGCCACGGTCACGTCGACCATCGGCGGCGGCGCGGAGCGCGCCGGCTTGGAGGCGTCCTCGTCGGTCACGAGGCCCCCTTTTTCTCCGTTCCGTCTTGAGGTGCGTCCTTCGAGCTCGCGACGGCCGCCGTGAGCTCTCTGTGCGCCTGGCTCGGATCGGCGCCCCCCTCTTCGACCCGGATGAGATCGAAGACGCTCTTTTCGTCCGCGGAGCGGATGAGCCTCGCGCGGAAGTCCTTGTTCCTGAGCAGCCTCGACACGCGGGCGAGCGTCTTGAGGTGCTCGCCCGTCGCGCGCTTCGGCGTGATGACCCCGAAGAGGATCGTCACGTTCGCGTCGTCGATGGCCTGGAAGTTCACGCCGTCCGGGACGATGAGCAGCGCGGCCACTTGCTCCGAGAGCTGCGGAAGAGCGCCGTGGGGGATGGCGACCCCCTCGCCGATCCCCGTGCTCTGCAGCTGCTCGCGCTCGAGCAGCGCGCGCTTGACGTCGGCGACGGAGACGCCGTCACGCTCACCGATGAGCGTGGCGAGCAGGCCGATGGCCTTCTCCTTGTCGAAGGGCTCGCCGTTGGCGCGCTTGATGCCGACGCGCTCCGGCGAGAGTAGGTCGGTGAGCCGCATGATTCGTGTTCGATCTGGGATGGAGCTCGTCGCTGGTTCAAGACCAGGCGACGGGCGGCCCGTTCGGGGGAACTGCCAATCGATCACTCCTCGCGATCGTCGGGGAGGAGGTGATCCGAGGCGCGCTCGGCGCCCTTCTTCTTGTGCGTGGCGTGACCATCGCGGATCTGCCGTTCGAGCTTGTCGATGACCTTGTCGATCGAGGCGTACATGTCTTCGCTCGAATCGTGCGCGTGATAGTGCTTCCCCCCGGAGTGCAAATCCACTTCGGCCATGTGGATCGTCTTCTGGCAGCTCAACGTCACCTGTCCGTGCAGAGGTTGTCGCAGGAACTTCTGAAGCTTCGAGACCTTCTCCGTCGCGTAACCCTTGACCGCATCCGTCGCGTCCATCTGTCGGAAGGTGATGGAGATGTTCATACGCGTCGCTCCCTTTTGATCGCTCTTGCGTGGCCGGGATGAGTCTCCTCGCCCCCTTCTTCTTCCGAGGGGCGGAAAGTTCGATCGGGCTTCCTCCTGGGCGCTGCGCTCCAAAGCGCGTCTCTGGAGAGTGTATCCCCGGCGGGGGGCCGCAAGCTAATGGGAAAGCGGCGCTTTGTGCTGCGGCGCTCGCGACGAGCTCGCCGCCACGCGGCGCCGGCGCAGGCCCGGCGGCGCGCGCCCCGCGAGCTCAGCGCCCGCCGCCGACCGGGAAGCCGATCGGGGTCGCCGAGGCGAGCGTCTCGTCGTCCGCCGGGTACGCGGACGCGCCCGCGAGCGCCGACAGCGGCGCCAGGAGGTGCCCCGCGACGTTCACGAGCGCGGGGTCGTCCCTGCGGACCATCGCCGCGACCTGGGCGACGTAGTCGCGGAGCGCCATGTGGGTCGCCTCGAGCGCGCGGCGGACCATGGAGTCGGGCTCGGGCGTGGTGCCCCCGCCGGTGATGTGAAGGGCGTCGCCGTAGGCGCGGTGGGCGCGCGCGAGCGTGTGGAGGAAGGGCCCGCCGCCGAGCTCGTCGATGAGCCGATCGAGCCCCCGCGTGGTGATCTGGTCGAGCCGGTTCTGCGACTCCGTCCACTCGTCCTTGAAGTCGAGCGTGAGAAACTGGAGGCCCTTCGGGAAGAGGCTCGTGTAGAGCCGCCGCGCGTCGGGCACCCGCGCGTGCGCGCGGTCGGGGAGGTGGGTCCAGCCGAGCAGCCAGCTCTGAAACGCGCCCCACGCGTCGTCGAGCGCGCGATCGGCGGCGCGGGCCTTCGGATCGGCGGCCGAGCCGGAGCGCTCACGCGCGACGATCCAACGCTTCAGCGCCTCCGTGGCGTCGAGCAAGCGCGCGAGGGCCGCCTGAGCGGTCGCGGAGGAAGGCTGGGCGGCGAGGTGCGCTGCCTCGAGCTCCTCGACGAGCGTGAGTGTCCCCGTCTCGTCCAGCGGCGGGAGCTGGATGAAGTCCTGCGGCGCGAAGCTCCTCATCGCTCGCGCCTGCTCACGTTGCCCCTCGCTCGAGTCGGTCGTTCATCGCCCCCTCCTGCCTTGGGCCGATGCGGCCCCACCCCCGGCCGGTTCGACCGGCGCGGCCGTCGATCGATTCACTCGCGGCTCGGTCGCGCCGCCTTTCGCCGCCGCGCACGAATCGAGCTCACGGACGCGGCGAGCTCGATTCGGCGGGTCGGCGAGGCCTGCTCATGCGCGGCGCCCCTCCGCCGAGCGCAAATCACGTCGAGAGTGCGCGCTAGAAAAGCTTCTTCCGCTTGCTCGACGCGAGGATGCCGAGCATCTCGCGGTACTTCGCGACGGTGCGGCGCGCGATCTGGATGCCGTCCTGCTTGGCCAGGATCTCGACGATCGCCTGATCGCTGAGCGGGTTCTGCTTGTCCTCGCCGTCGATGATCTTCTTGATCGCCTGCTTCACGCTCTCCGAGGCGATGTCCTCCTCGGCGACGCGGCGGATCGACGAGTTGAAGAAGTACTTCAGCTCGAAGAGGCCCTGCGGCGTGTGGACGTACTTGTTCGTCGTCACGCGGCTGATGGTCGACTCGTGCATGCCGACCGACTCGGCGACGTCGCGGAGGATCATCGGCTTCAGGAACGCGACGCCCTTCTCGAAGAACTCGCGCTGCTTCTCGACGATGCACTCGGTGACGCGGATGATCGTCTTGCGGCGCTGCTCGATCGCGCGGATGAGCCACTGCGCGTTCCGGAGCTTCTCGCCGATGAACTCCTTGGCGTTCGGGTCCTTGAGCAGCTGCTTGGTGAGGGCCTCGTTGATGTAGAGGCGCTGCACGCCGCGGTCGTTGTCGCTGACGATGAACTTGTCGGCTTCCTTGACGACGTAGACGTCGGGCGTGATCGCGATCTGCTTCTCGTCGGTGTCCGTGAAGTTGCGGGCCGGGCGGCTCTCGAGCTTCTGGATCTCCTTGACCGACTCGTAGATCTCCTCGACCGGCACCTTCAGGTCGCGGGCGATCGCCTGGTAGTTGTGCTTTTCGAGGTTGTGGAGGTGCTTGTCGAGGATCGTGATGTCGAGGTCCTCGTACCCGAACACCTCGGCCTGGACGAGCAGGCACTCGCGGAGATCGCGCGAGCAGACGCCGACCGGATCGAACTCCTGCATCATGCGGAGGACCTCGGGCGCGTCCTCGGGATCGACGCCCGACTCGCTCGCGAGCTCCTCGATCGTGAGGTCGGGGGTGCGCGTGCCGTCCGGACGCTCGACGCCCTTGAGGTCGAGGAAGCCTTGATCGTCGAGGTTGCCGAGGACGAGCTCCGCGAAGCGCTTCTCGGAGTCCGTCATGTCGCTCATCTGGATCTGCCAGCGCAGATGGTCGACGAGCGAGGCGCCCTTCGTGAGGTTCTGCTCGATGGGGGGCAGCTCCTCGAACCCGCCGCGGTTGGCGGGGAGCGGCTGCTGCAGGGTGCGGTTCTCGAGGAACTGCTCCCAGTCGATCTCGTTGACCTGCTTGCTCTCGGTCTTCTGGGCCTCCCCCGATTCCATGCGCTTGCGGTCATCGAGCATGTCGATGCGCCGCTCACCCTGCTCGATCGAGGTCGTCTGGATGTTCTCCGCCGACGCCTCCGCCTGCCGCGGCCGGGGCTCGAAGTCCTCGTCGGCCAGCACCGGGTTAGCGTCGCATTCCTTACGGATTTCCTCGATGAGCTCGAGACGCGAGAGCTGCAGCAGGCGGATCGCCTGCTGGAGCTGCGGGGTCATGACGAGCTGCTGGCTGAGCTTTAGTTGTTGTTTGATTTCCATCGGGTTCTATCTGGCGGGGCGTCCCGCGAGGGACAGTGCCGAGGCGCCGTTTCGGGCTGCCAGCGTCGCGTAGTACCGCCAGAAAAAAGCTTACACGCCGAACAGGGTCACGAAAGCGAAAACAGTGCCAGCGGGGAATTTTGCCTCTGGCCACTCATTTAGCTCGAGCGCTCGCTTCGCTCGCTCCTCGCCGCCTCTGGCAGGTAGCTCGAGCGCTCGCTCTTGCAGGTAGCTCGAGCGCTCGCTTCGCTCGCTCCTCGCCGCGGTCGCTTTCGAGGCTGCTCGTCGAGGTCGCTAGCTCGAGTGGGCGCTCGGTCGCTCCTCGCCGCCGCTGGCTCAGGGCGGCTAGCTCGAGCGGGGGCTGCGGGGGGATCAGGCGGAGTGGGCTAGGTCTTCGTGGGGGGCGGCGAGGGCCGGGGGGAAGCCGCTCTCGGGGGCGGCGATGTGGATGTCGGTGTCGAGGACGTAGCCGCGGCGGCGGCGGACGAGGAGGCCGCGGAGGCCGAGGCGGCGGAGCGAGTGGACCGCCGTGTAGACGCGCATCGCCGCCGCGGTCGCGCTGGCGCGTTCGCCGGGCCAGCCCGCCTCGAAGGCCGCGGTCACCGGGAGCACCGCGCTCGGCGAGCGGAGCTTCAGCTCGCCCAGCGCGAGGAGGAGCCGGCGCAGCGGCACGCGCGTCTCGAGAACGACCGGCGCGCGCCCGCCTACCTGGAACCACTCGGCGGCGGCGGAGATGACGAGCCGGGGCGGGGAAACTTCATGAAGTCGTAACGGCAGCATCACGGTACCCATCCTTCCGAGGATGAGGCGTTGCAGCCGCTGTGCCGTGCGGTGGATGTGGGATATCGATGACTTCGCGGTCGGAGGCGCCCGCCGTTTCAGGATCACCCCCCGCTCGCGCGGGCACCACCTGGATGCGGATCACCCTCGCGAACGCGGGCGTCGCGTCGGGGCGTCGCGTGTAGAGCGCACGCGCTCAAGGCCGGGGCGGAGGCGGCGGGATCGTTCGCGCCCAGCTCCCGAGGTAGCGGCCGACGACGAGCGGGTGCTCGCGGAACGCCGCCGGCTCGGCCTCGGCCGCGACCTCGCCGTCGAGCAGCAGCACTGCACGAGTACACACGCGTAGCGCCTCTTCGACGTGGTGGTCGGCGAGCATCACGCAGACGCCGTCGTCGCGCGCGAGCGCGCGGAGCATGTCGCCGAGGCGGCTCGCTTGCTGCGGATCGACCCCCGCGAACGGCTCGTCGCAGATGAGCACCCTCGGCGGACGCGTGAGGGCGCGCGCGAGCTCGAGGCGGCGGCGCTCACCGCCGGACAGCTCGCCCGCGCGGACGTCCATGCGGTCCTCGAGGGCGACGCGCTGCGCGAGCCGTGCGATCGCCGCGCTCACGGTCGCCGCGCTGGAGCGGCCGTGGACGACGCGGTGGTACGACGCGAGGTTGTCGCGCACGGAGAGATCCCAGAGCACGCTCGGCGTCTGCGGAACGTAGGAGAGGCCGCGCCGCGCGCGCGCCCAGAGCGGGAGGCGCGAGACGTCCTCGCCGAGGAGCTCGACGCGGCCGCTCGAGGCCTCGATCTCGCCGACCAGCGCCCGGAAGAGCGTCGACTTTCCGGCGCCGGAGGGGCCGAGCACCCCGAGGACCTCGCCGCTCCGCGCCGCCAGCGTGACGCCGCGGAGCACGGTCTTGTCGCCGCGCGCGACGCGGACGTCGTCGCCGCGGATCGCCGCGGGAGCGCGCTCGCTCGCGGTCGCCGCGCCGGGGACGGGCTCGCCGTCGGCCGGCGCGGGGGCGTGCTCGCCATCGGTCGGCGGGTCGTCGCCGGAGGTCGCGACGTCGGTCGGCGCGGGAGCGTGCTCGCCATCGGTCGGCGAATCGTCGCCGGAGGTCGCGACGTTGTCGTCCGTCACGGCTTGGGGACGGGGATCGAGCCCTTGACCTGCGTGGCCGTGACCCGAGCGGTCGCGAGCTCGATCGTGGCCTTCTCGGCCTGGATCCATCCCTGGCCGCGCGACAGCTTCACGCCGCCGCGCATCTCGAGGATCTGCTTCACCATGTCGAGCTCGACCTCGGGCGCCTCGCCGTGCACGCCGCGGACGTCGGCGACGACGCCGCCGGAGCCCTTCGCCCACCGCACGTGCGGGGTCGAGTCGAACTTGAGGTCGAAGCGCGGGCAGCGCACGGTCATGTCGCCCTTCGACAGCACCACCTTGCCCGTCAGGACTGCGGTGCCGGCCGCGACGTCGACCTCGAGCGTGTCGGCCTGAACGCCGACGTCGCCCTTTCCGACGTCGAGCAGCGGATCGGCGGTGACGCTCGGCGCGAACGTCGTCGTGGGCAGGACGAAGCACGCGACCCAGGCGCAGCGCGCGAGCATTCGTCGGATTTCAGCCTTCGTCACGAGCGCGATCGTACCGCGTCGACGCCTGCGCGCGCCACCCCGTCGGCCATCGCGTCGACGCTTGCGCGCAACACCGTCAGCCGCCTCCGTCGCGCGCGCGTCGCGCGCGTTCAGACGGGCGCTGCCTCGAGCGCGCGGAGCACGGCCTCGAGCTCGCCGACGCGGCCCTCGGCGCGTCCGCGCTCGGGCGGCGCGGCGGCGAGCTCGAGGAGGTGCTCGATGAGCGACGCCACCGCGCTCCGCGTGAGCGGCAGGAGCGCGTCGGCTTGGCCGTTCGCCGCGGCGAACGTGCGGACCGCCGCGTGGACGACGGGCATCAGATCGTCGGCGCCTGCGCCCTCGACGTCGGCGGTCGCCGGGCCGCGCGCGATCGACGCGAGCACGCGCGCGAGCGGCGTCGCGAGGCGCGAGCGGGCGCGATCGACGCGGTAGCGGAGCAGGTTCGGATCGTTCGCCACCTGCTGGCGATCGCGCCCGGTGACGACGACCTCGAGATCGCGCTTCCAGTCCGCCGCGGCGCCGCCGATCGCGCCGGCGACGACCTGCGCGGCCTCGTCGGCCTCGCGCTCGAGGTTGGCGGCGCGGAGGGCGAGCTCCTGCGCGCGCGCCCGCGCGGCGTCGATCGACGCGCGCTCCTCGACCGCGTGCTCGCGCGCGCGCTCCAGCATGAGCATGACGACGCGTCCCGCGCGCCGGCGGAGGCCGCGCTCCTTGAGCTCGTCGCTCCGTCCGACGATCTGCTCGTCGAGCAGCCGCTGCACGTCGTCCCAACCCGAGCGCGCCAGTGCGGCCTCGTCGCCGAGCTTGCCCTGGAGCGCGAGGCGGGCCGAGAGCGCAAGCGGCTCGGCCCACGAACGGATGCCCGTCTCGTCGAGCGACGCGGTGACGCTCGTCATCACCGTGCCGAGGTCTTCGGGCTTCAGCCGATCGGCCTTGTTGACGAGGATCTGCACGGGGAGGCTCGTGACCTTCGCCTCGTCGAGGATGCGGCGCTCGGTCTGCTTCAGCGGCTGCCCGGCGTCGAGCAGCCAGATCGCGGCGTCGGCCTCCTCGAAGGCGGAGCGCGCGGCCTCGGTGTGCCGGGTGTCGGGCGCGTTGAAGCCGGGCGTGTCGAGGATCTCGACGCGGGTGAGCGAGGCGATCGGCTGGAGGATCTCCACGCGCGTCACCCACTCGGCGTCGCCGCCCTTCAGCGCCGCGCGGAGCTCGCTCGACGGGACGATGCGCTCCTTCACGTCGGTGGGCGCGTCGGCGTGGAACTGGATGCGCGCGAACGGATCGGGCGCGTAGCGGAGGTGATGCAGCGTCGCCGTCGTCGGCAGGACGCCGGTCGGCGCGACGTCGGCGCCAATGAGCGCGTTGATGAACGTGCTCTTTCCGGCGTTGAACTCGCCGACGATGGCGACGCGCACGGGGCGCGAGCGCTCGACGGCGAGCTCGGCCACCTTCGCGGTCGCGTCGAGCGCGTGGAGGCCGCGCGCGTGCGCGTCGAGGCGTGTCAGGATCTTCGTCCAGTCGCTCGGCGCGCCCGAGGTCGGGATCCACGTCGCGAGCGCCGCCGCGCGGGCGGCGTCGGCCCACACGCGCGCGCGGGCCGTCGTCACGCCGGCGAGCTGGTCGAGGATGGCGGAGGCCTCGCCTGCGTCGCGGAGGCGCGCGGGCGAGGGGAGGCGGCGCGCGTCGTCTGCGATCGGATCCTCGGCGGCACCTTCGTTGCCCGCGCCGAGCGCCGCGAGCGCGACCGCGAGCGCGGCGTGGTCCTGGTCCTCGAGCGACGCGTCGAGCAGCGGCCGCGCCGCCGAGGCGTCGCCGCTCCGTACGGCGCTGACGAGGGCCGCGCGCGCCTCGTCGCGTCGCCCCTCCGCGCGGGCGAAGGCCGCCTTCCACCGCGCGAACTCTGCCTGGCCGCGGCCGTCGACGACCGCGCGGATCTTCGCGCGCGTCGGCTCGTCCGTCGGGATCCACGCGAGCGCCGACGCGAGCGCCTCGCTGGCGCCCGCGGCCTCGAGCACCATCGCGCGGACGAGCAGCGGGAAGGCGGCGACGTCGCCGCCGATCGCGAGGGCGCGCCCTCGGAGGAGCGCGGCGCGCCCGTCGGTGGGATCGGCCTCGAGGCCATCGAGGACGGCGCGCGCGCCCGCGATGTCGTTCTGGAGGAGCCGCGCCTCGGCGCGGCGGAGCTGGACGTCGGCGTCCTTGGTCACGCCGAGGCGCTCGAGCCAGAGCTCGGCGCGCGCGCCGTCGCCGTTCGAGAGGTCGAGGTCGGCGAGCCACAGGAGCGCCTCGCGGCGAGCGTCGCTGCCGGCCTCGGCGACCGCGAGCGCGCGAAGGAACGCGTCGCGCGTCTCGTCGAGCGGGCTCCCGACGCGCTCGCGCGCACGGCCGAGGCGGACCCAGACCTCCGCGCGCGACGCGACGCGGCCGGCGAGCTCCTCGAGCGTGAGCGCGAGCTCGGCGTCGAGCCGCGCGGCCTCGCAGGCGTCGGCGAGCAGGGCGAGCCCGAGCGGCGAGTGCGGCACGCGCTGGAGCATCGCCTTCGCCGCGCGTCGCGCGGTCATCGCGTCGCCGCGGGCGAGCGCCTCTTCGCCCTCGCGGAGGTAGCCCTCGACGCCGGCGAGCACGACCTCGACGCGACCGAACCAGCCAGCGATGGTCTCCGCGAGGCGCATGGGTAGATCCCTTTTATCGATCCTTCGCCGGCATGGCGAAAGGGAAGAGATCGAGACTCGGCGAAGGCCGGGACGCGCCGCTCTCGGGCGCCCGGCGCGCCGATGGGCTCTTGCGACGCAGCGTCATGCGCTCGTTCCGCTCGCGCGCGGACGCGATGCCGCGACGGGACCGGGCGATCACGGCTCTTCGCGCTCGAGCAGGCCTCGGAGGACGTCGGCCTCCACGCGGAGGACGAGGACCTTCTCGCGATCGACGACGACGAACCCCGCGGGCGAGCCCTTCGGCTTCCGGAGGTAGCGCCGGTCGGTGTACTGGACGTCGACGACCTTCTCCTCGCGCGCGTCCGAGAAATGCGCGGCGAGGTGCGCGGCGTCGACGAGGTCCTCGGAGGCGCACGTCCGGCCCTTGTCGAGTCGCACGATCACGTGCGCGCCGGTGCGGTCCTTCGCGTGCACCCAGAGGTCGTGCGGTCGCGCGATCCGCAACGTCAGGGCGTCGTTGTCGGCCGCTCCCTTGCCGACGAGGAGGCTCCTGCCGCTCCGCGCGACGAAGGCGCGATAGGGCGTCCGCGCGCCGGGCTTCGCCGAACGGTCGCGCTTCGCGCCCTCGGCGGACTCGCGACCACCGACGAGCGTCACGGCGCGCGGCGCCGCGCGCTTGGCCTCGCGCACGATCTCCTCGACCGCGGCGGGCGAGCTCGCTCCGCCGAGGGCCTCGCGCGCCGCGAGGATCGCCGCGCGCTCGACGTCGGCGCGCGCGAGCCGCTCCTCGGCGATGCGCGCGCCGAGCCGGAGGCGCTTCGCTCGCTTGAACATCGCCTCGACCTGATCTTTCGCGCTTCGCGACGGATCGAGCGGGACCACGAGCGTCACGGCCTCGCCGGTCGACCAGTCGGTCACGACGAGCTCCTTCGCCCCGCGCGGAGCGCGCGCGGCTTCGGAGATGAGCCACGGCGCGCGCGACGCGATCCGGTCGGCCTGTCCGATCTTGTCGAGGTCGCCGCGGATGGCGTCGCGTCGGCGCTCGATCCGCGTCGCGGCGCGCTCGAGCATGCGCGCGACCTCCGCGCGCCGCGACTCGACCGCGTCGGCGGCGATGGCGTGGGCGATCCGAAGGCCGCGTTGCTCGAGCCGCGCGCGCTCTTCGTCCGAGAGGGCGACGAAGAGCGCCGCGTCGGCGGCGACGCCCTCGTCGGTCACGACGACGCGCCCGGAGACGGCGCGGACCACGCGCGGCGCGCCGTGCTGATCGATGAACGCCTCGTTCGGCCCGAGCGCGACGAGGCGCGCGCCCTCGAGCGCCGCCTCACGCGCGCGCTGGCGGTCGAGCCCAGGCGGCAGGCGGCCGCCCCAGGCCTCGCGGCGGGCTTCGCTCGTCAGGAGCGCGGCCCCGGCCTCTCCGGCGCGCGGCGCCCCGACGACGACGAGCGACGTCCGGCCAGGCACGCGGACCTTGAGCACGACGACGCGCTCGGCCGAGGACGCCTCCTGCACGAGCGCGCTCGGTCCCGATCCGTCGTCTCGAGGCGCGTCGTCGTCCACACCCCCGATGCTAGTGCCCAGACAGCGTGAACTCGACCCGTTCGTTCCGACCCCACGACACGCGAGGGATCGGGAGCGCGGAGCGTCAGGGCCGGACCGCGATCCCGAGGATGGGGCGCGGATGCGCGATCGCGCCGACGAGCGTCGCGGCGCCCGTGTCGAGGTCGATCTGGTAGAGGCTCGAGCCGGTCGCGCCCTCGCCCTCGACCGCGGCGTAGGCCTCGAGCGCGCCGTCACTCCCCCAGATGTCGAAGCCGGCCGTCGCGCGGATGTCGATGCCGAGCGGTCCGATCGTCGTCACGAGGCCCTCGTTTGGCGGCGCGACCCTGACGAGCAGGTCTCGCGTCGAGTCGATCGCGTAGAGCGTGGTCGTCGCCGGCGTCGGCGCGACGCTGTTCGTGTACGCGGTGCCGACGAGGTTCGGGCTCTGGCCGAAGTGCACGTCGTCCGGCGCGAACGCGAGCATGGCGTCGGTGCCGACGACGGCGCCGGTGACCGGATCGATCCGCAGGTTCTGGTCGACGTCGGAGTGGATCCGGATCTTGTCGGCGACCGGGTTGAAGTCGAAGCCGTACGACTGGCCCTGGACCCGAGGGGTCGTCTCACCGCCGACGGCGGTGGCCTTCGCGGTGACGAGGTCGATCGTGTAGATGCGGCTCGCGCTCGTGATCGCGTAGAGCCCGCCGTTCGCCGGGCGGAAGTCGACGCCGAGCACCTGCTCGCCGGCGGGGAGGTCGATCGCCGCGACGTCGATCACGTCCGCGGGGTCCTCGGCGAGGACGCGGAGGAGGTGGCGCGCCGAGTCGACGGCCCAGATCGTCCGCTTGTCCGGCTCGGGCGGGACGGGGTTCGGCGCGGCGTCGGGATCGCCCGGCTTGGGGCCCGCGTCGGGATCGGGAGCCGAGGCGCCCGCGTCGAAGTCGAGCTTGGGGATCGCGCCGGGCGTGCCCCCGCCCGGGGAGGTCTCGGCGGCGCCGGAGCCCGGCGTCGGATCCGTCGCGCCGGGGCCCCCGGCGTCCTCGTCGGAGCTGCACGCCGCCGTGGCGGCTGCAAGGGCAACGGCGGCTGCCATGATCGCGCGCTTCATCGTCGTGGTTCCTCCTGGGGCCGGCCGGCTTCGGCCTCCTACACCCGGTCGTTCCTACGCGGCGGAGGCGGGACCGGATCGCCCCCGCCCGCGATCGGACGGAGCCCGCCCTGGATCGCGAGAGCGCCATGGCGCGAGGCGACCGCATCGGCGTACGCTTTTGGGTAGAACCACGTGAAGGCTCGGCACACGTACCCCGCAGGACAGACGAGCGCCTCCAGGTTGAAGGCGCTCCTCGCCTGCCTCGAAGCCGACAAGGGCAGAGCGGCCGCCGAGGCCTGGCTCGCGAAGGTGCGCCTCGCGCGCGGCGATCTCGAGGACGAGACGCGTCTTCTCCCGCTCGTCGCGCTGCACTCCGCGCTCGTCGCGTTCGTCGCCGAGCTCCCCGACGGCCTCGCGCGGACCGCGTCGTACCTCGCCGCGCGCGACAACCTCGGCGTCTGGGCCCGCGTGCTCCGCGGCACGCGGTCGCCGGAGGAGGCGCTCGCGCGCATCGAGTCGTCCGACAGCGAGCACGGCCGTACGACGCGCTGGGAGCGGATCGACGCGCGCCCCGGCTACTGGCGCGGGCGCGTCCGCATCGGGCACGATCCGAAGCTCGAGGCGGACGGGCTGCTCGCGCGCGCGCGCGAGGTCGAGCTGTCGGTGGTCCCGACGCTCTTCGGCTACCCGCGCGGGACCGCCGTGCTCCGCGAAAAGCAGGACGACGCACAAGAGTTCGAGGTCCGCTGGCCGCTGCCGACGCCCACGCGCAGCGTCGTCGCCGGCGCGCTCGCCGGCGCGCTCGCCGGCGGCGCCGCGCTCGCCGTGCATCCGGGGACCGCCTCGGCGCTGGCGGCCCTCTTCACGCCGATCGCCGGCGCGGCCGCCGGGCTCCTCTTCACGCGCGATCGCCTCCGCCGGATCGAGACGGCCGCGCAGGCGGTCCGCGTGAGCGCGCTCGAGCGGAGCCTCGCGCTCCGCGAGACCGAGACCCGCGCCGGCGCCGGCGATCTCGAGGGCTCCGTCATCGCGGGGCAATACCGCATCGGCGAGCGGATGGGCTCGGGCGCGAGCGGCGTCATCTACGAGGCGACGCGCATCACGGACGGTCTGCCCGTCGCGATCAAGCTCCTCCGTGCGGCGACCGCGCACGACGTGACCGCGTCCGACCGGCTCCGGCGCGAGTCCGAGGCGCTCGGGCTGTCGTGGCATCCGAACGTCGTCGAGGTGATCGACCACGGCCACCTCCCCGACGGCACGTCGTACCTGGTGATGGAGCTGCTCGAGGGCGAGATGCTCGCGACGCGGCTCAAGTACCGCCTCCGGCTCCCCGCGCACGAGGTGCTCCCGATCGCGAAGCAGGTCACCGAGGCGCTCGTCGCGATCCACGCGGCGGGCGTCGTTCACCGCGATCTCAAGCCGTCGAACATCTACCTCGTCCCGGACGAAGACGCCGGACCCGCGAAGGAGCGCGTCAAGGTCTTCGACTTCGGCATCGCGCGCGTCGAGTGGGAGGAGATGCGGATCACCAACATGGGCGCGCCGCTGGGCACGCCTGGATACATGTCGCCGGAGCAGGAGAGCGGCCTCGAGATCGACCACCGGAGCGACGTCTACGCCGCGGGTGCGGTGCTCTACGAGTGCCTCGTCGGCGAGCCGCCGCCGATCTCCGCGGGCGACATGTGGAAGCCGGGGACGCGTCCGCCGAGCTCGTTCGCGATGCGCCTCGTCGACGGAGCGCTCCGCACCGACTCTGGCGTCCAGCCGGCGTCTCGCCGCATGCCGAGCGTCGCGCCATCCGGGCCCGACGTGGAGGGCGCCGCCGAGCGCGCGTCGTCCGCGACCGTCGACGCGCCGCCGGCGTGGCGCGCTGTGATCGAGCGCGCGCTCGCGAAGCGCCCCGAGGATCGCTTCCAGGACGCGCGCGCGATGCTCGCGGCGATCCGCGCGCTCGAGCCCGCCGAGGCGAAGCCGCCGCGCAGCGCGGGCGAGTCGTAGCGCGGCCCGGCGCGGGCGAGCTCTCGTCGAGCGAGGCTGAAGCGATCCGCGTGCTCGCGCGTCAAACGCGAGACCCGGCCCCTTTACGTCGCGACGAACCCGTGGGGCCGTCGCGACGACTCTGGTAAATGTCGAGCGTGGCACCGCTTCCTCTCTTCGTCCGGCTCCTCCGCGCGTGCGGCGCAGCTTCGATCGTCCTCGGGCTCTCGCTCGGCGCCAGCGCGTGCCGAACGTCGACGCAGGCGTCGACCGCGCCTCAGCCTCAGCCGCCGCAGTACTACCCGCAGCAGCCGTACGGGCAGCCGCCTTACTACGGGCAGCCGCAGCAACCTCAACCTCAGCCGAACCAGCCTCAACCTCAGCCGGTCGCGCAGCGTCCGCTCCTGCCGCCGCTCGTCGGCGTCGCCGCGCAGCAGCAGGAGGTGCGGAGCATCCTCGCGGAGCTCATCAACGTCCTGTCGCCGCAGAACCAGGCGCTGGTGCGGGGGATCCCGCTGACGTTCGATCCGACGATCGAGGTCAACGCGTTCGCCGGCTGCGACGAGCAAGGCACGCCGTTCCTCGCGGCGACCACCGGCATCCTCGAGGCGGTCGACGCCATCGCGCAGACGAAGGCGACCGACGAGCTCTTCGGAACGCAGACGTACGAGGCTTACTGCAACGCCGTCCTTCCGCAGCTGGTGAGGAGCGACAAGGCGCGCGCGGCGCTGCCGGCGGGGATCATCCCCGCGAACCTGGGCCCCGATCTTCGCCGCTGGTCGCGCGCCCGCGAGATCTTCGACGACGTCATCGCCTTCACGTTCGGCCACGAGCTCGCGCACCACTACCTCGGGCACACGGGCTGCGCGAAGGGGCAGGCGATGGGCAGCGGCCCCGATCCTGCGCGGCTCGGCCGGCTGCTCTCGGTGGTTCCGATCTTCAACCAGGCCGGCGAGGCCGCGTCCGACTCCGCGGGGTGCGTGAACGCGCTCGACGCCGGACGCGCGCGGCGCCCGCAGTACGAGTGGTCCGACACGGGCGGCGTGCTCTTGCTCGACTACTTCGCGCGCATCGAGCGCGCCGGCGGAGGCGGCGGCCCGCTGAGCCTCCTCAACCCGGTGCAGTTTCTCCGGTCGCACCCGAACCCGCTCGCGCGCATTCCGATCGTCCAGACCGTCGCGCGCACCTGGCGCTCGCAGCATCCGGGCTGATCGGCCCGACCTCGCTCGGTCGCGCTCGCGGAGCTCGCGTCTCCGCGCGCGCGCCGCCGCGCTGCGACGATCCCGTCTGCGCCTCTCGTGGCGCGGAGATCGCCTCAGCGACGGTCGACCACTTTGAGCGCCGTGGGCGTGCTGGTTATCGGTCCATGGGTGGACACTCCGAGCAAGAAACGCGCTCTTGGTCGCTCAGGGTACGTCGGGCTGATCGCGCTCACGCTCTTCGCCGGCGGCTGCCGGAAGCGCGCGCTCCCAGGCTCCGCGACGACGACGACGTCAGCGACGGCGACGGCGACGACGTCAGCGACGGCGACAGAGCCTGTCGCGAAGGGCCCGGACGACAAGCCGCTTCCCCGTCCGTCGGCGAAGGCCTCGCGGCCGCAGCTCGACCCCGTGCTCAAGTTCGTCCCGGCCGACGGGCTTCGGGGGCCGGCCTCCGTCCTCCACGATGAGGTGAGCGACGTCTACTTCGTGAGCAACGTGGACGGCGCGCCCGCCGCCGCCGACGGCAAGGGCTTCATCTCGAAGCTGTCCCCCGACGGCAAGAAGATCCTGCTCCGGTGGATCGACGGCGGAAAGAACAAGGTCGTCTTGAACGCGCCGAAGGGGATGGCGATCCAGGGCAACGAGCTCTACGTCGCCGACATCGACACGGTCCGCGTCTTCGATCGCCGGAGCGGCGCGCCGCTGGGGAAGGTGACCGTCGAGGGAGCGACGTTCCTCGACGACCTGGCCGTGACGGCGGACGGCCGCATCCTCGTCTCCGACACGGGCCTCCGGGCGAGCGCGGGCGGCGGTCTCGAGGAGTCCGGCACCGACGCGATCTACTCGATCTACTGGGATCGGTACGGCTCCAACTTCGTCTTGTTCGCGAAGAAGGAGCTCGCGGGCCCGACGGCGCTGTTCGTGACGCCGAACAAGATCTGGGGCGTCGCGAGCCGGACGGGGGAGATCTTCTCGATTGGTCCGAAGGGCAAGCTCGAGGACGTCCACCGGCTGCCGGACGGCGCCCTCGAGGGCATTGTCGGCACCGGATCCGACCTGCTCGTCGCGAGCCGTGCGGCGAGCGCCATCTTCCGCGGCAAGCCGGACGGCGACTGGAGGATCGCCATCGGCGACGTGAAGTCACCGGCGGACATCGGCTACGACGAGAAGCGAAAGCGCGTCCTCGTCCCGCTGTTCACCGAAGACGAGGTCCGCATCTTCCAGCTCGAGTAGCGGGGGAGCGGGTCGTCGGTGCGCGGCTCGGCCGGCGAGACCCGTCGTGCGGGCGCGGTACGGGAGAGCCTGCTCCAGCCCAAGAGGTACGAGCCGCTCCGCGCGGCGAAGGCGCCGCGCGGCGCCGGCGGCATCCGCTGGCGTCCGCCACGAACGTCGTGCTACGTCGGGCGTCGCCATGCCCGATTTCTTCGACATCTCCCGCCACCTCACGGCCGAAGAGCGCGCGATCCAGAGCTCCGTCCGCGCCTTCGTCGACGCGCGTGTCCTGCCGGTGATCGCCGATCACTTCGAGGCCGGCACCTTCCCGACGGATCTGATCCCGGAGATCGCGCAGATGGGCCTCCTGGGCTGCAACCTCCAGGGGTACGGCTGCGCCGGGCTCTCCCAGGCGGGGTACGGCCTCGCGATGCAGGAGCTCGAGCGCGGCGACTCCGGCGTCCGCAGCTTCGCCAGCGTGCAGGGTAGCCTCGTGATGTACCCGATCCACGCGTACGGCTCGGAGGCGCAGAAGGAGCGCTACCTGCCGAAGATGGCGAAGGGCGAGATCATCGGCTGCTTCGGCCTGACCGAGCCGGACGCCGGCTCGAACCCGGCGGGCATGCGCACCACGGCGATCGACGACGGCGACGCGTGGATCCTCAACGGCACCAAGCGCTGGATCACGAACGGCAACCTCTCGCAGGTCGCGCTCGTCTGGGCGAAGGTCGGCGGGCAGGACGGCGTGGTGCACGGCTTCCTCGTCCCGACCGAGACGAAGGGCTTCGAGGCGCGCCTCATCCACAAGAAGGCGAGCCTCCGCGCGAGCGTCACGAGCGAGCTGATCCTCGAGGACGTGCGGATTCCGAAGGACGCGGTCCTCCCGAACGTGAAGGGCATGAAGGGCCCGCTCTCGTGCCTCACGCAGGCGCGCTACGGCATCGCGTGGGGCGTGATCGGCGCGGCGAACGCCTGCTTCGAGAGCGCGCTCGACTACGCCAAGAACCGCGTGCAGTTCGCCGGCAAGCCGATCGCCGCCCACCAGCTCGTCCAGGCGAAATTCGCCGAGATGCTCACGCAGATCTCCGCCGCGCAGCTCATGGCGCTCGAGGTCTCGCGCCACAAGGAGGAGAAGACGCTCCGCCCGCAGCACGTGAGCATGATCAAGCGCAACAACGTGCGGATGGCGCTCGAGGTGTCGCGCGTCTGCCGCGACATCCTCGGCGGCAACGGGATCACGCTCGAGTACCCGGTCATGCGCCACCTCTGCAACCTCGAGACGGTCTACACCTACGAGGGCACGCACGACATCCACACGCTCATCCTCGGCCAGGACGTCACCGGGATCGCCGCGTACGAGTGAACGCTCTCGAGCCGTCACGACGATCGAGGTCGAGGACGGTCTGAAGGGCCCCAACCCCGGTGGAGCCGGTCGAGGCTCCAGACGAGCCGCACGTTGACGCCCGTAGCCCGCGCCCGCGCGGACCACGCCCCCTCTCGTCTAGGGTTTCGGCGCGATTCGATGGCGCCAGAGCCAGTCGAGCAGTTCGTCCGCGTTCCTCGCAATGGGCGACGAGGTGTCCGGGCCTGCAGTGTCCATCAGGAAGTACGTTCCCGACTCAACGTCGAGGACCACAAAAGACGCACCGTCTTGGTGATACGAGAGCGCGACGTAGCGATCATCGAGAAGGCGGCGATCCGCCGTTGGACCGTACATCTTCGTTCGTGCCAAGTCCCACTCCTCGATGGGCGCGAGCCCCGTATAGGAACGGCCGGTCTCAAGATTCGCCCACAAGTGGACTCCGTTGATGCGCGCGACAAACTCTCGGAGGTCCGCTGGAAGGACATGCGAAGGATGTCGCTCACTCCAGGCTTCGATCGCTCGCTGCGACGCAGGCCCGCCAAGAACGTGCCTGTACCGAACGTCACGACTTTCCGAATGAGGTGCGCTGGCTGAGAGTAGGTCCGTCAGCTTCAAGCCGCCCGGCTTTCCTGCTTGTGCAAGCACGGCGGAAGGTGTCGTCCGAACAGTGAGCCGCACGACGCGCTCGGGCTCGCCAGCAACCGCACTCACCAAGTCGTCAACATTCATGATGCTCACTTTCCTGTAGCCCAACGGAGCAACGGCGTGAGGAGGGCGCGAGCTGGATCGCGATTGCGATGTCGGCATCGAAGGTCGCCTTGATGCGAGCCCATGCGCATGACCTCCGTTCGCCTCTCATGAGCGAAACGAAGAGAGCGCGGCCCGAGCGGCGAGCGTCAGGCTCGCGCGCGTCACGAAAGGACGGGGAGCGAGCGGCGTGAGGCGAGGACCTCGTTGTGGCTACCGGTGCGGTAGCCCGCGAGGTCGAGCGTCACGTAGGCGAAGCCGAGGCGCTTGCCCGCGGCCACGATGGCGTCGCGCGCGTCGAACGCCGTGTGCATCTCGCCCTTGGCGATCTCGATGCGGGCGATCGCGGCCTCCTTCGTGGCGGTGACCGTCTCGCTCGACGACGCGTGCCAGCGCACGCGCGCTTGCCGGATCCCGAGCTTGTGGAGCTCGTCCTCGAGCGACGCGATCTGGCCGAGGCGCTCGCGGGTCACGCGCGTGCCGTAGGGCAGGCGGCTCGAGAGGCAGGCGGCGGCGGGCTTGTCCCAGATGCCGAGGCCGATCGCCTGCGCGAGGCTGCGCACGTCCGCCTTCGTGAGGGCGGCCTCGACGAGGGGGCTCCGCGCGCCCGCCTCCTTGGCGGCCTCGAGGCCGGGGCGGTAGTCGCCGAGATCGTCGAGGTTCGTGCCGTTGACGACGTGGGCGAGGGCCCAGTCGATCTGCTTCTTCGCGCTCACGCGATAGAGCTCGCTCTTGCAGTGAAAGCAGCGGTCGACGTCGTTCTTCGCGTACGCCTCGTCCTCGATCTCGTGCGAGTCGACGAGCTCGTGGCGCGCCCCGATGCCGCGCGCGACCGAGACGGCGTCCTCGAGCTCGAACTGCGCCAGGCTCGGGCTCACGGCGGTCATGCCGACGCACCGCTCGCCGAGCACCTGATGCGCGACGGCGAGGACGAACGCGCTGTCGATCCCGCCCGAGTAGCAGACGAGCACGGAGCCCATCTCCTTCAGGATGGCGACGAGGCGATCGAGGCGGGGATCGCCCTGGGGGAGGCGGAGGTCGTCCACGCCTCGTATCTAGCGCGAGCTGCCGCCGGATTCACAGGAAGCCGGGCGATTTCGAGGCGATTTCGAGCTCGGGGGCGCCTCCGGGAGGGCGGGGGCCTTGCGCACTTCGTTGGTACTGGTAATGTGTTCAGTATGTCGGCGATCGCCTCCCTGAACCTCGACGCGACGGCTCTCGCTCGCCTGGGCGTCCTCCAGGGAACCGAGGCGCTTCTTCCCCCTCGTGCGGTCCTCGGGCTGGGGTGGCCGGAGCTCGAGCGCGCGCTTCCCGATCGGGGGCTTCCGCGCGGGGTCGTGGAGCTCGCGGCGCTCCCGCGTCTGCATGGCAAGGCCTCGCGCGCGACCGCCCAGCGCTGTCCGGAGTCGATGCGCGGCGGCGCGACGACGATCGCGATCGCGGCGCTCTGCGCGGCGCACGCCGCGGACGAGCACGCGTGGTGCGTCTGGATCACGCCGTCGCGCGAGCCGAACGACGTGCCGTCGCTCTATGCGCCGGCGCTCGTGCAGGCGGGGGTCGATCTCGAGCGGCTGCTCGTCGTCCGCCCGTCGCCGCAGGCGCTCGCGCGCACCGCGGTGAAGGCCGCGGCGTCGGGGGCGTTCGCGCTCGTCGTCCTCGACGTCCCTCATCGCAACGATCTCGGAGGCGTGAGGTCGTCCTCTTCCGGCGCGCGACGCGGCGCGCACGACGCCGGCGTGCACGACGCCGGCGCGGTCGTGGTCCGGAAGCTGGCCCTCGCCGCGGAGGAGAACGGGACGACGTCGCTCCTCCTCACGAGCGCGCTCGCGCCGCGACCCGTGCCGTGGCCGGTCGCGATGCGCATCGAGGTCGAGCGCCGGCCGGACGCGCTCTCGCTCCGCGTGACCAAGGACCGCCGCGGCGCCGGCTCGTCGGCGCACGTCGTGCGGCTCCTCGATCCCACGACCGATCCGGCGCTCGCGAGCGCCGAGAGCGGCTCCTTCGCGCGGGCGGGTTGAGCGATGCGAGTCTGCGCGGTGAGCCTCCCCGAGCTCCGGATCGAGCTCGTCCGCGGCGAGCTCGATCCGGCGAGCGCCGGCCTTCCGCTCGCCGTCGTCGTCGCGCCCGCCCCGATGACGGAGGCGAAGCTCCTCGGCAACACGCGGCTGTCCGTCGTCTCGCGCGAGGCGCGCGCGCTCGGCGTCTCGCCCGGCCACACGATCGCGCAGGCGCGTGCGCGCGCCGGCGATCTCGCCGTCCGCGTCGTCCGGCCGGACGCGGTCCGGGACGTCCTCGCCCGCATCGCCGAGGTCGGGCTCGCGTTCGGAGCCACGGTCTCGTTCTCCTGCGGCCTCCCGGACACCGCCGCGCGGCCTCCCGACGCGACGTTCGGCGACGTCGTGTGGATCGACGTGACCGGCTGCGCTCACCTGCACGCGCCGCGCTCGACGGCGTCCATCTTCGACGGCGAGACGATCCTCGCCTCGCGCCTCGCCGGGGTGATCGCGTCGCTCGGTCATACGTGCGCCGTCGCGATCGCCGACGGCCCGCGCGTCGCCGCGATGCTCGCGCGGGCGTCGGCCGAGTCCGCGGCGCGCGCGGCCCTCGGCTCGCTGCGCCGGCGCGCGTCTCGAGGACGCGACGCCCCGGCGACGCCTTCGCTCGGTCGAGCAGGATCCGGCGAGCGACGAGCCCCGTCGAGGAGCGCGTTCTCCGAGCTCGAGCCGATCGTCGTCCGCCCGGGCGACAACGCCCGGGCCATCGCGCCGCTCCCGGTCGGCGCGCTGCCGCTGCCCCCCGAGGACGTGCGCTGGCTCGCGAAGATCGGCGTTCGCACCGTCGAGGAGATGCGGGCCCTCCCTCGCGCGGGCCTCGGGACGCGCCTCGGCGCGCGCGCGCGCGACGTCCTCTCCCTCGTCGACGGCGACGATCGCGCGCCGCTCGCGTCCTACCTCCCGCCCGAGATCCCGGAGGAAGAGGCCGCGCTCGAGTACGGCGTCGAGGGGACGCAGGCGCTCACCTTCGTCGCGAAGACGCTGACCGATCGGCTCGCGGCGCGCTTGCAAGGTCGCGCCGTCGCGGCGTCGCGGCTCGAGCTCGAGCTCCACCTCGACGCGGCGATGCTCCGCGAGTCGACCGCGCTGCGGGCGCCGCTCCCCGCCGGTCGCCCCGGCGAGGGTCCGCTCGATGCCTCGAACGACGAGGGCCGGCGCGCGAAGATCGACGTCTCGCTCGTCGAGCTCGAGCTGCCCGCGCCGCTCTCGACCGCGGGCGATCTCCTCGCCGCGCTCCGCCCGAAGATCGAGCGGCTCGTCCTCGGCGCCCCCGTGCTCGGCGCGAAGCTCCGCGCCCCCGTCCTCGTTCACAAGCGGGCGGCGGCGCTCTCGCTCTTCGAGCCGCAGCCGAAGGCCGAGCGGACGCTGCCCCGGCTCGTGGCCGAGCTCGTCGCCGATCTCGGGCCCGAGGCGGTCTCCGCGCTCGTCCTCGGCGACAGCTGGGTGCCCGAAGAGCGCTCGCGCCTCGTGCCGTTCAAGACGCCCGCGCGGGACGCTCGCGACGGCGGGCGTCTCCAGGCGACGCGGAGCGCCGGCAGGAAGCGGCGCGCGCTCTCGAGCGTGCCCGAGCCCACCCGTCTCCTCGCCGAGCCGCGCCCGGTCGCGCGCGAGGACGTCCGCGTCACGCGGCACCTCTCGCGTGTCGAGTCCGTCGCGTGGTGGAAGACCGCGCCGGCGTCGGCCCCCGGCGCCGCGAACGCGAAGCGGGGCGCCGTCGACTACGTCCAGGCCTGGACCGACGACGGCGCCGCGTGGATCGAGATCGACCGCGCGACCGGCGCGATGCGCGTGCGCGGCTGGTTCGACTGAGCGAGGCGAAGCGCGATGTCGCCTCGGATACGCATCGACCCGTCGACGCGCATGCCCTTCGACGAAGAGGCCGCGGGCGTGACGCGGGAGCTCGCCGCGCTTCGCCGCACGATCGAGGCGCGGACGAGCCGCTACGTCGAGCTCTCCGCGCGCACGAGCTTCAGCTTCCTCTCGGGAGCGACGCCGCCCGAGGTCATGGTGCACCGCGCCGCCGAGCTCGGCTACGACGCGATCGCGATCGCCGATCGCGACGGCCTCTACGGCATCGTCCGCGCGTGCGAAGAAGCCGCGAAGCACGGCGTCCGCGTCGTCGTCGGCTGCGAGCTCACGCTCGAGCGGGAGGGCCTCGAGGGCGTGCCGGAGATCCCCCAGAAGCCCTCGACGATCACGGTGCTCGTCGAGGACCACGCCGGCTACACGAACCTCTGCAAAATTCTCACGGAGAGCCACCACCGGCACCCGAAGTCGCTTCCGACCCGGCGCACCGACAACCTCGACGAAGAGGAGCTCCCCCGCAACACGTTCGCCGGCGTCCCGCTCGGGTTCGTCTGCGCCCACGCCGAGGGCCTCTGGGCGCTCGCCGACGCCGCGCTCTTCACCGAGACCTCGGGACCGAGCCTCGTGCGGGCGTTCGGCCCGCGCCTCTCGGTCCCCGTGCACCTCCACAAGGACGGCGAGGACCGTGTCCGCGTCGCCCGTGCGCTCGCCACGGCGCGCACCTACGGCCTCCCGATCTGCGCGAACAACCGCGTGCTCTACGCGCGTCCGGGCGACAAGCCCGTGCTCGACGTCCTCCACTGCATCCGTGAAGGCAAGACGCTCGACGAGGCCGGGCGGGAGCTCGGGCCGAACGTCGAGGCTCACCTCAAGAGCGAGGAGGAGATCACGCGCCTCTTCTCCCTCCACCCGGAGTGGATCGCGCGCGCGCGCTTCATCGCCGATCGCTGCCGCTTCTCGATGAAGGAGCTCGCGTACCGCTTCCCCTACGAGATCGCGGACCTCGTGCACCGCGACTTCCGGCGTCCCGAGGGGCAGAGCGCCGACGAGCGGCCCGAGACGGCCCAGGACGCTCTCCGGCGGCTCACCTACGAGGGCGCGCACGCGCGCTACGGCGAGGCGATCCCGGCGAAGGTCGCGGCGCAGATCGAAAAGGAGCTCGCGCTCATCGACAAGCTCGAGGTCGCGCCGTACTTCCTCAGCGTCCGCGCCGTCATCGACATGGCGCGCCGCCGCGACATCCTCTGCCAGGGACGCGGCAGCGCCGCGAACAGCGCGGTCTGCTTCTGCCTCGGGATCACCGCGGTCGATCCGGCGCGATCCAACATGCTCTTCGAGCGCTTCCTCTCCGCGGAGCGCCGCGAGCCGCCCGACATCGACGTCGACTTCGAGCACGAGCGCCGCGAGGAGGTCATCCAGGAGATCTACGAGACCTACGGGCGCGAGCGCGCGGCGATGGTCTGCGAGGTCGTCTCGTACCGATCGAAGAGCGCGCTCCGCGAGGTCGGCAAGGTCTTCGGCTTCTCGCTCGAGCAGGTCGATCGGCTGGCGGGGGTCGTCTCGTGGTGGGACGGCGTCGGCGCGGTCAGCGAGTCGCGCCTCCGGGCGATCGGCTTCGAGGCGAGCGATCCGCGCGTCCGCCAGACGCTCGTGATGGCGCGGGCGATCCAGGGCTTCCCGCGGCACCTGTCGATCCACGTCGGCGGCTTCGTGCTCTCGGCCGCGCCGCTCACCGAGGTGGCGCCGATCGAGCCGGCGACGATGGACAAGCGCACGATCATCCCGTGGGACAAGGACGACATCGACACGCTCGGCTTCTTCAAGATCGACGTCCTCGGCCTCGGGATGCTCGCCGCGATCCGGAGGTGCCTCGATCTCGTCCGCGACGCCGCCGGACAGCCGGGCCCCTCGGGGAGCGCGGGCTATGCGCTCCCCGAGATCGTCAACGGGACGGCGATCGAGCGCCTCGCGAGGATCCCCGCCGAGGACCCGGCCGTCTACGACGCGCTCTGCGACGCGGACACGGTCGGCGTCTTCCAGATCGAGAGCCGCGCGCAGATGGCGATGCTCCCGCGGCTCCGCCCGCGCACGTTCTACGATCTCGTGATCGAGGTGGCGATCGTGCGGCCCGGTCCGATCCAGGGCGGCATGGTGCATCCGTACCTGAGGCGGCGGACCGGCGAGGAGAGCCACGCGCCGCCGCACCCGCTCCTCCAGCCGATCCTCGAGCGGACGCTCGGCGTCCCGCTCTTCCAGGAGCAGGTGATGCAGATCGCGATCGCCGGCGCGGGCTACAGCGGCGGCGAGGCCGACCGCCTGCGGCGCGACATGGCCGCGTGGCGCAAGACCGGCTCCCTCGAGAAGCACCGCGGTCGTCTGCTCGCGGGCTTCCGCGAGCGCGGGATCCCCGAGGAGTTCGGCGAGCGCCTCTACCAGCAGATCCACGGCTTCGCCGAGTACGGCTTCCCCGAGTCGCACAGCGCGAGCTTCGCGCTCCTCGTCTACGCGAGCGCGTGGCTCAAGGTGCATTACCCGGCCGAGCTCGCGGCGGCGCTGATCAACAGCCAGCCCATGGGCTTCTACTCGCCGTCGACGCTGCTCCAGGACGCGCAGCGCCACGGCGTCGAGCTCCTGCCGCTCGACGTGAACGCGAGCTCTTGGGACTGCACGTGCGTGCGCCGCGCGCCCACGGCGAAGGGCACGGCGATCCGCCTCGGCCTCCGGCTCGTGGCGGGCCTCGGCGAAGACGCCGGCCGTCGCATCGAGCGCGCGCGCGACGCGCAGGCGTTCACGAGCGTCGAGGACGTCGTCCTCCGCGCCAGGCTCGACAAGAAGGCGTCGATGGCGCTCGCCGAGTCCGGCGCGCTCGACGTCCTCGCCGGCGGAGACGGGCATCCGAGCGCGCGCCGCGCGGCGATCTGGCACGTCGTGGCGCCGCGCGGGACCGATCTCTTCGAGGGCAAGGCCTCGGGCGAGCGCGCTCCACGCCTCCGACCGATGACGCGCGCCGAGCAGCTCGTCCTCGACTACGAGCGCACGGGCGTGTCGATCGCGGACCATCCGATGAAGCTCCTGCGGACGTCGCTCCCGAAGCGCTTCAAGTCGTCGCGTGACGTGATGAGCTTGCGCTCCGGGGCGCGCGTGACCGTCGCGGGCCTCGTCACGTGCCGCCAGCGCCCCGGGACGGCGAGCGGCGTGGTCTTCATCACCGCCGAGGACGAGCACGGCTTCTTGAACGTCGTCGTCTGGGCGAAGGTGTTCGAGAAGTTCCACCACGTCGCGACGACGGCGCGGCTCCTCGTCGTCCACGGACGCATCGAGCGGAGCGACGAGCGCCCCGTCGAGGGACGCGTCCCGAGCGCGCCGAACCCCGACGCGCCCCAGAGCGTCGTCTACGTCGTCGCCGAGCGGCTCGAGCTGCTCGACGAGAAGATCCCGCGGCTCGCGAGCACGAGCCGCGACTTCCACTGAGCGAGCTCGTGCGCGCGGGCGACGGAGCCGGCGTGACCGCGCGCTCCCGAGCGTGCTATCTCGGGCCAACCATGCCCTTCGAGAAGGTCCTCGTCTGCAACCGTGGCGAGATCGCGCGCCGCGTCATCCGCACTTGCAAGCGCCTCGGCATCGCGACCGTCGCCGTCTACTCGGAGGCCGACGCGGACGCGCCGCACGTCTCCGACGCCGACGAGGCCGTGCTCGTCGGACCCGCGCCCGCGAAGGACTCGTACCTGAACGTCGAGGCGATCCTCGGCGCGCTGAAGAAGACCGGCGCGAAGGCCGTGCACCCCGGATACGGCTTCCTCAGCGAGAAGTCGGCGTTCGCGCGCGCCGTCGCCGAGGCGGGCGCGGTCTTCATCGGCCCGTCGCCCGACACGCTCGACGCGTTCGGCGACAAGATGAAGGCGCGCCACGTCGCGCTCTCTGCCGGGACGAGCCCGGTGCCCGGCACCGACGAGCCGATCGCGATCGACACCGCCGAGGGCGTCGCGCACGCGAAGGCGATCGCGGCCAAGGTCGGCTACCCGATCGTCGTCAAGGCGGTCGGCGGCGGCGGCGGCATCGGGATGCAGGTCGTCGCCGACGAGACCGGCGTCGAGCGCGCGCTCAAGTCCTGCTCCGATCGCGGCAAGGCGAGCTTCGCCGACGCGCGCGTCTACCTCGAGCGCTACGTCGCCCAGCCGCGGCACATCGAGGTCCAGGTCTTCTGCGACACGCACGGTCAGGCGTTCGCGCTCGGCGAGCGCGAGTGCAGCGTGCAGCGGCGCCACCAGAAGATCGTCGAGGAGTCGCCGTCTCCGGCGTCGTTCTTCGCCGGCGCCGAGGGCGAGAAGCGCCGGGCGGATCTCTACGACGCGGCGCTCCGCGTGGTGAAGAAGGTCGGCTACGTCGGCGCCGGGACGTGCGAGTTCATCGCCGACGATCAGGGAAACCTCTTCTTCCTCGAGGTCAACGCGCGCCTCCAGGTCGAGCATCCCGTCACCGAGATGGTCACCGGTCTCGACCTCGTCGAGCTGCAGCTCCGCGTCGCCGCCGGCGACAAGCTGCCCGATCTGTCGAGCGTCGTCCGGAGCGGGCACGCGATCGAGGCCCGCATCTACGCGGAGGATCCGGCGAAGGGCTTCATCCCCAAGCCCGGCCCGATCGACGAGCTCGTCTGGGCCGGCGGCGCCGGCGAGGTGCAGTCGCGCGCGCTCCGCGTCGAGTCCGGCGTGAAGGCCGGGAGCAAGATCACGCCGTATTACGATCCGATGATCGCGAAGGTCGTCGCCTGGGGCGAGACGCGCGACCGTGCGATCGACGAGCTCGATCGCGCGCTGGCGGCGACGGTCATCGCGCCGGCGACCACCAACGTCGCCTTCCTCCGCAAGCTCTTCGCGAGCGAGGAGTTTCGCGCGGGCGCGTACGACACGAAGTTCGCCGAGGTCCTGGCGAAGCGCCCGGCGTGACGCGCCTGCGGGCCTCGCAGGCGACCGCGAGGCGCGCGCGGATCGTCTCCGCGCGCCGCTTCGCCGCGCTCGCCGGCGTCCGGGCCGCTCAGACGAGCGGCGTGAGCGGCGGCTGGCCCGAGAGGACGCGGATGACGTTCGCGGCGGCGAGCGACGCCATCGCCTCGCGCGTCTCCCGGTCGGCGCTGCCGATGTGCGGCGCGAGGACGGCGTTCTCGCGAGCCAGGAGCGCCGGGTGCACCGCGGGCTCGCGCTCGAACACGTCGAGCCCGGCGGCCGCCAGCGGCCCGTGCTCGAGCGCGTAGGCGAGGGCGGCCTCGTCGACGACGGCGCCGCGCGCGGTGTTGACGAGGATCGAGCCCGGACGCATCGCGGCGAGCCGCTTCGCGTCGAAGAGATGCCGCGACTCGGGCGTCAGCGGCACGTGGATCGTGATCGCGTCCGACGTCGCGCAGAGCTCGTCGAGCGACGGCACCCAGGTTGCCCCGAGGGCACGCTCGAGCGCCTCCGGCTCTCGCCGTCGCTGGGTGTAGCCGACGTGCATCCCGAACCCGCGCGCGCGGCGCGCGACCGCCTTGCCGATCCGGCCGAAGCCGACGATGCCGAGCTTCATCCCGTGCACGCGTTGCCCGAGGTGGAACGTCGGCGTCCACCGCTCCCAGCCGCCGGCGCGCACGAGGCGGTCTCCCTCCGAGATGCGCCGCGCCGCGTCGATGAGGAGCCCGAACGCGAGGTCCGCCGTCGCCTCGGTGAGGACGTCGGGCGTGTTCGTGACGACGATCCCGCGCGCCCGGCACGCCTCGAGATCGACGTTGTCGACGCCGACCGCGACGTTGGCGACGATCGCGAGGCGAGGCGTCCGCGCGAGCAGCGCGGCGTCGACGCGATCGGTGATCAGCGTGACGATCCCGCGGACGCGATCGGCCGAGGCCGCGAACGCGTCCGAGCCGACGCCGCCCTCGTCCAACACCACCTCGAACGGCGCCTCGCGGAGCGCCTCGAGCGCGTCACCGAGCAGGGGACCGCTGACGAAGACGGTGTCCACGCGCGCGGCTCTCAGTCGGCGTCGAACGGGACGATGTCGGTCGACGCGAGGTCGGGGATCTTCTTCTGTACGGCGTCGAGCGTGTCGGCGGCCGTACCGACGACGATGACGACGACGTCCTTGGCGGAGAGCCGCGTCGCCGTCGCCGCGTTGGCGCTCTCGAGCGTGACCTCGCGCACGTGGTCGACGTAGCGCGTGTGGTAGTCGGCGGGCAGCTCGAGCAGCTCGGTCTCGACGGCCTGGCCGAGGCGCTTCGGCGAGGTGTCGACCTCGAACGCGTAGGAGCGCACGAGGTAGTTCTTGATGAAGCCGAGCTCACGCTTGGTGATGCCCTTGGCCACGAAGTCCTCGAGCAAGGACAGCTCGAGCTCGACGCACGGCGCGCAGTCGGCCGCGCCCGGCGCCGCCGACATCGTGAAGGCGTGACGGCGGCGCTCGATCGAAAGGCGGGCGCTCGTGCCGTACGACCAGCCGCGCTTGCTCCGGATCTCGCGCATCATCCGCGACGTGAACGTCCCGCCGAGGACGGCGGTGGCGGTGACGAGCGGGACGTGATCGGGATCGTGCGGCCACGTGCCGAGGCTCCCGATGAGCGTCTGCGTCTGGGTCCGCTCCGGCTTGTCGACGAAGACGAGGCGGCGCCCCTCCTTCTTCTCGGGCTCCGGCGGCGCCATGGCGACGCGCGGTCCCTCGTGCACCGAGGCCGCGAGCGAGGCGCCGAGGCGCTTGGCCTCGTCCTCCGTGACCGCGCCGGCGAAGCCGATCACCAGATCGCCGCGGACGAAGTGCTTCTCGTAGGCCGCGACGACGTCGTCGCGCTCGATGCCGGCGATCGACGAAGGGCGGCCGGCGGCGGAGCGCGCGTACGGGTGCCCCGCGAACAGCGCGCGGCGGAAGGCGAGGTTCGCGAGCGCGCGGTCGCTGTCGCGCGCCTCGACGAGCTCGGCGGCCGTCTCGCGCCGGAGCCGGGCGATCTCGTCGGGCGCGAACGCCGGCTTGCCGAGGAT
>JAHBWC010000180.1 GCA_019637225.1 Labilithrix sp.
CCGACGCAGGGGCTCGAGGCCGGCGCCGGCCAGTTCATGACCGAGCCGAATCCGTTCTCGGCGAGCTCGCTGTCACCCAACCCGGAAGCGGGCGCGGGCCCGTTCATGACCGAGCCGCCGCGCTGACGGTTGGCCCTCGTCGCCCCGCCGGCGTTCCTACGGTCGGCCGGCGCGAGCCCGCCGGAGATGCCACCCCGGATCACCTTTCGCCGCGCGCTCTCCGAGAAGACTTGCGAGCACGCCGCCCGTGCGCGGTACGCTCGTGATGTGCGAGCGCCATACGCCTCGATCGCGATCGCCGCTTGCATCGTGACGAGCTGCACCCTCCTCACCCCGCTCGACGGCTTCGACGAGCCGCGCTCGGACGACGCGGGAGCGCCGACCTCGGACGCGGAGGCCGGTGCGCCGCAACCGTCCGTGCCGGACAAGCCGGACAGCTCAGACGAGCCGACGGACGAGACCGACGCCGGGAGCGACGGCGAAGCCGCGCCGGTCGTGCTCTCGGAGGACAGCTTCGAGGCCGATACGAGCTGCGCTCCGTGGCTCGTCGACCGCGGCCAGGCGAAGGCGGGCTCGCCCGGTCGCACGGGCTCGAAGTCGTGCGAGATCTGCTTCGAGGCGCCGTCGGCGAAGGGGCGCATCGCGCGGACGTACCCGGCGGTCGATCCCGGCACCTGGAAGGTCGAGGCGTGGGTGCAACGCGACTCGGGGAGCGGCGTCTGCAAGGTCTCGTCCAACGGCGTGTCGTCCGATCATCCGTTCGGCGCGAGCTGGACGCGCATCGAGCACGTCAGCACGGTCTCGACGCGACGCAACGTCGAGGTCCGCATCGAGTTCGACTCGTCGGTCGCCGGCGAGTGCATGTACCTCGACGACGTGCGCATCACCCGCGTCCCCTGAGCGGTCGCGACACGCGCCGCACGCCATCGCGTGACGTCGGCGCGCTCGGCCGCGTCGGGCGTCAGGACGACGCCCGCGGCGCTCACAGCTCGAACGAGAAGCCCTGCCTGTCCTGCCCCTGGCCGGGCGAGAGCGCGAGGTCCATCGCCCACGTGCGGCTGCCGACGCGCGCCGACAGGTGCACCTTCACGGGCAGCTCGGCGTTGCGGGGATCGACGAGCTTCACCTCGACGACGTAGCGCCCCCTGAGCGGCTCGGCGCCGTCGAAGTAGACGTTCTCCGCGTTCTGCTGGTGGCAGCCGTCGTCGGGGCAGTTCTTCTCGAGGAGCAGGCCCGACGGCGTGCTGCGGCTGCCCTTCGTGACGCGCGCGAGGTTCGGGTCCATCACGCTCAGATCGACGTCGGCGGGGCTGTCGCCCCACGCGATCATGAACTGCAGCACGCCGGTGCCGACGCCGCAGCCCTCGTCGATGACGCCGTTGCAGTTGTCGTCGTTGGCGTTGAAGCAGAGCTCCGGTCCCGTGGGCGTGCAGCCCGCGGTGACGACGACGCCGTCGGACGCCGAGAGGTTCTTCGCGACGACGTTCGCGCCCGGCGCCGCCGCAGGCGACGACGGGCCGCACGCCGCAAATGCGGCGCACAGCACGGAGGAGGAGAAGACCGCCGGCAAGACGCGCATCGCTCGCGCCTCTCCCGTCAGCGCGGAGGAACGACGTTCCCGCCCGAGCCGCCGGAGCCGGCCTGGGCCTCGGGGATCGCGTCGGTCGACATCTTCGGGTTCATGAGCTCGAAGAACGCCTGGCGCGCCATCTCCTGCGACGGGCCCTGCTCGGCCTTGAGCGCCATGAGCGCGCCCTTCTCGTTCATGAACTTGAGGATCTGGATCGCCTGGGTGCGCTTCTTCTCGTCGCTCGACTGCGCGTCGCGGAGGAGCCGCACGCGCATCTGCACGCGCGTGACGGAGCGCGGG
>JAHBWC010000181.1 GCA_019637225.1 Labilithrix sp.
ACGTCGCGGGCGGCGCTCGCGCGATCGATCCGTGCGGCCCTCCTATGGAACGAGCTCCGCGGCGCATCGGTCGGGGTGCCGTCCGAGCGGATGGAGATCGCGGAGGCGATGCGACGGGCCGCGGCGATCGCCGGAGCGCGGGTGAAGGTCCGCGCGGCCGCGCCGGTGGTCTCGCGCGCGATGCGGCGGCTCTATGCGTGGCTCGGCGTCGCCGCGCCGGAGGCCGAGGTCCTGTGCGATCGCCTCGGCGGGCAGGCGGTGACGCCCGTGTGAACCTCGTGCGGAGAGAGCTGCAGCGAAGCGGACGGGCAAGACGCTCGACCTCGGTGTAATGGTGGCGGTGGTCCTGCGTCTGCAGGACAGGAGACACCGATGTCCACCACGCATGAACCGTGCTGCTCAGGCCGCGACGCCGCGGCTTCGCCCGCCCCTGCGCCCGACGCGCGCGTGAAGGACCTCGTCTGTGGGATGACCGTGGCTCCCGCGACCGCGAAGCATCGACTCGAGCACGCCGGCGCGTCGTACTTCTTCTGCAACCCGCGCTGCCTCGAGAAGTTCCGCGCGAACCCGGACGCGTACCTGAGCCCCCGGCCCGCCGCGCCTCCCTCGGCCGCGGAGGCCGCGGCCGAGTACACCTGCCCGATGCACCCCGAGGTCGAGCAGCTCGGCCCGGGCAGCTGCCCGAAGTGCGGGATGGCCCTCGAGCCGAAGACCGTGAGCGCCGAGGAGGACCCCGCGGCGAAGGCCGAGCTCGCCGACGTGGAGCGGCGGTTCGTCATCTCGGCGGCGGCGACGATCCCGCTGTTCTTGCTGGCGATGTCGGATCTCATCCCCGGCGATCCGGTGCGCCACGCGATCGGCGCCGAGCGTCTCGCCTGGATCGAGCTCGTCTTGGCGGCGCCGGTCGTCCTCTGGGGCGGCTCGCCGTTCTTCGTCCGCGCGATCGAGTCCGTTCGCCACCGCTCGCTCAACATGTTCACGCTGATCGCGCTCGGGACGAGCGCGGCGTTCGTCTTCAGCCTCGTCGCGACGTTCGCGCCGGGCGCGTTTCCCGCGGCGACGCGGACGCACGGGGGCGCGCCGGTCTACTACGAGGCCGCGGCCGTCATCACGGTGCTCGTCCTCCTCGGCCAGGTCATGGAGCTCCGCGCGCGTAGCAGGACGTCGGGCGCCATCCGCGCCCTGCTCCAGCTCGCGCCGAAGACCGCGCGGCGGCTCCGCGCCGACGGCGGCGAAGAGGACGTTCCGATCGAAGAGGTCGTCGCCGGCGATCGGCTGCGCGTGCGGCCGGGCGAGCGCGTGCCGGCCGACGGCGTCGTGATCTCGGGTCGCGCGTCGGTCGACGAGTCGATGCTGACGGGCGAACCGCTCCCGGTCGAGAAGGGCGAGGGCGACCCCGTCACCGGCGGGACGCTCGACGTCGACGGCGGGCTCGTGATGCGGGTCGAACGGGTGGGCAGCGACTCGCTCCTCGCGAAGATCGTCGCCATGGTCGGCGAGGCGGCGCGCTCTCGCGCGCGCGTGCAGCGCCTCGTCGATCGCGTGAGCGCCTGGTTCGTCCCGGCCGTCCTCTTGACCGCCGCCGGCACGTTCGCGGTCTGGTACCTCGCCGGGCCGGAGCCGCGCGTCGCCCACGCGCTCGTCAGCGCGGTGTCGGTGCTGATCATCGCGTGCCCGTGCGCGCTCGGGCTCGCGACGCCGATGTCGATCATGGTCGCGATCGGCACCGGCGCGCACGCCGGCGTGCTCGTGAAGGATGCCGACGCGCTCGAGGCGCTCGGGGGCGCAACGACGGTGGCGTTCGACAAGACGGGGACGCTCACCGAGGGCAA
>JAHBWC010000182.1 GCA_019637225.1 Labilithrix sp.
CCGACGGGCGGAGCCGCAGGGATCCCTCGGAGGGTGGTCGGCTGGCCGGCCGGCCCCTTCGCTTCGTCCTCGAGCGCAGCCGGATCGGAGGTGTAGGCGCTCCCGGCGTCGGCCTTCTGCGCGATGAGCTTGTCGATCACGGCGCGCGAGGCGTCGTCGATCTTGATGAACTTCACGCCCATCCCGGCGGGCTTCTCGGAGGCAGCTTGCGTGGGCTCGCGCTTCCACACGACGCGCCCGACACCCGAGATGACGCTCTTGTCGCCGGCGAGCCGAATCTCGAACTTGAGCAGGGTCCCCGGCGGGAACGGGGTGGGCGTCTTGACGAAGATGCCTCCCTTGCTCACGTCGTGCGAATGGTTCTCGATGAACTCGTCGACCGTCGCGCTCTTGTAGCGAACGTTCAGGCTGACGACCTTGGCGCGTTTGTCCTTGCGCGTGTCTTGGCTCATTCGTGCTCTCGACGCCTGACGTTTGTCGCCCGGACGCTGCGGAGTCCATCCTAGCCGAGGCCTCTCGAAAAACGCCAACCTGCGACGCTCGCGGGCTCGGAAAATCGAGCCCAGTGGTTGTGCCTGACGACGCCCGGAACGGTCCGTCGCGGAGCGCGCCCCGTTGGAGTGCGCGCCCGCGCGGACCTCGTGATATCGTTGTGCCGCCGTCGTGCCGCCTGCCTCGTTCCACTCCTCCGGCGCCGACCAAGGCACTCCGCATTTCCGCGCTCACGGGCGCAGAGCCGTGCGACTCGGCGTCGTCCTCCGCTCGGAGCGCGGCGGCTGGGAGCGCTCGGCGCACGTCGTCGACCTCCACCTCGCCGGAGCGGGCGTCGAGACGGATGAGCCGCTCACCGCCGGAGAGCGCGTGACGATCGCCTTCGCGACCCCGACCCTCTGGGACCCGCTCGTCCTCAGCGCCGTCGTCGCCTGGGCTCATCCGCTCGGGTCCACGGACGAGGTCGACGCCTTGGGACGGCCGAGGACGCGCGCGCGCGCCGGCCTCGCGTTCGACTACCCGACCCCCGACGCGACGCTCGCGATGTTCGAGATGCTCGTCGCCATCGGCTTCGAGTAGCGACGCGACGCGGGCCCGCTCGCCCGCGTCGAGCGATCGCGCGCTCAGCGACGCGCCGGGGCCGTCGCGCGCTTCTTCGTCTTCTTCTGGCTCGCCTTCTTGCTCGTCTTCTTCTTCGGAAGATCGAACTTCACCGTCTCGAGCAGCTTCTTCTTCCGCTTCACGATCTCGCGCTGGAGGTTCGCGACCGCGACCTCGCGCACGTCGTAGAGCCTGCGGGGCTTCCGGTGGACGCGCGCGTCGGAGAGCAGCGCGTACGTCAGCCACGGGAAGACCGCCGTGACGTCGCAGTGCACGTACATCGATCCGTACTGCACGCTCTCCGCCGAGACCTTGCCCCAGGTGTGCCCCTCCCCCGCCGGGCACGAGCTGAGCGCGCCGTTGTCGACCGGATCGACGCAGAACTGCACGTCGAAGTCGAAGCCGTGCGTCGGCACGCCGAGGATCTGGTCGAGCAGCGGTTCGCCCTGGAGCGTGTAGTTCTTCGGGACGCCGCCGCCGAGGATCCAGATCGCCATCTTCTT